>NZ_PBSH01000007.1 GCF_002726155.1 Alcanivorax sp. | reverse complement strand
GTCAAGCCCGGGTCCCCTTCGTCTAGTGGCCCAGGACACCGCCCTTTCACGGCGGTAACAGGGGTTCGACTCCCCTAGGGGACGCCACTAATTCGCTAGTAGTTAGCTGGCAAGCAGTTAAGCGGGAATAGCTCAGTTGGTAGAGCACGACCTTGCCAAGGTCGGGGTCGCGAGTTCGAATCTCGTTTCCCGCTCCAAACAAGAAAGGGACCCAATCGGGTCCCTTTTTTTTGTGCCGCTCTGCGGCTGCATCGCGCTTCATGCAACATGCATACACGCGACCCACACTAATCCCCCTTCCCATGGTTTGCTTTCGCTTCGGTGCTCCGTACACTAAGGCCTGACCCTAAGTGAAGAGATTATGGCGCGCCTACACCCGCGATTGCTGGAAGCCCTCAACCTGTTGCCGCAGGATAAACCCGTTCATCTGCTGACGCGGCATTCTGTGCGTGAACTGGCCAAGAACGGTTTTGCGGATTATCGCCTGCCCCTGACGCCGGAAGGCATCGATATGGCCCGGGAGTGGGGGAGCCAGCTGGCGCGCCCAGTGGATGCGTTTTTCTCCAGCCCGGTGGGTCGCTGCGTGAATACAGCCAAGGCCATGGCCGAAGGCGCCCGCAAGGCCGGCCTGCTGGAAACGATTCCCGAAATCACCACTGACACCACCCTGGTAGAGCCCGGTTGTTACGTGGAAGACCTGAACCAGGTCGGCCCCACGTTTCTGAAAATGGGCGCGTTCAAATTCCTGAATCAGCACCTGCAGCAACCTTTCGAGGGCATGCTGTCGCCGGCGGAAGGCCGCGCAAAACTCGCGCGTTACCTGAGTGAGCGTGAACCGGCACCGGGTCACCTGAATGTGCATGTGACACACGACACCATTCTTGCCGTACTGGTGGCCGAACTCCATGGCCACCGCCGTATTACCGAGGATGACTGGCCCTGGATGATGGAAGGGCTGTGGCTTTGGTTCAGTGGCGGTCAGCTTCACTGGGTATGGCGTGGCGATCACGGCCACCGTGCTTTGGGCGATTAGTTGGGCGTTTCTGTGCCCTGATAGCCGTTTTTCTCCGTTTACCGACTTCAGACGAGGTGTGCCTTGTCCGCGCTGACAATTCGCAATTTAACCAAAACCTATGCCAATGGCGTGCAAGCGCTCAAAGGTATTGATCTGGAGGTAAAGAAGGGTGACTTTTTTGCCTTGCTCGGCCCCAACGGCGCTGGCAAATCCACCACCATTGGTGTGATTAGCTCGCTGGTCAACAAAACCGGCGGGGACGTCAGTATCTTCGGTTACTCCCTGGATACACAGCGGTCGCTGGCCAAGAAGCAGATCGGTGTGGTGCCCCAAGAGTTCAATTTCAACCAGTTCGAGAAAGTGTTCGATATTGTGGTGACCCAAGCCGGGTTCTACGGTATTCCTGCGCCGCTGGCCCGGGAACGGGCGGAAAAATACCTGCGTCAGCTGGGGCTGTGGGACAAACGTGACAAGCAGTCGCGGACACTTTCTGGTGGTATGAAGCGCCGATTGATGATCGCCCGAGCCCTGGTCCATGAGCCGGAGCTGCTTATTCTGGACGAGCCAACCGCCGGGGTGGACATCGAGCTGCGCCGCTCCATGTGGGATTTCCTCACCAGCCTGAACGAGCAGGGTAAAACCATCATTCTGACCACGCACTATCTGGAAGAAGCGGAGTCGCTGTGTCGGCATATCGCCATTATTGACCACGGCATCATCGCGGAAAATACCGATATGAAATCCCTGCTGGAACAGTTGCAGGTGGAGACCTTTGTTCTGGACCTGGCCCGGCCGGTGACCGAGGCTCCGCAGCTGGAAGGTTTTGAGGTGTGGCTGCGCGATGCCAAGACCCTGGAAGTGGCGGTGCCGAAAAGCGAAAGCCTCAACACCCTGTTTGTGGAACTGGCCCGACTCAATTTTGAGGTCATGAGCATGCGTAACAAGGCAAACCGGCTGGAGGAATTGTTTGTGCGGTTGGTCGAGCAGAATCTGCCAGGAGAGCAAGCATCATGAGTGCACGCGAGCAATGGGTCGCGTTCCTGACCCTGGTGACCAAGGAAATTCGCCGTTTCACCCGTATCTGGCCGCAGACACTGCTGCCACCGGCAATCACCATGACGTTGTATTTCGTGATTTTCGGCAATCTCATTGGCAGCCGTATCGGAGAGATGGGCGGGTTCGATTACATGCAGTACATCGTGCCCGGGCTGATCATGATGAGTGTCATCCAGAACAGTTACGGCAACGTGGTGAGCTCGTTCTTTTCCACCAAATTCCAGCACTCCATTGAGGAAATGCTGGTCTCGCCGATGCCGTCCCATGTGATTCTCAATGGCTATGTGGTGGGCGGTATGGTGCGTGGCATGCTGGTGGGGCTGATTGTCAGCCTGCTCAGCCTGTTCTTTACGCACCTGTCCATGCAGCATGTCTTTATCACCATCACGGTGGTGGTGCTCACCGCAGCGTTGTTTGCATTGGGCGGTTTCATTAATGCCACCTTCGCCACCAAATTTGATGATATCGCCATCGTGCCCACGTTTATTCTGACGCCGCTGACGTATCTGGGCGGGGTGTTTTATTCCATTGATCTACTGCCGGAGTTCTGGCGCACCGTGAGCCTGGCCAACCCCATCGTGTATATGGTGAACGCCTTCCGCTACGGGGTGCTGGGCGTGAGTGACGTGAATGTTTATGCCTCGCTGGGCGTCATTCTGGCGTTTGTGATCGCTTTCTATTTATTCGCGCTGTGGCTGCTGCATCGTGGTACCGGTATTCGGCACTAACGAATCCGGCTAAATACGGCTATGATTAAAGTCCCATGGACGGGTGTGCCAAGAGGTTAAAATGAGCTATCTGAAGGAAACGCCGCTGGGTCGCTCCAGCGAGTATGTTGACGAATACATGCCTTCGCTGTTGTGTCCGGTGCCGCGCTGGGATGCCCGCGAATCCCTGGAACTGGAAGACACCACGCTGCCTTTCCACGGGACCGATATCTGGAATGCGTATGAATTGTCCTGGCTCAATGACAAGGGCAAGCCCCTGGTGGCCATGTGCGAGCTGCGTGTTCCCTGCACCACCCCCAATATTGTTGAGTCCAAATCGCTCAAGCTGTATCTGAACTCGTTTGCCAATACCCGCTTTGAAAGCCGCGATGCAGTGCGTGCAGCCATCGAGAAAGATGTGGCTCACACCGTGGGTGGCGATATCGAGGTGCTGTTGTATTCGTTGCAAGAGTCTGCCGGTTTCCCTGTCTGGGAAGACCGTGGTGACTGTGTGGACAATATCGACTTGTCCTTCGAGCATTATGAATATCGTCCGGACCTGCTGCTTTGCGATCAGGGTTCCGAGCAAACCGGGCAGCTCTATTCCCACCTGCTGCGTAGCCACTGCCCGGTTACTGATCAGCCGGACTGGGCTACCGTGGTGATCCGCTATACCGGCCGTGCCATCAGCCCGGCCAGTTTCTTGCGTTATGTGGTGTCGCTGCGTAATCACCAGGGCTTTCACGAACAGATTATCGAACAGATCTTCGTGGACCTGATGGCCCAGTGTTCGCCTCGTCACCTGACTGTGTACGGCCGGTTTACTCGCCGGGGCGGCATTGATATCAACCCGTTCCGCTCCAACAGTGAACAACCCCTCCCCAACCGTCGCACCATTCGTCAGTAGCAAGAGTGGTGGCGGGTTTTATTTTTCAACAAGGAGCCTTTGAATGAGCGAAGAAAATAACAGTAATGGTCTGGCGAAGCAGGAAGAGCGGAGCCTGGGTCTGGCATGCCACCTGCTGGCCTTTGTCGGTATGGTATTTCCGTTCGGCAATATTCTGGGGCCACTGGTGATCTGGCTGGTTAAAAAAGACGATAGTGCCTTTGTGGATGATCAGGGCAAGGAAGCGTTGAATTTCAATATCACTATTTCCATCGCAGGTTTTGTCGCCTTCCTGCTCACCTTCGTGGTTATTGGCGCCATCCTGCTGCCGATTATTGGTATCTTCTGGCTGGTGATGACCATCGTGGCTGCCGTAAAGGCCAATGGCGGAGAGTACTATCGTTATCCGTTGACGATTCGGTTGATCAAGTAAGAGCAGCAGCGAGCCTCTAGCTATGAGCTACGAGTATAAAAAACGCGCCGAATGGCGCGTTTTTTATTTCGGTGATTGAGCTGGCAATGTTCTATCTTTTCCTCGCGACTAGAAGCTAGTAGCTCGTAGCTGTCTTTAAGGTCCCAGCGGCCAGCCAAACCCGATCCAAACACCCAGCAATACAGACCATCCCAGCAGCAGTGTCAGGCTGTAGGGCAGCATCAGGGCAATCAAGGTGCCGATGCCTGTTTCCGGTTGATAGCGCCGGGCGAAGCCCAGGACCAGCACAAAGTAGGGCATCAACGGGGTGATGATATTAGTGCTGGAATCGCCAACCCGGTAGGCCGCCTGGCTGGCCTCGGGGGAAATGCCCAGTAGCATCAGCATGGGAATGAAAACCGGGGCGAGGATGGACCACTTGGCCGAGGCGCTACCGATCATCAGATTGATCAGCGCGGTGAGCACCACAAACAGTAATAGCAGCACCACTTTAGGCGCCGACAGGGCGCCAAGCCAGGCGGCGCCTTTCACCGCCAGCAGCAGGCCCAGTTGGCTGTAGTTAAACCAGGCGACGAATTGCGCCGCAAAGAACATCAGCACCAGATACCCGGCCATGGACGCCATGGTGGTTTCCATGGCGGTGATAATGTCGCCACTGCTGCGAAATTGCCCACTGACCCGGCCGTAGACCGCCCCGCAGATCCCCGCAATCAATGCCACGATGACCACCAGACCATGAATGAATGGCGAGCCCAGCATGCTGCCGGTCTCGGGGTGGCGCAGTGGCGCGTTACCTGGCAATACCAGTAACGCCAGCCCGGCGAGCAGCACCACCAGGGTCAAACCCGTCCATCGCATGGCGCGGGGATGAATATGTGGCACCTCCGGGGAGGAGGCCGTCGCAGCGCCGGAATGCGCCAGTCGGGGTTCGGTCAGCGTCCTTGTGACCAGTGTCACCAGCCCGGTGACAAGAAAGGTGGACGCGATGATAAACCAGTAATTGCCGGTGGCATCCACGGTACGTTCCGGGGCAATAATATGCGCCGCTTCCGTGGACAATCCGGCCAGGGTAGCGTCCACCGGCCCCACCAGCAGGTTGGCGCTGAAGCCGCCGGAGACGGCGGCAAAGGCGGTGGCGATACCTGCGATAGGGGAGCGCCCAGCCAGCTGGAATACCAACCCGGCGAGGGGAATGAGTACCACATAACCGGCGTCCACGGTCAGGCTGGAGAGCACGCCGGCAAACGCAACAGTGAACACCAGCGCGCTGCCGGAGGCGCGTCGTACCAGGCTGGCCAGGCTCACCGATAGCAGCCCGGATTGTTCTGCCACACCCAGCCCCAGCATGGCGACCAGCACCACGCCCAGTGGCGCAAAACTGGTGAAGTTGCCCACCAGCGTGGTGAAAAGATAGCGCAGGCCGTCACCGTCGAGCAGCGAGCGAGCGTTAATGGTGTCGTCGGTGAGAGGATGAACCTCGGTGATATCCAGTGCGCCCAGTATTGCGGTGAGGGGAAGCAGCAGCAGGCAGAGCCAGACAAATAACAGGGTAGGGTGGGGGAGCCGGTTGCCCAACTGCTCCAACCGAGCTAGCCAGCCGTGGGTATGAGTCATGGATATTCCCCGCAAAATGAACGTCTACTTTAGCGAGTTGAGTGAATCGCGGGCAAGTGATGGTGGAGCGCTATACGCTTGAGGCCTGAGGCCTGACACTAATGCCTGGGAGCTGCCACCCTGTGGCCGCAGGGTTGGGGGGGGAGCGTGTTGCGTGCTGCGTGAACCGTATTGCGGCCGCGAAGCGGCATAAAAAAAGCCCCGCGTTTGCGGGGCTTTTATATTTGGCGGTGAGGGAGGGATTCGAACCCTCGATACCTTGCGGTATACACACTTTCCAGGCGTGCTCCTTCGGCCACTCGGACACCTCACCAGATTGTCGTCAAAAGCGCACTGGGCAACTCTTGAGGGCGCGTAGAGTACCGGAGGGCGCGGCGGGAGGCAAGCGTCCCGCCGCCGGTTGCTCAGGGTTTGAGCAGTGACAGCAGCGAGCAGGTTTGATCCACGGCCAGCCAGCTGACCAGGGCCACCTGAACCAGGAAGAAGCCGAAGCGAATTTGTACCAGCCAGTGATTGACGCCAACCAGATGAATCGTGCTCTGGGCCACACGGGCAGCAACGATCCAGGGCAGAAGGGTGTCACTCAGTGCAGTGTTGCCGAGCCACAATGCGGTGGCCACGACAACGATGAGAACGCCGAGCAATTCCAGCGTGTTCTGGTAAGCGCGATGCAGCCGGTTGAGCGGGCAAGCCGGGTTGTAGTGGTAAGGCGGAAAGCCGTCCGCTTTGCTCTTGCCGCTCAACACGGCCAGGGAGCGGGCGGCGATCAGCAGGATAAGCAGAAACAGTGCCCAGCCCGCATACGCAAGCAAATAAAGGTGGGTGGTAATAATGGTGATGTCAGCAGTCATGGCAATCCGATCCTCGCAAGATAAAGACCCTGATATTCGCAGACCCGTGCACCATTGGCACTGGCACCCTGCGCCAAAATCGACAGTGTGGCTTTCCCGCGGCGTTTCAGCCGTTGCTCGAAGCGGTGGATATCGTCGGCGCTGGCCGAGGCAGTGATATGCATGGCGCTGTCCAGCGGCAGCAGGTACTTCAGGCCGGTTTCAACGGCAACCACATCCGCTGTTGCACCCGCTTGTCGGGCCAGCAAGGTAGTCAGGCTCCAGCCTGCAAGGGTTAGCAGGGCTGACTGGCTGCCGGCAAAGAAGGTGCCTTTGTCGTTGCGGTTGGGGGCCAGTGGGGCGGTAAGGGTCAGCGAGTGACCATCGAAGGTCTCCAGCTGAAAATCCAGATGCCGGGTAAGCGGAATGGCATCGCGAACCTGTTCTGCCAACGCGGCCAGATCCATCATGGCAGTTCGCGGATGAAATCAGCGGGGCTGTCGCTGGGAAGGGATTTCAGGCTGCCCACGGGTTTGCCCAGGTACAGGTAGGCGACGACCTGATCCTTGGCCGCGAAGCCGAGCTTTTCCTTGGCCAGGGTGGAATTGGCCATGGCACCGGTGCGCCACATGGCGCCAATACCCTGTTCGTAGGCGGCGAGCATCATGTTCTGCACCGAAGCGCCCACCGCCAGCACCTGTTCCCAGACCGGAATCTTGTGGCCCTCGGTCACTTCGGCCACGGCCACGATAATGGTAGGGGCGCGCAGGGCCTTGCTGCGGGCGATCTCCTGGGCGCGGGCGTCGGCGTCGGGTTGTTCTTCTAGCAGATGGGCGACCATGATGTCGCCCAGGCGCTCGCGCTGGCGGCCCTGTAAAACGATAAAGCGCCAGGGGCGCAGCAGGCCATGATCCGGGGCACGGATAGCCGCGCGCAGCAGCATGTCCAGTTGCTCATCGCTGGGGCCGGGGGCTTCCAGGCGCGGGGCGGATACACGGGTGGTCAGGGCGGTGAGGGTGTCCATTCAGGGCTCCTATTACAACGGCGCCATGGTAGCTCGAATTGCAGATGAGTCCCAGTTGCAGGATGTGCTGGTTTCCGGTGGCAAGGAATAGTAGACCTTTAGTCATCCCAGTCTTTTTTCTTAGAAGGGAAACCGCTAAGCTTCGCAGAAATCGCGTGAAACCGTTCACATGACCTCCATGACGAAAAAGAAAGCTCGCCGCCCCCAGCTGGGCCCCATGGAGCGGGCGCGCCGTCAGGCAAACTACATCCGGCTATTGGCTTTTCTGGTGGCCGCCATGATTCTGATGGCGGGCCTGAAGCTAAACCTGTTCCCCGAGCTGTACATGCTGGGGGTGGCGGGGCTGCTCATCTATCCCATGTCCGCCCAGGGGCTGCTGTTCCTGTTCGACAAGCAGGACCGACCCACCAAAACCGTTCACCAGTTGTTAATGCAGGCGGACGCCATGGTGATTGGCCTGGTCTGTGCCTTGCTCCATTTTGCGCTGGTGCCGGCCATGGTGTTGTTGATTATTGTGCATGCCAATTCTGTCAGCAGTGGCGGCCTCAAGCCCTGGTTGCTGAATGTGTTGATGACCGGGGTTGGTGCTTTGCTGATGGGCTGGATGCTGGGCTTTCAGGTGCTGTCGCCGGAACAGACGCCGGTGTTGCTGTCGGTTATTTCCATGCTTGGCCTGGGTATTTATGTGGGCGCCTCATCCGCGTTTGCCCACCTGCAGGCCCGTTACCTGAAACAGGCCCAGGAATTGGTACGTCGCCAGCAGAAGCAGGCGGTGGATATGTCGCGCAAGCTGGCCAAGTATCTGCCGCCCCAGGTATGGGGGTCCATCTTTTCCGGTAAACGCGACGCTAAACTGGAAACCCGGCGCAAACGGCTGACGGTATTCTTTTCCGACATCAAGGGATTCAGTGCCATCTCCGAAGAGCTGCCGTTGACCACACTCACCAAAATGCTGAACACCTACCTGAGCGAGATGACGCGCATTGCCCTGCGTCACGGTGGCACCATCGATAAATTCATTGGTGACGCGGTCATGATCTTTTTTGGTGACCCGAAAAGCGAAGGCGCCCAGGAAGATGCGTACCGGTGTGTGCTGATGGCCATCGAGATGCAGGAACAAATGAAGCTGCTACGCCAGCGCTGGCAGCGTGAAGGCATCGACCACAAGCTGGAAATCCGTATTGGTATTAACACCGGCTACGCCACGGTGGGCAACTTCGGCACTGATTCGCGCATGGATTACACCATTCTGGGCACGGATGTGAACTTGGCCAGTCGCCTGGAATCCGCCTGTCGGCCAGGCGGCGTGCTGATCTCAGAGGCGACCCAGGCGCTGGTGAATAACCGGATTCAGTGCCGCAGCATGGGCGACATTCAGGTGAAGGGCTTTAATCGGCCGATACCGGTGTTCGAGGCGTTAGGCGCCAAACGGGATGCGGGGGCAAAGAACCGTTACGTGTCGGCGCAAACCGATGGCTTTGGTATCCACATCGATCTGGAGCGTATCCGTAATTTCGACAAGAACACGATTTTACGCACCCTGGCCCGTTCCGCCACGGACCTGAAACAGGACAAAACGGTGGCCGTGGACTACGAAGCGGAAGGCTTCAGTCTGCACGTGCAGAGCGACATCATGAGAACGCGCGACCGTGAGAAAGTCATCGAGATGATGGGGCGCGCGGCGAAAAAAGTGCAGACCGAGGTGAGAGTCTGAGCTACAAGCTACAAGCTCAGACAGGGGAGCCGGAAAAGCTCCCCCGGTTTTCCTTTTCAACTTTTCACTTTGAACTTTCGACTGATGTATCGCGGACAGTCCCGCAGGTCGGCTTAGGCGTAGCCGTAAGCCGACATTCAGCCCTCGATACATTAATTCAACGGGAACGCCGTCCAGTTATCTGCCCACGTTTGCGCGCTGCCCGGGCGCATGGCACCGAGATAATCCGCTGCTTCATCCCAGAACTCTCCCTGCGGAATCGCCGTGGCGCCATTGCGCGCAGGCGAGCGTGAGGTGGGGGCAAAATCCGGGTGGGACGTGCTGGTGGCATCGCGAGTCAGCAGCGGGTCGGTGCCAAACTGCGCACCCACGGTACGGCTCTGGAAGTAACGACGCTCGTCAAAACCGTTGTCGTCATCATTGTCCATGCTTTCTGCGTCGAAGAACGTCAGGCCCCGGTTGCCGACCTTATGAACCATCATGCTGTTGAACGTGAGCTCGCCTTCCTGAATCCGGCGCACGGTCTCGCCGCCTTTCAGGTCGATGGTTTCCCCGGAGAAGCCGTCAATAATCATGTTGTTGAAATGCCCGCCGGAGCCCACTTTGAGGGTCATCGCACGGTGGTATTTTTCATGGCTGCGCGGGCTGATCAGGGTCACGTTATACATAACCGGCGCGGAAATGGGCGTGGCATCCGGATTAGCCTTGAGGTTATCGCCTTCAAAGGCATTGTCACCCACATTGGCATGCTGCTGCGCCACCAGAAACTGTACCCGGCCACGCCAGCCCATATCCCAGTCCAGTGAATCATCCGCAGCACCGGTAATAATGATGTGCTTGAGATCCACGGTGCCACCAAACACTTCGATACCATCGTCCAGCGCGCGATGGACCTGCACATTGCGAACAATGGTGCTGCTGCCACAGCCGCCCAGGGTCAGGCCATTGAGTTCATTGTTGGCGTAAACCTCGAAGCCGGCGAACTCCACGCGAGTGTATTCCATCACGCCGCAGGAACTGTCCGCATCGCTGCCGCCAAAGGCTCCCCGGGTATCGCCGTCGGGAATGCCTTCAATATGCGCATTGGCCACGTTCACCGGCGCGCTGCCTAGCATGACCACACCGCCCCAGTCACCGGCAGTGCGGGTGCCTTCGGGCTGGGTGCTGGTGAATACGATGGGGGCGTTTTCCTGGCCACGGGAAAACAGGGTGGCGTCCCGGGTAATCACCAGGGCGGAACCGGGTTTGCCTTCAATGCGTGTGCCCGGTTCGATGGTCAGACTGCCGCCTGCTTCCACATAGACAATGCCATCCAGTACCCAGGTCGTGCCGGCGTGCCAGGTGTTTTGCCCGAACAGGGAGCCTTTTATGGTTTGCTGTCCGGCGATCATTTGCCGTACCGGGTTATAGGCGAAGTACCCCGTTATGCACAGCACCACGAGGGCAAGGGCCAACCAGGCATACATGCCTGACGGTTTGCTGGTGGTGGTGTGTCGGCTGCCCAGGGTTTCCGCGATATCCGGGTTAGTCAGTGTGGTCGGCAGGTTGGCGGAAGGGCGCTTGTGGAGCAATACGCCGTCCCGGTTGGCTTCCTGCAGCTTCAGCCCCAGCGCCCGGATTTTTCGGTTGTCACTTTGAATAGCGCGAGTAATGATTTCCGCTCGGTAGACCGGGTCGTTCAGCAGCGTGTTGAAATGAACAAATCGCAGATTGCTGTCATTTTCCTGATCAAAATTCTGTTTAAGCTGCCACAACAACTCGACCAATTGTGCACGCGGTGATGAAACTGCATCGACCATACATCCCCCCAAACGGATATCACGCAATCACCAGAAGGGGGGCAGTGTGTAAAAAAAATATGACAGTAGGGTGAAACAAGCGACGAGTTGCGAGCTACAACATGATAGATAGTAAAGGCTGGAAGCGTGCTCCAGCTTTCGGGTTTTCTACGAAGCCGCTGTAGGAGTCCCCTGGAAGGGAGCTCCTACCCATTGTTCGCAGACGGGGCGGTTGCCGTGTGGCGTCCCGTCCCCGGGGCCTCAGCCAGCGATGCTGCTTTGTTACTTGCCGAGAATGGCGTCAGCCGCTTTTTCGGCAATCATCACGGTCGGGGCATTGGTGTTACCGCCAATCAGTGTTGGCATGATGGAAGCATCTACTACGCGCAGGCCTTCCAGGCCGTGTACGCGCAGTTCCGCGTCTACCACCGCCATATCATCACTGCCCATTTTGCAGGTGCCCACGGGGTGGTAGATGTTGTCGCACTTCTGGCGCAGGAACTCGCGAATTTCTTCATCGCTTTGTGCGTCCTTGCCCGGGAAGATTTCATCGCCACGCCAATCGTCGAGCGCCTGTTGCGCCAGGATTTTGCGAACGGCCTTTACGCCGCGCACCATCCCTTCCATGTCATCCGGGTGTTCCAGAAAGCGCGGGTCGATCAATGCCGGCGATCGCGGGTTGGCATCACGCAAGGTGATGCTGCCGCGGCTTTTTGGCCGCAGGATGCAGACGTGGGCGGAGTAGCCGTAGCCCATGCTGAACAAGGTATTGAGGCCGTGATTGTCCAGCTTGGCCGCGGTCAGGTGCAGCTGCAGGTCCGGGATCGTTTCTTCCGGGCGGGATTTAATAAAGCCGCCAGCTTCCGCCACATTGGAGGTGAGCTGGCCGTTACGGCGGTAGAAGAAATTAAAGATGCCTTTCAGGCCGGTGGTGAGCAGTGCGCCGGGCGCCAGGCTCAAGGTGTCCTTGCGCAGGCTTTTATGTACAACCAGTGCGTCTGGGTGGTCCTGCAGGTTTTCGCCGACACCGGGTAGCTCATGAACCAGCGGGATGTTGTGCTCGGCCAGCTCGGCAGCCGGGCCCACCCCGGACAACTTCAGTACTTGTGGCGAATTGATGGCGCCGCCGGACAGGATGACTTCATTGTCCGCTTTCAAGGTGCGAATCTGCCCGTTGTGTTCCACTTCCACACCAATGGCTCGCTTGCCTTCGAACAGGACGCGATTGACCAGCGCATTTGTCATGATGGTCAGGTTGGGGCGGTCCATTACCGGGTGCAAGTAGGCTTTGGATACCCCGCAGCGCTCACCATCCTTCTGGTTGACCTTGTACATGCCCACGCCTTCCTGGACATCATTATTGAAGTCGTCGGTGGCGGGGTGGCCGGCTTCCACGCCGGCTTTGATAAAGGCGTTGCTTACCGGATGTGTGTAGCGCAGGTCGGCGATGTTTAGCTTGCCGCCGGTACCGTGGTAAGTGCTTTCACCGGCTTCATAATGCTCGGAGCGTTTGAAAACAGGCAGGACATCATCGAAGCCCCAGCCTTTATTGCCCAGTTCCGCCCACTGGTCATAGTCCCATTTGTGACCTCGCGTGTAGCACATGGCATTAACGGCGGAGGAGCCACCCAGGGTTTTTCCGCGGGGAATATAGAGTTGGCGGTTATTGAGGGCCTTCTGCGGTACGGTGTAATAGCGCCAGTTTCGCGCGTTGGAGCGCATCATCAAAATGATGCCCGCAGGTATCCGAATGAAAAGGCTGTTATCGGCGGGGCCGGCTTCGAGCAGGCACACGCGATTATTCGGATTTTCGGAAAGACGGTTGGCGAGTACGCAGCCGGCAGAACCGGCGCCGACTATGATGTAATCAAACTGCATGGTGTCTGCCTTCGGCTAATGGCACAGTAAAAGGAGCCTCTGGAAAACTCCTTGCGTGCTCAGCGTGGCCTGAAGCGTGCAGATGTGCGCTTCAGGTCACGCCCTTCGGGTCTTCCAGGCTGGCCCGCACTCGTTGTTGCACTCTTTCGACAGGCAACCAGCATGCCTTCAAAAGTGCGCCTAGATTGCGAACCAGCCTGAAAGACTGAGCATGTAAGGAGTTTTTCAGAGGCTCCTCGGCGTATTTTAGGAGGTCGGCCCATGAAAACGAGGTTTGTTTGTGACCGGCAAGTCCAATGTATACCACGCTGGGTGGCGCTGTCTTTGGCCCTAATGCCTGTTCTGGCGGTTTCGGATGTGCCGCAGGGTTGGCGGGAAGTGGAATTCGCGGGGCATACGGAGTACCGGCAAGTGAATGGTTGCTGGCAAGCTCTTGCGCAGGGGACAGCGTCGGGCTTGGTGCAGGAGCAACAGGTGGATCTCAATCAGACGCCCTGGCTCACGTGGCAATGGCAGGCACAGACAGTACCGTCCTGGCCTGACACGTTGGAGCAAAGCAAGGCGGGGGATGACTTTCAGGCTCGCGTGTACGTGGTGAAAAAGGGCTGGTTGCCCTGGCAGACGCGCGCCATCAACTACGTCTGGTCCCGTGACGCTGAGCCTGGTGTCCATTGGCCCAACCCGTTTGCCAGCCAGGCAGAGATGGTCGTGGTGCAGGGGCCGGGTGGTGCCGGCCCCTGGCACCGTTTCTCTCGCAATGTGAAGGCGGATTTTAAGCGTTTCCATGACATGGAGGTGGAGAGCGTGGACGCGGTAGCCATCATGACGGATGGCGATAATACCGGCACCCGGGTGATGAGCTGTTACCGGTTGCCGGTGTTCCGTGCTGCTGAGTCGGATGAATGAAAATGAATAAACGGATGCGCGAGGGATAAAGAGAGATAAAGAAAGTTGCGGTCATCACCGCGAGCTGTTTATTATTTATTCAATCCGGTGTCTGTGATTAGCCTGTCGTGGCAGGTTAATCAGAGATAACCGGGTAAAGGCGCTGCCATCGTGTTCATGCTTAGCCACAGGCCATTCACTTCCCTCCGCCGGTACACGCTGGACGGTACCTCTGCCTCTCCCTGTCCCTGTCCCTTTCCGCCGACCCTGGTGTCGCAGAATCGTCACTACTTTACGTTTATATCTGACACAGCCATGCCTGATCACATTGCTGAGGTTGCCCATGAGTGAACGGATTCTGCGTCTGGATAAAGCCGGTACACCGGTCGAGTGGCTCGACTGGCAAATGGCCGCCACCCTCTATGCGCGTGGGTTGGTGACCTGGACGCTGGGGGATGTGATCTACCGGCTGCACGGCGGTACCAGCCGCCTTACCGGCACTCGCTCCAGCCTGTCGCTGCATTCGATCATTGCCTGCGATGGCGTGACCCATAACCACAGACGCCCGGCACCGCCGTTGACCAACCGGGCCTTGTTCCGTCGCGACCAGCATCTGTGCCTGTATTGTGGCAAACCGTTTCCAGAAAACGTGCTCACCCGTGATCATATCGTGCCCACTTCGCGGGGGGGCAGGGATCGCTGGCTGAATGTGGTATCAGCTTGTCGGCGTTGTAACCAGCGCAAGGGCAGTCATCGGCTTGACGAAATCGACATGGAATTACTGGCATTGCCCTATGTGCCGAATATGGCGGAATACCTGGCACTGATTAACAGCCACCGTATCCGCGGTGATCAAATGGAGTTTCTGCGCAGTCAGTTTGGTAAAGAAAGCCGGTTGTTATAAAACAGAATGTAAAAAATGCAGGGGCCCCTGCGTTTTTATTTATCCCGCCACTGTTCCAGTTACCATATTTCACTTTGCCTTGATGGCAATTCCGTTACACTGAAATAGTGTTCGTATTTTGTGCTCAGGGGATAATCCATTCGCTACGTTATTTTCTCGTTTTGCTGCTTGATTGCTGTTGCCGCCAGCGCGGCAGAGAGCGGGGCTGATTCCAAAACGGCGGCTTTTTATTACGGCCCGGATATCCCATGGCCTTCATTGGCCGCGTATGACTTTCCTGTGGTGGAGCCGGACCAGGCGGACAGTGTGCCGCAGGCGTATCAGGACGATAACTTCTATGCCTATGTGAGCCTGGGGGAGGTGCTGGCCCAACGGCATTACTTTGCCGGGCTGGACAAAGCCTGGTTGCTGGGCGAGAACCCGGATTGGGGCTCGTTCATTCTGGATCAATCTTCTCCGGCGCTACGCCGTTACTTTATCGATGCCGTGATCGAACCGCTCTGGGCCCAAGGCTACCGTGGCTTTTTCCTCGATACCCTGGACAGTTACCAGCTGGTTGCCAAAGACGAGGCCGAGCGTGAACGTCAGCGACAGGGGCTGGCGACGCTGATTAATGCCATCGCCGAGCGCCATCCCCAGGCGGGTTTCATTTTTAACCGTGGTTTCGAACTGATGCCGCTGGTGCAGGCCCGGGTGGATGCGGTGGCGGCCGAGTCCCTCTACCAGCGGTGGTTGCCGGACAAGGACCAGTTTACTGCTGTACCGGAGGAAGACAGGGCCTGGCTGCTGGGCCAGTTTGAGCAGGTCCGCGAGCGTTATGGCGTCAGCACTATCGCCATTGATTATGCGCCACCTGCGTCCCGTGATCAGGCGCGCAAGATCGCCAGCGACATTGCCCAACACAACGTCATCCCCTGGGTCACCAACCCGGCGCTGGATATGATGGGTGTGGGGGAGTTGGAAATTCTGCCCCGCGAGGTGCTGCTGGTGTACGGCGGCAGCGAGGAGCGCACCTGGGAATTGACCGATGCGGTGCGTTACGGGCTGATGCCCCTGCAGTTTCAGGGGCTGGTGCCGGATATTCGGGCCGTGGATGCGCCCATGCCGGCGGGCACGCTGGCCGGCCGTTATGCGGGTATTGTTATCTGGCTGGAAGATTCGGAAGTCGCCAGTGATGGCTTTGAAGATTGGCTGGCGCAACAGAAAGAGGCTGGTGTGCCTATCCTTATGTTGGGTTATCCTGCCATTGACCCACAGGGTCCCCATGCCCGGGATTTCGGTTTTGAGTCGCGTAACACGCCAGCAAGCCCGCCACAGATTATCTCTCAGCACCCGGATATGGGCTTTGAAATCCCGTTGCCGAAACTGCTGGAGCTGTCTGCGCCGGTGGATAACGACAACGCCACCCCCTGGCTAAAATTACGCAGCGAGAACCAGACGTTTACCCCCGCAGCGACAACCCCCTGGGGCGGTTATGCCTTCCAGCCCTTTCTGATTCGTTCTATTTTGCCTGGCGTGCAGGGCGACGGCATGGATCGCTGGGTGTTGAACCCGCTCAGCTTTACCCGCGAAGCGCTGCAATTGCCCGAGATGCCTATTCCGGACGTGACCACCGAAAACGGGCGGCGACTGTTGTTTGCGCACATGGACGGCGATGGTTTCCCCAGCCTGGCAGAAGTGGAAGGGTACCGCGGGCAGGCGGATGCCTTGGTGCTGCTGGATGAAATTCTCGAGAAATTTGATATTCCCACCACCATTTCCGTGATTGAAGGGGAAGTGTCCAGCGAAGGGTTGTACCCGAAAATGGCCCCCGAACTGCAGCGTATTGCCCGCGCCATGTTTGCCCTGCCCCATGTGGAAGCGGCAACGCATACCTACTCGCATCCCTTCTTCTGGTACGACGCCCAGGCAAACCCCGGGGAGCTGTACGGGCCGGAAGGGCAGCTGCGGCTACCGCTGCCGGACTACCGCATGGACCCGGTGCGTGAAGTCGTCGGGTCGGCAAATTATATCGAGCGCGAGCTGTTACCGCCGGGAAAGAAAACCCGCATGGTGCTGTGGAGCGGTGACACTATTCCCACACCGGAAGCGCTGAAAGCGGCCCGTGAAGGTGGGCTGTTGAACATGAACGGCAGCGATACGACCATCACCAACAGCCAGCCCACCTGGACGCTGGTGAAGGGCATTGGTATCCCGAAAGGGGATGAATACCAGGTCTACGCGCCCAACCAGAATGAAAACATCTACACCAATAACTGGACCGGGCCGTTCTATGGGTTTGAGCGGGTTATTGAAACTTTCAAACTGACCGAAACGCCCTATCGTTTTAAACCGGTGGATATTTACTACCACACCTATATCGCCAGCAAGAATGCATCACTGGAGTCCCTGCGACGGGTGTATCAATGGGCCAGTGAGCAGCCGTATTTTCCGCTGTTTGCGTCGGACTACAGTCGCAAGGTGCTGGATTTCAACGATATGGTGATTGGCCGCCGTGGTGACGAATGGTGGATTCAGGGCAACGGCCAGCTACGTACGTTACGGCTGCCGGACGGGCTGGCGTTTCCGGCGTTGGCACAAAGCAGCGGTGTGGCCGGCTACCGTGAAGACAAGCCCAGGCGCTATGTGCATTTGAGCGGCGCTAATGCCTACTGGCGAGGCCAGGCATCCAGCGACAAGGACAGCCGGGTGCCGTATTTGCAGCAGGCGAATGGCCGCCTGACGGCCTTTTCCCGCGACGGGCGAAACCTGCGTTTCTCCCTGGAGGCCCTGACGTCGCTGGCGTTTTCACTGGGCAATGCCGGGGGCTGCACATTGTCTCATCAGGGAAAAACACTGAAACCGGCCGGCAGGGAAGGCCGGCTCTACCACTACAGGAGTGCGGCGCGTGAGCTCAACGAGCTACGGCTACAATGTCCGCACTGAGCGGCTGCGGGTTGTTGGTCTACCGGAATTATTTGCCTTTCTGATTCTTATCGCGGTGGTGTGCTGGATGGTGTTCCCGCGGGATTTGTCCTCGTCCCTGCGTAGTGCGCGTCTGGATGCGGTGACGTTCAGCTATATGCAAGCCTGGCTGAAAGCCAAGCCGGATGACCACGAATTGCGCCTGTTGATGGCCCGGGAATTGATTCTGCAAGGTAACTTCGTGGCGGCGGATGAGCAGCTGCAAGTCGTGACCGTGGACAGTAATGGGCGCTACGACACCCAGATCGCCTGGCTGGAATTGCGCCGGGATTTTACCCGTTTAATGGCCATAGACGCCGACAACCGTCGTGGCACCATGCTTGAGCATGAAACCCTGACCCGTTTGCGCGCGATTGACTGGGCGGCCCTGAACAGTGAAAAACGCATTCGTTTCGCCGAGATGGCCTTGGCCATGGGCAGCGTGGACCTGGCAGTGCAGGCCTATCGCCGGTTGGCTGATAGTGCGGCCAATCCCAGCCAGTGGTACGTAAAGGCGGCGAAAGTACTGCTTGCCCACGGGCGCTATTCCGAGTCTGCGGATGCGTATATTGCCGCCATGGATTCGCGCGGTAATTACACGGTGCGTAAACGTTACTTTCTCGCCGCACTCAACGCATTGCAGGCGGGCAGTCTGCATGGCAAGGCACTGCGTTTGGCTCAGGCGCGCGAGCGTGTGTTCTATAACGACAAGGCCGTGTTGTACCGTTTGATGACCCTGGCCCAGGCCGGCGGCAACATGCCCCTGGCCGAGCACTATGCGGTGTTGTTATTGAATCTGCCGTCCGTGGAGGGCCGCCGATGACCCGCCGCCCGCTGATACGACGATGGCTCCACGCGGCCATTTTTCCCTTGGCGCTGTCTACGGTACCGCTTGTCCATGCGGACACGCCGGCGCCCTATGTGGAGCGCTACTACGACCGCAGCTACCAGGTATTTGTGGGGTCGGGGAACCTGGTTCGAGCCCGGCAGGTGGCTGAAAACGCCCTTTACTGGCGCCCGGATGATGAGCGCTGGTGGCGTCGGCTGGCGGAGATATCCCGTTGGCAGGGGGACCCGGAAACCTCGCTGAAAGCCTGGCGGCAGGTGGCTTTGCGCACTAATGATCCTGAGGCCTGGAAGCAGGTGCTGGTGCTGGCGCCGCTGACCTACAGCAACCGCCTCGCGCTGCGGGCCAACAAGGCGCTGTTGAGCGCCTCTCCCTACGATGCCGACATCATCGCCACCATCAGTCAGCAGTATGAACTGCTGGGCCAACCGGATGAGGGCCTGCGTTTCTTCGCAGACTGGCGCCGACGTTATCCCAGCAAGGCTGCATTGCGCGAAATGCAGCGCCTCGCCTTGAATCAGGGTGAGGATGTGCTGGCTGCGCGCTACTCCCGCGAATACATGGACCGCTTTGGCCCGGAAGAGGCCATGGCTGCCCAGGCGGCAGACCTGTTCTGGCTGGATGGTCAGCGCGAAAAAGCCCTGCAGGACCTGGACCGTGACGCCAGTGATTTAGCCTATTCGCCGGCACTGTCCCGGCGTATTGCGGTGATGGCCGGAGAGTTGGGTGAGTGGGATCTGGCGCTGGATCGTTACCAGCAATTGGTGGACCACGACGACGACCAGATTACCGATTTGTACCATTACATCACGCTGGCCCGTTATTACCGCCCGGATCGTGTGGCGTCACTGATGGATCGGGCCTGGCAGAAGAACCGTAATCCGCAATTTGCCCTGGGGGCGCTCTATCAACTGAACGATCGCCGTGATGATGAGGCCATTGATGCTTTCCTTGCAGGGTTGAGTGAAGAGCAGTGGCAAACCCTGATACAGACTCCGGAATTTCTGCGCTTCTATGCCAATCTGCAATTGCGTCGCGGGGACCCGCAAGCCGCGCAGCGCTGGTTGCAGAAAGCACTGGCCCTGAATCCGGCTGACCGGGAAACCCGGGTCAGCTGGATGTGGCTGCTGATTGCGACCGGCCAGGACCGGGAGCTTCGCCAGGCCCTGGTTACCTGGGAAGGCGCGGCCCGAAGTGATCGGCGCTACTGGGAAGTGTTGTCGGCATCACACATGGCATTGGGGAATGCGGAGCAAGCGCTGCGCTATGAAACTGAATTGCTGAAAACCGCACCCCGGAACTGGGAGCGGCAGTGGTATTACGCTCAGACGTTGATTGCCACCGGTCGAAACGGGCAGGCCTGGCCGGTGCTGCGGCACCTGAAGGAACAATTGCCATTGACGGTGGAGCCGCAAAAGCAGGCCATTTACCGGGATATGCAATTGACGTTGAGTCTGTTGTTTGACGATGGCGATACTTCGCTGAAGCTGGCCCGGGCGCAAACGCAAGGCATGGATCGTGATCCGGTGGCGCGGGCCGAGTGGCTGGCGCAATGGGCGATCGGGCAGTCAGAGCCCTTGCTGGCCCAGAGTTGGTATTTGCGTAAACAGCAGGCGGAAGGGGCGCTCAAAGCCGGCTCGGCACTGGCTTTTGCACTGGTGCAGGATGATCTGGACGCGGTGGCGCAGATCCGTGAGCAGTATCAGGGCCAGCTTACGCTGTCCGAGCAACTGGAAGCCCAGGTGCGCCTGGATGAACCACGCCGGGCTGCCAACACTTTCATGGCGATACAGGCCGGGTCACCGGAATTGGCCGGGAGCAATAACCTGCAGGAAAGCCTGCTGTTGCCCGCGGCTCGCTCGTCACAGTTTCATATTGAACAGCGCCGTTTGGGGGCGCTGGATATTCAGGATCTGCAGTTTGTGCAGTACCAGCCACTGAGTGACTTTACCCAGCTGTCTGTGGAAGCCCGCCAGCGCAATTTCAGCAGCAATGACGATGAACTGCTGCAAATCAGTGATGATGAGCAGCGGCTGTCGATGGCGCTGGCTTACCAGCGTGAGCGGTTCCGCAGCCGCCTGGAGCTGGGCCAGCGCAACCTGTTGGGCAACAGCGAAACCATGGCGGATCTGGAGCTGGGCGCCAACTGGACCCGGTACTGGTCCGGTAGCCTGAATTACCAATGGCGCATGCCCGCAGATGAGTCGTCCCAGCTGATTCTCGGTGCGTCGCGCACGGGTAGCCAGTGGTTGCTGAACTGGTCGCCATCCTCTACCTGGCAAAGCAGCGTGGATTGGGCCAACTATGACTATCAGGATCTCAATGATAGTGATCTGGGCAGTGGCAGCATCATTAATGCCCAGAGTACCTGGCGCCCCTGGTTGTCACGTTTCTCTCCCGGGGTGCGGGTGAGGCATACCCAGGCGGACTTTACTGCCGGTGAAGACAGCATGGCCGAAGTGCGTGCCTTGCTGCCGCCGGGTGCCCAGACGTTACCGCTGCCGCAGGACTATCACGAGTCGGAAGTGGTGCTTCTGCTGGGTCAGCCGGATGTGCATATTCGTCCGCACCGTTTGCAGGGCTGGGCAGAAATAGGTTACAGCCATAACAGTCTTTCGGGAGCGGGTTTTACCGGCCGCTTCGGTGTGGAAGGGCCGCTGATCGGCCGGGATGAATGGAAGCTGTACGCAGAACAACAGCTCAATAGTGGGGGTAGTGGTGAAGACAGCTACCGCTTTGGGCTGCAATATAGAGTTTATTACTAGGAGTGAATCCAATGAGACTGAGCATTCCGCTACTGGGAACCTTGCTGTTAGCCACCGTGCTGGCCGGGTGTACCCATGTTCGCAGCAGCCAGGATGTGGAACTGTCCGGTGAGGGCAACTGGCTGGTTCTGCCGATGGTGAACCGTACCGCGACTCCCCAGGCGGGTTTACGGGCGGCGTCCATTGTCGAATCCGTGCTGTACCGCCATGGCGTGAATAACGTAACCCGCTACCCGGAAAGCGATAATGAAGGGGTGTTGTTTGAAGGCACCTCGGCGGCCAATCGCAAGAAAATGAACCAGTGGGTTGCCTCACAATCGGCCCAGTATGTGGTGAGCGGGGTAGTACACGAATGGCGCTATAAAACCGGTGTCGATGGTGAGCCTGCGGTGGGGGTGATGATCGAAATTCGTGAGTTGCCGGCAGGCCGTATCGTCTACAGCGGCACCGGCTCGCGGGCCGGCTGGGCACGCCAGTCGCTCAGTGAAACCGGGCAGAAAGTCATCGATAAATTGCTCGCTCCGGTGGTGCAGTAATGCTTGAACGCATCAGCAACGGCAAATTGGCGGGGCTGTTCATGCCCGAGCCAAGAGTGCTGTGGTCGCTGTGCGAAGCAGTGATTCTGATGGCGTTGGCCGTTGCCATGGGGTTGTGGCTGCGTGAGGAGGATCCGCTGACGCTCATCGGGACCTTCCGCTGGGTGTTGCTGGTGCCGATCTTGCTGGCGCTGCGTTATGGCAGTTTGCTCGGGGTATTCGGCATGCTGTGCCTGGTGGCCAGCTGGTTTGTGCTGACCGCCCTGGGCTTCTATCCAGGGATGGAGTTTCCTGAATCCACTATGCTTGGTGGTTTCGTGATTACCCTTATTTGCGGTGAGTTTGCGGATATGTGGCGCGTTAAGCTGATGCGCGCAGACAGTGCCGCCAGCTATGCACTGGAGCGCTTGCAGAACCTGACACAGCGGTATGTGCTGTTGCGTCTCTCCCACGACCGGTTGGAAGAAAATCTGCTGATTAAGCCGTATACCGTGCGCGATGCGCTGGTGCGGTTACGTGATCTGACCCTGGATGAAAGTGACAAGGTGCGCCTTCCGGCGGCGGATGATCTGATCCACATGTTGGCAGAATATTGCCAGCTGCAACGTGCCGCGCTTTACCGGGTGGTGGATGGCGTAATCGATGATGAGCCCGCCGCAAAGCTGGGGGAGAACCGTCCGCTGGAGCGCGACAATGATTTGCTCCAGCACGCGCTGGACAACCGGCTCCTCGCCCATATTCAGCAGCACGATCACGACAGTCATTACCATGGTCAGTACCTGGTTGCGGCCCCCATTATCAACAGTGGTGGCGCCTTGATCGGGGTGATGGTCATCGAGCGTTTGCCATTCCTGTCCATCAATTATGAAAATCTGCAGTTGCTGTCGGTACTGCTCAACTTCTACGCGGACGTGGTGCATGCAGGCGATGAAGTGGATGACATGCTGGATCGCTGGCCCACCATGCCATTCCGGATTGCCAGTGAGTTGGCCGCGCTGGTACGTCTGCGCGAGGGCAGCCGGGTGGATACCTCGCTCACTTTGTTTGTCGCCGATGACAGCGAGCAGGCGGGGCTGATTCTGGATGCATTGGCGCGTGGTTTGCGTAGCCTGGATCTGGCCTGGTGGGTAAACGACAACGCGCTGATGATCATGATGCCGATGACCGGGGAATCCAGTCTGGAAGGCTTTGTGTTACGCACCGAGAAATGGCTGGCAGACGAGTATGCCTTCATGAGCCTGCGTCAGGCCGGGGTGCAGTTCTATTACCGTCACCTGGATCAGCGTGAGGCAATGGAGCAGGTAGCCGAGCTGTTGGAGGCCGCGGGTGTCTAGTCTCAAACTGCTTATTTACGCGGTCAGCGCGGAGATAGCCTCCCTGCTGTTGCTGCTGAGCAGACAGGCAGACCTGTCCCTGTTCGTGCTGTACCTGTTCTCTCACGGGTTGGCATCGGCATTGCTGTCTGTTGTGGCCTGGGGGCTGCTGCCGCCACGTTTCAGAACACCAAAGATTCTTTCCTGGGTGCTGATTTTTTCCTTTGCGTTTTTTATTCCGGCGGTGGGGCTGGTCACCATTCTTGGTGGGGTCGCTTTGGGTATCTGGCTGCCGGCGTTGTTTCGGGACAAGCCATTCGGGCTGGTGGACCAGCCCTATTTTACCCCGGTGCAGGTCAATAACGCGGCCGGTTTTCGGCAAATCGATCTGAAAAGCCTGCTAACCACATCAAGGGCGCCCAATGCCCTGCGGGTGCAGGGCATGTTGGTGCTCAAGGATATGCCCGCCAAGGTAACCGGCAATTTGTTACGCCATACCCTGGGGGATTCCTTTGAGGATTTACGGCTACTGGCCTACGGGATTCTTGATCAGAAAGAAAAGGAAATTACCCGGGACATTGAACGCGCCCTGCATCTGTTGGAGCGGGCCAAGGAGTCGCGCCGCTACCGTTTGGCCCGTCGCTTGGCCGAGCTGTATTGGGAGCTGAATTATCAGGACCTGGTGCGCGGGGATATCCGTACCCTGACGCTGGAACGGGCGGCATTCTATGCGGACATGGGCTTGATGGAAGCGCCGGAAGATGCCGGCTTGTGGTTGCTGCGCGGGCGCATCCAGTTAAACCAGGGGGAAATCGGTGAAGCACACCAATCCATGACCTTTGCCCGTCGTCTTGGCTTGTCCGCTGCGAAAGTGAACCCCTGGCTTGCGGAAATTGCGCTGCAACGTCGGCAAATACCGCTGGTGCGGCTGCTGATGCGTGAAATTACCGATGACAGCCAGTTCACCCAGCTCAATAAATCCGTTGAATTCTGGAGGGCCTATGAGCCTGCCACGGGCGGATAGCGCCGATATCTGTTTATTACTGGAAGGCACTTTCCCTTATGTGAGTGGCGGCGTGTCCAGTTGGGTAAACCAGATTATTCGTGGTTTTCCCGAATATACCTTTGCCTGCTGTTTTGTGGGCAGTCGCCCGGAAGACTACGGCGACATGAAATATGAGCTGCCGGATAACGTGGTGCACCTGGAAGTGCATTACCTGCACAATTTTCAGCGGGGGGCACAAAAGCGTTCCTTCAAGGGCAATCGCAAGGCCTATGCCGATCTGCGGCGTTTCCATGAAATGGTGAAAGACGGCATTCATTCCCGGGAGCGCAGCGAGCTGTTCAGCCGCATTGTCACGCACCTGGGGGAAGGCGAGGATTATTCCGAAGAATCTTTCCTGCACAGCCGGGCCAGCTGGGATTACATTGCTGAATCGTACCGCGAGTTCAGCCGTGACCCGTCCTTTGTGGATTATTTCTGGACCATCCGCATCATGCATTCGCCCATCTGGGTGCTTAACGATATTGCCGACAACCTGTTGCCGGCGAAGATGTATCACACCATTTCTACCGGCTATGCGGGTTTTCTCGGTGCCATGCTCAAGCGCCGCACCGGCAAGCCGTTGTTGCTGTCCGAGCATGGTATTTATACCAAGGAGCGCAAGATCGACCTGTTCCAGAGCGAATGGATAAGCGATAACCGCGGCCTGGTGGAAAAGAACAATGCGGAGATGGCTTATTTTCGCGAAAAATGGGTGAATTTTTTCACCGAGCTGGGGCGTGAGTGCTACCAGGCATCGGACCGGATTGTGGCGCTTTATGAGCGCAACCGTGAGCGGCAAATGGAAGATGGCGCTCCCCCGGACCGCACCCTGAACATTCCCAATGGCATCGACTTGCCGCGGATGCAGAAAGTCCGTGCGGCCCGCGGGGAAGCCATTCCTCCGGTGGCTTGCCTGATTGGTCGTGTGGTGCCCATCAAAGATGTGAAAACCTTTCTGCGTGCCATGCGTACCCTGGTCAATGTATTGCCAGACGCGGAAGGCTGGATTGCCGGCCCGGAAGATGAGGACAAGGAATACGCCAAGGAGTGCCACGGTTTGGTGGCCAGCCTGGGGCTGGAAAAGAATGTGAAGTTTCTGGGCTTCCAGAAAATTGATGAGCTGTTACCGAAAGTGGGCGTGATCGTGCTCAGCTCCATCAGTGAGGCGTTACCGCTGGTCTTGCTGGAAGGCTTTGCCGCCGGGGTGCCGGCCGTTTCCACGGATGTGGGGTCTTGCCGTCAGCTGATTGAAGGCCTGGGCGAAGCCGATCGGGCCTATGGAAAAGCGGGCGAAGTGGTGGGCATTGCCGACCCGGAAGCGTTGGGCAATGCGGTTGCCTCGCTATTGAAAGACAAGGATGCCTGGCACCAGGCGCAGCAGGCGGGTATTCGCCGGGTGGAGAACCTGTACACCCAGGAAATGATGTTTGGTGCTTACCGTGATCTGTACCAGTCGCTGGTGGGGGACACCGACGCAGCCGGCCCGCAAGAAAGCAACAATCGTCGCCGGGAGGGACGCCACTAATGGCCGGCATTGGTTTTGAACTGCGTCGATTACTACGCAAGGACACCCTGCTTGGCCTGATTCGGGCCTATGCCTATGCCGGTGTAATCAGCTCCGGCCCCTGGGTGTTGTCGATTATCGGTATCCTGATTATCGGTATCTTCAGTCTGGGTATGGTGGTGCCGGATGCCTCGGTCACACAGTTTCAGGTGACGGTGACCTACCTGATTGCGATCAGTTTGATTCTCACCGGCACAGTGCAGCTGGCCTTTACCCGCTTCTGTGCGGACCGCTCGTTCGAGGACCGTGAAGACCTGATTCTGCCCAATTTTGGTGGCGTTACGGTGTTGGTGACGGTTATCTCTGGCGTGCTGGCGTTGCCGGCGGCCATGTTCCTGTTTCCCGGGCAAAGTGTGCTGTTCCGGGTGTTGCTGATCGCCTGTTTTGTGGTGTTGAGTAATATCTGGATTGCCACGGTCTTTCTGTCCGGCATGAAGCAGTACAAGGCGATTCTGTTGCTCTACGCCCTGGGCTACACCATTACGGTGCTGGGTGCCTTGATGCTGCGCTTTCTGGACCTGGATGGGCTGCTGCTGGGGTTTTTGTTGGGGCAGGTGACCCTGTTAGCGGGGATGCTGGTACTGATTGTGCGAGGCTACCCGGCCGAGAGCATCGTCTCGTTCGACATGTTCGGCAAAAAATACCTGTACCCCAGCCTGATGCTGGTGGGATTTTTCTATAATGCCGGGGTGTGGGCGGACAAGGCCATGTTCTGGTTTTACGACGGCACCGGTAGCGACGTGATTGGGCCGCTGCGTGCCTCGTTGATCTACGACATTCCGGTATTCCTGTCCTACCTGTCGCTGATCCCGGGCATGGCTGTATTTCTGGTGCGTATGGAAACGGACTTCGTGGAGTATTATTCCAACTTTTATGATGCGGTTCGTGAAGGCGGGTCGTTGTCCTATATCGAAGACATGCGCAACCAGATGGTGTTCGTTATCCGCCAGGGCATCTTCCAGATTCTCAAGATTCAGGCGATCTCGGCGCTGGTGATCATGGTGGCCGGTGCGCAGATCTTTAACGCTTTGGGCATTTCGGAACTGTACCTGCCGCTGCTCAAGGTGCAATTGATCGCCACCGCGCTGCAGGTGGTCTTTCTCGCCATCATCAACGTGTTCTGTTATCTGGATCAGCGCCGCGTACTGGTCCTGCTGACGGGGCTGTTCTTTGTGCTCAATGTGATCTTTACCGGCATCAGCCTGTACCTGGGGCCCCAGTTCTTTGGCTTTGGGTTTTTGTTGGCGTTGGCCGTGTGTGTGCTGCTTGGCCTGTGGCTGGTGAGCCGCAAAATGGCGGAACTGGAATATTCCACCTTTATGCTTAATTGATAGGCGGGATCTAATTCGGCCTCCCTGGCCACAGCGGGTTTATAGAAAGCGTGTTGCATGCTGCGTGAAGCGTGTGGCGGCCGCAGAGCGGCAAAAAAAAACGGCGCCAAAAGGCGCCGTGAATAGTTTGGCTCGGGAGAGCTATCACGGAGTAAAACTCCGGAGCCGGTGAATGGGACTCACCGACACCCCGAAGTATGTGGACAACTGTTCTCGCAAGCATTCGCTTTGCAGACTTTTTGTTTAGCCTTCTAGGCCAATATTTGCACTATCGTTCAGTTTTTGCCCGCCATCAGGCATCAGGTCGCATTGCCGCAGGCGCGCCTGCCAGAGCGAGACATGGTGCTTGAGCGCCCGGTTTAACTGGCTTTGCAGGCCTGTATTGGAAAAATAATGGTCCTGCCACTGTGCAAAAGCAGGGAGAGTGGGGGCCAGCAATGCTTCTATCTTCGTCAGGGCGTTGGCCAGTTGCTTTCGCTGGCGCTGTGCGTCTGCCAGGGCCTGTTGCACCTGGCTGCCCCAGATGTTGTCCAGCACATTACGCAGTTTTCGGGCTCGAGGCGTGGGCCGTCCTTTGGGGCAGAGCGTCACCGGATCGATACTTTCGAGCAGAATATTGCCGCGTTCCAGCTCTCGCAGTGCCAGCGCCAGCCGTCGCAGTAATTGCCCGCCGGCCTGACTGTGGGCGATTTGCTGCAAGCGGGCTTCCAGCCCGAACAATTGCTCCGGGCTTGGCAGGGCCTCGCCCTGAAAGGGAGACTGGGCCAGTTGCTCCAGGCTTAGCAGCGCTGCCTGGCTGTCGCCGGCCATGGCAGAGGGCGACTGGCTGAAAAACTGACGAAACTCCGCGCTGGCCACCAGTGCATTCCAGTACAGGGCGGGTAGCGCCGCCTGCTTCTCGGTGACCACTTGTTCAAGCAGGGTAACCAGCGCCTGATTGTCCAGCTTGTTGCTGGCCAGGCATTGGCGGGCACGGCGGATAAAAGTCACTTCATGTTTGAATCGCAGCGAGTCGGCCTGCAGCTTGCCGAGCACGCTATTGCGTTCGCTGATCAACGACATCAAGTTGCAGTGGCGCAGTTCCAGATAATCGAGCATGTCGACCCGATGCTCGGGGATCGGTTGGTGCAGTTCCCGGTTGCCGGGGTAGGGCATTATCGGCAGGGGTGCCCGTTCAGGAACGGCCTGTTGTGAAAGCCGCGCCAGGCGTGAGAGATAATCCTCCCAGCGGGCCTCGCTGTCGTTGCCGGGCATTAGCCACCACAAGGTGAATGCCACCAGAAAAACCGCCGCAATGATTAGGAAAACCGTTTTTATCCTTGCTGCCAAATCCATCCCCTGGATGCTGTTGCTTACCGCTGTGCGCCGCGTGCTTAGCCACTGGTACCGAATCTTTTTTCTGAGTGTGCGGCCTGGTCTCTGCGCGATTTGTTGATGTGATAGTTGCGACTATCGTCGAACGCAGGTCCCACGTCTGTGGTATGTTTCCCACGTTAATCATTTTGCCAAGGAAGGGTCTCATGCCAAGTCGGGGTTTGTCGGTTTTTCGTCTCTTGATGTTGTGGTCCGTGCTGCTGGTGGCGGCCTGTGATGATACGGGTGACACCTCGGGAAAGGGGGAAAGTAACGGCGCTGTTGCAGAGCAGAGTGAGACCGCCCCTGCCGTCTCCCCGCTGGATGACCGCTGGCAAACCCATCTGGCAGCCTTGCCGGCCGGCACCATCAGTGCCCGGGCGCCTCTGGTTGTGCGTTTTAATCACCCGGTGGCGACTCCCGATCAACTCGACAAGCCTCAATCCGGCGTCGCGCGGTTGCTGCCGGAACGGGCTGTTACGGCGGTGTTTACCGCCGAAGACCGGCTGGAAATTCGCCCCGCCGAGCCGTTACCTGGCGGGGAGTCGCTGACTCTGGTGCTGTATGCCCAGGGGCTGGCCAATGTGGATAATGCCTTGAGTCCCGCTGAATTCTCCCTGCAGGTGCTGCGCCAGCAGTTGAGCCTGACGGTGGAGTCCCTTTTGCCCACGGACGATGGTGGCGAAATGGTACTGCGCGGCAGTCTGGAGACCCGGGATCTGGCGGATCAAGCCAGGGTGGAAGCGGTGCTGAATGCCAGCCAGAACGACAACGCCCTGACGATTGCCTGGCAGCATGATAGCGCCGGTCTGCGCCATGCCTTTTCTGTCGCCGGGATTGCCCGCGAACAACAGGGCAGTGAGGTGTTGCTGAGCTGGGATGCGGCGCCTCTGGGGGTGGACAATAGCGGCCGCCGCCACTACACCGTACCCGCCCTGAAAAACTTCGCAGTGACCAATGTGCGAGCGGTCAGTTACCCCCAGCCCCACGTTCAGGTGAATTTCTCCGAAGCCTTGCAAGCCACCCAGAACCTGAAAGGGCTGGTCACGTTGAATGGCAAGGCGCCGCGAGTGGAAGTGGATGGCAGCACTCTGCGCATTTATCCGCAGGATGACCTGGAAGACGACGTGGAACTGGTGATCGACGGGAGCCTGCGTTCTGCCAGCCAGGGCCGCCTGGCCGAGAAACTGGAAAAAACCGTCACCCTGATGACCAACAAACCCGGTGTGCGCTTTGTGGGTGAGGGCACCATTCTGCCCAATGGCAAGCAATTGAGCGTGCCGTTTGAAGCCGTGGGTGTGCGCTCGGTGAAGGTGCAAGCGTTCCGGGTATTCGATGACAACATCGGCCGTTATCTGCAGGGCAGCGAGCTGAATGAAGCGGACATGGACTCTCGCAGCGGCCGTTACCTGTGGCAGAAAACCCTGACCTTGCCGGGCAGCGGTGATGGCTGGCAGCGCTATCAGCTGGATCTTACCGAGTTGATGGCCAAACACCCCAACGGCCTGGTGCATCTGACCTTGGCCATTGATGGCGACGACATTAACTACAGCTGCCCGGATGGCGCCCTGAAGAAAAAAACCACTTTGCCGGACAGCTATGAAGGCCCCGGTCAAGATGATGGCGGCAATGATCTTTACGAAAACTATTACATCGATGGCGGTTATCTGAGCTGGTACGAAAAAGATAATCCCTGCTCCGACAGTTACTATGAATACAATGATCTGGCCAGCAGCACCCGCGCCTTTCTGGCCTCCAACCTGGGGCTGATCGCCAAGCGTGGCCAGAACGATACCCTGCTGGTAGTGGCCACCGAGCTAGACAGCAACACCCCCGCCGAAGACGTGGTGCTCAAGGCCTATAACTACCAATTGCAGCAAGTCGGTATGGGGCTCACCGATGCCGAGGGCATGGCCAGCCTGACACTGGATGGCAGCGCGTATTACCTGGAAGCGGTCAAGGATCGGGACAACGGCTACCTGAAACTGGCCCGCAACCGGGCCTTGCCCACCAACCAGTTCAACACTGGTGGACAGCAGGTGCGCGATGGACTGAAAGGCTTCTTCTACGGCGAACGGGATGTGTGGCGCCCCGGTGATGACATTCACCTGACCTTTATTCTGGAAGACCAGGACAACACTATCCCCGACGGCCACCCACTGACGCTTGACTGGTTCGATCCCCGTGGCAACAAGGTGAAAAGCTATACGCTGGACAAACCGGTGGGCGATTTTTATGCCTTTACACTAGACACTGAAGAGGACGCGCCCACCGGCAACTGGCGGGCCGTGGCTCGGCTGGGGCAACGCTATTTTGATACCCCGATCCGGGTGGAAGCGATCAAACCCAACCGGCTGAAAATCGAACTGGATCTGCCGGAGACGCTTTACACCAACGAAGCCACTAACATTGGGTTATTTACCCAGTGGCTTAACGGCGCCACCGCTGCCAATTTGGAAGCCGACATGAAAGTGCGTGTGAGTGCGCGCACCACCCGTTTCACTGGTTACGACGCTTATCACTTCGACGATCCCACTCGCAAGCTCAGCAGCGAACCCTTTACGGCTTTTGATGGCAATGTGGATGCGAAGGGCAACGCCACCGTGCCGCTCACCGTGAATGTGGAGCAAACCCCGGGCATGCTGCGTGCCACCCTGACGACCCGCGTGTTTGAAAACAGCGGCGATTACAGTACCCAGATTCGCAGCGTGCCGGTGTACCCGTTCAAGCATTGGGTCGGCATGCGCATCCCTGAAGGCAGCGGCTGGGGCGGGGCACTGTCCCGTGAAGGCCTGCATGCCATCGACCTGATCAGCCTGGACAGCGACGGCAAGCCCGACGCCAGTCGGCCTCTGGATATCAGTGTCTACCAGATTGATTGGCGCTGGTGGTGGGACCGGGCCGGCGATGATCTGAGTAACTACATTAGCGACCCGAACACCAAACGTGTGGCCGAGGCGCAGATCACCACCGATGCAGAAGGCCGCGCCCAGTGGAACCTGAACGGTGAAGACTACGACTGGGGCCGTCATCTGATTCGCATCTGTGACCGACAAAGCGATCACTGCACCGCACAAATCGTGTACCTGGGCTGGAGCTGGGACCAGGCCAGCGGTAGCCAGGATGCGGCCACACGTCTTTCTCTGTCCGCAGATCAAGATCGCTATGCGGTTGGCGACATCGCTCATATCGAGCTGCCGGCCGTGGCCAAAGGCCGCCTGTTGGTGAGCCTGGAAACCGGCTCACGGGTACTGGATCACTACTGGCTGCCCGCCAATGGTGAAGCGCAAACCCTGGATATCCCCATCACCGCCAACATGGCGCCCAATGTCTATGTGCACGTGGCGCTGCTACAACCGCACAGCGGTCGCAACAACGACCGGCCTATCCGTCTTTATGGGTTGGTGCCGCTGTTGGTGGATGACCCGAATACCCGTCTTGCCCCGCAAGTGAGCGCCCCGGACAAGGTGAAACCCGAAGACACCTTTACCGTGAAGGTCAGTGAAAAGCAGGGAAAACCGATGACCTACACCCTGGCGCTGGTGGATGAAGGCCTGCTTGGCCTGACCAACTACCGGACCCCGGATCCCCACGACAGCTTCTATCGTCGCGAAGCCCTGGGCGTGCTGACCTGGGATTTGTTCGACATGGTGGTGGGAGCCTACGGGGCAGAACTGGATCAGCTGCTGGCACTGGGCGGCTCTGACGGGGCTGACGATGGCCGGGAAAAACAGCGTCGGCGTTTCCCGCCGGTGGTGAAGTTCCTGGGTCCGTTCACGCTGGACGCCAATGAAACCGCTAATCACGACATCACCTTGCCGCCGTACATGGGCCAGGTGCGGGCCATGGTAGTGGCCGGTGACAACGGCGCCTACGGCAAGGCCGAGCAGGATATCACTGTCACCCAGCCGCTCACCGTGCTGAGCACTTTGCCGCGGGTACTGGGCCCGGGTGAAAGCGTGTCGCTGCCGGTGACCGTATTCGTCACGGATGACAGCCTGAAAAAAGTCACCCTGACCGTGAATGCCGATGAAGACCTGTTTGAGGTAGAGCAGGGCAAGGCCACATTGACCTTCACCGGCCCGTCCGATCAGATTGCCATGCTGAAAATCACCGCCAGGGAGCAGGTGGGCACTGGCGAGATTACGGTCACCGCGAAAAGCGGCAAACACCGCACTTCCGAAACCGTGCACCTGCCGGTGCGTGCGGCTAACCCGCCCACCACCCGCGATACCCGCAAGGTGCTGGCGGCCGGTGACATCTGGGCGCTGGAATCGCAGCCCCATGGCATTGCCGGCACCAATAGCAGCACCGTGGTGGTCAGTGCCTTGCCCGCCATGGGCCTGGAGCGCCGGCTGGACTATCTGTTGCGTTACCCGCACGGATGTATCGAGCAGACCACCTCGTCGGTGTTGCCGCAGTTGTACCTGAATCAGTTACTGCAGCTGAGCGAGCAACAAAAGCAGGACGTGCAGGACAACGTGACCGCTGGTATTGAACGGCTCAAACGTTTCCAGTTGGCCGATGGGGGCTTCAGCTACTGGCCCGGCCTGGCCAATGCCAGTGACTGGGGCACCAGCTATGCCGGTCACTTCCTGCTGGAAGCCAAGCGGCTTGGCTACGCGGTGCCCGCCACCATGCTGGAAAACTGGACGGCCTATCAGATCCGTCGCAGCCAGAGTCTGGGCGATCGTCCCTGGCAGTGGAGCGCGGAAGCCTATCGCCAGTACACCCTGGCGTTGGCCGGTAAACCGCAGGTGGGAGCCATGAACCGGCTGCGTGAGCGGTTGCAAATGGCGCGGCCGGATTACCTGCGCAGTGCCAGCTATCACAGTGGCCGCTGGCTGTTGGCTGCCGCCTACCTGCAAATGGGTCTGACTGACGTGGCGGCGGAACTCACCGTCAACGCGGCCGCGGATCTGGAATACGATGGCGCCAGCTACACCTATGGCTCCTTGCTTCGCGACCAGGCTATACGCCTCACCGTGGCTGATGCTCGCGGTGATACCGCCGAGGCCTGGACGCTGGCGCAGGACATCGCCAGCCAGCTGTCTGCCGATCACTGGTACAGCACCCAGACAACGGCCTGGTCACTGATGGCCATGGCGCGCTACGCGGGTAGCCAGAGCGATGAGCAGGGCTATCAGTTTGCGATCCGCGAAGGCAAGCAGGCTTGGCAGGAAATAGCGGTCACCTCGCCGGTTTATCGCCAGACCCTGAACGATAGCGAAGCGGTGCAGGCTTTCAGTGTCCGCAACGACAGCGAACGCAAACTGTTCGTCACCTTGAGTAATACCGGTACACCGCTGCCCGGTAACGAGCAGGCCAGCAGCGAAGGGCTCAGCCTGACTACGCGCTTTCTGGTCGATGGTAAACCGGTGAACCCGGCCAGCCTGCCCCAGGGGCAGGATTTTGTGGCCGAAGTCACCGTTACCAACACCGGCAACCGCACCCTGGAAAACCTGGCGCTTACCCAGATTCTTCCTTCGGGCTGGCAGATCACCAGCAGCCGCCTGGATGGCAGTGCCGAGGACCAGGAGCGGGTGACTTACCAGGATTTGCGCGACGATCGGGTGATGCATTACTTCGATCTGAAACCGGGTAGCAAGCACAAGCTCACCGTTCGCGTGGCCCTCAATGCCTCCTTCGCTGGCCGCTTCTATCTGCCCGCCTGGAACGTGGAAGCCATGTACGACGGCACCCGCCAGGCCCGCAGTAAAGGGCAATGGATTGAGGTGAAGCGTGAGTAGACCGGATTACGGCCTTCGGGGAAGCGCGTCTTGATGTGTAGGTCGTGTTAGGCGTAGCCGTAACCCGACATCCGGCCTCGTCGCTCGCGGCAAATGCGCAATGTCGGCTTACGCCTTTAGGCTAAGCCGACCTACGGGGGAGTGATCACGCGATATTTTGATGCCCGGGCGTGGAGGTCGTGTTTACCCAAGGGTACAGAAAGGCCGAAGGCCGTAACCCGGCATCCAGCCTCGTTGCTTGCAGCACATGCCCAATGTCGGATTACGTCTTGCAGGTTAACCCGACGTACACGGTGAGGGTATTGCTTACGCTGGGCTGCGCGCATCTCTTCTCGTTTGCCTCCTTCATCGCGCCAATACTCGTCAATTCATGTACCGAAAAGGCGGGACTCACATGCATTACCGGCGCAATTACTCCCGCGGTGGTTGTTATTTTTTTACCGTGGTCACCCATCAACGCAAACCGGTTCTGACCGATGAACCCACGCTTGATGCATTACGCTATGCCTTCAAATGGGTACAACAACGTCACCCTTTCCGCATCGATGCCATTGTCGTTTTGCCCGATCATCTGCACTGCATCTGGACCTTGCCGGAGACGGACCATGACTTCTCAACCCGCTGGCGTTTAATCAAGGGAAGGGTGACAAAGCATTGCCAAATCAGCACACCGATCTGGCAAAAGCGTTTCTGGGAACATACCCTTCGAGACGAGTATGATTTGCAGACTCACACCGATTATCTCTACTACAACCCGGTAAAGCATGGTTACGTCCTCCAACCCGCCGATTGGCCCTACAGCAGTTTCCGCCGGGATGTGGCCCGTGGGCTGTATCCCGCTGACTGGGGTGGCAATCCGCTTCTGCCGGACGACATTGGTCACGAATAGCGCCGAATGTCGGATTACGCCTTTCAGGCTAATTCGACCTACATGCAGCAGCCGGGCCGTAGGTCGTGTTAGGGCGAAGGCCGTAACCCGACAATGAGCCTGCGACGCATCCTCCTGACTTTGCTAATCATTGCCATGCCGGTGATGGCTGCTTTGCAGTTCTGGCCGCTGCCCGAGCGGCTGACGAACACCCCATACGCCACCTTGATGCTGGACCGCCATGAGCGCCTGCTCGGTGCCCGCATTGCGGCGGATGAACAATGGCGCTTTGTGCCGGTGGACTCCCTGCCGGACAAATATCGCCAGGCCTTGTTGAGCTACGAAGACAAACGTTTCTTCGCCCACCCGGGTATCGACCCGCTGGCCATTGCCCGCGCTACTTGGCTCAATGCCCGCGCCGGGCGGGTGGTCAGTGGCGGCTCCACGCTGACCATGCAGCTGGCGCGGCTGCTGCGCGATGACCCGCCTAGAACCCTGCCTGAGAAAGCCCGCGAAGCCCTGCTCGCCCTGCAATTGGAGTGGCATTTCAGCAAGGATGAATTGCTGATCCAGTACGCCAGCCGCGCCCCGTTTGGCGGCAATATCGTCGGGTTGCGTGCCGCCGCCTGGCGCTATTTCGGCCGTGAGCCCGCGGCGTTGAGTTGGGCGGAAGCCGCGTTGCTGGCGGTGCTGCCCAATGCCCCCGCCTTGATTCATCCGGGGCGCAACCGGGAACGGTTATTGACCAAGCGCGATGGCTTGCTCAAGGATCTGCACGAGAGCGGAGAATTGTCGGCCACGGACCTGAGACTGGCCTTGCTGGAGCCCTTGCCCGACGCCCCCAGAGCGCTGCCCGGCAGCGCCAGCCACCTACTGAACTCCCTCTCCGCCAACAGTGACGAGCACCTGTTTCACACCACCCTGGATGCCGACCTGCAACGCCGGGTGCGCGAGCTAGCGCGCCAGCATGGTCAGCGTTTGGCCGGGGAGGGCGTGCATAACGTGGCGGTGGTGGTGATCGACCACACCGCGTTGGCCACCCGTGCCTACGTGGGCAACATGACCCATGGCGATGCCCGCGAATACGGTGCCGCCGTGGATATCGCCCGCGCCCCGCGTTCCACCGGCAGCGTGCTCAAGCCCTTGTTATACGGGTTAATGCTCGACGACGGCCTGTTGCTGCCCGACACTCTGGTGCCCGATCTGCCCACCAACTACGGCGGTTTCAGTCCGGAAAATTTTGATCATGAATACCGGGGGGCCGTCCCTGCTCATCAGGCCCTTAGCCAGTCCCTGAACATTCCCGCTGTCCGCATGTTGCGACAATATGGACTTGGCCGCTTTCACAGCCAATTGCAGCGCATGGGCATGGGGACGTTGTTCCGCAGCGCGGAAGACTATGGGCTCACCCTGGTGCTGGGTGGGGCGGAAGGTACGCTCAATGAGCTCACCGGCATTTACGCGCGCCTGTTTGCCAGCGCCATGCAAGCGCAAGCCTACCCGGTGGCGACACTGCAACCGCCGCTTGCCGGGCGCGAAACCGCGCCCCCGGTGCTCAGCCCGGGGGCGGCCTGGCTGACGCTGGATGCCCTGCGTGATGTGGCGCGCCCGGGTACCGCACGCCAATGGCGGCTGTTCAGCTCCAGCCAGCCTATTGCCTGGAAGACCGGTACCAGTTATGGCTTGCGCGACGCCTGGGCCATTGGCAGTAACGGGCGCTACACCGTGGGTGTTTGGGCCGGTAACGGCAATGGCGAGCCGGCCCCCAGCCTGGGGGGCGCGGCCACGGCAGCACCGCTGATGCTGGATGTGTTCAGCTTGCTGGGGCCGGCGGCCTGGCCGGAACCACCATTGGCAGACCTGAAAATCGTGCAGGTGTGCAGCGACGACGGCTATCTGGCCGGCGGCCGCTGCCCCACGGTAGAGCGGCTGGCACCGTTGTATAGCCATTTTGAAACGGTGACGCCGTATCACGTGCGTGTGCATCTGGATGGCAATGGTCAGCGGGTGCACAGCCAGTGCGAGTCTGTCGATGCCATGCGCCACCAGGACTGGTTTGTGCTGCCGCCGGGGCAAGCCTGGTTCTACCAGCGCCGCCACCCGCATTACCGGCCGCTACCCGCCTGGCGTGACGATTGCCTGGCGGGCGCACGGGCGATGAACAGCGCCCCGCCCATGGCGCTGATTTACCCCCATGCGGGCACGGCGATTTATATTCCGGTGGAGTTGAATGGTCGGCTGGGAAGGGCGGTCTTTCGCGCAGTCCATCAACGGGCCGGCGCCACGCTGTACTGGCATCTGGATTCTACTTATCTGGGTGAAACCCGGCATTTCCATGAATGGGCCCTCACCGCCGAACCCGGCTGGCATACCCTGACCCTGGTGGATGATCAGGGCTTTCGCTTAAAGCAACGCTTTAAGGTGCTGGGCAAGTGAGATGCTTCACGCAGGCATGCTACACGCAATCACGCCGCCCAATCCTTTATGCGCGGTAAAACCACACACCCACCGCGCCTTTTTCACGTGAATCTGATAAACAAGGACTCTAAGCGCAACGAACGGGGCCAAGGATGAAGCACCTGCACTATCACACCTGCAATCTGTGCGAAGCCATGTGCGGTATCGAGATAGAGCACTGCGGGGATGACATTCAAGCGATTCGCGGCGACAAGGCTGACCCCTTCAGCCGTGGTCACATCTGCCCCAAGGCGGTGGCGCTGCAGGATTTGCACAATGACCCGGATCGCTTGCGTCATCCGGTTAAACGCACCACCGATGGCTGGGTGCCAATCAGTTGGGACGAGGCACTGGATGAAACCGCCCAGAGGCTCCATGAGATTCAGCAGGCACATGGCAAGAACGCGGTGTCTCTCTACCTGGGTAATCCCACGGCCCATAACCACGGTGCTTTGTTTACGCTGTCAGCGTTCAGCAGGGCTCTCAATACCCGTCAGCGTTATAGCGCTACCTCGGCGGACCAGTTGCCCCATCAGCTGGCGGCCTACCAGTTGTTCGGCCACCAGATTTTGTTCCCGATACCGGATATCGACCGTACCGATTACTTCATGATTATTGGCGGTAATCCGCTGGCGTCCAACGGTTCCATCATGACGGTCCCTGACGTCAAGAACCGCCTCAAGGCATTGCAAAAGCGCGGCGGCAAACTCGTGGTCATTGACCCGCGCCGTACCGAGACCGCCCAGGTGGCGGACGAACACTATTTCGTGCGCCCGGGTAACGATGTTTATCTGCTGCTGGCGCTGGTTCAGGTGATGTATACGGAATTGCTGGTGGCGCCGGGTCGCCTTGAGTCCTTGCTGGAGGGCAATAAAACCCTGGAAAAACTGGTAGCACCGTGGACTCCCGAAAAAGTGGAAACGGCGGTGGGTATTTCCGCCGTCCACATTCGCAAGCTTGCCCGCGACATAGCCAATGCACCCAGCGCTGCGGTGTATTCCCGCGTGGGCGTGACGACCAGCGCCCACGGCAGCCTGAGTGCCTGGTTGGTCTATGTGATCAATATTCTCACCGGCAATCTGGATCGTAAAGGCGGCGTTATGTTCACCAAGCCTGCTTTCGATATCCTCGCCATGAGTGGTCTCAGCGGCGATACCGGCAGCTTCGATCGTTATCGCAGCCGGGTGCACGGTTACCCGGAATTCGGGGGGGAATTTCCGGTGACTACCATGGCCGATGAAATGCTCACTCCGGGGCTCGGCCAGGTAAAAGCGTTTATCTCCCATGCGGGCAATCCGGTGCTGTCCTGCCCGGATGGCAACAAACTGGACCGTGCCCTCAGCGGCCTGGATTTCATGGTCAGCATCGATTTCTATATCAACGAAACCACCCGCCATGCGGACATTATCCTGCCGCCCACCGGGCAGCTGGAGCATGGCCAGTTCGATCCCATTTTCCAGGCGATGGCCGTGCGCAACGTGGTGAAATATACACCGCCCCTGGTCGAGCGACCGGAAGGCATGCTACACGATTGGGAGATTTTGCTCGCGCTCACCACACGGTTGAGCCGACTTAAAGCGCGCACTCGCCGCAGCCGTTTGAAGGCTGCCGCCACTGACCGCTTTATTCGTACACTGGGTGACCGGGGGATTATCGATCTGGGCCTGCGCCTGGGCCCGTATGGCGGCGGTGGCAAGGCCATGGCCAGCCTCAAACAAAACGGTTTGCATACGCTGCCCAAAGTGGCCTGGCGTTTATTGAAGGGGAAAAGTGACGGGCTGACGTTCAAGCGTCTGCAAGCGGCACCGCACGGCATTGATCTGGGTCCGCTGACGCCCATGCTGCCACAACGCCTGTTTACCGCCGATCAGCGCATCAATCTGGTCCCCGCGCTCTATCATCGGGCGTTGCAGGGACTGCCGGTGCCGGACGCACCGCCGGAAAATCAGCTATTGATGATCGGCCGGCGCCATATCCGCAGCAATAATTCCTGGATGCACAACAGCCAGCGCCTGATCAAGGGAAAAGGCCGCTTCACGGTGATGGTGCATCCGCAGGATGCCCTGCGATTGGGTGTTGAGGAGGGTATGAACGTCACCATCAGTGGTGGTGCCGGCGACATCACCCTGCCAGCCAGCCTCAGTGAGAACATCATGCCCGGTGTGATCAGCGTGCCCCATGGTTGGGGCCACGACCGTGACGGCGTGCAGCTGGAAATCGCCCGGTCAACCCAGGGCAGCAGTATTAATGATGTGATTGGCGCCGATCGGGTAGAAGCGGTGACCGCCATGGCGCAGCTCAATGGCATCCCCGTTACCCTGGCTCCTGTGTCGCCATGCCAGTGAGTAGCGCGCCGTGGCGGTTGGCCATGTTCGTTGCCGGGTGGGTGCCGCTGGCTGCTGCGGCGGCGGTTACCGAAACCGATGCGTTTATGGCGAATGTGGAGAAGGGCAGCCATGGCCCAAACCTGGAAAAAGGGAACTGGGTGGTGGCGCCGATCCCCGTGTCGAACCCCACCATGGGCACAGGCTTGCAACTGGCGACACTGTATTTGCACCCCTCCCGCGACGGCAACGGCGGCCCCAATCCCACCAGCGGGCTGGGCGCCATGTACACCGATACCGACAGCTGGGTGGTGGGTGCCTTCCATCAGGATTATTTGCTGGAAGATCGTCTGCGAATCACTGCGGCAGCCGGCACGGGCTCCCTGAAGCTCAAGTATTACGGCTTTGGCGGAGATGGGTTCTTTGCCAATAACCCGCTGGATTACACCATCGACATGGCCATGGGCTTTGCTCGTGCCCAGTTGCGCCTGCCGCAATCGGATCACTGGTTTCTTGGCCCGGCGCTGATCTATGGGGACGGGGATGTGGAAATGGAGTTTGACCAACGGGTTGGCCGGTTGCCGGGGTTGAGCAAAAATATTGCGGTCGGCGGGGTGGGAATGGTGTTGACCTATGATTCGCGCGACAACAATTATTTTCCGACTCAGGGAATCAATTTTAGCGCCTCCTATTTTGATTTTGGCGAGGCACTGGGCAGCGATTTTGATTACAGCAAAACCCGGCTGGATCTGAGCTATTACACGCAACTCTTGCCTGATCTGGTGCTCGCCACCAACGGTGCCTGGGAAAGCACTGCCGGACGGGCGCCGTTCTTCAATCAGGCGTCGGCCGGGGTGCGCGGGTACAACCGGGGCGAGTACATGGACGATGATGCCCTCACCGCGAGCATGGAAGGCCGTTATTCCATCTTGCCGCGCTGGGTGTGGGTGGGGTTCTACGATTATGGTTGGGTCAACGACGGGGATGAACCGATTTTCCAGGGCAAGACCGCCCACAGCATCGGCACCGGCTTGCGCTGGCAAACCACCCCGAGCAAGCCCCTGCACATTGGCGTGGATGTGGCCTTCACCGATGACGATACGGTTTTCTTCATCCAGTTGGGCGAAAGTTTCTAGCGCTTGAGTGGGCTTTCCGGTGCTTTGTCTGAATGTCAGGTTACGCCTTTCAGGCTAACCAGACCTACGAAAGCAATCACCACTCCTGAGGTACCTTCTGCAGCTTATCCAGGGTGTAACCGCGCGCTCGGGCGACGCCCAGCAGGTGTTCGTAGGTCTTGGCATCCAGCTGCGGGCTGCGCGCCATGATCCACAGGTAATCCCGTTTCTGTCGGCCGATAATGGTGGTCTGGTAATCCGGGCTTACGTACAGCACTCGGAAGTCTGCCTTGAATGGCCATAGAAAACGCATCTTCCAAATGGCCGGGTCCTCGTCGCTGACAAAGCCGGTGGGCGTCATGGTCTTCAGGTCACCGTCCGGGCCGTCTTTGCGGAAGGTGAAGCTGGTCGCAATTTCATTGGGACCGGCTCGGCGATAGGTCTCGATGGCGTTATAGGCGCCTTTTTCGGGAAAAGTGGGGATGTTGGCAATCACATACCACTGGCCCATAAAGCGATCCAGGTCGAATGGGGTCGCCACCTCAATCGGTGCTCGGGGCGTGGTCTGGCAGGCGTTGAGCATAATCAGGCTCACTATCAGTAGCATTCGGCGCATAGGTTTCTCCATGACAGGGAGCATCGCATCAACCGGTGCAACACCAGGTGAAGCTGGGCGCCAGTCGTTTCCTTGCCGCCCAGAGACCTCGCATTTCGCTCTTTTGTAGATACCGTCGACTTAGGCCGAAGGCCGTAAGCCGACATTCAATGTCGCCGCCGTCCCAGGGGTCGAGTGTCGGATTACGTCTTTAAGACTAATGCGACCTACAGAGGCAAGTCCGGGGGCTTGAAAGTCCTCTGTGCCATCACAACCCCTGTTAATACCTAACCGGAAAAGGAGAACCGCGTGAACGTTCTTATTGCAGGTGCAAACGGCAAAATTGGTCGCCGGCTGATTCCCCATCTGGTGGCAGACGACATCCGTGTCACCGCCATGGTGCGCGATGCGGCCCAGGCTCAGTCCCTGAAAGAGCTGGGTGCCAACGATGTGGTGGTGGCCGACCTGGAAGGCGATTGCCGTGAAGCCCTGAAAGGGCAGGATACGGTCATTTTTACCGCCGGCTCTGGTCCTCGCACTGGCCCGGAGAAAACCCTCGACGTGGATCAGAATGGCGCCATCGCACTGGTGGATCAGGCGAAAGAGCAGGGAGTGGACCGCTTTATCATGGTCAGCTCCATGCGCGCCGATGATCCGGACAGTGGCCCGGAAAAAATGCGTCATTACTTTGAAGCCAAGGGCAACGCGGATAATCACCTGCGCAGCAGTGGGCTGGACCATGTGATTATCCGCCCGGGCCGACTCACGGAGGAACCGCCGCTGGAGAAGATTAGGCTGGAGCCGAAAATAAGGGACTTTGGAGAAATTTCCCGCGAAGATGTCGCCAAGGTGCTGGCGGAAGTCACTCGCATGGAGATCCGCAACCAGGAGTTCGACGTTATCTCCGGCGAGAGCCTCATTCGGGATGCTCTGCAAAAGCTCTGATGTTGGAGGTGCTCCTTTGTAGCTCTCGCGTCGCGCGAAGCGGTGACACGGTTGTCGCCCAATGTCGGATTACGCCTTCAGGCTAATCTGACCTACGGAGACGGGCACCGGCACGAATCGGAGGGCCGTCTTCGTAGGTCGTGTTAGGCGTAGCCGTAACCCGACACTGGGCCTGCCCCCTCCGCACTCCACTCAAAGTAACGCTTCCCTCCTGAATTGTCTGACAATATCATCGATCCCTCCCTCATCCTGCCCTTAGGTATAAAGCGGCCTGCGTCACCAATACGTATGAATTACGTAGAGTTAGTGCTGAAACCCATTCGCATTGCGGTAAACAAACTGTAAAATGCCGCTGCTTGTCATATGGATGACAAAAAAAAGTACGCATAATCCGCCCCTCGATGTCAGAACAGCTGGATAGGATGTCCTTAGTGCAGTTTTCTTCACAGTTAACCCGTTGGAGTCTCGGGGGGCTGGCCTTTCTGTGTGCAACCAGCGCCCAGGCCGCTTCACCCTGGGTTCCAGCCGGCGATCTATCAGCGCGCCATCATATCGAAGCGCTGCAGTCTCAGGGTTGCCTGGATGGCGTTACCCTCAGCTGGCCGATCAGCTGGGCCGCGCTGATGAAAAGCTACCGCCTTGCCCGTCACAGCCTCCCGGAAGCGGAAGCCAAACGTTGTGAAAACCAGCATGCCGCCTTCCTCGAAAAAGCCCTCCAGCAGGCCCAGCAAAGCACTCGTGGTGTTTCCATTGAACTGGGGGGCGCCAACCAGGAGCCGCTTTACACCAGCTTCGATACCCAGGTAGAGGACGAATTCACCAGCCAGGTGACACTTTACGGCATGGGTGACCGTTGGGCCGGGCAGTTGGCCATTGGTTACGTGGATGGCGATCGCGATAACGAATATGTGCGTATCGACGACACCTACCTGGCCGGCATCATCGGTAACTGGCAGTTGGGCGTCGGTGCTGTTGATCGCTGGTGGGGGCCGGGCTGGCAAAGTTCGCTGGCCTTGTCCAATAACGCCCGCCCGGTCCCTGGGCTATGGTTATCCCGACAAATGCCACTGGCACCGGAAAGCCCTTGGCTTAGTTGGATCGGCCCCTGGGACCTGCAACTGATTGCCGGGCAACTGGAGCAGGACCGCGCTATCCCGGATGCCCGCCTGCTTGGCGCTCGCTTTGTTTTCAAGCCGCTGGATTCCCTGCAAATCGGCCTGTCGCGCCTGGCGCAATGGGGCGGTGAAGGGCGCCCGCAGGGCCTGGATGACTTCTGGAATGCGGTTATTGGTCGCGATAACGGTGAAACCTCCGGCCTGGAAGAAGGCCAAGACCCCAGTAACCAAATCGGGGGAGTGGATTTCCGTCTGTCTCTGAACCCGGGCGACGTCCCTCTGGGTATCTATGGACAATTCATGGGCGAAGACGAGGCGGGGGGCTTGCCCTCGAAGCTATCGTCTTTGGCTGGCGTGGATGTGGTCACCGGCTGGGGCAAGGGCTCCCAGCGCTTCTTTGTGGAAGCCACCGACACCGTTGCCGGTAGCTGGTTTAGTGACCGCCGCCACAATGTCATGTATGAGCACAGCACTTATCAAAGCGGTTTCCGTTACCATGGCCGCAACATGGCCAGTACCTGGGAAGGCGACGCCCAGGCTGTCACCCTCGGCATTCAGCAGTTTTTCCGCCACGACGTGTCGGTGGCGCTGAGCCTGTCGCAAGCGACCCTGAACGAAGAGGGCGGGATACGCGCGGTGGTCACGGAAGATGGCGACGCTATCCTTCAGGCCGTTGAAGAACAGGACATCACCCTGGCCGAATTGCGCATCGGCCACCCCTTATTCGGCGGCCGCCTGAACTGGCTGCTTTCTGCTACGGATGAACCCGTAGTGACCTATGAAGAGCGGGAGCGGTTCACCGCCGGCCTTCAGTGGACCCGCCACGTGAATTGGTAACAGAGTTTATGCAGGTATCTATGAATCCTTTCGGGAAATTTCTGGCTGTCGGCCTCCTGGCTTCATTAGCTGGCTGCACGGTTGTGCCGGGCTCACACATTTCCACCTCGCCGGGTTGGTTTCTCGATGAAGATGAAAGTGCGGAAGAGGCCGAACCCCTGCCGGATGTGGTGCAGGTGCATACCATTACCACCAATGTGCTGAAAGCCGAGCCCCAGGACAAAGCCAAGCCTGCCCCAGTTCTGCTCGAAGAACCTGAAGATTATGATTACGTGGTCGGGCTCGGTGATGTCTTGCAAATCACCGTTTGGGATCACCCGGAGCTGACCATTCCGGCGGGCTCCATGCGCAGCCCGTCCGAATCCGGTAACTGGGTACATAACGACGGCACCATCTTTTATCCCTACGTCGGCAAGATCAAAGTGGTCGGCCTGCGTGTCACTGAAATCCGTGACCTGATCGCCCAGCGTATTGCGGAATACATCGAAGACCCGCAAGTGGATGTGACCATTGCGGCTTTCCGTAGCCAGCGGGTCTATGTGTCTGGTGCGGTCAAACAGCCCGGCGCCTACCCGGTAACCAATGTGCCGCTACGCTTGCTGGATGCGGTGAATTCGTCCGGTGGTTTGACCGAAATGGCGGACTGGAATGATGTCACCCTCACCCGTAACGGGCAGGAGTATACCCTGTCGTTGAAGGCGGTCTACCAGGAAGGCAATCCGGCCTACAACGTGTTGCTGCGTCCCGGTGACGTGGTCCACGTGGCCCGCAACGATGACAACAAAGTCTTTGTGTTGGGTGAAGTGGGTGAGAATCAGCCCGTACCGATGACCCGTAACGGCCTGACTTTGGCGGAAGCCCTGTCCTCCTCCGGCGGTTACACCCAGGACACTGCCGATGCCCGGGGCATTTTTGTGTTGCGTCGCGCGCCGCAGGGGAGTGATCACCTGATCGATCTGTACCAGCTCAATGCCAAGGACGCTACCGCCCTGATTCTGGCGGATGGTTTTGACCTGCAAAGCCGCGACATCGTCTATGTCACCGCCGCGCCGCTGGCTCGCTGGAACCGCGTAATCAAGAATATTCTGCCGACCTTCCAGACCATCTACTACGGGGCGCTGGCGGCAGACCGGGTAAGGGATCTGGACGAGTAATGTTTAATCGCATTCTGGTGGTGTGTGACGGCAACATCTGTCGCAGCCCCACCGTCGCCGCCATGCTGCGGGAGCTGAAGCCGGAAAAAGCCGTGTCTTCTGCGGGGCTGGTCGGGCTTGTGGGCCAAGACATGGAAGCGACTGCGCGTGTTGTTGCGGAAGAAAACGGCCTGGACTGTGGCACTCATGTGGCCCGCAAGCTGGATAGTGAATTGTGCCGCGACAGCGATCTGATATTGGTCATGGAAAGCCGGCAGAAAGAACGTTTAGGAAGAGCCTTTCCTGAAGCCAGTGGCAAGACATTCCTGCTTAGTCACTGGAATGGCGGCCACGATATCCCCGACCCCTACAAGCGCGGTCGGGATGCCTTTGAAAGGATCTACCCGCCCATGCGCGAAGCCACAAAAGCCTGGGCAGAAAAACTGTAAGGGCAACACCCTGGAGGGCCCCCTTCCAGAGCGCGAATAGACAATTGTAGGAGTTCCCTTCTAGGGGACGAACCAAGCGTCAGCTCGGAGAGCACCCAATGGGGTGTCCCGCCAGCGCGAAATGAAGGGGGTGGCAATCACAAGCCCGCTCGCCAAGGCTCGGGTTCGTCCCCTGGAAGGGAGCTCCTACAGTGGCATCGATAAAACTGGCGAGCTAACTCGCTATTTGGGAGAGGCGGTTCCACCGCAAAAACGCCCAACAGCAAACAGACAGCAGAGTAAAACATGGCAGAAAACGCAACAAACACAACACGCCAGCCACAGTCGTCATCCAGTATGGCTGATGAAATCGACCTGCAACGTCTGTGGGGGCTGCTGGTCGACCACTGCTGGCTGATTATCGGCACCACCTTGATTGCGCTGTCATTGGGTGTGGTCTATGGCCTGTTGGCCACGCCTATTTATAAAGCCGATGCGCTACTGCAAGTGGAAGACAAGCAAGGGGGCGTGCCCGGGTTTTCCGAACTGAATGAACTGTTTACAGAAGAGTCTTCTGCCGATGCGGAGATCCAGATTATCCGCTCACGGATGGTGCTGGGCGAAATCATTGACCAGCTACAGTTGGATATTAAAGTGGCGCCGGATCGATTTCCTTTCTTTGGCAGTATTGGCGCACCAGATCCTGTGCCAGAGTTTGTGCCGAAACCCTTGTTTGCGGGCTATCGGGATAGCGAAACCTTCGTGACCATCGAGGCTTTTCAAGTGCCGGAAGATCTGGAAGGCGAAGCATTTACGCTGATAGAAGAAAATGGTCAGCCTGCGCTGTACCTTGATGATCAGAAAGTGGGTAGCGCCCCGCTGGGCACCTCGATCACCAGCGAAGACAAAAGGATTACACTGGAGTTAGGGGAGTGGGAATACGGGGATGAGCCTTTGGAGCTGGTGCATCAAACTCGCGCCGATGCGGTCAATCAACTTCGTGGCCGCCTTTCTGTTAGTGAGCAAGGAAAGGCGACCGGTATTATTGCCTTGTCCATTACCGGCCCCAACAAGGCCCGTATCCGTGTCATTCTAGATGCCATTGGCGAAACTTATCTGCTCCAGAACATTAAGAGAATGTCTGCAGAAGCGGAAAACAGCCTGGATTTTCTCGACGAACAACTGCCTGAAATCAAGGAGAAGCTCACTGGCGCCGAAGAAAAGCTCAATGCCTATCGCCTGAAAAGCGAATCTGTGGATTTATCCCTGGAAACCCAATCGGTGCTTGAGCGGCTGGTAGCCATTGAAGCAAAAATCAATGAACTGAAAATCAAAGAAAGTGAGGTCTCTGCCCGCTTTACGAGGGAGCACCCGGCTTACCGCACACTGATTCAGCAGCGAGGCTCCCTGATTCAGGAAAAAGACGAGCTTAATAAACAAATCAAGGAACTACCGGAAACCCAACAGGAAGTGCTGCGCTTGATGCGTGATGTGGAAGTTAATCAGGAAATCTATGTGGGCCTGCTTAACAAGGTGCAGGAGCTGCGCATCATGAAAGCCGGCACTGTCGGTAGTGTACGCATTATCGACAAAGCCTTGGTGCAACCTGAACCGGTCAAACCCAAAAAAGCGCTTATTACCATTCTGGCTGCCATGTTGGGGGCTATGGGTTCTGTTGGCGTGGTTCTCATCAGGGCGGCCTTTAACCGTGGTATCGAGAGCCCGGAACAGCTGGAAGAGCAGGGTATTTCTGTCTATGCCTCTATTCCGTTGTCTCAACACCAGCAGAAAGTGGATCGCTTGGAGGCCTTGAAACGTCGCCGAAAACGCAAGAAAGACAAAGAACCCATCCCGTTGCTGACCCTGTCAGACCCTAACGATCTGGCCGTGGAAGCCTTGCGCAGCCTGCGCACCAGCCTGCACTTCGCCATGATGGAGGCAAGCAACAAAGTACTGATGGTTTCTGGCCCCAGTCCGGGTGTGGGTAAATCCTTCGTCTCTGCCAATCTGGCTGCGGTGCTCGCCCAAACGGGGCAGAAAGTGGTGGTGGTCGATGCCGATATGCGTAAGGGTCATATGCATCGATTCTTTGATAACCGCAATGATGAGGGGCTGTCTGATTACCTCTCAGGCCAGAAAGAGCAGGAAGCCGTCATCCAGGCGACCAAAATGGAAAACCTCGCCTTTATCCCGAGAGGTCAGGTGCCGCCTAATCCATCAGAACTGCTCATGCACAACCGCTTCAAGACCCTTATGGAATCTCTAAGCGAGCAGTACGACATAGTATTGGTGGATACCCCCCCCATTCTGGCCGTCACAGATGCCGCCATCGTCGGTCAATTGGCTGGTAGCAGCCTCATCGTGACCCGCTTCGGGGTGAACTCAGTAAAGGAAGTAGACATCACTTTGACACGGTTTGCGCAGAATAATGTGGAAATCAAAGGTGCGATTTTGAATTGCATGGAGCGTCGTGCTTCCAACGAATACGGTTACTACGCCTACGAATACGGCAAAAGCAGCTCCTAACCAGTAGGAGCGTCGCTGGCGGCGCGAAAACCTCCCAGAAAGGGAGGCAGTTTTGTAGACGCGGCCGTTCGATCACAAAAAAACGGAATAATGGCAAGGACGCATGACTAAAAAGGTTTTAAGCATTTTCGGAACTCGCCCCGAAGCGATCAAGATGGCTCCAGTGGTGAAGGCGCTTGATGCTCATAATGCAATCGATAGTCGAGTCTGTGTAACAGCGCAGCATAGAGAAATGCTGGATCAGGTGCTTTCTCTTTTCGAGATTTGCCCAGATCATGATTTAAATGTTATGGCGCCTGAACAGGATCTCTATGATGTAACAGCCAAAATTATGTTGGGTCTTCGTTCAGTATTACGTGAAGAAAAACCTGATGTAGTGCTGGTCCATGGTGATACGGCGACTACGTTCGCCGCATCATTGGCAGCGTTTTACGAACAAATACCGGTTGGGCATGTGGAGGCAGGTCTGCGTACGGGCAATATTTACTCCCCGTGGCCGGAAGAGGCTAATCGTAAGCTGACAGGGGTGCTCGCTAATTACCATTTTGCTCCCACAGATACATCGCTGCAGTCGCTGTTGAAGGAGAATATCAAAGAAACCGATATTCATGTCACGGGCAACACAGTGATTGATGCTTTGCTTATGGTCCGTGACAAAATAGATAGTGATGCCAATTTGAAAAACGAGCTTGAATCCAGGCTGCCCTATGGTATCGAACGACGGATGGTCTTGGTTACAGGGCACCGTAGAGAAAGTTTCGGGGGTGGCTTCGAACGTATCTGTAGCGCATTGGCAGAACTTGCGAAAACTTACCCTGACGTAGATATCGTTTATCCGGTGCATTTAAACCCAAACGTACAGGAACCAGTCAATCGTATCCTTGCTGGACTGGGGAATGTGCATTTGATCCCTCCACAGGATTATTTGCCTTTTGTTTCCTTGATGAGCCGGGCTCATATCATTCTTACTGACTCCGGTGGTATTCAGGAAGAAGCGCCATCTCTGGGTAAGCCTGTGCTGGTAATGCGTGATACCACTGAGCGACCGGAAGCCGTCGAGGCGGGCACGGTTAAACTGGTTGGAACGGAAATAGTCAACATCGTTGATGCAGTAAGCACTCTGCTAGATAGCGCTGATGCATGGAAAGCCATGAGTCGGGCACATAATCCCTATGGTGACGGCAACTCATCAGCTCGTATTGCCGAAATTTTGGTTGTCTGAGGAGCCGTAATTAACGGTTCGGTGCAATAGCTACAAGTTTAAGGTGAAGTGAAAATGGAATACGAAACGGTATGTGTCGTTGGTTTGGGGTATATAGGTTTACCTACCGCAGCGGCTTTTGCCGGGCGACGAAAAAAAGTCATCGGTGTAGATGTCAACCAGCATGCTGTTGATACCATCAATCGTGGTGAGATTCATATTGTTGAACCGGAACTTGATATCGCTGTGCATGCAGCAGTCAAGGAAGGCTATCTTCGTGCAGCAACACGACCAGAGCCGGCGGACGCGTTTCTTGTAGCAGTACCTACGCCCTTCAAAAAAGGGCAGGAAAAGGGCTCTATCCCGACCCCTGATCTTAGTTATATTCAGGCCGCAGCTGATTCAATTGGGCCTGTGCTAAAGAAAGGTGACCTGGTGATTCTTGAGTCTACCTCACCCGTTGGTGCAACAGAACAAATGGCTGCCTGGTTAGCCGATTCACGTCCCGATCTTACTTTTCCCCAGCATGCATCAGAAGATTCCGATATTCGTATTGCCCATTGCCCTGAACGCGTACTACCCGGTCATATCATGCATGAATTGATCGAGAATGATCGTGTTATCGGGGGCATGACAACAAAATGTGCTGAAGCGGCTTGTGAGCTTTATAAGACTTTTGTGCGTGGAGAGTGCCTTCTCACAACTGCGCGAACTGCGGAGATGGCCAAGCTCACAGAGAACGCTTTCAGGGATGTGAATATTGCGTTTGCCAACGAGCTGTCCATCATTTGTGACAAGGTGGATATTAACGTGTGGGAACTTATCCGCCTTGCCAATCGCCACCCGCGTGTCAATATTCTTCAACCTGGGCCAGGTGTGGGTGGGCACTGTATCGCTGTTGATCCATGGTTCATTGTTAGCGAGACTCCGGAAGAAGCGCGTCTGACTCGTACTGCACGCGAGGTAAATGACGGCAAGCCAGAGTGGGTAATAAACAAGATAAAACTGGCGGTGGCTGATTTCCTGCAGGCCAATCCGGATAAAACAGTGAAGGATGTTTCCATCGCATGTTATGGCATTGCTTTTAAACCTGATATTGATGATTTGCGGGAAAGCCCGGCTCTTCAGATTGTTGAAAGTATTATGAATAACCATGTTGGTGATGTGCTAGTTATAGAGCCTAATGTTCAGAAACTGCCAGGGCTGTTGAGCAAAGCCGAAAAGGTAAGCTATGAAAGCGGTTGGGATGCTGCTGATATTCACGTGATGTTAGTGGACCATAAAGATTTTAAAAAAACTGATTTAAAATTCAGAAACGATAAGAAGTATATAGATCTTCGTGGTGTCTGGTGATTTCTTTTTAAGGCGCTGAGTGGCAATGTTGGGGTGTTTGTGCCACGTAAAGTATGGATGGGCGAGAAATTGGATGTGGCTGGTCTGATTAATGAGTAAGAAGTCTATATATAGAAAGGTTTTTGATTTTTCGAGTGGGGGCATCCTTGCGGTGCTTGTGAATGCTCTTGCCTACCCAATCCTCACACATTTTTATACGCCTGAAGAATATGGGGATTATGGTCTTTTTTTATTTTTCTCCGGAGTATTTTCTGCGGTCGCCTCGTTGAAGTTTGAGCTTGTGGTGCCTATTCAAAGAGATGATGGGGCTCTTTCAGAGGTGCTTACAGCTGCAGCTTATAATGTCCTGCTTGTAAGTGTGCTAAGTTTTGCAGTGAGTTTGGCCTATTACTGGTTCGAAGAGAGAGTGTTAAGTGTATTCGTAGTCTCAGCTGTTGTTCTGTATGGATGGTTTACCATAACCGGTGGGGTCCTTGTCTATTTTCATTCAAATAAAGCCGCTGGAAGCCTTTTGTTTGTTCAGGCGCTGATCGCAGTTGTAGTGCAAATTGCTTTTTCAGATACAAAGTTTGGGTGGTATGGGCTTGTTATTGGATACCTTGCGTCAATGGTTGTGTCGTCGTTTTTTGGGTTGCTATGTATATGGAAAGTTGGCAAGGGGAAGGTCTGTTTTTCTTTTTTGAGTAAAAATAGATACATTGAAATATTGAGTGAAAATAAAAATAGATGGAGGGCTAACGTCGTACAGACATTAATGAATGCGGTTTCTCTTAATGTCTTAGCTCACGGGTGCCTCTTTCTTGGGGGAAAAGAAGCCGTAGGCTTCTTTTCGTTTGCACAAAAAATACTCACAATTCCAGTAAGAGTGGTAGGAAATGCTGTTCGTCAGGTAATGCTTAGAGAGTATTCTATTACTGGTATGACTAAATCTACTGTTAAGTCCATGAGTAAATTAACGGGGGTTTTGGCTCTAGTGTCGACAGCTATTTTTACAGTTGTTGGGCTCGCTTTGCCTTTTCTGGTTGATATCTTTTTGGATCAGAAATGGGCACAAATAAATTCTTTTATATGGCCTATATCAATTTGGTTGGCATGTACTATTGTATATGTTCCTGCGATCAGCGCACTTAATGTGGTTGGGAACAATTGGCCACATACAATTTATGAGTTTGGCAATCTTGTTATGAGGGGGGGGGTGATTTTTGCGTGTTTTTATGCTGGGCTTGATGCGGTTGACTATATTTTTGTGACATCAGTTTTTTCTTCAGCTTTGATTGTTTTCTTTATTTTTTGGGTGCGCATGCAACTTTTGAAAACGGTGCAAAATGGATAAAGCGAATTTAAATATTGCAAAATTATCCCCGATATATGGAAATAATATCGGGGATATAATGATATCTAAATGTATAGAGTATATGGCTGAGAGGGAAGGAGTGGCCATAAAGACATATGATATTCTCTTGAGGGAGCCTTGCTCTTATTCCCAAAAGAAAAAAACGGTTGCATTAAGGGTTCATGTTTCTGCTTTTCTTCAGTTTTACATTCCCGGCTTGTTCTCTTTGATAAAAAAAATAATTTACAGTATCAAAAGAGATGGCAGAAGGTATGAAGAAATTACCTCTGGATATGATGCTGTTATTGTTGGTGGCGGAAATATTATTATGGATAAAATGGGGAGTGATTATATCTGTCGGGTCGATAGTATATGCCGCCAGTCGAAGTCCCCTGTATATATCTATGCTGCTGGCGCGGGGCCGATAAATAATGAGAAGGCTGCGAAGAGGATTAAGGAACATGCAAGCTTTGTGTCAGTCCGTGATTCTGGTTCGCAGTTTTTGATGGGAAAAGATGGTGTGCATCTTAATTATGATCCCGCATTTGTAATTTCAGATATTACTAGCATAGAAAGAAAAGGAGGGGTTTTAGGTGTTAACGTTATATCAGGGTGTTTTTCTCGGAATGATTTAGAGTGTTTGGCTGCTGATGTGGCTAGTTATGCTTCGGAAAATAAGTTTTCAGTCAGAATAATTGTTACGGCATACCCAAACGACTTGATTGAATCTGAAGCGCTGGCTGCCAATATTGCAGCTCTCAACGACAGGTTGTTTGTTGAGATTATGAAAACAACCCCCGATATAGAAAGTATATCTAAAGCATATGCAGATCTTGATTTTTTTGTAGGCTGCAGAATGCATAGTTTGATTTTTTCTTTGTCACATGCAGTTCCGTCTATAGGTTATGAGTGGGACCCTAAGGTACAAGGGATGTTTAAAATGTTTTTTGGGGATTTTTACGCTACCTCAATGTTGTATAGACCGGGCGGCGGGATTTCAAACAAACCATTTTTAGGTATTGACATTGAGTCTCATGCAAGCAGGGTGAAAAAAGAGGTTTATTCTCAGTTCGGGCAGTTGATAAAGTTGATCAAAGAAAATGAAAAATGAAGTCGTAGTGGTAGGTGCCATACCTCGACCAATTGGAGGCGTCTCCGAATTTGTCTATCGTTTGGTTTGTAGAGATGGAGGTGAGGTTATTTCTAGGGTCATAGACCCGTACTTTTCGGATAGTAAAAAAAAGCTGCCGGAGGGCGTTGTGCACTCTGTTGGGCCTAAAGGTAAATTGAGGTTTGCTTGGTTGTGGTTGGTGCTGGCATTTTCTAGTGCCAGAGTAATGCATATTAATTTCTCCAGTGCATTTTCTGTTTTGTTGCTTTTTGTTTTTCCAAAACGAAGAAGGGCGAAGTGGATTCTTACGTTGCATAATGGGAATTTAAGGAAGGTTTGGATTTTACCGTTATGGGTTCATCGCATTGCGTTTAGACGGTTTGATTTATGTATAAGCTTGTCCGAGAGCCAGTATGATTTCTATCGCAAGTTGGGTGTTGATAAAAGTAAAATTCGAAATGGCAGTAGTTATATATTTTTTAGGGAGAGCGCTGAAATTGATCAAGCTGTTTATGATGAATGGAAGGGGAAAGCTGAAGCGTTCAAAGTAAACTATATTGCATCCGGCTATGCGACCTCAATATACAATCATGATTGGTCTCTAGAGAAATTATCTAAATCGAAGAATTGTTTTTTGGCTCTCTTTTTGTATGGCGACAGCGATAAGTCTGTTATGGATGATATCAATAAATATTCTGGCTTTGAGAATATTAAGATTTTCTTTGGCGTTGATGGCGCCACTTTTAACCGTATCCTTTCTGAGGCTGATGTTTATCTTCGCCCTAACAGCGTAGACAGCTTTGGGATTGCTGTTGCTGATGCGGTTAATTATGGGGTGAAGGTTATTGCAAGTGATGTATGCAAGAGATATCCGGGAGCTCAAACATTTCGAGGGAAAGAGCAGTTCTTTCATTATGTTGACGTGTTTAATAACTCATTTTCAAATGAAAAAAATAATATTGGATGTGAAGATTTGAATGAAAAAAAAGATTCATTTGGTTTTTATATGGATATATACCTGGAGTGCAAAGGAGAAGGTTAAGGGTGAAGGAGTTGGTAGGGTGGGCTTTGGCCGCCCGGTTTTTCATATTGCATGGTTGTTGTCTTTTTGACGTCGTTCCTATTAATAATTGTGTGCTGGGCTAGACGCGCTGCTAAGAGGGATTAATGGAAGCATACTATTATTTTTGTCTGCTCGTCACTATGTCGGCAATGTTTCTTCGAAGCTGGCTCTTGCTTTTAGTTGTGGCAGTTGGCCTTTCATGGTTTTTGTTGATTTTGCCAAGTACAGGCATGGATTATGATTACTATAAAGATGCGTATGATAATGCCTTTGGGCTTGCTTCTTTCCCCTGGTTTGATACTCAGGCCATTATTACTGCTGAGCCTTTGTATCTTTGGTACTCGTCGTTTTTTTCTGTTGTAACGGGAGCTCCATTTCAATTTTTCCTGGCCCTGAATTTTTTGATTTGTTTCTTTTTTTCTGTGCTCTCGTTTAGGGAGAATAGATTGTTAAAGCTGGATCTTGCATGGGTTGCTTTTCTGCCAGTTATTGCTCCTACCCTTTTTTATTTCTCACCTAGATCTTCGCTGTCTTTTTTTATGTTGATGTTTGGTTTTTTTTTATTGGTTAAAGGGCGTTTTTGGGTGGCCTTGCCTGTAATTGTGTTTTCTATGATGTTTCATTCGCAGTATATATTGATTGGTTTTTTTATTATTTTTTCCTATTTAATTTTTGAGGTGTCTCCGAGGCTAAAAATAAAGAAAAGCTATATTGCTGTGTTGGTTGTTACAGGTATGGCGATTTTCCTTTTGGGGGCTAATTATTTAGTGGGTTTTCTTGCCTCTTTCTTTTCTGTTGTGCCCAATTCTGATGTGGCGGTTGGGAAACTAAGTCAGTTGGAGAATGTTAGAGAGGGTTATAGGGTTACGGCGATGTTGTCTGTGCTGGTTTACCCTGCATTGCTTTTCTTTGTATGGCGCAGGGCTAAAAGTAAAGAGTTGGTTTTTTATAATGATGACGTGGTAAATAGACGCTGGATGTTCATGATTGCTATGGCGGTTGTTTTTGGTGCGATGGTGAATTTGGTGTTTTTCAATGCAAGCCATCTTTCAGGTCGTTTGGGGCGATTTTCTGATTATTTCTCAATGGCAGTTCTAGTGCCTTTGTCTCTTCGTTTGATTGGGGGGAGACTTGCAGTGTCTGGAGCTCTTCTTATTCTTGTTATAATGGCTCCATTTATGTATTCAACGGTTTATAATATCTAGCTGCTTTTTTTGGGGGCAAGGTGGCTCCTTTTTACAGTAGGGCTTTTTTGTTAAGTCACGTGTAAGTCAACCAAAGATCAAGGCGTTTATTTTCATGAAACAAATTTTGCAAGATATGGCCAAAGGTGGCACCACCATTACCGAGGCGCCTGCCCCGCAAGTCAGCCGTCAGCATTTGGTTGTTTCGACAACGACTTCACTGATCTCCGCTGGTACTGAGCGTATGTTGGTGGATTTTGGCCGTGCATCTTATTTGGATAAGGCGCGCCAACAACCAGAAAAAGTCAAAATGGTACTGGAGAAAATTCAGACCGATGGGCTGATGACCACGATTGATGCAGTTCAATCTAAACTTGGGCAACCATTGCCACTCGGTTACTGCAATGTGGGTGTGATTTCGGGCATTGGGCAAGGCGTAGAGGGTTTTAAAAAAGGAGATCGTGTGGTTTCCAATGGCCCTCATGCCGATGTGGTGCGGGTCAGCAAGAATCTTTGCGCGCGGATTCCTGATGAGGTTAGCGATGAGGCGGCTTCCTTTACGGTTGTGGCTAGTATTGGCTTGCAGGGCATTCGCCTTGCCCAGCCTACGCTGGGCGAGGCCTTTGTGGTCACCGGGGTAGGATTGATCGGTTTGCTGACGGTGCAGTTGCTGCGTGCGCAGGGTTGCCGGGTTCTGGCGATTGATTTTGATGATAGCAAGCTGGCTATTGCTGAACGTCTTGGTGCCGAAATTTGTAATCCCGCTAATGGGCAGGATCCGGTTGCTGCCGGGATGGCGTTTAGTCGTGGTAATGGCGTTGATGGCGTTATCATTACCGCTTCAACGAAAGCCAGTGATCCTGTTATCCAGGCTGCTCGGATGAGTCGCAAGCGTGGTCGGATCGTTTTGGTGGGCGTAACTGGCCTGGAGCTTAATCGCGCAGATTTTTATGAGAAGGAGCTGTCCTTTCAGGTGTCTTGTTCTTATGGACCTGGTCGTTATGATCCGTGCTATGAAGAGCAGGGGCAGGATTATCCGCTAGGGTTTGTGCGTTGGACTCAGCAGCGTAATTTTGAGGCGGTGCTGGATATGATGGCAAGCGGTCAGCTGGATGTAGCTCCGCTAATTACCCACCGTATTGACTTTGAGCAGGCGGAAAAGGCATACGATTTACTGACTACAGACAAGTCTGCGCTGGGTATTATTCTGGCCTATTCCAGTGAGCCGGAAGCTCGGCATATTCGTTCTGTAGCCTTGTCTGCGCCAGTATCCGCCGACCCTGCCAAACCTGTTGTGGGCTTTGTTGGCGCGGGTAACTATGCATCACGGATGCTGATTCCTGCTTTCAAGGAAGCAGGTGCGCAGCTACATACGATTGCCACCTCCGGCGGTATCAATGGTGTGGTGCACGGTGACAAGGCTGGTTTTGCTGAAGCCACAACCGACACCCAAGCGATGATCGAGAATCCTGCGATCAATACCGTTGCTATTGTTACCCGGCATAACTCACATGCCCGTTTTGTGGCATCTGCCCTGTCTGCAGGCAAGCATGTGTTTGTTGAAAAGCCGTTGGCCGTGACCCGTGAGGACTTAGCCGATGTGAAGGCCGCGTATCAGGAAAAAGGCGCTCATGCCCCCTTGCTGATGGTGGGCTTTAATCGTCGTTTTTCCCCTCAAGTACAGAAGATGAAGGCATTATTGGATCAAGTTTCGGAACCCAAGTCTTTCATTATGACCATGAATGCCGGGGCAATACCGGCGGACCATTGGACCCAGAACAATGAGGTTGGCGGTGGTCGTATCATCGGTGAGGCCTGCCACTTTATTGATCTAATGCGCTTTCTTGCAGGGGCTGAAGTAGTGTCTGTGCAGGCTCGTAGAATGGGTGAGGCGCGGGGCGTACCGGTCACTGAGGACAAAGCAGCGATCACCTTGGGTTTTGCTGACGGTTCTTTCGGTACGGTTCATTACTTGGCCAATGGTCCCGCGAGCTTCCCGAAAGAGCGGGTCGAGGTATTCGCCGCTGGCCGGGTGCTCCAGCTGGACAATTTCCGGAAGTTACGGGGTTATGGTTGGTCGGGGTTCAAGAAAATGAATCTTTGGCGACAAGATAAAGGTCAGTCGGCCTGCGCCGCTGCGTTCCTGTCTGCAATCGAAACGGGTGGCTCTTCACCGATCCCGGCCGGCGAGCTGTTTGAAATTGCTTCTGTGACTCTTGATGCGGTTGAGCAGCTGCGTAGCCAATGAGTCCTTTAGTAGTAAAAGCTATTACGGCTTGGCAGCTGGGTGTGGTAAGCATCGGCCGCGCTTTATGGTATCGGCTGGGAGTTAAGTTTGGCTGGAATCCGGTAAAAAAACTAGTTGAGTTACCTCCGGTCGGTCCCTTCTACTCTGCTTGCAAGGCGCCTTTGACTGATTGTTCTCGTGGCCTCAATGGGGTTGTGGGCTATGAACCAATGGCATTTGGCCTTAAAGCACAGTTCGCTTTTGAGCGTGGATTCCCTCTTTGGCATCAAAGTGTACTGACCGGTGTTGAGACAGGAAATGAACCTTGGTGGGTATTGCCTGACTTTATAGAAGGGCTGGGAGATATAAAAGGAGTATGGGAAGCATCCCGTTTTGATTGGGTTCTGGCTTTCGTCAAGCAGATATCAACAGGTGATAAGGGGGCCATCGCTCGCCTGAACAGCTGGTTAGCTGACTGGATTGACAAGAATCCTCCATATATGGGGGCTAACTGGAAATGCGGCCAAGAAGCTTCAATTCGTGTAATGCACCTTGCCATGGCTGCCCAAATTGTGGATCAGGTGACGGGGCCGTCTCAGGGGCTGTTGGATTTAATCCGTATTCATCTGCGGCGTATCGCGCCGACCATTCAGTATGCGATTGCCCAGGATAACAATCATGGTACGTCAGAAGCCGCCGCTCTTTTTATAGGCGGGAGTTGGTTGGCGCAGGAAGCCAATGATCAGCAGTTAGCGCGTGATGCGAAGCGTTGGATGGAGCAAGGACGTAAATGGTTGGAAAATCGTGCACGTAGATTGATAGAGCCCGATGGAAGCTTTAGTCAATACTCTTTGAATTATCATAGGGTAATGCTTGATACCTATGCGATGGCTGAGCTTTGGCGCAGGCAGCTTGGGTTGCCACCTTTCAGTCAAGTTCTAATCACCCGTTTGCAGGGCGCGACTGCTTGGCTAGGAAATATGGTTTCACCAGACGGCACTGATACACCGAATTTGGGCGCAAATGATGGAGCTAGGTTGTTGCCTTTGGCCGATTCGGATTACCGTGATGTGCGGCCATCGGTACAGCTTGCTTCTGTATTGTTCTCAGGTGTCCGCGCTTTTGAGGAGGATGGAAGCTGGAATCAACCGTTACAGTGGTTGAAGGTTTCTCCTCCTGGCATCACCCGTAATTATTCGTGTTCTCGTCAATATGATAATGGCGGCTTTGCTGTTCTTCGTGGTGGCGCCGCTATGCTGCTTTTCCGTTACCCCCGTTTTCGCTTTCGGCCTGGTCAGTCTGACTTGTTGCATGTCGATTTCTGGTTGGGAGAGGCGAATCTATTACGGGATGCCGGTTCATACAGCTATAACTGTGAAGAGCCTTGGCAAAGCTATTTCCCCAGCTCCGCAGCACACAACACCGTTCAGTTTGATGGTCGCGATGCGATGCCTCGCCTTAGCCGTTTTTTATTTGGTGCTTGGCCCAAGGCGTATAATGTTAAGCGGCTTGCTGTGGCAGAGACAAAGCGGACAGTTTCTGCAGGTTATTGCGACTGGAAAGGCGCTAGTCACCACCGTGCAATCGTTTTAACTGAAAATGGATTTAGCGTTACAGACGAGGTAGGCGGTTTTAAAAAGTCTGCGGTGTTGCGTTGGCGCCTTGTACCCGGTGAGTGGTGTTGGGATGGCGACTGGCTTGTCGGCAGTGGTGTGAGATTGCGTGTAACTGGTACGCAGTCACTCAAACGCTGCGAATTGGTAGAGGGCTGGGAGTCCCGTTATTACTCGCGGAAAACACCGTTGCCTGTGTTGGAAATTGAAGTAGAAGAGGCCGGAAGGCTGACAACGGAATTGAGATACTGATATGCGCGTTTTGTATTTTCATCAGCATTTTTCTACGCCCAAGGGGGCAACGGGCATTCGCTCTTATGAAATGGCGCGACGCCTGGTTTCCCAAGGTCATGAAGTCACTATGGTGTGTGGCTCTTATGGCGGTGGTAATACTGGCTTGGCAGGTGATTTTAGCCGTGGTCGCCGTGAGGGTAAGGTTGATGGCATTGAGGTGATTGAGTTTGATCTTGCTTATTCCAATGCGGATGGTTTTATCAAACGAAGTTTGCTGTTTCTTTTATTTGCGCTACGTAGTGTTGGGGTGGCACTGACTCACCAATATGATGTGCTTTTTGCCACAACGACCCCATTAACGGCGGGGATTCCCGGTATTTTTTCCCGTTGGTTGCGTGGAAAGCCGTTTGTGTTCGAAGTCCGGGATTTGTGGCCGGAGTTGCCTCGTGAGATGGGAGTGATTACTAATCCCGTGGTGTTGTGGGCGATGGGGGTACTGGAGTGGGTGAGCTATCGCTCTGCTCACCGAGTGGTTGGACTTTCGCCAGGTATTGTTCAAGGCATTGAACGCTGTGGTGTTCCCAGTGACCGGATCGCTTTGGTGCCGAACGGTTGTGACTTTTCGATCTTTGAGCAAGAAGTGGAGACTTGGCGCCCAGAAGGTGTCGAAAAGGGTGATCTCTTGGCGATTTTTACAGGAACCCATGGGATGGCAAACGGCCTGGATTCGGTGCTCGATGCTGCGAATCTGCTCAAGGAGTGTGGCCGCAACGATATCAAAATTGCGCTGGTTGGTGATGGTAAGTTCAAGCCTCAGCTACAGGCCCGCGCAAGAGAGCAGGGGCTGGATAATGTGGTTTTTCATGACCCGGTCAATAAACAACGTCTTGCGGGGCTGATGAAGGCTGCTGATCTGGGGATACAGTCGCTCGCCAATGTGCCTGCCTTTTACTTTGGTACTTCGCCAAATAAGTTTTTTGACTATATATCCGCCGGTTTGCCTGTGTTGAATAACTACCCCGGTTGGTTGGCCGGTATGATCAAAGAAAACGGGTGTGGCTTTGCTGTGGAGCCTGATTCGCCTGAGCAGTTTGCTGATGCACTTGAGGCTGCTGCGTCGGATCGTGCGGCTTTGAAAGGGATGGGGGCGGCGGCAAGCGAGTTGGCACATCGTGATTTTGATCGCGATAATCTTGGTCGTAAGTTTGTAGAAGTCTTGGTTGAAACCGCCTCTTTGCCTGTTGTTGCACCAATGAAACGTGCTATGGATATTCTTGGTGCTGCATGCGGCTTGATTTTGCTGGCTCCTGTGATCCTGTTGCTTGCTTTCCTGGTCCGTCGAATACATGGCGTTCCTGTTTGTTTTCGGCAGAAGCGTCCGGGAAAGGCTGGTCAGCCGTTCGAGATGATCAAGTTTCGCACCATGACGGATGCTCGAGATGGGGAGGGAGAGCTCTTGCCTGACGCTGAACGTTTGACTTCGTTTGGCCAGTTCCTACGCTCCACTAGTCTGGATGAGTTGCCTGAACTGTGGAATGTTTTAAAGGGCGATATGAGTTTGGTTGGGCCTCGCCCTTTGTTGATGGAATATCTTCCTCTTTATTCTGAATGTCAGGCTCGTCGCCATGATGTCAGACCGGGCATTACTGGCTGGGCACAGGTTAATGGCCGCAATGCTTTATCCTGGGAAGAAAAATTTGAGCTGGATGTGTGGTATGTGGAAAACCGCACTCTATGGCTTGATATCAAAGTCCTGTTTCTGACAATTTGGCAAGTGGTGAAGCGTGATGGTATTAGCCAGGATGGCGAGGCAACCATGTCCAAGTTCACTGGTGGCAACAAGTGAATAAACGGTTGGGAGTGATCGGCGCGGGGGGGCACGGTAAGGTCGTGGCGGATGTTGCGGAGCGCTCTGGTTGGACCCAAGTGATTTTCTTTGATGCCCGTTTTACTTCGGATGACAGCGACCATGCTTACTGGCCTCTTGTTGCTGCCCCTGAAGATACGGCAACTTATGAGTGTGACGGCTATTTTGTTGCTATTGGGAATAGCCGAATGCGCCAGCAATGGTGTGAGTGGCTGCAGGATAACGGCTTGCCGCTGGTTTCCCTTGTAGATCCTTCTGCTGTGGTTAGTGACTACGCTACGCTTGCTCCTGGAGTGTTAATCGCGGCTGGCGCCGTGGTGAACGTGGATAGCTGCATTTCCCTTGGCGCGATCGTGAATACCCGCGCGAGTGTGGATCACGATTGCCATATCGGTGCCTACTCTCATATCTGTCCTGCAGCGTCGCTTGCCGGAACGGTTAAGGTTGGTGCTCACAGCTGGTTGGGTATTGGCAGCCAGATAAAGCAAGGCATTTGCATCGGTGACGATGTCATTGTTGGAGCGGGTGCGACTGTGATCACCGATATCAGCGACAATTTGACGGTTGTGGGTACGCCTGCCCGTCCTCTTTAATGTTTTTCGAGGTTACTCATGCTTAACGGCCCTTTTTCTCCTTGGCCTTCCTTTACTAAACAGGAAGCCGATGCAGTGTCTCGCGTGTTGCTTTCCAATAAGGTCAATTACTGGACCGGACAGGAAGGCCGGGAATTCGAGAAGGAATTTGCGACGTTCGCGAGCTCTGACTACGCCATTGCCGTGGGGAATGGCACCTTGGCGCTGGATCTTGCTCTTAAAGGCTTGGGTATTGGTGCCGGTGATGAGGTGGTTGTGACGCCGCGTACCTTTTTGGCGTCGGCAACGGCGGTCATTAACGCAGGTGCGACCCCGGTGTTTGCGGATGTGGATCCGGAAACCCAGAACATTACCCCCGAGACGGTTGCCGCTGTGGTGACGTCGAAAACCCGGGCAATCGTGTGCGTGCACCTGGCGGGATGGCCCTGTGACATGGACGGCATGATGGCATTGGCTGAGAAACTGGGGCTGTTCGTGATTGAGGACTGCGCTCAGGCTCACGGTGCCACCTATAAAGGCAAGCCAGTGGGAGCCCTGGGACATGTGGGTTGTTGGTCGTTTTGTCAGGACAAGATTATGTCCACCGGTGGTGAAGGTGGCATGGTTACGGTGAATGACCGTGATTTGTGGTCCAGCATGTGGAGCTTCAAAGACCATGGTAAAAGTTGGGAGGCGGTGTATGAGCGTCAGCATCCGCCAGGCTTCCGTTGGCTGCATGAGTCGGTGGGCACTAACTGGCGGCTGACGGAAATGCAGTCCGCGATTGGCCGTATTCAGCTACAGCGCATGCCCGAATGGGCCGCCGCGCGTCAGGCCAATTGCAGGGCAATTTGGGAAACAGCGACATCATTGCCGGGGTTGCGCGTGCCGGTGGTACCTGAAGGTATTGGCCATGCGGGATACAAGTGTTATGTGTTCGTGGATGAGGCTGTTGTTACTGAGCCCGTTGTAGATGTGCGTGACCGGATTATGAATGCGATGGTCACGGAAGGGGTTCCGTGTTTTTCAGGGTCTTGTTCCGAGGTGTATTTAGAAAAGGCATTTACGGACCTTGGGCTGGGGCCGCAAGAGCGGTTGCCCGTTGCCAGGGCGTTGGGTGAGAGTTCGTTGATGTTTTTGGTTCACCCGACGTTGACCGCGGCCGAGATTGATAAGACTTGTGAGGTGTTGCGCAAGGTGATGGGTTCGGATGTCGGGTTACGGCCTTCGGCCTAACTCGACCTACGGGCGACTTTGCAACAAATTGAAAAAAATGTGTGATTGCGGGTGATTATCACGGACCTCAGTATCCGTTTGTCGCTTAATTGTCACCGTTCATGACTAGATTGCCTCGAAATTAGTGCTTTTTACCCGTTGGATATCCTGAGTAACGGCTTATAATGCTCCCCCGGCTAAACAGTGTGATGAAAGTCACAATCTTATGGCTAAGAGGGACTTTGCCGTGTTAGTCGGCCCTGTGGTCGCATGGATGGACCTGTTATGACGAACAAGTATCTCTATTCTCCTGTACACCGGATGGTGTCGCTGTCTCGCACCGCCAAGCGGTTGGTCATGCTCAGCGCGGATGCCTTGGCGGCACCGTTGCTGCTTTGGTTGGCCTATGGGCTGCGCCTGAATACGGCAACTCCTGAGGTTGCAGACTTGTGGCTGCTGGTTGCCGCACCGCTGGTGTTGTTGCCTGCGCTGTACGTCTTGGGTTTCTACCGTTCTATTGTCCGTTACCTTGGTGCCGAGGTGGCGTGGTCCATTCTCGCTGGGGTGACGCTCTCAGTGGTGTTGCTGGCTGCGGCCTCTTATATGGCCTCGGCCTCCACGCCGCGATCGGTCTTTATCATTTTCTGGGCGGTGCTGGTGCTGTATCTGGGCGGCAGTCGTTTCATGATGCGCCGTTTCCTTTACCACGTACTGGGTAACCGTATTGACCGCGAAGCCGTTGCGGTTTTTGGTGCCGGTGGTGCCGGCGCGCAGCTGGTATCGGGGCTGCTGTCCACCGCTGAATTGCACCCGCTAATGATTGTGGACGATGCGGTCGGCAAGCAAGGCACGCTACTTTGTGGTGTGCCGGTGGTGGGTCGCCGAGCCTTGGAAAAGGCCGTGGAACGTGGCGCGATTCGCACTGTGCTGCTGGCGCTGCCATCCGAGAGCCGTGCCACGAGAATGGCGGTGGTGCGCTGGCTGGAAACGCTGAATGTGCATGTGCAGACGGTGCCGTCGTTTGCCGATATTGCCAGCGGCAAGGCACGCCTGGAGGAAATCAAGGAAGTTGCCATTGAGGACTTGTTGGGCCGGGATGCCGTACCGCCCCGCGCTGACTTGCTGACACGCTGTATCAGTGGCAAGCATGTGCTGGTGACCGGTGCGGGTGGTTCCATTGGCAGCGAGTTGTGCCGGCAAATTCTCAAGTTGAGCCCTTCCAAGTTACTGTTGCTGGACCAAAGTGAATTCGGTCTGTATGCCATCGAGAAGGAGTTGCGGGCGTTTGCAGGCAATAGAAGCAAAGACATTGAAATTGAGGCAGTGCTCGGTTCGGTGGTCAATCGTGGCTTGATGGAACGGCTGTGCCGTGAGCATCGGGTAGATACGGTCTATCATGCGGCCGCCTATAAGCATGTGCCGATTGTTGAGGCCAACCCTTCTGCTGGCGTGCGTAATAACATTCTGGGGACGCTGGAAGCAGCATTGGGGGCGGAAGCCGCCCATGTGAAGCACTTTATTCTGGTGTCTACCGACAAGGCGGTGCGGCCCACCAATGTGATGGGGGCCACCAAGCGTTTTGCCGAGCTGGTACTCCAGGCCATTGCCGCGCGGGGCTCGGAGACGGTGTTCTCCATGGTGCGTTTTGGCAATGTGCTGGGCTCGTCCGGCTCGGTGGTGCCTCTATTCCGTGACCAGATTCAGAAGGGCGGGCCGGTGACGGTGACCCACCCGGATGTGATTCGCTATTTCATGACCATTCCGGAGGCCTCCCAGCTGGTGATCCAGGCGGGTGCCATGGCCCAGGGCGGTGAAGTCTTCGTGCTGGATATGGGCGAGCCGGTGCGTATTGTGGATCTGGCCCGTACCATGGTGCATTTGATGGGTATGTCCGTGCGGGACGAGCAGAATCCTGACGGAGACATTGCCATCGCGTTTTCCGGGCTGCGACCGGGTGAGAAGCTCTATGAAGAGCTGCTGATCGGTGATTGCAGTACGCGCACCGAGCACGAGATGATTATGCAGGCCCATGAAGAAAAGCTGGAATGGGATGAGATCTATTTTGCGCTGGAGGCCTTCCGCAAGGCGTTGACCCGCGCTGATCAGGACGCCCTGCGTGCCTTGCTGCGCAGCTATGTGAATGGCTACGAGCCAGGTGGCCTGGACATCGAAGCGCCCCAGAGTATGCCAAGCCGTGAGGCGCCGGCTCTGGTGGCGAAAACCGCCAGCGCGGTGGAATAGTCTGCCCTGAGTGTCGGATTACGCCTTTCTGGCTAATTCGACCTACAAACCCCGAGCTTGAAGCTGTCGCCGTTGTTTTGTCTGTCAGTGTGTAGGTCGAATTAGGCTTGGCCGTAATCCGACATTGTTGGCTGAGGCGTTGGTTTTTTGCTTATGTCATATTTGACTAAGCCCTCCCTTTTTATATTCCCTTTGCCCTGTAAAATGCTCTTTTGCTGCGTGGGTTGTCGCGTGGCGTCCGGGCTTGTGTGGTTTACCGAATGACCGTGGAAATACTGATAACACTGCTGATCGTACTGGCTGTGCTAGGGGCGCTGGCCAGCAACCGTGTGCCTGCAGATATGACCATGATGGCGGCGCTGGTACTCGTGTTGGTCACGGGCATCATTTCCCCGGGCGAAGCGCTGTCCGGGTTTGCCAACCCCGGCTTGATGACCATCGCGGCGCTGTATGTGGTGGCGGCGGCTTTGCGGGATACGGGGGCTATTTACTGGGTGGCACATCGGTTGCTGGGACAACCCAAGTCCGTACTCTCCAGCCAGTTCCGTTTGATCGCGCCAGCATCGATTTTGAGTGCGTTCCTCAATAACACCACCGTTGTGGCCATGATGATTCCTGCGGTGCAGGAATGGGCGCAACGCTTACGGTTGTCTGCCTCCAAACTGCTGTTACCGCTGAGTTATGCGGCGATTCTCGGCGGCACCTGTACGCTTATCGGCACGAGCACCAATCTGGTGGTGGACGGTTTGGTACAGGAAAAAGGGTTGCCGGCCTTTGGCATTTTCGATGTGGCCTGGGTCGGTGTGCCGGTGTTGCTCGGCGGTGCGGCCTTTATGTTGTTGATCAGCCGCTTTTTGCTGCCGAACCGGGCCAGTATGGCGTCGCAGTGGGAAGATGCCCGTGAGTACCACGTGGAGATGCTGGTCGCGAAAGGCAGCCCTCTGGCAGGGCGCACCATTCAGGATGCCGGGCTGCGGAACCTGACCTATGGTTTCCTGACCGACATTCAGCGTGATGAGCGACTGTTCACGGCGGTTGGTCCGGAAATGACGTTGCAGGAAGGGGACTTGCTGGCGTTTGTCGGAGTGCCGGAGTGCGCGCGGGAGCTACAACGTATTAACGGCTTGCAGGCTGCCCATGGTGGGGCCCACAAGCTAGGCCTGAATAATCACCAGCGCCATCTTGTGGAAGTGGTGCTGAGCCCGGAGTTCCCCGGCATTGGCCGTTCCGTGAAGGAAACCGGATTCCGGACCCGTTACCAGGCAGCGATTTTGAGTATCAGCCGCAATGGTAAGCGTGTGCCCGGCAAGGTGGGCGAGCAGTGTTTGAAGGTGGGGGATACCTTGTTGCTGGAAACCAGCCAGCAGTTTGTGGAGCAGTATCAGTATCGTCGTGACTTCATGCTGGTGAGCCCGTTGAAAGATTCCACTCCCCCTGACTTTCGCCGGGCGCCGGTGGCCGTTGCGGTGCTGGTGGCGATGGTGATGGCGAATGTGTTGGGGCTGGCCTCGACTCTGGAGGCGGCCATGTTTGCGGCCGGTCTGATGATCGCGCTGCGCTGTGTGACCGTGAACCGCTCGCGGATGAACGTGAGTGTGAACCTGCCGGTGCTGGTGGTGATCGGCGCCTCTTTTGCGCTGGGTAAAGCCATGGAGTCCAGTGGTGCGGCGGCCTGGATTGTGGAGCAGGTGATTCCGGAGGGGGGCTTGTCGCCTTTTATGGCGCTGGTGATCATTTACCTGCTCACGGCCGTGTTTACCGAAATGATCACCAACAATGCCGCCGCCGTGCTGGTGTTTCCCATCGCCATCGGTGTTGCTGAGCAGCTGGGTGTTAGCCCCATGCCCTTTATTGTTGCCGTCATGTTCGCCGCCTCTGCCAGCTTCATGACCCCGCTGGGCTACCAGACTAACCTGATGGTCATGGGCCCTGGCGGCTACACGTTCCGGGATTACCTGAAGATCGGGTTTCCGATGAGTGTGGTGGTGGCGGTGATTAGCCTTAGCGTTATTCCGATGGTTTGGGGGTTTTAAAGAGAGTTTCGAGGTTCGAGTAGCGAGTTTCGAAAGGCAAAAATCAAAACGGGACAAGGATGTTCCGGTAGGAGCAAGGATGCAGTTTGAAGAAATGGAAGTATGGCGTCGATCTACGTCGCTATGTATTCAAATGTATCGGCATTTTCGTGGGTGTCGTGATTTTGGCTTCAAGGACCAGATAACAAGGTCTGCCCTGTCTGTGCCCAGCAATATTGCAGAGGGCTATGAACGGCTATCCCTCAAAGATAGAGGGAGGTTCTGGAGTTATGCAAAAGGTTCGGTCGGCGAACTACGAACCCAGATACATATTGGAACTGAGATTGATTACATCAATGAAGACATTGCAGGCCAATGGCTTTCAGAGACGGATCAACTTTCCAGAATGCTTGGTGCGCTTATTCATGGCATCCGGCGGCAATTGGATGAGTGTTGAAGTTGCTTTTCGTAACTCGCGGCTCGTAACTCGCAACTTGAAACTGAGGAATATCGCATGTCTGAAAAGTCCCCGTACCAGGAAAAAGCAAACGAATCCAAAGCCCATGTGGTTTGGCATGAGTCTAATGTGTCCAAGGCGGATCGTGCCAAGGTTAAGAGTCAAAAGCCAAAGTGCATCTGGCTGACGGGTTTGTCCGGTTCCGGTAAATCCACACTGGCGAATGCGCTGGAAGTGGCGCTGACCGAGCAGGGCCGACACACCTACCTGTTGGATGGCGACAATGTGCGTCACGGTCTGAACAAGAACCTGGGTATGAGCGATGAAGACCGTACTGAGAACATCCGCCGGGTGTCTGAAGTGGCGAAGCTGATGGTGGATGCTGGCCTTATTGTTGTCACCGCCTTTATCAGCCCGTTCCGTGCGGACCGTGATGCCGCGCGCGAGTTGTTCGAAGAGGGCGAGTTCGTAGAAGTGTTTGTGGACGCGCCACTGGAAGAGTGCGAGAAGCGCGACCCCAAAGGCCTGTACCAGAAAGCACGCCAGGGCATTATCAAGGAATTCACCGGTATCGATAGCCCTTACGAAGCCCCGGCCAAGCCGGAGCTGGTGGTGAATACCGCTGAAAACGATATCGAAGCCTGTGTGAAGCAGCTGATCGCTGCGATCGTTTAAGGTGGATGTTGGCTAAGCAGTATGTCGGATTACGCCTTTCAGGCTAATTCGACCTACAAAATTGCGCCTTTCAGGCTGATTTGGCCTACAAACTACGTGCCGCTGATTTGGCGTAGGTCAGATTAGGAGTAGCCGTAATCCGACACAATGTAGTGATTGGATTTTGTCCTCAGGCCAAGGATGGTCTGCCTCTCACCCCTTTCAGGAAACGACCAGGATCATCTCCATAAGCCGCGCCTGAGCGGGTTCCCTCGTAGTTACCGCACGGCGCGGGGCGCGGCTTGACCGGTGCTGCCCATGAGTGGGTGGTGAGCGATAGAGTTGCGGTGCTCATTGATTACGGCTTGTTCCAGGAGCGCGGTCATTCAACACTGGTGAGCATGGGGTATACGGTAATTCGGCCATCGCTATGTCGGTCCTCGACAGCAATCCGCACATCCACATAACCAAATGCATCGGCCAGTTGCCGGGCGTGCTCCCAGCTGTTGGCTGGGTAGGGGCTGGAGGTAAGCTCAACCGTGTCCCCAGTGCTGAAGGTATGGCGGAAACTGGCGCGGTAAAATGGCATAGTGAGCATACCTGTTGTGGTTCTTGTGGTGATGGCAGTGCCGGAGTGTTGAATTCCTCTGCCGTTCAGCTAGACACCCTACGTGGTTGAAGGGTGCGGGTGAGTCATCCAGAAGCCACTTTTTGAGTAAGACAAGTCTGAGGCGAGGGCTGAAGGCTCGGAGGCAAAACGATGAAAAGCATTCTGGTAACGGGCGGCGCGGGATACATCGGTTCTCATACCGTTTTGTTGTTGCTGGAAGCCGGGCACCGAGTGGTGGTGCTGGATAATCTGAGTAACAGCAGTCGCGAGAGTCTGAATCGTGTTGAGCGGCTAGTGGGCAAGTCCGTGGAATTTGTGGAAGGTGATATTCGTGATGCAAATTGTCTGGATGCCCTGTTCTCAGACTATGACATCGCGGCAGTCATCCATTTTGCGGGCCTTAAGGCGGTGGGAGAGTCTGTCGCCATGCCGCTCACTTATTACGATTGCAATGTAACGGGTAGCCTCCGGTTACTGGAAGCGATGGAGCGTGCAGGCGTGCACACCATGGTGTTCAGCTCTTCTGCGACGGTTTATGGCGATCCGGCAATGGTGCCGATTCGGGAGGACTTTCCCCTCAGCAGCACCAACCCCTACGGTGCGAGCAAGCTGCATATTGAAGATATGTTGCGTGACCTTTACCGGAGTAACGAAAAATGGAAGTTGGCGTTGCTTCGTTATTTCAACCCTGTGGGGGCCCATGAGAGTGGCCAGATTGGCGAGGACCCGGCGGGTATTCCCAATAACCTTATGCCCTATATCGCCCAGGTGGCGGTGGGTAAGCGTGAAAAGCTGGGCGTCTTTGGTGGGGATTATCCCACCCCGGACGGAACCGGAGTCAGAGACTATATTCATGTTATGGATCTGGCCCAGGGGCATTTGGCTGCGCTGAATGCGCTGGAAACGAATGGCGGCCTGTTAACGGTGAACCTGGGAACCGGCCGTGGATACAGCGTGCTGGAAATGGTCGCGGCATTTTCACAAGCATCTGGCCAGCCAGTGCCTTATGAAATAGTGGAGCGTCGCCCCGGGGACGTGGCTAGTTGCTATGCAGATCCTGCCCATGCCCATGCTGTGCTGGGCTGGGAGGCGCAGCGAGGCATTGAGCAAATGTGTGAGGACCATTGGCGCTGGCAGAAACAAAATCCGGAAGGGTTCTAGGGAAAGACGAGCGAGCAATCATAAGACAAAGAAAAGCCCGGTATCGAAATATGCCGGGCTTTTCTTGTTTGGCTCTGCCTGCTGGGCTCGGACTAGGCAAAGCCGAAGGGTTTGCCAATGATTAACCGTTGACCGCAGGGCAACCAATCATTGGACAAAGAAAAAGGGCTTACCCGATGGATAAGCCCTTTTCTTGTTTGGCTCCGCCTGCTGGGCTCGAACCAGCGACCCAATGATTAACAGTCATTTGCTCTACCAACTGAGCTAAGGCGGAATGTCTTGAGGCGCGTATATT
>NZ_PBSH01000006.1 GCF_002726155.1 Alcanivorax sp. | reverse complement strand
TGCACTGCTGGGCCGTATGCCTTCAGCGGTAGGTTACCAGCCGACCCTGGCGGAAGAGATGGGCGTTCTGCAGGAACGTATTACTTCCACCAAGACCGGCTCCATTACCTCCGTACAGGCGGTATACGTACCTGCGGATGACTTGACTGACCCGTCTCCGGCAACCACCTTTGCGCACCTGGATTCCACTGTATCACTGAGCCGTGACATCGCCTCCAAGGGTATTTACCCGGCGATCGATCCGCTGGATTCCACTTCACGTCAGCTGGATCCGCTGGTGATTGGTCAAGAGCACTACGACATCGCTCGTGGCGTTCAAACCGTGCTGCAGCGCTTCAAAGAGCTGAAGGACATCATCGCGATTCTGGGTATGGACGAGCTGTCAGAAGACGATAAACTGATTGTATCTCGTGCCCGTAAGATCGAGCGTTACCTGTCCCAGCCGTTCTTCGTGGCCGAAGTATTTACTGGCTCCCCGGGCAAGTATGTTTCCCTGAAAGACACCCTCGCGGGCTTCAAGGGCATTCTTGGCGGTGATTACGATCACATCCCGGAGCAGGACTTCTACATGAAGGGCTCTATCGACGAAGTGATCGAAGCCTACAACAAGCGTAGCAAGTAACCTGCACCCGGGAGACAAGCAAATGGCGATGACCGTGCATTGCGACATTGTAAGTGCAGAACGCCAGCTGTTCTCCGGCCTGGTTGAAATCGTGGTAGCTTCCGGTGTGGAAGGTGACCTCGGTATCATGCCTGGCCACGCCCCGCTGCTGACCCGGCTCAAGCCGGGCCCGGTACGGGTGAAGAAGCAGAATGGTGAAGAAGAAGTGTTCTACGTATCCGGCGGCTTCCTGGAAGTGCAGCCCAAGCTGGTGACCGTACTGGCTGATACCGCAGAACGCGCTGAAAACATGGACGCTGCAGAAGCCGAGCGTGCCAAGGCCCGTGCCAAAGAAGCGCTGGAAGGCAAGAGTTCCGAAATGGATTACTCCCGTGCCGCCGCCACTCTGGCAGAAGCCGTTGCACAGCTGCGTGCCATCGAACAGTTGAAGAAAAAGACGCGGTAAGCATCTTTTGCAATTCTTCAACACAGAAGGGGGTAGCCAAGTGCTACCCTTTTTTGTTTCTGTCATTGTGAGATGGCCTGGATAAACAGGGTACAAGTACAGAAACTGAAGTGACGCGGTGGTATAACAAGGCACTGGCGCAAGCAAAAAGACAAGGATAGGGTATGAGTCTAGCAGTAGTGATTCTGGCGGCGGGCAAGGGAACGCGAATGAAAAGCGCCCTGCCCAAGGTGCTCCACGCAGTGGCAGGGAAGCCCATGGTGCAGCACGTGGTCGATGCAGCGGCGTCGCTGGATCCGGCCAACATCATCATTGTATATGGTCACGGTGGTGAGCAGGTAAAAGCCACCGTCACCGGTGAGCAGCTGGCCTGGGCAGAGCAGGCCGAACAGCTCGGTACCGGTCATGCGGTCGCGCAGGCCATGCCTCATGTGAAAGAAGACATGGTGCTGGTGCTATACGGTGATGTGCCGCTGATTCGACCAGACACCCTGAAAGAGTTTGTTGCCTCAGTGGACGACAACACCCTGGCGCTGATGACGCTGACCCTGAACAACCCCAATGGCTACGGCCGCATCGTCCGTGATGGACAGAACAACGTGCAGCGCATCGTCGAACAGAAAGATGCCAGCGAAGCCGAGTTGGGCATTCAGGAAATCAATACCGGCATACTGGCGTGCTCTCGCCGTTTTCTGGAAGAAAGCCTGCCCAAACTGTCCAGCAACAATGCTCAGGGCGAATATTATCTCACTGACCTGATTGCCATGGCCTCACAGTCCGGTCTGAACGTGGAAACCCTGCAGCCCAATGAAGGTTGGGAAGTGGATGGGGTAAATGACCGTGTTCAGTTGGCAAGACTGGAGCGTATTTTCCAGCAGGCCCAGGCGGAAACCCTGATGCGTGATGGCGTCACCCTGCGTGATCCGGCCCGCCTGGATATTCGCGGCAGCGTGCAAATTGCCAGCGACGTGATTATTGACGTCAACGTCATCCTCGATGGCGACGTGACCATCGAAGAAGGCGTGATCATCGGTCCCAACTGTGTTTTACGCGACGCCAATATTGGCGCCGGCACGGTGATCGAAGCCAATACCCTGATAGATGGCGCAATCGTTGGGGAAAACTGCCAGCTAGGTCCTTATGCTCGCTTGCGGCCGGGCACCGAGCTGGCCGATAACGCCAAGGTTGGCAACTTTGTCGAAACCAAAAAGTCCTATATCGGCGAAGGCTCAAAGGTGAATCACCTGACCTACATCGGTGACAGCCAGATTGGTAAAGGAGTAAACGTGGGCGCAGGGACGATTACCTGCAACTACGATGGCGCCAACAAATTCCAGACAGTGATGAAAGACGGTGCTTTTATTGGCTCCAACTCGTCGCTGGTTGCTCCTGTAACGATTGGCGAAAACGCCACCGTTGGTGCAGGTAGCACTATCACCAAGGATGTGGATGACAATGGCCTGGCGGTTGCCCGTGGCCAGCAACGCAATGTGGCCAACTGGCAGCGCCCGAAGAAAGGGTAAGGGAAGGAATAGCGTTTATGTGCGGAATTGTCGGGGCCATTGCCCAGCGTAACGTGACAAACATCTTGATCACCGGGCTCAAGCGGCTTGAGTACCGGGGTTATGACAGCGCCGGTGTGGCACTGTTGAATGACAGCGGTATTAGCCGCGTGCGTCGTCAGGGTAAGGTTGCCGGTTTGGAAGAGGCCGCCACGCAAGAACAGACGCAAGGCTTCACCGGCATTGCTCATACCCGTTGGGCCACCCATGGCAAGCCGTCAGAAGCCAATGCCCATCCGCACATGTCCGGTGGTGATCTGGCTCTGGTACACAACGGTATCATCGAGAATTTTCAGGAATTGAAAGACGAACTGGAAGCCAGCGGCTACCACTTCGAATCACAGACTGATACGGAAGTCATCGTCCACCTGGTACACCAGGCACTGGATACCGGCCTGAACCTTTTTGACGCCGTGCAGGCGGTCACCAAAAAGCTGGATGGCGCTTACGCACTGGGTGTTATTCATGCCTCAGAACCGCACAAGCTGGTCACCGTACGCTCCGGCAGCCCGCTGGTCATTGGCCTGGGCATTGATGAAAACTACATCGCGTCGGATCAGCTGGCATTGTTGCCGGTGACCAACCGCTTTATCTTCCTTGAAGAAGGTGACCAGGCAGAAATCACTACTGACAGCGTGCGTATTGTGGATGCAGCCGGCAATCCGGCAATCCGTGAAGCCCACGAGTTCGACGGCACCCATGAAGATGCGGAAAAGGGTGAATACCGCCACTACATGCAGAAGGAAATCTTCGAGCAGCCGGCGGCAATCCAGAAAACCCTGGAAGGTCGTATCGACAACCCGGCCAGTCTGATCGAGGCCTTCGGCGAAAAAGCCCCGGCGATTTTCGACAAGGTAAAGACCGTCCAGATCGTCGCCTGCGGCACAAGCTATCACGCTGGTATGGTGGCCCGTTACTGGCTGGAAGACATCGCCGGCATTCCCTGTCAGGTGGAAGTGGCCAGCGAGTTCCGCTACCGCAAGCACGTGGTGCCAGAAGGCACTCTGTTCGTCACCATTTCTCAAAGTGGTGAAACCGCCGATACCCTGGCGGCTTTGCGCGACACCCAGTCACCCAACTACGTGGGTCGCCTGGCGGTGTGCAACGTGGATAGTTCCTCCTTGGTGCGAGAATCGGAGCTGGTGTTCCTGACCAAGGCTGGCCCGGAAATCGGTGTCGCGTCCACCAAGGCATTTACTACCCAATTGGTTGGGTTGTTAATGCTGGTGTTGGCACTGGGCCGACAAAAAGGACTGGCGGATAACGAGATTGAAAAAGTCCTGAAAGAGTTGCGCCAGCTGCCCAACCTGATTGAACAGGCTGCCGCGCTGGACAAGCCCATCGAAAAACTTTCCGAAGCCTTCGTGGAAAAACACCATGCCCTGTTCCTGGGCCGTGGCGTGCAGTTCCCGGTGGCCCTGGAAGGGGCGCTCAAGCTCAAGGAAATTTCCTACATTCACGCCGAAGCCTATGCAGCGGGTGAGTTGAAGCATGGTCCCTTGGCGCTGGTCGACAGCGAAATGCCGGTGGTGTCCGTGGCGCCTAACGATGAGCTGCTGGAAAAACTGAAATCCAACCTGCAGGAAGTGCGTGCCCGTGGCGGCGAACTGTATGTCTTCGCCGACAAGAACGCCCATGTAAAAGAAGGCGAAGGTATCCACGTGCTGAACATGCCAGCGATACCGGAAACCATCTCCCCCATCGTCTATACCGTTCCGCTGCAGCTGCTCAGCTATCATGTGGCGGTGTTGCGCGGGACCGATGTGGATCAGCCGCGGAATCTGGCCAAGTCGGTGACGGTTGAATAAAGGCAGTGAATAATTAATAGTCAATAACGAGCCCGGCGTTGCCGGGCTTTTTATTGTCTTGAACAAAAGAATAAAAAGGACTTCGCATATGGAAATGAAGACAGCTCTGCTCAGGATTCCGGCATTCATCATTGATCTGGTGCTGGTGTCAGGCGTAATCATGCTAAGCAATAAAATCGCCGTGGAAGCCGGACTAGTGACAGGTTATATGCCTGTTGAAGTCTTGATGCTGCTGGCGATACCCTTGGGTTTTTTTGTGTACTGGTTGACGGGTATTCACCTGGGGAAACGGCTCTTCGACTTGAAGGTCGTGGATGCGCAGACCGGCCACCCTCCATCCGGCTTTCAATGGTTTCGCCGCTGCCTGCTGTTCTCGTTGGTGGTCTCCCTGAATGTCTTCTTCTTTATTCCGGTGCTGGTTTCCAGGGAGCAAAAAGCATTTCATGACATGATGGCTGGTACGCGTGTCATTTACGTTGGCGGAAACGCCGGTGAAAAGGAAGAAAGCTGATCGTACGTCCGGCGTCACCCGAGCGCACGGTGCAAGACCCCAATCGCCAGCGCTCTGATCTCGAACGGCGTGCTCAACAGAAAGGCCTATTTGGCTTGTAAGATATGGCTTACAGAAAATGCTAATTGGTTGATATAGAGTGACTTTGAATAAGAAGGAGCAGGCTGGAGTGGGGGGAAGTTGCAGGAAATAACCCGGTCGTTCGAGTTTTGCATTATGAGAAGGGTTTTTGCTTGTGTCTTAACTCACTGAAAGCATTGAAATATTAACTGCTTGGCAGGTGGTTTAGGGTTCCGAATTATGTCGAAAAAAGATATGTCGAATCGTTCGACCTAATACGCTGTTATGCAGAAAATGAATAGGAGGCTTGCATGCCAAGAAAAATAAGTCCCGCACAAATGCGTAGCAAGCTCAGGCAGGCACAGAATAAACAAAAACAGGCTATAGCCAAGTATAACCGTGAGGTCAGGCAGCATAATCAAAAAGTTAAACAGGCAGTTAATAGATACAATAGCGAAGTAAGAAAACACAATGCGAGGGTTAGGGCCAATCGACAAAAAATCGATTCTGAACTCCGAAAAATGAGGTCGTCTAGCTCGTCCCATTACCAGGTCGTTAGAAGTTCAGCCATTACACTCAATACTTATTATGAGCGCCTAGATGCTAGAGAGAATGATTTTGAACACTCCAACATTGGCTATGACTTTTTAGACAGATCAGAGCAAGAAAATGCGAATAGTTTAGCTCTTTCCAACGCACTCGAATCTGACGCTGAGGATGACGAAGGGCACCAATCCGATCTCCTTCGCACTGAAATAGACGAAATGCTGCAAGAGTTGTCGCCCGAGTTGAGCAATCGCTGGAAGGGAGCCTTATTCTCTTTGAATCCAGAAAACCCGGATGCGGCTCGACATTTCTGCACAAGTGCTCGCGAAGTCTTTGTTCAAATTTTAGATATCAACGCGCCTGATGAAAAAGTGTTGGAGAAAGCACCAGAGTGCGATAAGACTCCTCAAGGCCAGCCAACGCGCAAAGAGAAAATTAAGTACCTGCTGGGGCGTTCCGGAATACTCACAGAAGAAGCTGTCAATTTTGTGGATGAGGATGTCAAAAATGTTCTCAGCCTTTTTCGTGTTTTCAATGATGGCACTCATGGATCATCTGGGAAATTCGGCATCACAAAGTTACTATCGATCAAAACTAGGGTTGAAGGTGGGATTTCGTACCTGTTTTCAATCTGTCGTCATGCATAACCAAGCCATGCACCGGATGCCAAAACCTCCGCTTCGCTGCGGTTTTGGCAGCGGTGATGGCCGGCGTTAGCCCAGAAAAGGGAATCTAATGGACTCTGATGAAGAATTATTAGAAGAGTTAGAGGCGGCAAAGCGCGGAGAGTGCCCTCCACCATTTGGCACATATGAATTTCAGATTCCTGGCTCGCCTGTTTCTGTACAAGCGAAGAGAGCAGCAAGAGATGAGTATGAGCAACGAGTTAGGAACTCATACAAGGGAAACAAGTTCATTTTTATTGGCGATATTCATATCGAATTTCGGTGGTGGATATCTGCAAAAAGTAGATATGAAACCGATGCTAGTGCAGATATAGACAACGCTCTTAAGCCAACTATAGATGCGCTAACAGGCCCAGATGGGTTGTTTATCGACGATTGCCAAGTTCGTGGCTTAAATGTGGCTTGGTCGCATTCGAATTCTGGCAAAGAGCACATCAGTGTTCGTATTGATTTTACGCCTGGTGATTGGCACCCAATTGATGATGTGGTCTTTATCAACCTGGGCAATGGCCTATGCGTCCCAAGTCCTAAAAATATCCCTCAAGATGCGCGAAAGACTTGGTGCAAGATCTTAAACGATAGAACAGATATGAAAGAAAAAATCCTATCGCTTGGTGGATCGTACCCATGGGCTTCGACTCTTTTGTTGTGCCCGAGACCCTTTCACCGGACGCGGGTAAACGGTTTTGCGGTGGTTTCGAGTGACGAGTATGTGGCCTAGTATCAAGCTTGAACCGCGACAGTAATCCAGATCAGTAGGCATAGTAGATTTCCTCTGGTGTTTTGTAGTTGTGTCTCTTTCTAGATCCGATATCCGGGGTCAGGTCTTGCATCGTGCGCTTAGATGCACGGCACCAGCTCAATCGAGGATACCCAAGAAAATGTGTCCCTTGCTCCCGGTATGATTTTTCTAGGGTGAAACTTGAGAATGGGCTTCCAAAAATGCGATAGGGATCGAGATCAGCTGCAACTGATGGCTCAAGGTATCGTTATCTGGTCTAAAAATGACGTAATACGCTAGATCCGAATCAGCGAAATGGCGAATGACAGGGCTAGCGGAATTGTTCGCAGAGGCGTTGAAGACAAACGCGTCCTGGGCTTGCGTCATGGCCTTTCTTATTCGCGTCTTGGTGAACGCTATAAATGTTGGCACCATGACTTTTTTAATATCCTCAACGCTAGTAAAGCGAATGATACATTCGTAGCCGCCATCATCAGGCCTGGAAACCGTGTAACCAGAGATTGGATTCTCCGGGTTCGATTGCCCGGTTGCGTTAGGGCTTGTCATGCCAGCGGCGATGAATGCCTTGGTTATACCATCTGGTTTCGCTTTATAAATTGTTTGCTTCATGCAGGTGTCGTCAAAGGTTTGAAGGGCGTCGGCCATATCAACGTCTACTTCTGCAGCCATGCTGGCGCCGCTTCTAAAAAAACCAAATCCTCTACATACACGTCGGTAATAACCAGTGCTAGTGCAATGGAAACCGTTGCAATAAACCACTTTATGATTCTGATGTTTCCCCCTTTTTTTCTATAGAAGCCATAGTCACTGGAGTCTGGCTATTGTTGCCAAGTCTTGTCCCGTGTATTCACAAATAATTCAAACATACCGAACCGCACCTCCATCCACGCGAATATTCTGCCCGTTAATAAACCCGGCCCTCGGGCTGGCCAGGAACACCACCAGGTCCGCTACTTCCTGGCGGGTGGCCAGACGGCCGCAGGGGTTGGGGAAATCGCTCTCGACAATTTTGTCCTGTAAGACGTCCCAATCCGTGGGCCAGCCTTTTTGCTGGGCCCTTGCCTGGTAGGCGCGTTCCACTTCTGGCGTGTGAATCAGGCCGGGGGAGACGGTATTAACGGTGATGCCTGTATGGCTGAGTTCTTTGGCCAGGCTCACGGAAGCATTAGAGAGCGCGGCCTTGGCACCGTAGTAGTGCGGCATGATGGCATTCGGTTGATGGTCGCCAATGGTGCTGAGATTGATGATGCGTCCCACTGGCTTTCCCTCATGTGTGGCGTGCAGTGCTGAATCAGGCGCACGGCGCTGAGCACATTAACATTGGTGGCTTCCAGCCACTGTTCGGTGGTGAGGGAATCCCATTTTCCCATTAGCGCAGTACCGTAATTATTCACCAGGATGTCGATCTGCAAGCCCTGTTGCGCCAGTTGATTCATCACTTGCTGGGCACCGTCATCGGTGAGCAGGTCTCCCACCACCGGGACGATATTGAGCGCCGGATCGGTGATGGCTGCCATGGCTTCGTCGGCTTGCGGCTGGGTAAACGCATGAAGCGCGACCGTTGCGCCTTCTTCTGCCAACGTGCGGGCAATGACATGGCCAGTGCCACGGTGAGCCCCGCTGACCAGTGCGGTTTTATGCGTGAGTGCTAAATCCATGGTTGGTGCTCTTGAAATCGTTTTTCGGGAAAAGAAAAAAGTGAGTCCGGCAATAAATCACGGGCTTGCCCTATGGCAGCTTGTCTACGATGTTTGCGGAGATCCGCTTGAACGTTGCCCTGCCGGACATGCCGCCGACGGACCACCGCCCAAACAGTGTTTGGCCATTGTCGGTGGCCTCCAGTTCGTAGCGAACCCGGTTGGTGTCGTCTTTGAGCATTACGGGGTTGGTGCTCTCAACATCGGAAAAGTACGCCTTGTTGAACACCACCGCGGTGCCGTTAACAGTGCCGAAGATAATGGCGGGACGGCCCACATCGGATGGATTCTTCGAGGTGTTGGGTTCGATCATCTGCCCAACGAATTGTTGGCCATCTGATTGAATTGCTACGGACATGGGCACGCGGTGATTATCCGTATAACTATAGTAGCCAACCCACAGTCCGGTTAGCCCGGCAGCGGTGGTCTTGAAGGAAGCAAGCAGCAAGCCAAGCAGTAACCCATGGAGGGTAGCGATCCGTAACATGATTATCCCTTCTGGTGTGACCAGGGCCCCAGCGCTCTGGTGGTTGCCAATCTGAACGGGAAAGTTAGCACGGCACAGAGCGGAATTCTCGCGCCCTGCCAAGGATGCCGGTGGTGCTTGTCTGGCGCTGCCTGCATTAACCTGATGCATAAGCGGTTATGCGTACCGATCAATGCCATCGATAACCCCAACTGGCTACACTGTGGTCTTTGCCGCCGAATCTAAGACTGGAGTCCGCCGTGCCTGTCCCGTTTTCTGCCATCCTGATCGCCAACCGCGGCGAGATTGCCATTCGTATTGCCAATGCCTGTGCGGATCTGGGGATTCGTTCCGTGGGGGTGTTTGCCGAGGATGATCAGGCATCGCTGCACACTCGCCAGGTGGATGACCCGGTAGCGTTGCCCGGGCGCGGCGTGGCGGCGTATCTGGATGGGGCGCAGCTGATTGCCATCGCCAGGGAGCGGGGCTGTGAGGCCATCCATCCGGGTTACGGGTTTCTGGCCGAGAACGCCGACTTTGCGGACCTGTGTGCTGAGGCTGGCCTGACCCTGATCGGGCCGGGGGCGCAGACCCTGCGGCTGTTTGGCGACAAGGCGGCCGCCCGGGCGTTAGCGGCACAGTGTCAGGTGCCGCTGGTGCAGGGCACGGCTCAGGCGGTGACGCTGACAGAAGCTCAGACGTTTATGGCGTCCCTCGACGGCAGTGGCGTGATGATCAAGGCGCTGAGCGGCGGTGGCGGGCGCGGTATGCGAGCGGTTACTGACCCGGCGGCATTGGAAGCGGCGTATCAGCGCTGCCAATCGGAAGCGAAAGCGGCTTTCGGCAACGAGGCGGTGTATGTGGAGCAGCTGGTCACGGCTGCCCGGCATATCGAAGTGCAGGTGTTGGGTGACGGCTCCGGGGCGGTGAGCCATCTGTGGGGGCGCGACTGCACCCTGCAGCGCCGCCATCAGAAGCTGGTGGAGTTTGCCCCGGCGCCGGGGCTGGCCCCCGCTCTGCGCGACCGCATTATCGACAGTGCCCTGACCCTGGCCGCCGAGGTGAACTATCTGGGCATCGGCACCTTTGAGTTTCTGGTGGAACCGGACGCAGGTCGCTACTTCTTTATGGAAGCCAACCCCCGAGTGCAGGTGGAGCATACCGTCACCGAGCAGGTTACCGGGGTGGACCTGGTACAGACGCAGATTCGTCTGGCGGCGGGGGCGAGTCTTGCTGATCTGAATCTGGAAACCGCCCCGATTTGTGAAGGCATGGCGGTGCAGCTGCGCCTGAATCTGGAAACCCTCAAGGCAGACGGCAGCACCACGCCGGCGGTGGGCACGCTCACGGCCTATGAGCCGGCCAATGGTCCGGGCATTCGGGTGGATGGTTATGGGTATGCCGGTTACGCAGTGAGCCCGGCCTACGATTCCCTGCTGGCCAAACTGATTGTCAGCGGTGCCAATTATGAAGCGGTGCTGCAGCGCGCCCGTCGCGCCCTGAAACAGACCCGCATTGACGGCGTGCAAAGTAATCTGCCGTTGTTGCAGGCGTTGCTTGGTAGCGATGCGCTGCAGGCTAACACCGTCACCACCCGTTTTGTGGAAGCGCATTTGTCTGAGCTGATGGCGGCATTGCCGGAAACGTCTTCAGCGGCACAACCTGCCACCGCTTCTGTCTCGCCAGCGCAGACACTGGCGACGCCTCCCGGCTGTGATGCTGTGGTCAGCCCTACCACCGGGGTGCTGGTCTCGTTACTGGTGCAAGTGGGTGAGGCGGTGCAGGGCGGCCAGGTGGTAGCCGTACTGGAAGCCATGAAGATGGAATTCGAAGTGCGTGCCACGTTGGCGGGCCGGGTGCAGGGCCTGGCGGTAAATGAGGGTGACGCTATCAGTGAAGGGGCACCGCTGTTGTTTGTAGCGCCGGGTGAGGTGGAAGGCGATGCCATCGCCACCGAAGAAAGTGTGGATCTGGAATATATCCGCCAGGATCTGGCTGATGTACTGGATCGACACCATGCGATCAGCGACGAAGGGCGTCCGCATGCGGTGGAGAAGCGGCACAGCAAGGGCAAGCGCACCGCCCGGGAAAATATCGATGACCTGCTTGATGCGGACAGTTTTCAGGAATACGGCGCCATGGCACTGGCCGCCCAGCGTCGCCGCCGCAGTGCAGAAGAGCTGCAGATCCTGAGTCCGGCGGATGGCCTGATCGGCGGTACCGGCACGGTCAATGCCGATCCGTTTGGTGAACAGGCCGCCCGTGTCATGGCCTTGAGCTACGACTACACCGTGTTTGCCGGCACTCAGGGGATGATGAACCACAAGAAAACCGATCGTCTGTTGCAGCTGGCCGGGCAATGGAAAATGCCGCTGGTGCTGTTTGCTGAAGGCGGAGGGGGGCGGCCCGGGGATACGGATTTTGTCGGCGTGGCCGGGCTCGACTGCCACACCTTTGCAGCCATGGCGAAACTGTCCGGTGAGGTGCCGTTGGTGGGTATTGGCTCCGGTCGCTGCTTTGCGGGTAACGCGGCGCTGCTGGGTTGCTGCGATGTGATCATTGCCACCGAGGATGCCTCCATCGGTATGGCCGGGCCGGCCATGATCGAGGGCGGTGGCCTGGGCCGTTTTACCCCGGAACAGGTGGGGCCAGTGAGTGTGCAGGCCCCTAACGGGGTGGTGGATGTGCGGGTGAAAGATGAAGCCGAAGCGGTGGCGGTGGCCAAGCAGTACCTGTCCTATTTCCAGGGCACAGTGAAAGACTGGCAGGCAGCGGATCAGCGTGAATTGCGCCATCGCATTCCGGAAAAACGCACGCGTGTTTATGACATGCGTGCGGTAATTGAAACCATGGCGGATAGCGGGTCGGTACTGGAACTGCGCAAGGCGTTTTCGCCGGGCATGATCACCGCGCTGGTGCGCATTGAAGGTAAACCGTTCGGCTTGATTGCCAACGACCCGGCCTATTTGGGTGGGGCTGTCGATGCGGTGGGTGGCGACAAGGCTGCGCGCTTTATGCAGTTGTGCGAGGCTTTTGGTCTGCCCATGGTGTCCCTGTGCGATACCCCCGGCTTTATGGTCGGCCCGGAAGCAGAAAAACAAGCCACGGTGCGGCATGTGTCGCGCATGTTCGTCACCGCCGCCAGCCTGACGGTGCCGTTCTTCACCGTGGTATTGCGCAAGGGCTACGGCCTGGGCGCCCAGGCCATGGCCGCCGGCAGTTTCCATTCACCGTTGTTCACCGCCGCCTGGCCCAGTGCCGAGTTCGGCGCCATGGGCCTGGAGGGGGCGGTGCGGTTGGGCTTTGCCAAGGAGCTGGCGGCGCAGCCCACGCCGGAAAAACAGCAGCGGCTGTTCGACAAACTGGTGGCTAAGGCGTACCAGCAGGGCAAGGCGATGAACATGGCCAGCTTCCTGGAAATCGATGCAGTCATTGATCCCATGGACAGTCGCCAGTGGTTGCTGCGCGGCTTGAATGCCTCCGGATTCCAGACAGGGCGCCATGGTGGTCGCCCGTTTGTGGATACGTTTTAGGGGCAGGAGCGAGTGACGAGTTTCGAGTTGCGAAAACCTGGCCCGAGTGGCTTTTGGGCTTTGCCTTTCGAAACTCGCTTCTCGCAACTCGAAACTCGGCTCTCATCGCCAGCAGGCTGTCTCCTACGGCAAGGTCAGAGCTGCCTTGCTACCGTCATGATGCGGAAGTCCCTACACTGGGCCGACCATTGATTGATCGGGGCCTTCCATGACAGAACCCATGACGCCAGCGGCGCCTTCTCCACGCGCCTGGCCACTGATTCCGCTGCTGTTCTTTCTGGTGGTGTTCCTGGGTAGCGGGCTGTACTACACGGCCGCCGGCACCGACTTCGCGTTCTACCAGATCAAGGCACCGGTGGTGGCCATGGTGGCCATCGTGTTGTCCATGCTCATGGCCCGGCTGGCCGGGCAAAGGGTGAACACCAGCGTGGACCGGTTGCTGGCAGGCATAGGCCATCCAAATCTGCTGCTTATGTGTCTGGTGTTTCTGCTTGCCGGCGCCTTTGCCAGCGTCAGTGACAGCATTGGCAGTGTGGAGGCCACCGTACAGCTGGGGCTGACCATCATTCCAGCCGAGTGGGTGCTACCGGCCCTGTTTCTGATCTCTGCCTTTATCGCCACCGCCATGGGCACGTCCATGGGCACCATTGCGGCAACCGCGCCGATTGCCGCTGGCTTCGCCGGGGCCACGGAACTGTCCGTTCCGCTGGCCCTGGGTGCAGTGGTGGGCGGTGCCATGTTTGGCGATAACCTGTCGATGATTTCCGATACCACCATTGCATCGACACGCAGCCAGGGTGTGTCGCTGAAAGACAAATTCCGCGTGAATATCTGGATTGCCGTGCCGGCGGCGGCGCTGACCGTGTTGCTGTTAATCGTGTTGGGTGGGGGGGAACACCAGGTGAAAGCGGAGCCTTTCCGGTTTGCGCTGGTGGTGCCCTACCTGCTGGTGTTCGGGCTGGCGCTCAGTGGCCTGAATGTGCTGGCGGTACTGATCGTGGGCATCGTCACGGCAGGCGTGACCGGCATGGTGATGATGCCGGACTACACACTCGCGAGCATGAACGGAGCCATCTACACGGGCTTCGAAGGCATGTTCGAGATCATGTTGCTGTCCATGCTGATTGGTGGCTTGTCCCGGCTGATGACTGATCAGGGCGGCACCCGCTGGGTGATTGAGCGCATCCACGGCCTGACTCGCTGGCTCAGATTGCCCCTGCAGCGGGCTGGTGAAGTGGGTATTGCGCTGCTGGTGGTGTTTGCCAATGTGTTCGTGGCCAACAACACCGTGGCCATCGTGCTCACCGGCGAGATGGCACGAGACATTGCCAATGATCACGGCGTGGATCTGCGTCGCTCGGCCAGTTTGCTGGATATCTTTTCCTGCGTGGTTCAGGGACTGATTCCCTACGGCGCGCAGGTATTGCTGGCGTGCTCCATTGCCAAGCTGTCCCCTCTGGCGCTGATCGGTTCCATCCATTATTGCTGGGCATTGGCCATTGCCGGTATCGCGGCGATCGCCATTAACCGGCCTCGCTTGCCGCTGCCAAATAAAGAGAACGCCGAGGCGTGATAGTCTTGGCGAGATAATTGTTGAGGCACAACTCCATTTACAAGGATAGATAACGTGGCTGGAACCAGTTTATTAATGTTGCTCGATGACATCGCAGCGGTGCTTGACGATGTATCGGTAATGACCAAAGTGGCGGCAAAAAAAACCGCCGGGGTATTGGGGGATGATCTGGCGTTGAATGCGGAGCAGACCTCCGGGGTTCGTGCGGAACGTGAGTTGCCGGTAGTCTGGGCGGTAGCCAAAGGCTCCATGCGTAACAAATTTATTCTGGTGCCTTCGGCGCTGTTGATCAGCGCTTTCTTGCCCTGGTTGATTACACCGCTGCTGATGCTCGGTGGGGCCTACCTGTGTTACGAAGGAGTGGAAAAGCTGGCGCATACTTTTTTCCATGGCGAAGAGGATGCCCAAAAGCATGATGAAAAACTCAAGGCCATGGCAGATCCGAATGTGGATCTGGTTGCGTTTGAGAAGAACAAGATTAAAGGCGCAGTGCGCACGGATTTTATCCTTTCTGCAGAAATTATCGTGATCGCCCTGGGCACAGTGCAAGCTGCACCTTTCGCGCAGCAAGTGATGGTGGTCAGTATTATTGCCATCGGCATGACGATTGGCGTCTACGGCCTGGTGGCCGGCATCGTGAAAATGGATGACGCGGGTTTGCACCTGATCGAAACGGCCAGGGAGAAAGGCGGAAAAATTCGCGAAGCACTGGGGAAAATGCTGGTGGGCTTTTCGCCACGGCTAATGAAATTTCTTTCTATCGCCGGTACGGCGGCCATGTTCCTGGTAGGGGGCGGTATTTTGCTTCACGGCTTACCGGGTAGCCACGATGTCCTGCATCATCTGGACGACGCCATGGCGTCATTGCCGTTGTCAGGAATGCTCAGTGTTGTGGTGCCCATGCTGGCCAATCTGGTATTGGGTATTGTTGCCGGAAGCGTCCTGTTGCTGCTGGTCACCGGGGCAGGGAAGTTGAGAAAAAAGTAATAGGAAAAACGAAAAAATCTGGCATAAAAAAGCGCGAACAAAAAGGCTTGTTCGCGCTTTTTTACGTTGCATTTATTCAAATAAAGAGAGGTATTTCTCGTAACCCTGTTCCGCCATTTGATCGACGGGAACAAACCGCATTGCGGCGGAGTTCATGCACCAGCGTTTACCGGTGGGCGCAGGGCCGTCACCGAAAACGTGGCCAAGGTGAGAGTCCGCATAGCGGCTGCGCACTTCCGTGCGGGTGGTGAACAGGCTGTTGTCCTCGTGCACGGTGATAAAGGATTTATCAATGGGCTGGGTAAAGCTGGGCCAGCCGGTGCCGGACTTGTATTTGTCCTTCGACGAAAAAAGCGGTTCGCCACTGATTACATCCACATAAATGCCTGCAGCCTTGTTGTCCCAGTAACGGTTCTGGAAGGCGCGCTCGGTGGCGTCTTCGCGGGTGACCTTGTAGACCAGTTCCGGCAAGGATTTTTTCAGTTCGTTGTCGCTGGGGCGTTCAAAATTATCCGGCCCTTGCCATGATTGGGTGACATTTTTTTCAAGCCAGGGTCGGTGGCTCGGATCATCCCAGTGTTTCTCCAGGAACTGGTCCCGGCCGGAGCGATAGCGGTAATACTTGTACTTGATGGAATGCGTTTTGTAGTAATCCTGATGGTAGTCTTCAGCCGGGTAGAAAGTGTCCAGCTTGGTGACCTGGGTAACGATGGGTTTATCGAAACGGCCGCTTTTTTCCAGGGCGGCCCGTGACGCTTCGGCGATTTTTTTCTCGTCAGCGGTTTGGTAAAAAATTTCGCTACGGTACTGCGTGCCACGGTCCACAAATTGCCCGTTCGCATCGGTGGGATCAATGTGTTGCCATAACCAGGTCACCAGATTGGCATAGCTGACCACCTCGGGATCGTAGATCACCTTCACCGCCTCGGTGTGCCCGGTGCTGCCGGATGCCACCTGCTCATAGCTGGGGTTGGCCTCGTCACCGCCGGCATAGCCACTAATGGCTTCGCTCACGCCATCCAGTTGTTCAAAATCGGACTCGGTACACCAGAAACAGCCACCGGCAAAATAGGCTTCCGCAGCCAGGCTCGGTGCGCTGATCACCAGCAGTCCCATTAATGTAATAACTCGCATAATTGCTTACCTCCTGCCTATTGGATGCAGCCGGTCGCGATTTGTTGCAAACCGTTATGGCTTACATCACCGGTATGCGCAAACGGACAGGGCGCGCGGCCGGAATCTGTCATGGTGCCAGCCTGACATAAACTAGGGAGGATACCGTGAAGAACAGGCAAGGGCTGGCCATTATTGGCTTGTGGATGATTGCCGGGTGGTGCCTGGCACAGGGACCGGCATTGCAGCTGGCGCAGACCTATGAGAAAGGAATGGTGCTGCAGGGGTATTGGGTCAGCGAAAAGCTGGACGGGGTGCGGGCCTACTGGAATGGGGAACAGTTGATCAGCAAAGGCGGGCATGTGATCAAGGCGCCGGCCTGGTTTGTGCGCGGTTACCCGGATACGCCCATGGACGGAGAGTTGTGGATGGGGCACGGGCGATTTGCGGAGGTATCCGCCGCAGTACGTCGATTGCAACCCAACGCACAGGAGTGGCGGCAGATTCGATACAAGGTGTTTGATCTGCCCGCCAGTGAAGCGCCTTTCTCGCAGCGCATTCAACAAATGAAGGCGCTGGCGTTAGCCAGTAATGCGTATACGTTTTCCGTGATAGAGCAGCAGCCCGCGTCCAGTCACGTGGCACTGTTGCAGCGGCTGGACAAGGTCATGGCGGCGGGAGGCGAAGGGCTGATGCTGCATCACGGGGACAGCCTGTACCAGGCGGGCCGCAGTGATGCGATTCTGAAAGTGAAGACGTACCAGGATGCGGAAGCGGTAGTCATTGGCCACACGGAAGGGAAAGGCAAGTACCGGGGCATGCTGGGGGCGTTGGTGGTGCAGGATGAAGCCGGGCGCCGTTTCAAACTGGGCTCCGGGTTCAGTGACGCGCAACGGCAAATACCGCCCCCGATCGGGGCGACAGTGACCTATAAATACTACGGGCTAACGGCTAACGAATTACCCCGCTTTGCCAGTTTTCTTCGGGTAAGACATGACGAACCGTTGGCTGAGCCGTAACGGCAGTTTGGGTATGCCGGGGGCTGTGGTGTAACCCGGCCCACCGTGTGGGCAGGCCGGGATGTCTCAGGGCTGCAGGTTCAGCTCGTAGATGGCTTCGTTGCCGCTGTCATCCAGCAGGGAGGCCATAAAGCTGCCACCGGCTCCGGCAACTGCGTCGGCCACGAAGTTTTTGGCGCGGTCGGTGTTGGGTACCCGGAAGACGATTTGCAGATCGCTGCTGTAACCCAGGATCGGTGCGAAGGACCAGTTGTTATCGGCGGTGGGCGTTACCGGGCTGTTGGCCTGGATGTAGTTGCCGACTACCTGGCGGTTTTCGTCCGGGGACTCGATCACCACATGGTCGCCGCCGGTGCCAGCGAAGTGGCCGCCGGTGGCACGGTAGTTGTTGCTGGCGATGAGGAATTCCTGGGCCGGATCGATGGCTGCGCCTGCGAACTGCAGGTCAACGATACGGGTGCCGTCGCTGATCTTGGCGCAGTCACGATCGTAGCGGGCCGGTTCGGTCACATCGATCTGATAGGTGACGCCGTCTATAACATCGAAGTTGTAGGTGGGGAAGCCACTGAAATCCACCAGCTCCTGCGGGTTGGCAGTATCCGTGATCTGGAAGAATTGCGAGGCGGAACATTCCAGCCACTGTTCCAGTTCGGCACCGGTAACTTTTACCGCCATCAGGGTGTTGGGGTAGAGGTACAGGTCGGCAATGTTCTTCACTTGCAGCTCGCCGGCCGGCACCACGGTGAAGCTGCTTTCCTCGGCGCAGACCCCGTCACGGTCACAGGCCTTGAACGGGGCCGCCGCAGATAGCACTGGCAGGCCATCCAGCTCGGTGTCGACAATAGCGTCTTCCACATAGGCTTTCTGGGCATCGCTGACGATCTGGATGGAAGGATCATCCTTCACCACCGCCAGGAAGCTGAAGATGTCATCGGTGGATTCGCCGATCACCTGGCCCATGTATTCCAGGGTGGCGTCGTGGTCGGGCTTCACCAGGGCGGTGAGGGCGGCATCGGCCTCCCCGTCCGGGTCCAGGGCGCGGGCTTCCACCTTGCTGCCCACCACGGTCCAGCTTTCGCCGTCCTCATTGAGTGCCAGGCTCAGGTCGATGATGCCCAGGTGGCTGCCCCAGTAGCCTGGCATTACCGAGGGCACGCCTTTGATGGTGCCTTTTTGCAGATCTACGTTGGCGGTGTTGGCAAAGCTGTCCGAGGGGAAGGTCAGGTGGCTGTGGCCGAACATGATGGCGTCGATGCCCTCCACGTCCGCCAGGTACCAGCTGCTGTTTTCTGCCTTGGCCTCTTCCGAGTAGGCGGTGGTGTTGATGCCGGAGTGGGGAATGGCAACGATGATGTCCGCGCCTTCTGCCTTCATCTGCGGCACCAGTAACTCCGCGGTGGCCTTGATGTCCTTGGCGGTGACCTTGCCTTCCAGGTTCTTCTTGTCCCACTGCATGATCTGCGGCGGCAGGAAGCCGATAAAGCCCAGTGTTATGTCGTGGGGGTTGCCGTTTCGGTCGTAGACCGTCTTGGTGATCAGCTTGTACTGATCGAAGTAGGGGGTACTGCCGTCGGCGCTGAACACATTGGCGCTGATGTAGGGGAAGGCGGCGTCGTCCACGCTTTCGGCGAGGAAATCCAGGCCGTAGTTGAATTCGTGATTGCCGTAGTTGCCCACGTCGTAAGCCATTTCATTCATCACCTTGTAGACCGGGTGCACTTCGCCGCTGGTGAGCCCTTGCGCCTGGCGCCAGTCGCCCATGGGGCTGCCCTGGATCAGATCACCGTTGTCGACTAACGCAGCGTTTTCCGGGTAGGTGATTTCGGCGCGGGCCTGCTTGACCAGCATGGCGGTGCGCACCAGGCCGTGGCCGCTATCTACACTGTCACTGTAGTAGTTGTAGTCCATCACGTTGGCGTGGATATCGGTGGTTTCCATCAGACGCAGGTCCACCCGGGGGCTGGCGTCCTGTTGGGAGGAAGTGTTGTCGTCATCGCCGCCGCAGCCGCTGAGCAAGGCGCCGCTGGCCAGAGACAGGGCCAGCAGGGATCGCAGTGAAGCCTTCATGGTGTTTCCTGTGTATCGGGTTGAAAGAAGGGCGGCGCGAACGCCGCCGGGGAATTTTTTAAAAGCATCAGGGGCAGTCGCTGATCACGGTGAGTGAGCTCACCGATTCCAGGCTGGGGTAACTCATGTAGAGGTCGCGCACGCCGTCTACTTCCAGGGTCTGGCCGATCATGGCCGGGTTGTTGGCGGGGCTGTATTCGGCACGCTGGTCGGACTCCAGCTTCACGTAGACGCTGGTGCTGTTGTTCAGGTCGCTCAGCTCCAGGGCGTAGGGGTCGTTGACGCCGCTGATGACTTCGCCGATTACGGTGAGCGGGGTGCCCTGGCTGCTGGCGTAGGCATCGCTCACCGACACCGCGCCGCTGCTGCCACAACTGCCGCCCCCGCTGCTGCCATCCACCAGCTGCATGTCGGTGACGTACTCGATGCTGGGCTCGCCCATGTAGACGTCACGCTCGCCGCTGACTTGCAGGGTTTCGCCGATCACCGATGGGTTGTTCTGCGGGCTGAAATCGTTGCGGTACTGGCTTTCCAGTTTCACGTAAAGGGTGGCACTGCCGACGCTGTCCTCAATTTCCAGGGCGTACTCGCCGTTGATAGCCTGGGTGATCACGCCTTCCACCGTCACCGTTGTACCCGTGGGTTCGGCCAGTGCCTCGCTCACGGACAAACTGTCCCCGGTGCCGCCGCCATTGTTGCCACCGGGGCCGTCCGGGGCACCGTAGGCGCCGTAGTCGAAGGTGCTGGCATCCCAGGGGTTATAGCCGCCGGAGGGGGTGTTCCAGGGTTGGCCGTTGTCCGGGTCGTCCAGTTCTTCACTGGCCATGGGGATCGGCGTTGCGGTGCCGGCCGGGTGGGCGCTGCTGTTGAACTGGGTGTAGCTTTCCGGGGTGGCCAGCCAGTCGATCAGGTTAATACTGAGCTGGGAGGCGTTACCGGCATCGGTCCAGCCCGGGTAGGTGCTCTTGGTGTTGCCGTTGTCCTGGCGTTTGTATTTGGGCGTGGCATCTTCGATGGGGCTGGAGTCGCCGATAAAGGCGGCCTTGCCGGGGCCGGATTTGGCGATGGCCACGTAGGGGCCTTCGGCGGTGCCGCCGAAGTAGAGCCCGGAATCCACCGCATGGCTCCAGCGGCTGGGGCTGTCGCTGGTGGAAAAGTACACCAGGCCCTTGGCCTTATTCGGGTCGGTGATCGCCAGGGTGGCGCCACCGGCCATCAGTACCGGGCCCACACCGGTGGTCAGCCCCTCTACCTGGCTGGCCGGTTCAATGCCGCTGGCGCCGCTGTGCCAGTCGATGGCATTGAAGCGAAAGCGAATGCCGAACTCCTGCGCCAGCCAGCCGCTGGCGGTGCCCGGGTTACGCAGGTCGCCGTAGCTGCCGCCCACATTGAACTGGGGCAGGGTGGAGCGGTTATAGCCGTTGAACACCTCGGTGCTGTCCCAGGTGTTCAGGTTGCGGTCCGCGTTGTAGTGGTCAGCCACAAAGAAGATGCCCTTGCCGGCGGCCACAAAATTCTCCAGTGCCTGTAATTCTGACTGGGTAAAAGGGCGGTTGCTTTCCGCCAATACCAGTACATCCGCATGGCTGATGGCGCTGTAGGTGATGACCGCTTCATTGGCGTTGCTGTTGGCCGTGGTCGGGTTGGTGTAGTCATCCACAAACTGGATAACGCCGTCGCTGTTTTTATCCACCCCGCGGTATTCCTGCACGGTGTAACCGGCGCTGACCAGATCATCGGCGAAGTCGGAAAAAGCGCCGTCGATCACCCAGTCGGCATTGCCTTCCGTGCCGCCGTGGGAGACATCGAAGAGCACGACCTTGCCGTTATCGTTAGCGCCGGGGGATTTGATCGGCGCCGGGTAGTTCCAGTCGTAGGGGGCAGCGTTGACGCTGGCGCAAAGGGCAGTGAGCAGAGCGGTGACGGCCGGTGCTGTGAGAACGTGCCTGTTCATGTGCGGTCATCCTTGAATGAAAGAGGGAGACCGAAAGGCTGACGCCGTGACAAGAAAATGCGGTAAAAAGATCGTGATAGTTTGATGAATTCCGGTGAATGTATGGCAGGGTTGGCACTCAGGTCAGGTTTTATATTCCTGTCATCAGAGCATCACGACCGGGAGCAGAGAGGACGAGGTATGCGCATCGATGGGCAAATTGACCGGCGACCATCATGGCCAGCGCCGAGTCGAAATGGTGAGTGCCAATGAGCCAGACACCGTCCGGTTCGACGCCCACGCCGGTGTCGTCTTTTTCACTGGTTGCCGACAGCGATCAGGCGTTCACCCTGCGAGTCACCCTGGCGCGGCTGGCGAAGCGCTCGCTGGATGTGCAGTACTACATCTGGGATGACGACACCACCGGCAAGCTGCTGATCTATCGTTTGCTGGAGGCGGCGCGGCGGGGTGTGAAGGTGCGCATGTTGCTGGATCATGCCAACCAGTTGGGCCGGGATGTGAAGTGGGCGGCGCTGGATGCGCACCCCAATATTCAGGTGCGATTGTTCAATCCGTTCAAGGGACGCTATAAGCATTTTCTGCAATGGCTCTACCATGCGCCACGCCTGAACCACCGCATGCACAACAAGGCGTGGATCATGGATGGGGAGCGGGCGCTGGTGGGCGGGCGAAATATTGCTGACCATTATTTTGGGGTGAATGCGTCCACCAATTTCCGTGACCTGGATTTGTATGCCCATGGCCCGATCGTGGCGGATACCCGTGCGGCGTTTGAGGCGTTCTGGCACAGCCCGCTGGCCGTGCCGATGAAAAGTTACCGTCGTCGCACCGAAGCCACCGCCGAAGGAGTCTGGCGGTGGCTGGCGCACTGGCGCAGGTCCCTGAAAGGCTATCCTTACTTGTTCCCTCAACACGAAAAATTTTTTACGGACTATCTGGAAAAGCAGGAACGCCAGTGTGTGCAGGCGCCAGCGGTGTTGTTGTTCGATAGCCCGGACAAGGCCAGCGGCGCCAGACAGACATTGATGGGGGATCAGCTGGCCAGCCTGCTGGGCCGGCAAGATCACCAGGAATTATTGATGGAAGCCAGTTACTTCATTCCGGGCAATGATTTTGTGGACGCGCTTGCCGGCTTCCGGCGACGTGGCGGGCGTGCTGCCGTGCTGACCAATAGTCTGGCCACCAATGATGTGATTGCCGCCCACGGCGCCTATGCGCGCTATCGCTCCGGGTTGTTAGCGGCCGGAGTGGAGTTGCATGAATTACAGCCCAATGCCCGTGCGTTGCATCGGCAAGTGCGCCTGTTCAAAGGCCGCTCCCAGGCCAGTCTGCATACCAAGGCCATGGTGCTGGATCGTCGCGAAGTGTTTGTCGGTTCGTTCAATATTGATCCACGCTCGGTGCATCTGAATACCGAGATGGGCTATTACGTGGCGTCGGAGGCGCTGGGGCAGCAGGTGGCCGCGTTTATTGAAGAAGGGCTGGCGCCGGAAAACAGTTTCCGGGTATCCCGTGAAGCGGGCCGGTTAACCTGGGCTGCGGACGGCAGCGATGGCACCCCGGAAGTGCTGCACCGGGAGCCGCGAGTCAGCATTGGCCGCTGGCTGGCTGCCTGGTTGCTGGCGCGCTTGCCGATTGAACGGTTTCTGTAGCGCGATCATTGCCCCGGTGCGAGACCGGGGCGCTGATGGTTAACCGCGAGCTTGTTGTGGTTGTTCCTGCCAATAAGGATCGCGCAGTTCCCGTTTAAGAATCTTGCCGATGGTGCTGCGCGGCAGGTGGTCCCGTTGTTCCAGTGCGGACAGCCGCTGGGCTTTGCCCAGTTGCTGGTTGGCCCAGTCACAAAGGGTTGTCAGGTCGGTATTGCAACCCTTGCGCAACACCACCAGTCCCAGCGGGGTTTCGCCCCACTGGCGGCTGGGAATGGCGATCACTGCGGCATCGGTGATGTCGTCGTGGCTGAGCAGGGTTTTTTCCAGGTCTTCGGCGTAGATATTGAAGCCCCCGGAAATAATCATGTCCTTGCGGCGATCCAGCACTGACAGGAAGCCGTCACTGTCGAGCCGGCCCATGTCACCGGTGCGATAGAACACGGCACCGTCGGCACGGGTCCAGAGCAGCTCTTCGGTCTTGTCCTCGCGCTTGTAATAGCCGCGCATCATGGCACTGCTGCGGCCCACGATTTCGCCAATTTCTCCGGAAGGCAGTTCCTCCAGATCCTCGTTGATGATGTGCACTTCGCAGCCTTCGCCCGGTTGCCCCACGGTGGCCCATTTATCCGGATGCTCGGCACAGTTGAGGACCGTGGACAGCCCCCCTTCGGTGAGTCCATAGAACTCGACCAGATTACCCGGCCAGCGTGCCATGGCATCGGCAATCAACGGCGCGCGCAGGGGGGCACTGGTGGAGAATTTCACCTTGAAGCTGCTCAGGTCGAAGCGGTCAAACGCCGGGTCATCCAGCAGCCGTTGATATTGCACGGGCACTAACATGGTGTGGGTGACGCGGTGTTGCTCGGCCAGTTCCAGATAACGCTGACTGTGAAATTTGGCCATGGTGATCAGGGTGCCGCCGGCGAATAGCGTCGGGAGAACGCACACTAGCGTGGTATTGGAATAGAGCGGTGTTGAGACCAGCGCGACGGCGTTCTGGTCGTACCCAAGGTCGGTGACCCGTTCCAGCTGACGGGCGCGCATGCGGTGGTCATGCAAAATGCCTTTGGGCACGCCGGTGGTGCCGGAACTGTAGATGATATTGAACGGGTCGTCCGGTTGCGGGTGGTGGTCCGGTGCGACGGTGCGGCTGCCAGCTACCCAGTTATCAAAGGCTCGCCATCCTGGTGCCTGGAAATCCAGGCTGAAGCGGTGCTCCTGGGGAATGTTGGCCAGCTCGCCCAGCAAGGGATCAATCAGGGTACGATGCTTGTCGGAGACGAACAGGAAGCGGGCGTCGCAATCGTTGATCATCAGCGCCAGGGTGTCGCCGACTGCCATGCCGGAGAGCGGCACCATGCAGCCGCCAGCGGTGAGGGTGCCCAGAAACAGGGTCAGGTAGCGGGCGCTGTTTTCGGACAGGCCGGTAACCGTGTCGCCCGGTTGCAGGCCTGCGTCGATCAACTGGTTGGCCACCTGGTTGACGTTGTTCACCAGCTGCCGCCAGGTGAGCATGCCGCTTTCATCGTACAGTGCCGGCGTGTCGCCCTGGGTGTTCGCCCAGTGTTGCAGGCGCTGGGGCAGGGGCGTGAAAACCTCGTCGGTTCGTTCAGGGGCGTAGCGGGGCATGGCGTCGCTGGCGGTGGTCATGGGCTCTCCGTTTATGGAATAGAATTCCGAAAATAGATCGAGCATACTCTTCGGTATGTTTGCTCGCAATACAGCGATTTCACAGAATCAGGTGTGATGTATGGCTAATCCTTTTTGCTTTCGATTTCGGGTGCGCTACAACGAATGCGATGCCCAGCACGTGGTGTTTAACGCCCGTTACGGGGATTACGTGGATATCGCCATGACCGAATTCATGCGTGCGCTGGGCCGTGATTACAGCCAGTTGCTGGCGGATGGTTTGGATAACCAGGTGGTGAAATTGACCACCCAATGGCAGTCGTCGGCACGCTTTGATGACGTGTTGGATGTCTTCGTGTCATTGACCCATATGGGCAACACCTCGTTCTCGCTGCAGGCGGATATTCGTCACGCGGACGATGGCCGTGCCATTGCGCACTCAGAAGCGGTGTACGTGATGATGACCACGGAGCCGTTCGAGAAGACCCCGGTGCCCGAGGATCTGCGCGAGCTGCTGCAGGCCGGGGCGCCGGGGGTGGTGATCGATCAGAGCGGGCGCGGTTGAGCGCCTGACGACCGGCGGGCTACCCGTCGCCCGCCCGCTGCGCCAAGCAGCATGAGCAGCCAGCCAAGGCTGCCGCCACCGCTACTGCCACCCGCTTGATCGCCACCGTAGGGCGCCGGGCTGTCGGTCAGGGCGACGCCGCCCTTGAGGGGGGCGCTACTCAGCGGGGGATTGCCGTTGTCACTCACCGTGACAGACAGCAGGTACTCACCGGTGCTGTACAGATCCATGTCGATCAACAGGGTGTTGCCGGTTTCTGGCTGCACCACATCGTTGATGACCCATTCGAAGGTGTGGCTGTCCTGAGGGTTCGGGTCGGTCATGTTGGCGGTTAGCTGGATGTTGCCGGCATCATGAAAACGCTCGTAGAGGGTCGGCGTGCCGGCGGTTAGGTCGATGCTGTCGTCACCCTGGCTCAGGGTGACGGAGGTGAGCGTGGGGGCCACGTTCATTTCGGTGATGGTAATAATGTGCCGTGACAGCGCGTCGTCAATTACCGCGTTTTCCAGGGTGTCACTGCCATTGTCTGCCACCAGATCCAGGATCACGGTTTCATCGTATTCACCGCCCACACCGTCGTCGGTGGTGGTGAATGTCAGGCTGCCGGTGTGGACGGGTTCGGCGTCTTCGTTGATCACGATGGTGGTTGCTGTGGCGTTGTGATCTGCCGGGCTGGTGGCGGTGCTGTTACTGTTGAGTATCACGGGGATAACCACCGGGTAAACGGGGGCATCTCCATTCAGGGTGACCGTGACAGTGACGCTATTGCCCTCGCCGCTGATCTGGTTATCGGTGGTGAAGCCGGCCAGCGGTGTGATGTCCACCTGTTGGGTTGCGCTGCCGATATTGCCGGCGCTGTCAGTGGCCTGCCAGGTAATCAGATGCCGGCCGGGTGCCAGGGACAAGGTGGTGGCGTTGTCCGGGGTTTGCGGCACGGCACTGAGGCTGCCATCGACAAGATCGGTGGCAGCGGCCTCACCCAACATGATCTCGGTCAGGTCGCCGGTGGCATTAACGGCAATGTGGGTCGGTGCGGTCACAGTGGGGGGCTGGTTGTCTCGGTTGTTGTCGTCGTCCTCGCTGTCGACCAGGCCGTCGTTATCCACATCGTTTAACGACGGGTCCAGGGTCAGTCCGGAACTGTTTTGACAGCTGCTGTCGCAGTCGTTGTTCCAGCTGTCCGGAAAACCATCACCGTCATCGTCCGTGGCGGCCGCGTCGTTGGTGACGAAGGCATCGCTGTTGTCGCCGGTGCCGTCGTTGTCGGTGTCAGTGGTTTCGGTGGGGTCGTTGGGGAAGGCGTCGTTAACGTCCGGGGTGCCGTCGTCGTCACTGTCGAGCAGGGCTTCCACCCGTAGCAGGGCGAATTGCGCAAAGTTGCGGGCATAACCGCCGGTGACCAGTTTGCCGTCGGCTTGCTGAGTAACGGCGAACAAGCGTTCATCACCGTACAGATCAAGTGTTAGCGTGCCGCTCTCGGCGAAGGTCGTATCCGCAGTGCCATCCGCATGGAGCCGGTGCAAGGCAAAGTCAAAATGGCTGCCAGGGCGGGTGTAGCCCGCAATCACAATTTTACCATCAGCCTGCTCTGTAATGGCCTGGCTGCCGGCGCTATCGCCGTTGATATCAATGCGGGTTGTCCCTTGACTGCCAAAGCTGTCGTCCTTGCTGCCATCAGTGTTGAGTCGCATGACAAACATGTCACTGGAACTGGTGCCCGCAATCAGTGCTTTGCCATTGCTGTCGGTAATGACCTGCCCGATGCTGGGGTTATTGATGCTGTGAAGAAGGCTGCCATTGCTGCCAAAGCTGGTGTCTACAGTGCCATCGGCATTGATGCGCAGGACGCGCAGGGAGTAGGACGAACTAAAGCTGGCGCGTGATTGGCCGATCAACAAGAACTGGCCACTCACTGCGACTGCCCCTTTGGCATACTCCTGCTCAAGAATGTTGTATTGCATGGTGCCGTTGTTGCCGAAATTGCTGTCGAGGGCGCCATTGGCGGTGAGCATGACGGCGTAGAAGTCGTGGTAGGCATCCTGGTTGCGCTGGCCAACCGCGAAGATGCGGCCATCATCCAGCAGCTGCAGCTGATGAAAATTGGTGCTACTGCCAGAGACAAGCTGGCGAAAGCCATTGGCGCCGAAGCTGGTATCCAGGGAGCCATCGTTGTTGAACCGGGCAACGATGGCATAGTTGCCCAACCTTCCCGCCACCAGAATCTTGTCGCCCTGCCAGATGGCATGGCCCGCCGTGTCAATGGCGCCGACGCCGCCGAGAAAAGAGACCCCGTCCGTGCCGAAGCTGGTGTCCAGCTGCCCATCGGGCAGGTAACGGCTCAGGGTGATATCGCGGTCACCGTTATTGGCGTAGCCAATGGCGATGGTTTTGCCATCATCCTGTGAGAGTAGCGCGAGCAGCGAGGTGGCGCTGCCGATGTGTCTGGGCTGATTGATAACAATGCCGTTGCCGCTACCACTGTCACCATCGAAGCTCTCGTCCAGTGCGCCATCGTCCTGGCGGCGGGCCAGCACAATGCTGCCGGAAGGGGTTCTGCCGAGCAGAATGCGGTGCCCATCCGCCAACGCGATGATATCGGAGGCTTCCGACATGTCGCTGAGTGCGGCGGTTTCGCCAGCGCTGGCAAAATCCTCATCCACGGTACCGTCGGCGTTGAGTTGGGCCACCTGGTTGTTGCGGCTCATGGCGAGCAGCTTGCCATTGGCGAGGCCACGTAATGCCATCACGCCTGACTGGCCCGAGAGGAGGTGAAGCCCCAATAGGGAATAGCTCAGGTCCTGTGAGCCATCGTCGTTAAAGCGCAGTAAGGAGGATTGCGTGCCCCCTGTACGCGCTCCGACCAACAGCTGGCCATTACTCAATGCAAAGGCACTGAAGGCGGCGTCATAGCCGCTGGTCACATCCAGGTTGAGGAAGCCGTCGCCATCAAAGCCGGTGTCCAGAGTGCCGTTGGCAAGATAGCGGGCGATGGTAATGCCGCTGACACCGTTACCGCCGCTGCCGACGGCGACCAGTTTGCCGTTCTGTGCGATCAGATCATAGGCAATGTGGCTGCCGCCGAAATCGGTGATCACGAGCCCGTCGGTGCCGAAGGTCGTGTCCAGCGAGCCATCGTTATTGAGCCGCGCCAGCACGAAATCGTCATCACTGTGCAGCCCGGCGCCTGCCACTACGATCTTGCCATCGGCTTGCTGGATGGCTGCATTGATCTGGTCGTAGCCACTGCCCAACGTCAGGCTGAGGATGCCGCCATCGGCGAAACCCGGGTCCAGGCGGCCATCCGGCAGATAGCGAACCACCAGCCCCCTGTCAGCGGCACGAAGCTGGGCATGGATGCCGTAGACCAGCAGTTTGCCGTCAGCCTGCTCAAGCATCCCGGACACCCGGCTGTAAGCCGTGGACGTGGCGGTTGTGACGATGCCTTGGTGGCCAAAACGGGTATCCAGCTGGCCGTTTGCCCGGTAACGGGCCAGCAAGATGTCGGTATCCGCGACCCCACTCACGGTCTGCCCATTTTCGCTGTGTCCGGCCACCAGCAGTGTGCCGTCGCTGAGCGAGATGACGGTGCTGGGGGTGTTGCTGAGATTGAGTGCGACACTGCCCGGTGTGTGTAGCACCAAGCCATCAACACCGAATGAGGGGTCGGTATCCCCTGGCGCAGCAATAACGGTGGTGCTGGCAAGCCACAAGGCGGTGCCCGCGGAAAGTAGATATCGAGATAGCGACGATGGCCAGAACATAGTTCCCCCTGCCGCTGGACTTATACCTGCGGCTATGAATATTGGTGTTGCTGCGATTTATAAAGGGGAAGGGAAACGGGGGCATCCCCCAAATTGGGGATAGCGGCAAGTATAGGGGGTATGCGGGGTAACGTGTGGTGATAAAGGGGCCCGCAGGCCCCGATAACAGGCTACTCGACAGCCAGCACGACTTTGCCTTTGGCTGTTCGCGAGGTGAGCGCCGCCAGTGCTTGTTCGTATTCTTCGAACTTGAACACCTGGCTGATGCGCGGTTTGAGCTTGCCCTGGCCGAACAGCTGGAACAGTTCCATGATGTTCTGCATGTTCACCTTCGGCTCTTGCTGAGTGAAGGCACCCCAGAACACCCCGACGATGGAGCAGCCTTTCAGCAGCGCCAGGTTGGCAGGAATCTTGGGGATGTCGCCGGCGGCGAAACCGACCACCAGCAGGCGGCCGTTCCAGGCCATGTTGCGCAGGGCTGCTTCGGTGAACTTGTCACCCACGGGATCGTAGATCACGTCCACGCCTTTGGGATACCGCTTCTTGAGCGCGTCCTTCAGGTCTTCGTCCGCGTAGTTGATCAGGTCATCGGCGCCGGCTTCTTTGGCCACTTCCAGTTTCTCATCGCTGCTGGCACAGGCGATCACCTTGGCGCCCATGGCCTTGCCAATTTCCACTGCAGCCAGGCCCACGCCGCCACTGGCGCCCAGCACCAGCAGGGTTTCTCCGGGCTGGATGTTGGCCCGTTGTTTCAGCGCGTGGTAGCTGGTGCCGTAGACCATGGAGAAGGCGGCGGCGGTATGGTCGTCCATGCCATCAGGTACAGGGATTAGCCGGTTTTCCGGTACCAGAATCTCTTCGGCAAAAGCACCGTATCCGGTGAGGCCCATGATCCGCTGACCCGGCTTGAAGTTTTTCACCCCTTCGCCTACTTCCAGCACTTCCCCGGCCATTTCGCCGCCGGGTGAAAATGGCAGTTCCGGTTTGATCTGGTACTTGCCTTCAATGATCAGGGTGTCGGGGAAATTCAGGCCGGCGGCTTTTACCCGCACCTTCACTTCGCCCTTGCCCGGCGCAGGGGATGCGATGTCTTCAATGACCAGCGTGTTGGCTGGGCCCAGTTCCTTACAAAGAATGGCGCGCATGTGGTGCTCTCCCGGAAATCAGAATTTTTATGTGTAGCAGACGCTAACGCCGATGGGAGGATTAGACAAATGCATGGGGTGGATGTGGGTGTATGCGGGGAAGTAATGATCGATGGTGGGGATCGTGTAGATGCTGCGCTACCCGAGATGCTTGGCGAGTAACGAGAAGCGAGAAGCGAAAACCAAGCCTGGTAAGATTGGGCTATTGATCTTCGCAACTCGTTACTCGTATCTCGTCACTGGGCTTTACCGGTGCCCGGTGAATTCCACCACCTGCTGGAAGGTGGGGCGGTTTTGCCAGTGGATGGGGGCGACGCCGGACAGGCCGATGGCGCGGTGCTGGATCTGGTCCTGGCTTTCGTCCACGTTCCAGCTATCCATGCTGGCGATGCCGCCCAGTTGCTCGATGGCTTGGTTGAGACTGTCAGCCAGGGCATCGCGGCAGGCATTGCTGTCATCGCTATCCGCGCAGCTCAGTTCCCGGTAGGGGTTGGCGCTGGTGCCCAGGGCTTGTTCCAACACTCGCTCCACGTAGCTGTAGTAACCAAAGTTGTAGGCGGAGCCGCCGGCTGCGGGCTTGTTATCGCGATCCATCAGCGACAGGTTCTGGCCGTTCACATCCTCCACGTCAGTGATTTGCGGCAGCAGGATGTCGATCATCAGCGGGTACCAGGCGTCCATCAGGGCTACGGCGGCTTCTTCATCGTAATTACCGCTGCCGTCCCGGTCCCGGCGCATGGCGCCGTTGGCGACCCAGTCGTGCATCAGGCGGATGGCGCTATCCTGGTCGCCGGTGACCGGTGCACTTTCCAGCAGGGCCAGGGCGTGGGGGATGATTTCCTGGCCGCGCAGGTCCACGGTGGCTGCATCGCCCATGGCTTCTACCATTTGTGCCCGGGTGACGCTGCCTTCTTCCACCAACTGTTGCAGGCGCACATCAAGGATGTTGTTGCGATGGGCGGAACCATAGGGCGCGTGGGCGTCAGCGGCCCACCAGTCCCGTGCCGGGCGGTTGTTCCAGCTGGCCAGGTAGCCCCGCTCCGGGTTGCTGGCCTGGGGGTGGGCCTGCTGGGGCAGGAAGCCGTCCCAGTCATATTGGCCGTTGCCCCAGCTGGGCAGTTCCGGGTGGATGCCGTCGGCGCGCTGGGGGTAGTCGCCGGAATGGAAGAAGGCGATATCCCGGTCGTCGATATAGAACCAGTTGAAGCTGCCCGTGGTGTTGTAGAACACGTCGTAGAAGCTCTGTACATCGTGCACGTCATTGCGGGTGGCCTGCATGAACGGCAACGCGGTATCCAGCTCGGCAAAGTAGGTACTGCGCTGGCGGGTGACCGCCACGGGCATGCCGGACACGGTGGCAAAGCCGATCACCGGACCGTATTCCTCGGTGCGGATCACGCGGCGGTGAACGGTTTCATTCTGGCCCACGGCCTCCGGGTCTGTGGAGGAGGCCAGGTTCCAGCGCGCCACCCATTCCTCGTCAATCACATCGAAGGGTTTGCACTGGCCGTTGACCTGATAGCCACCCTCTCCGTGGGCCGGGGTTTCAGTGGGGGAGCAGCGTTGCACGACGCGGACATCGGTGAGGTCGGAGCTGCCGGAGGTGGCGCTCCAGGCGAAGTCCGGGCCACGGCCGATCACCACATAGGGGAGGCCGGTAAAGGTCATGCCTCGGGTATTGATGTCGCCACCGTGGATAGACATTTCCAGCAGTAGCTGGGGGACAAAATAGCTGGTCTGTGGGCCGAACACGGCTAGCGGTTGGCCACTGGCAGAATGCTCGGCATTGAGCAGCAGGGCATTGGACATGGTGCTCGGGAAGCCGTCGCGCAGGCCACTGATGCCGGTTTCAATACCCGCGATGCGTTGCAGCACCTGTTCGCGTTGTGTGTCGCTCAGGCGGGTGTCGGCCTGAGTGGCGCTGCCCAGCTGACGAAGCTGCCGGGTGAGGGTAGCCCACTGACTGCCCAGTTGGGCGCCCTGGTCTTCCAGAAAGGACAGGGACAGAATGCCGCCGAGCAGATCCCCCACGGTATCCAGCAGGCCGCCGACCACGCCGGTGCCGGGCAGGGCGGGAACATTGCCCAACGCTTCGGGGCACTGGGGCTGGCCGGGGCGGCCGCAGGGTTCATGGCTCAGGGGTTGGTGGGCCTGGAACGAACCGGCATCGAACATCACTGCGCCGGGGAACTGGCCGGCCAGCTCGCCGCTCAGTGGGCACAGGTCGGGCAGGGTGGGTGGTGACTGGGTCGCAAACGAGCGGGTGGTGGTGACCGAGGATTCCGAGTCCAGACCGTTGCGCAGGTCTTTCCACAGGGCGCAGGCGCTTTCTGCGCTACCGGTCTGTTCTTCCAGGGCCTGCAGTAGCAACACGTTCTTGTGCTCGTTACCGCCGCCGCCAGCGAAGATGCCCTGAATCAGGGTGGCGATGGCGACCACGTCTTCAATCACGAAGGGTTCCAGTTGCACGCCCAGCGCCACGTATTCCACCGGCACCTGCAGCAGGCCGCTGCGCGCATCAGTGACGTACTGGTTGAGGCCAGCCACGTAGTTGGTGGCGTCTTCGAAGACCTGGGCGCCATCGTCACCAAAGCGGGCAACGGTCTTGGCGATCATGGTGGTGCGGTCTTCTTCCCGGTAGGGGGCATCCACCGCGATATCCCTGTCGAAAGAGAAATCCGCGGGGCCCAGGAAGCGGGACAGTTCGCCCCGGCCGGCGCGGCGCAGTACGTCGAGCAGGAACAGGCGGTCAGCGGCGGTCACATAGCCCACGCCGAACAGGGCGTCGCGGCGGGAGTCGCCGTAAATGTGCGGTACGCCATAGCTGTCGCGTTTGATGTCCACCTGGTAGCCGCTGGTATCCAGAGTGAGTTCGCTTTCCCAATTACCCGCCTCGGGGCCGAGCAAGGGGGCGGCTTTGAAATAGTCGGTTAGCTGGTCGTCGGTGAGGCCCGGCTCGCTGCGCACCAGGGCATCGTAGAGGCCCAGTTGGTCGTCGAAGTGGGGCTCTTTGGTAAGCGCGGGCACCAGCCCGGTTTCCGCGACCAGATCATCCAGCAGGGTGCCCACCAGATCCCCCAGACCGGGAATGTCGGCGGTGAGGCTGCTGAGCCCGCCGATATCATCCTGACCGGGGGGCAGGATGTTGAGCACGGTGCCGTAATCCGCATAGGGTGCGGAGACGTTGGCAGGACGATCTGCCGGCGGTTCTGGCGCAGGTGTTTCCGGCTCTGTGGGCTCGTTGGGCGTGGGAGTGTTGACCACCGGGGCAGGGCTGCTGGAACCGCCACCCCCGCAGGCACTGATCAGACTGGCGGCAAGCAGCGCGGTAATGACAAATCCGGGTTTCATGGTGCTCTCCTCGGGACTTTATTGTTTTGGCGCGAGATTGTTTTAGTGCGAGGGTTGCGTGGGCGTTAGCGCGAAGACGCAATTTTTTCGCACGGTCGTCCCAAGATTGGCATTCCTGTGGGTATGGGGGGGAGAGGCGGCAACAAAACAGAAAGAAAAGCCTACTTAACGCAGCATGCATCATGCTTCATGCAACACGGGGGGCGCGGAGAGAAGAGCAGGTTTGAAAGTGCGGGTGCGGAGGTTGAGAATCCTCTGCAGATCCGCGCGGTGTTGCGTGAAGCGTGGGGCGGCGTGCTAGCCCTTCTCTTCCATATGCGCCAGCACGTTGGCCAGGCGGTCGACGAGAATCTTGTTGATGCTCTTTTCCAGGACACGGCCCAGCTCGTCGCTGACCACGGCATCGGCCAGGGGGCGGATGCGGGTAATGAAGTCGGCCAGTTTGGGCACGTCTTCGCCTTCAGGGAGGGCTTCGTCGCCGTACTTTTCGTCCACCAGGTGGTGGATGATCATGCCGATGAAGCGCTCGGCCAGTTTGTCCACTTCCTCGCGGACCAGGCTCACGTGGGTAAGCACGGCATCCAGCGGGACGCCGGCTTCGCTGAGTTCCTTGCCGGCGTTGTAAACGCGCGGGAAGGGCAGGCGCAGGCGCATGCCTTCGGGAATGATGTAGCCCAGCTTGACCGCTTTGGTCATCACTTCCGGGGTAATGTCTTCGCCGAAGTCATCCAACAGATCCTGGTAGTCCACGTAGGAGGGGACGCTGGGGGTCTGCCAGGAGGTGACGGCCACTTCCAGGCCAAGAATATCGTTGAGCTCACGGCCCTGTTCCCAGGCGCTGAGCAAGTCGCGGATATTATTGAGGGTGTAACCGCGCTCTAGCAGGGCGCCGATAATCTTCAGGCGTGCCAGGTGCACATCGGTGTAAATGCCCGTGCGGCCGCGTTTTTCCGGGGGCGGCAGGATGCTGCGATCCTGGTAGGCACGCACGTTACGCACCGTCGAGCCGGCTTCGCGGGCCAGTTCGTCGATGGTAAATTCCTTGTGGTCGCCGGCATCGGCCGGGGCCTGCTGCTCAGCCGGTTGGGTGTACTTTTTCAGGCTGCGCAGAATCGCTGCGGGATTACGGTCACTGGTTTTCATGTGGCGATGATAGCCCCCTTTTTGCACTGGGGCTAGAAGGAGAAAAGAGACGCAACTCGCAACAAGCATCACGCAACAACGCGGGCGAAGCCCGTGCTGATTGACGGGCCCGGTTTGCGCACCGGCCGTGGGCGCGGCCACGGGCATCGGAAAACTACAGACCGAAATCGCGCTGTTGCGTGTTGCGTGAAGCTTGCCGCGTCTAAATTTCCACTTGTGCCAGGTTGCGGGCCAGTGAGGGGGTGAAGCGACCCAGCCATTGCATGCCCACGGCTTCCGGGCTGACGGGCACCACGGCGCGGTTGCTTTGCACGGCCTCGACGATGGCCTGGGCCACTCGGTCCGGGGTATAGGCCCGGCGCTGGTAGAGTTTGGCGGCATCTTCCCGGCGGCGGCTCTGTTCTTCGTCGGCCACGCCTACAAAGCGGGTGCTGCGGGTGATGGGGGTATCAATGATGCCGGGGCAGATGGCGCTGACACCGATGTTGTGCTCGGCCATTTCGGCGCGCAGGCATTCGCTGAACATCAACACTGCGCTTTTGCTGGTGGCATAGGCGGGCAGCATGCGCGAAGGCAGGAAGGCGGCGGCGGAAGCCACGTTGATGATATGGCCGGCCTTGCCGTTGTCGATCATCTGGCGGGCGAATAATCGGCAGCCATGGATGACGCCCCACAAGTTCACACCCAGTACCTGTTGCCAGTCCTTCACGCTGGTGTCGAGCAGTGAGCCGGACAGGCCGATGCCGGCGTTATTGATCAGGATGTCCGGGGCGCCCAGTTCCTTCTCCACGTAGTGGGCCAGGGCCTCCATGGAGCGGGTGTTGCTCACATCGCATTTACGGCTGAGCGCGTCGCCGCCTTCACGGACGATGATGCTGGCGGTGCTGGCGGCGGCCTCGGCATTGATGTCGGTGCACAGCACCAGCGCGCCCCGGCGGCCAAAGGCCAGCGCGGTTTCGCGGCCGATGCCGGAGCCGGCTCCGGTGACCACAACGCGCTTGCCGCTGTCTGGGCCACGCGGTTTTGTACCGGTGATTTCGCTGCGCTGCAGCGGGCCGCTGGCCGGCGCGCCATCGATGTGTTGAATGAACTCGCGAATCCAGCGGGCAGTTACGTCCGGGTGTTGCAGCAGGGGGCCCCAGTGGCCGCAGTCCAGTTCCCGGCGCCACAGGCGGTCGGTCCATTGTGGCAGGCTTTCCAGCATGGCCGGGCGCACATAGTTGTCTTCGCGGGCAACGATCAGTTGCACCGGTACCTTGGTATAGCGCTCCCGGGGTTTGAGCAGGCAGGGCAGCATGTTGGCCCGGTACAGTTCGATACCGTGGGTGCCGTCCTGCAGCTGGGTGGCGCTGGGTTCACTGTGCAGCTTTTCGGTGCGGCGCAGTACCTGGGGCCAGGCTTTCGCCAGGCCGGCTTTCCATAACAGCGGCGCGAGGACGGGCAGCTGAAAGGCGCCGATGTACCACGAATGGCTGAGTTGATTGAGCACAGCGCCGAGCTTCTGTTCTTTCAGCTGTGCCTTCATCCACTGGCCCACGTGGTCCAGGCAGGGGCCGGACAGGGTGGTGTAGGAGGCAATGCGTTGTTCCGCGCCGGGTTCGGTGACGGACTCCCAGGTCTGGATGGAGCCCCAGTCGTGGCCCACCAGGTGCACGGGCTGATCCGGGCTGACCGCATCCATTACCGCGTGCAGGTCGGCGCGTAGCTCACTGAGTCGGTAGGCCTTGCGCCCTTTGGGGATGGAGGAGTTGCCGGCGCCGCGTACGTCATAGGCGACCACTTTAAAATCCCGGCTGAGCCGTTCGGCCACTTTTTCCCAGACATGATTGGCGTCGGGATAGCCGTGCACCAGCACCACGGTGGGGCTCTTGTCGGAACTCCAGGTCCGTACGGCCAGATCTACGCCATCACGGCTCACTTTGCTGTCGCACCACTGCACCATCAGGCTGCTTCCTCTTGCTTGTGGTTATTGCCGTTATTGTTTGTGTCGAGCAGGTGCGCCGGGGTGTCGGTCAGCCAGCGCGGGCCCTGATCGTCCATCAGCAGGAATTCACTGCTACCGGCACTGTGCGTGCCATCGCTCAGGGTCAATTGCCATTGCCACAGGCCGGGGATCAGCGGCCCTTCCCCGATGCGGTTCCCCTCGGGCAGGGTGCCGGTGAGCGGCGCCAGCCGATAGTGCTGACGCAGGCCGGGAAAACGGTCAGCGAGCTGCTGGGGTGTTTCCCCGCGGGCCAGGGCCTGCGGCAGCTGGTCGCGATAGTCGCGCAGACGGCGGTGTAATGCGGCCAGCGGAACGGCGTCGGGGCCGCTGAGGCAGGCCTTGGCGGCGTAGCCGTTTTGCACCGCGTCGCAACGCAGTATATAGCCCATGCCGATTCGGTAACGACGCTTTCCCGGTCTGTTCAGGCCAAAGCGACGGCGGGTTGGCTGGGCGGTAAAGCGCACCTTTGGCGGGCGGGCCGGATCGAACAGCTGGTGCGCACGTAGCCAGTCACGGATCAGCAGTTCGCAATCCTGCTCGGTCATGCCCGGTTGCAGGGATCCAGCGATGATCTGCAGCCCTTTGTGCGCCTGCTGCCAGGCCGCGAGATAAGGCGCCAGGGCCTGCGAGTCCGGGGTCCAGAATGCGTTCATGAACGCCTCCGCCATGTTGTCGATGGAATGGAGTCCGATCATTACAGTGCTCAATGTCACGGTCAACCGCCGTGACTGGCATTGTTACCCGGGTGATGACTCCCCAGGGCCAATTGCGGGGGCAAAAACGGGATCGCGCTTTGCCGCAATCTTCGCGCAATTTTCACATTTCAGGGTGTGTGAATTGTTAGGGTGGGCGCCTGAATAAGCTTCAAATCCTGCGTTTTGCCCGGCGATGGCCGGGATAAGGAGATCAGTTTGCGCCATCAAACCCAGACCTTTCGTTACCTGACAGCCCTGATGGCTGTTGTGCTCATGCTCTTTACGGCTGCGGCCCACGCTGAAGCGTCTGCTCAGCCTGTGGTGGGACAGCCCGGTGAATACGCAGAGCTGGCGGATCTGCTGGAAAATGATGCCAGCCGCAAGGTGTTGATCGATCAGTTGCGTGGCGTGCACGCGTCTTCCCAGACAGAGTCGCTGGGCCTGGAAAGCGAAGTGCCGGCAGCGGAGATTGCTGCGCAGGCCCCCAGTGGCCAGACCGCCGGGCAGGTATCCATGGCGCGTCGCATGGCGGCGGCCACCGGCAACCTGGCCGGTGATATGGGCCGGCAATTTGCGGCGCTGGGCGTGTTGGTGTCGGGCTGGTTTGGCGGCGATGCCGTGGCCAGCGAGGCGACGGCGGCGCCAGTGGAGATGAAAACCGTCATTGCGGCTTTGCTGAATCTGGTGATTCTGGTGGCCGTCACGTTTGTGGTGTTCTGGGTGCTGCGTGCGGTGGTGGGCTCTGTGTTTGCCCGTCTCAGTGTCTGGGCCCGGGCCGGTTCAGAGAAAGTGGCGATCCTGCGCACCATGGTGGCCGTGGCAGTCGCGGCGCTGCTGGATATCATCGTGGTGGCGCTGGCCTATCTGGCTGGCACGTTCGTGGCGCCATTGCTCACCGAGCAGCTGGGCGCAGATGCCACCCGCTTGGCGCTGTTCCTGAATGCCTTCCTGCTGGTGGAGCTGGCCAAGGCGGGCCTGCGTATGTTTTTTTCTTCCCGCTACGAGGGTTTGCGATTGCTGCCGGTGGCAGCAGAGCAGGCGCGCTTCTGTAACCGGTTTCTGGCCCGCGAAGCCGGGTTGATTGGCTACGGCCTGCTGGTGCTGGTGCCGGTGCTGAACTTCAATGTGTCTCCTTCCCTGGGCAGTGCCGCCGGGACCGTGATCATGCTGGTGGCGCTGGTGTATGCGGCCGCGGTGATCTGGCGCAAACGCCTGGTGCTGCGTGAGGCCCTGACCCACCGGGCGAATACCGGATCCGGGCCGATACGCCTGCTGTTGCTGGTGCTGGCGCGGACCTGGCACTGGCTGGCGCTGGCCTACGCGTTGCTGGTGTTTACCGTCACTGTGCTGAACCCGGAAACGGCGTTGCCTTTCGTGGCGTTGGCGACGCTTGAGACCCTGATTTATGTGGGGCTGGGCTTGCTGGTGTCGGTGGCCCTGGGACAGATGATTGGCAAAGAGATCCAGTTGCCGGAACGGCTCAATGCCAGCATGCCCCGCCTTCAGGCGCGGGTGAACACCTATGTGCCCACCGGCCTGAAAATCATCCGGGGCCTGATTCTGGCCTTGGTAGTGGTGCTGTCACTGGACGCCTGGGAGCTGTATGACCTGGCCGCCTGGTACGCCACCACCGCCGGTGCGCAAACCGTTTCTGCGCTGATTGATATCTTGCTGATTCTGGCGCTGGCGGCGGCGGTCTGGATTGCCCTGGCCAGCCTGGTCGAGCATAAATTCAGCCCCGGAGAAACCAGTACGCCCGCCCAGGCGGCGCGGGGCGAAACCCTGTTGGGGCTGTTTCATACCAGCCTGGCGATCACCATTATTATCATGACGGTGATGATCGTGCTCTCGGAAGTGGGTGTGGATATCGGCCCGCTGATTGCCGGTGCCGGGGTGCTGGGTCTGGCCATTGGTTTCGGTGCCCAGAAGCTGGTGCAAGATGTGATTACCGGGGTGTTTATTCAGCTGGAAAATGCCATGAATACCGGGGATTTCGTCGGTGTTGGTGCCAATTCCGGCACCGTGGAGCGGGTGGGTATCCGCTCGGTGGCACTGCGTGACTTGTACGGTACGTATCACATTGTGCCGTTTTCCTCGGTGGATGCGGTATCCAATTACACCCGTGAATACGGCAACCATGTGGGCGAATACGGCATTGGCTACCGGGAAAGCATCGACGATGCCATTGTCCAGCTCGAGGCCGCCTTTGAGGCGCTCAAGGAAGGCGAACACAAGGATAATATCCTGGCGCCGATGACGGTGGCTGGCGTCACGGCCCTGGCGGACAGTTCGGTGAATATCCGTGTGGTGATCAAGACCACGCCGGGTAATCAGTGGGCAGTGGGGCGTGCCTTCAACCGGCTGGTGAAGATCTACTTCGACAAGGCGGGTATCGAGATTCCGTTCCCGCATACCACCCTGTACTTCGGCGAGGACCGGGATGGCAATGCGCCGGCGGGGAACATCCGCCTGGCGGATGATCGAGTGGTGTCCACCCAGAATGGCAGTAACGGGTAACCGCTGGCGGTTCATGCACAAAGCGCCTGCAAAAGCGGGCGCTTTTTCGTTACGAGACCCGATCTCGGCAGGTTTGCCAGCGTGTTGCATGCTGCGTGAAGCGTGCTGCGGCCGCAGCGCGGCAAAAAAAAGGGCCGGCACAAAGTGCCGACCCTGGAAGTCACCGGAAAAGGGAGAGCTCGGTGAATGAAAAACGGTTAGGCGGCTTCCTCGTTGAGGAGGTCGCCGAGTAGGGCCTCGAAGTTTTCCAGCTGTTCGCGGTTGTCGTGATCCCAGGGATGGAAGCCGGGTTTGAACCAGTCGAACCAGGGTTTGGTGATATTCAGGAAAATCCCTTTGCGGCCCCAGGTGTGTTTGGCCACGGCGCGCCAGCCTTTCAGGTCGGTGAGGCCGCCCTTGATCCGCACGTTGTGCAGGTAGAAAGGGATAAACAGGGCAAAGAAAACGCCGGTGGCCAGCACCAGTGTGCTGCTGCGCAGGGCGTAGGCCCCCAGGTTGCTGTCGCCGCCGATGACGGTACGGTACACGTCGAAGGCCACGGCTTTATGCTCGGTTTCTTCCAGGGCGTGCCAGTTCCAGATCGCCTTGTAGCCTTCATCGGAGCCGTCCATCAGCTCTGGCAGGTCCAGCAAACCGCCGCCGAGAATGGCGGTCAGGTGTTCCAGTGCTACAGTCGCCGCCAGCTGAAAGGATTTCGGGCTGCGCTGCTGGAGAGTGTCGAGCAGCTTGGCCACAAAGGCCTCCTGGGCATGCAGGGGAATGCCGGCCTGGGCGACGAAGTCGTTGTATTCTTCGTGCTCGCGGCCGTGCATGGCTTCCTGCCCGATAAAGGCGGTCACTGCCTTTTTCAGCTCCGGGTCGGTAATCTGGTCACGATAGTAACGGACGCTGTCGATAAAGAAGCGTTCACCCACCGGAAAAAACAGGCTCATGGTGTTGAGGAACTGGCTGACATTCAGGCCGTCCCGATGCCAGGTCAGTGCTTTGGCCGGGTTCAGGTTGAATTTCAGGTTGCGGCGGATGGGAAGAATCGAGATCGCCATTATGCGCGCCTCCGTAACTGTGACATCGAGCAATGATACAATGGTGCCTTGTCGCATCAAGAACTTTTTCTTCGGGAAATGCAAAAAATGGCGCAAAAGAAACAGGAAGTCGCAGATCGTTTACTGGATGGATTGGTTGATTACCTGCTGGCGCGCCTTGCGCCGGCCCAGTTGGATGCCTTGATTGTTGAGGAGCTGGATTTCGTGCTGGACAAGGCGGCGGCTTATTCGCTGAACCAGTGGGTGCAGGCTGATCAAGTGTTTGCCACGGCCCAGAAATATGCGGTGCAGATGGATATCAGCGGCGCTATCCCCGAACTGGTGGGTGACATGGTGGAGCAGTTTTATGACCACGCCATTCAGAGCGAGCGCACCGTGGAAGAGGTGGTCGATGAAGGCGTGGTGATGGCGTTGCTGGATAAAGTCCTGGAGATTCCCCTGTCCCGCCAGGGAATGGCCTGGTTGGGCCGTAACCCGGTGTTGTTGGCGCTGTTGGCTGGGGGCGCCCAGTTGGGGCTCAAGACCTTGCTGCACCAGGGCTTGCCGGCCCCCTTGCGCAGCCAGCTGGGCAAGCGCCTGCCGGAACGCTGGCTGGCCAGCCTGGAGGCGCGCCTGCAGGAGTGGTTGTTGCGTCGTACGGAACAACTGTTAAGCGATCCTTATCTGTACCGCGATGACAATCTGGAAGAGCTGCGGGCGCTGGTGCAAGTGGCCTGGCAGGATTTCAGTCAGCGCCCGGTGGCGGACCTGAAAGAGCTGGTGAGCAGCGAGGATATTCAGGAGCTGTTCGTGATCGTGTTCGAGTACTGGCGCGAGCTGCGGCACACGGATTACTTCAACGCCATGCTGGAATCCGGGGTACACGCGTTTTTCGATAAATATGGCGACACCAGCCTCACCGGCCTGCTCGATGAGCTGGGTGTCACCCGTGAATTGATGCTCGATGATGCCCGCCGTTTCCTGCCTCCGGTGATGGCCAAGCTACAGAGCGAAGGCTTGCTGGAGGCGTGGCTGCGCCGGCATCTGGCGGGGTATTTTCAGGCGGAGCAGACGCTGGAGATGCTTAGTTAATAATGAATAATGAATAATGAATAACTCGCGTGCTTGCGCTGCGGGTTTCTCAAACGCAAGAGGCCGCGTCCAAAGTCAGGGCGCGGCCTCTTGCGTTTACAGGGGCAGCCAATGTTGTCCCGCGCGTTATTCATTACTAACTATTAATTATCAATTGCTTTCCTGTACGCCTGGGTGTGCAGCAATTCCAGCAGCTCGTTTTCCGGTACCGGGCGGCTGAGCAGGAAGCCCTGGATGCTGTCGCAATGCATATCGCGCAGGATACTCAGGTGGTCTTCGGTTTCCACCCCTTCAGCGATCACGTTCATCTTCAGGCTGTGGGCCATGTCGATGATGGCGCGGGTGATGGCGGCATCGTCCGGGCTCTTGTCCAGATCCATGATGAAGGAGCGATCGATCTTGAGGGTGTCTACCGGGAAACGCTTCAGGTAGCTCAGTGACGAATAGCCGGTGCCAAAGTCATCCAGCGCCAGCTCAATGCCGCGGGTGCGCAGTTGCTGAAGCAGTTCGATGTTCTGCTCCATGTCTTCCATGATCAGGCTTTCGGTGAGTTCCAGTTCCAGCAGGTGCGGGGGCAGTTCGGTGGTGGACAGTACCCGGTCCACGATTTCCGCCACGTTGCCTTTGCGGAACTGGTGAGCGGACAGGTTGACCGATACACAGATATTGCCCAGCCCCTGTTTGTACCACTTGTGGGCCTGGCGACAGGAGCGTTCCAGTACCAGCTCACCGATGGCGGAAATCAGCCCGGTTTCTTCGGCCAGGGGAATGAAATCCGCTGGCGGCAGCAGGCCCATGGTGGGGTGCTGCCAGCGCACCAGGGCTTCTACCGAGGTGATGCGGTTGCTGGCCAGTTCCATTTTCGGCTGGTAGTACACCACGAATTCGTTCTTGAAGATGGCCTTGCGCAGGCTGGTTTCCAGGGCCAACTGTTCCACTGACGCCACGCGCATGTTGCTGCGGTAGAACTGGAAATTATTGCCGCCGCTACGCTTGGCCTGATACACCGCCATGTCGGACTGGTTGATCATGCTCTGGGCTTCTTTGGCGGTATCCGGGAACAGGCTGATACCAATGCTGGCGCCCAGCAGCAGTTCGTGGCCGTCGATCAGGAACGGCTTTTTCATGGCGTTGATCAGTTTCTGGCACTGCTGGCTGATGCCGCCTTCGCCGCCGTGATTCTCCAGCAGCAGGGTAAATTCATCACCGCCTACCCGGGCCAGGGCTTCTTCGCCGCCAGCATGTTGGGCAATACGTTCGGCGGCGGCCTTGAGCAGGCGGTCGCCGATTTCATGGCCGAGGGATTCATTGATTGGCTTGAAGCGGTCCAGGTCGATCATCAGCAAGGCCACTTTTTCCCGGTTCAAGCGGGCCAGCGTTAGCGACTTGTGCAGGTGTTCACGGAACTGGGTGCGGTTGGCCAGGCCGGTGAGGCGATCGTAGTTGGACAGGAACTGCAGTTGTTGTTCGGTTTCCTTGCGGGTGGTCAGGTCAGACATCATTCCCACATAGCGGATCACCCGTTTCTGCTCGTCACGGACCGCGCTCATCTGCAACCATTCGGGGAAGATCTCGCCGTTGCGGCGGCGTTCGCTGATTTCCCCTTCCCAGAAGCCGCTTTCCTGCAGGGCTGTGGTAATGCTCAGGTAGGTGTCGCGGTTGGGCTGAGTCTGTTCTTCTTCCAGGATGCGGCGGCCAATGACCAGGGACTCGGAATAGCCGGTGATCTGTTCAAAGCGGGCGTTAACGGCGAGGAAGCGGAACTCGTGATCAAGGATAAAGATGCCTTCCGGGGCGTTTTCGAACACGGTGGCGGCCAGGCGTTGCTGTTCCTGGGCCTGGCGGTCATCGGTGATGTCCCGGCGGGTGCCGATCATGCGGGTGGCGCGGCCATCGCGGCTGCGGGATACCACTCGGCCTTCATCCTCAATCCAGCGCCAGCTGCCGTCCGCGTGGCGCAGCCGGTAGACCGCATGGTAGCGGCTGTCTTCGCCCTTGAAGTGCGCGACCATGGCGCGGCGGATGCGGGTCAGGTCGTCCGGGTGGACCAGGGTTTCCAGGTCGCCGAAGAAATTCTTGAAGTAGGCGCTGTCGTAACCCAGCAGGCGGTCGAAGTTGGTGTGGTAGTTGCGCCCGGTATCCAGCATCCAGTCCCACAGGCCAATATTGCTGGCTTCCAGTGCCAGTTCCAGCCGTTCGCTGGTGGCGGCAAGGGCCGAGTTGGTTTCACCCAGCGCCTGGGTGCGTTCCTGCACCATGCTTTCCAGCCGCTCGTTGGTTTCCTGCAGCCGCTGGCGGGCTTCCTTGCGCTCGTAGATTTCCTGGGCGAGTTTCTCGTTCAGGGCTTCGGCATCGCTGCGGGCCCGGTTCAGGTAATCAATCAGGGAACGGTTGCTGGCCTGCAGCATCATTGCCTGGTGGCCGGTGCGGTTGATGCGGCGGGCGGCGACCAGGAAGAACAGCCCCAGCAGTGACATCAGTACAACCAGGGAAAGCGGATGGTTCTGTTGGGTCTCCGCCAGGCGGGCCACGGCCGGGCCCAGCAGCATTACCAGGTACAGGAACACGGTGGGGAAATGGCTGCTGTAGGCGGCCAGCGCCATGACACTCAGGCCCAGACCCAGGCAGGCGCAAATCAGCTGCGCGCCCAGCATCTGCGGTGAAAACAGGGTTTCCAGGGGGTTGAACAGGAAGCCAGCCAGACCGATCAGCAACGGTGTGGACAGGGCCAGCCCGGAGAGCATGCGGCGGCAGAACGGCATGGTTTCCTGGGCATTAAGACGGCGACGACAATAGGGCAGGATCAGCAGGCGAGCGATCTGGACCGCCGCAATGACACCCAGCCAGATCAGCAGGGGCTGGTGGGCAATCGGGGTAAACCAGTAAGCCCAGACCAGGGTAATGGCGGCGGCACTTTCCAGCAGCAACAGGGCGGCAATGCCGCTTAGCAGCAATTGGCACTGTTCATTAAGTACACCGTTGAACGGTGGTACTGGCTGGGATGATGGAGACTGCGAAGACACCGTGAATGCTTCCTCTGGCTCTGGGCCGAGTGTTTTTGTTTTCCAGTTTACCCACAGGTTGGGGGCGAGGGAAACCGACTTTCGAATCAAGCACTGGGAGGAAAGCGGGAAAGCGGGAGAAAGCCGGGTAGGGAGGAGCAAAATGCCTTTGCAGGCGGGCATCACAGGCGAAGACATTCTGCTAAACTTCCGCGCCATGGATGATGTGACTTCCCTTATTGATGGCTTGAACCCGGCCCAGCGCGATGCGGTGGCTGCCGATGACCGACATTTGCTGGTGCTGGCCGGGGCCGGCTCGGGAAAAACCCGGGTGCTGGTGCACCGGATTGCCTGGCAGATCGCCACCGAACAGGCTTCGCCCTTCGGCATTCTGGCGGTGACCTTTACCAACAAGGCCGCCGCGGAAATGCGCGGGCGTATTGAGCAACTGCTGGATATGTCCGCCGATGGCATGTGGGTGGGCACCTTCCACGGCATTGCCCATCGCTTGCTGCGGGCTCACTGGCAGGAGGCCGGGCTCCCCCAGGGCTTCCAGATCATTGATGCGGACGACCAGATTCGCCTGATCAAGCGGGTGAGCAAGGAGCTGGGGCTGGATGAGCAGCGTTGGCCGGCCCGTCAGGCCACCTGGTTCATCAATGGCCAGAAAGACGAGGGGCTGCGCGCCCGGCATATGGATGCCAGCGGCGATTTGTTCGCGTTGACCATGCAGAAGATCTACTTCGCCTACGAAGAGGCCTGCGAGCGTGGCGGGCTGGTGGACTTCAACGAAATGCTGCTGCGGGTGCTGGAGCTGTTCCGTGACAACAAGAACCTGCGTGGCCACTATCAGCGCCGCTTCCGGCATATTCTGGTGGACGAGTTCCAGGATACCAACAGCATCCAGTACGCCTGGCTGCGGTTGCTGGCGGACGAAAATAACGCGGTCACCATTGTTGGTGACGATGACCAGTCCATTTATGGCTGGCGTGGCGCCAAGATCGAGAATATCCACAAATTCAGCCGCGACTTCCCGGATACCCGCACCATTCGCCTGGAGCAGAATTACCGCTCCACGGGCACCATCCTGAAAGCCGCCAACGCGGTGATCGGTAATAACAGCGACCGGCTGGGCAAGGAGCTGTGGACCGATGGCGGTGATGGCGACCCGATTCGTCTTTATTCTGGTTTCAACGAAGTGGACGAAGCGCGCTTTATTGCCGGGCGTATGGACAAGCTGTTTCAGGAAGGCACCGCGCGGCGGGAAATGGCGGTGCTGTATCGCTCCAACGCCCAGTCGCGGGTGCTGGAAGAGGCATTTCTGCAGGCGGGGATTCCCTACCGTATCTATGGGGGGCAACGCTTCTTCGAGCGGGTGGAAATCAAGAACGCGCTGGCCTATCTACGCCTGCTGAGCCACCGCCATGCGGATGCGGCCTTTGAGCGAGTGGTAAACACGCCTACCCGGGGCATCGGCAACAAGACCCTGGAAACCTTACGTGAAGTGGCGCGCCAGCGCAGCGTATCCCTGTGGGAGGCTGCCCAGGCAGTAGTAAGTGAGCAGTTGCTTACTGCCCGTGCCATCAATGCTCTGGCCGTATTTCTGAATCTGATTGCCCAGCTGGAGCAGCAGTGCGATGGGTTGTCACTGGCGCAAACCACCGAACACGTGATCGAAGCCAGCGGCTTGCTGGAATTTCACGGCAAGGAGAAGGGCGAGAAGGGCCAGCAGCGGCTGGAAAACCTGCGCGAGCTACTTTCCGCTACCCGGGAATTTGGTGACGAGGATGAAGATTCCGAGCTGGATAGCCTCACTGCGTTTCTGGACCATGCGGCACTGGAATCCGGTGAGGGCCAGGCGGATGCCCATGAGGATGCGGTGCAGATGATGACCCTGCACTCGGCCAAGGGGCTGGAGTTTCCGGTGGTCTTTATTACGGGGATGGAAGAAGGCTTGTTCCCGCACAAGATGTCCAGCGAGGAGCCGGGGCGACTGGCGGAAGAGCGTCGCCTTTGTTACGTGGGTGTGACCCGTGCCATGCGCGAACTGTACCTGACTCATGCGGAAAGCCGTCGCCTGTATGGCAACGAAAACTACAACCCGCCCAGCCGTTTCCTGCGTGAAATTCCCGACGATACCATGGAAGAAATCCGTGCCCGTGCCGGTTTCAGTCGCCCCATGGGCGGCGCCAGCAAACCGATTCGGGAAACCGAATCCAACGGTATCAGCCTGGGCGCCCGGGTGCTGCACCCGAAGTTTGGCGAGGGCACTATCCTGCACTTTGAAGGGCAGGGGCCGAACGCGCGCCTGCAAATCAATTTCGACGGCGCCGGCACCAAGTGGCTGGTCAGCCAGTACGCCCGGCTGGAAGTGATATAGGGCCTGTGGCCCGCCTGATGCCTGACGCTGGACAAAAGACCGCCTGGCTTGGGCGTTCAGCGTCAGGCCGTAAAAAATAACCCGAAAGCGGCAGATCATTGCCGCCCATTATCGGAGGAAGACCATTGGATCGCCGTAAATTTGTTTCCGCCCTGGGCTTGGGGTTGGGTGGCCTGGCATTGGCCGGCTGCGAAAAAAAAGACTGCCCACCCACAGAGGGAGCGGCTGTCGCCGCGCCGGAGCCTGAAAAAAAGGCACCGACACAGCAAACCTACGAATGGAAAATGGTCACCACCTGGCCGAAGAATTATCCCGGGTTGGGAGCGGGCGCCAACCGCTTTGCCAAGCGGGTGGAAGAAATGTCCGCCGGGCGCATCAAGATCAAGGTATATGGTGCAAAAGAGCTGGTGCCGGCCTTCGAGGTCTTCGATGCGGTGCGCCAGGGCAGTGCGGAAATGGGTCACGGTGCCGCCTATTACTGGAAAGGCAAGCACCCGGCCACGCCGTTCTTTACCGCTGTGCCCTTCGGGCTTACCGCCCAGGAGATGAATGGTTGGCTGCATCACGGTGGTGGCCAGGAACTGTGGGATGACCTGTATGCCCAGTTCAACCTGAAGCCGTTCGCCTGCGGCAACACCGGTACGCAAATGGCGGGCTGGTTCAACAAGGAAATCAACAGTGTCGAGGACCTGAAAGGGTTGAAGATGCGCATGCCCGGCCTGGCCGGCGAAGTGTTGGGCAAGGTCGGCGCCACGCCGGTACAGCTGCCCGGTGCCGAGGTTTTTACCTCCCTGCAAACCGGTGCCATTGATGCGGCAGATTGGGTTGGCCCTTATAACGACCTGACCTTTGGCCTGCAGCGGGTGGCAGAGTACTACTACTACCCCGGTTGGCAAGAGCCCGGCCCGACGCTGGAATTGACCATCAACAAGAAGGTGTGGGAAGGGCTGCCTGCGGACCTGCAGGCAATCATCCGCTATGCCGCCCAGTCTGAAAACCAGGACATGCTCGACGAGTACACCGCCCGCAATAATGCTGCGCTGGATGAGCTGGTAAACAAGCATGACGTGAAGCTGCGCCGCCTGCCTGACGACGTGCTCAAGGCATTGAAGGACGCCAGCGACGAGGTTATTGAAGCGTTGGTGGCGGGCAACAAGGATGCCCGCAAGGTCTATAATTCTTTCCGTCGTTTTCGGGATGAATCGCGCTCGGCGGTGGCAATCGCTGAGCAGTCCTACCTCAATGTCCGCGAATCGCTTTTTGAGTCGAGCTGATCTGCTCGGGTGACAGCGCACTGCTGTCGCCCATCCCCCGCAATAATGGTGCAACTGCCTTGATCCGGGGCAGCTTCCGTCCCCTTCTCCCGCTCTTCCCCCCTGAAATAATGAATGTGAATCAGCGTGTTAGCGCGTTTTTGTTCGCATAGAATTATTGGCATGCATGTTGCTTTGACACGTATATAGGTAATTACAGCGACCAGATATACGGGAGTCATCAATGCAGCTGGCACATTTCAAAACCCTGTGGGGCCACGAAGGACCACCGGAAGAAGCCATCACCCTGGCCCTGGAGGCCGGGTTCCAGGGAATTGAAGCTCCCTGCCCCGCGGATGCAGCGGAGCGGGACCGCTTCGGGCGTCTGCTTTCTGACAATAACCTGCAATGGATCCAGGAGGTCTGTACCGCCGGCAGTTATGTACCGCGCCGGGACGCCACGCTTCAGGAGCATCTGGCGGACTTTGAGCAGCAGTTAGTCGCAGGCAAGGCTATTGGTGCCCGTTTCCTGAATGTGATGGGGGGCTGTGATGCCTGGCCTATCCAGGACAGCGTGGCGTTCTTTGCCGAGGCCAACAACATCGCTCTGAAGCATGGGGTGCTGGCCAGTTTCGAAACACACCGTGGCAGGAGTTTTTTCTCTCCCTGGAACACGGTGGCCATTTTGGAGCAACTCCCCGACTTGGCGGTGACCTGCGATTTCAGTCACTGGGCCGTGGTCTGTGAGCGCCTGCCGGACATTGAGTGGGATGCGGTTACCCGGGTAGCCAGTCAGGCCCATCACATCCATAGCCGGGTGGGGTATGACCAGGGTCCCCAGGTCCCCCACCCCGGCGCACCGGAGTATCAGGATGCGTTACAGGCCCATCAACGCTGCTGGGAAGCGGTCTGGGAGTCCCAGCGGGCCAGGGGCATGGATGTCACCACCATGACGCCGGAATTCGGCACCGACGGTTATCTGCACCTGCTGCCTTATACCCAGGCGCCGGTGGCAGATCTGTGGTCGGTTAATCGCTGGATCGCTGAATGCGAAATGGCCCACTTCGAAAACTGGAATGCCGCCAACAAACAAGGCTGAGGAGATAACAATGAATCCTGTGGCAGCGCTGAAGCAAACACTGCGACATCAAGATGGTTTGTGGCCAAATCTGGCCGTACTGGCTTACATCCTTTGCACATACCTGGGTGGGTGGTTGTTGATGGCCCAGGAAGGTTGGCTGTTACCCATTCTGGGCGTACTCAGTTGTGCCCATGGCATGATCATCGCGGCTTATCTGATCCATGACTGTGCCCATAACGCCCTGTTCAGGAAGGTGGAGCACAACGCCATGTTGGGCAAGGTGCTGAACTGGGTCGCGGGGGGCTGTTACGGCACCTATGAAGACCTGCGCTACAAACACATGCGTCATCACGTGGATAACGCCGACACCATTGCGTTTGATTACCGTGCCTGGCTAAAGGCGCACCCCAAGGTGGAGAAACTGGTGTTCGCGCTGGAATGGATGTACGTGCCAGCCGTGGAATACATGATGCATGCGGTGTTGATGGCCGGCCCGTTCCTGGGCTATGGCAGTCGCAAGCTGCGCACTCGCACCGTTATGGTCATGGTGACTCGTCTGGGCGGGTTGGCGTTGCTGTCGCTGTGGAGCATCAAGGCGGTGGCGCTTTATTTCCTCGCCTATGCCGTGGTGATGACCGTGCTGCGTTTCTTTGATGCTTTTCAGCACAACTACGAAATCATTGCGATTCTTGATGATGCCGAGGCCGCTCTGCCGAACAAAGGCAATCGTGATTATGAAGAAGAAAATACGTATACCAATCCTGTTTCCCGGCGCTGGCCGTGGTTGAACCTGCTTATTCTGAATTTTTGTTATCACAACGCCCACCATGCCAAGCCAACGCTGCCCTGGTACAAGCTGCCGAAACAACACCTGGCGATGTATGGAGACATGAAAGCAAAAAGCCTTCCCCTTTTGTTGCAACTGCGCAGTTATCACCGCTACCGCTTGCAGGCTGTACATGCAGAAACCTATGGGCAGGTTGCTGTGCCTGACGCCATTCGCGATGGCAAGGCGGTGCCGGTTTATGGCTTGAGTTTTCTTACAGCATTCTGAGGTGACGTCATGACGGTAATCGCTGACATCGAGAAAACGGCAGAAAGCACACCACTACCCGGTGTGCAAAGAAAGGAGAAGCGTCGTCGTAAACCGTGGCTGGATTACGGCCAGAGCCTGAACTGGAAAAATCGCTGGCTGATCGGCGCATGCGGTTGGTTGATCTTTATTTCAGGTTGGTACCTGGCGGCCAACATGGATCTGGCGCCGGCCCGTTTATTCCCCGGCCCGGATGTGGTCATGGCTTCACTCTGGGATTTGTTCGCAGAGCAGGGTTTTGCCGGTGATGTGCTTTCCAGTATTCGACGGATTGCAGTGAGTTTTTCTCTTGCTGTGATGATGGCGTTGCCGTTGGGAATGTTGATGGGGTCATTTGCCCGGGTTGATGCACTACTCAATCCGTTACTGGGTGCCTTTCGTTATCTTCCCGCTCCGGCATTCATTCCCCTTCTTCTCATGTGGCTGGGAACCGGTGACGCACAGAAAATTACGCTTCTCATGATTGGGGTGGTGTTCTTTCTGGTGATCATGTTGGCCGATGTGACACGGCAGGTCCCATCCGATTTTATCGAAACGGCGAAAACTCTTGGGGGAAACCGCAAGAAAATCATGTGGACGGTGGTGTTGCGACAATCATTGCCGGGCTATGTGGACACCTGCCGTCAGATGTTGGCAGTGAGCTGGACGTATCTGGTGATCGCCGAAATTGTGGCTGCCTCTGATGGTATTGGCGCCATGATGATGCGGGCCAAACGATTTGTTCATGTGGACGACATAATGGCGGGCATTGTCACCATTGGTTGTTTGGGGCTGTTATTCGATGCCGCATTCCGATTGTTCTACCGAGTGTGTTTTCCGTATCTGAAAAAAAACGCTAATGAAAACTGAAAATGAGGATTTACTCATGAAAAAATGCATCTGTTTAATGACGCTATGGGTTAGCCTTTTCACGTCTTTGGCTGTTCATGCAGACAATACGGTAAAGGTGTCACTGTTTTCCTGGCCGGGTTACGGGTTCTGGTTTATCGCCAAGGAAAAAGGGTTTGTAGATGACCTTGATATTGATCTGACGATTATTGAAGACCCTTACGAGAGCTTTGCGCTGATGAGCGCAGGCATGCTGGATGTGACATCCAGCACGGCGGAATATGGCCCTATTGCTGCGGATAAAGATGTGCCGATAAAGCTCGTTACTTACACAAATCCTTCCTATGGCACCGACAAGATCATTCTTGCGCCGGGGGTTGAAAGTGCTAGCGATCTTGTCGGTGAATCGGTGGCGGTACTGGAAGGTGGCCTGACACAGATCTTCATGGGTATCTGGCTGGAACAGCAAGGTGTTGCTTTTGATCAGGTCAACTATACCAATCTGATCATGGATGATGCTGTCGGCGCCCTGGTCGGTGGGGACGTGGCGGCTGCAGAGTTCTGGGAACCCTTTGGCTCTCAAGCCATGGAGGCCCTCCCGGAAGCAAAAGTGGTTGCCTCATCGGCTGAAGAGGGCTGGATTGAAACCGCATTGCTGGGTGATGGCATGTACATGAGCGATGCATTTATGGATAAAAAACCGGAACTGGCTGCGAAAACCATGAAAGCCTATTTTGACGCGGTTGCGTGGTGGAAAAAGAATCCTGAAAAAGGCAATGCCATCATTGCCGAAGGGCTCAACTTTCCAATAAAAGATGTGGAAAAAGTGCTGGGGAAAACCGGAGAAATTTACAAGGGTGGTATCTGGGCGTTTGATGCCCAGGAAGCCGGTCGTTTTATGGGTGTTGTGTCCGGCGATCTGCCACTTGGACAGAAAAATGGTCAGATTCATGAGCACTGGGATACCACTACAAAATGGTGGCTGAAATTTGGCATGGTCGATGCTGCCCATGACATGGAAAGCGGTGTCAACCTTCAGCCGTTGAAAGCCATGTTTGACGACTACGTTACTGAGTAATTCGCAGCGGAGGATCCATCATGAAAGCACTATCACAAGGCCTGCGGGTTAATGGTGTCAGCAAGGTTTTCCAGTCGGCGAGAAAGGTAAGCAGAGTGGCACTGGACGATGTTTCGCTGTCTTTGCCGGCGGGTGAGGTCGGTGTGCTGCTGGGTCCTTCCGGTTGTGGGAAATCCACGTTGCTAAGAATGGTGGCAGGACTGGAAACACCCACGTGCGGCAATATTGTGCTTAACGGTCAGTTGGTGGAAAAGCCGGGTAGGGAGCGGGGTATGGTCTTTCAGCGCTATACCTCTTTTCCCTGGCTAACGGTGCGTGACAATGTGGCCTATGGCCTGACCATTAATGGTGATGGTACAAGTCTCAGGGAAGGCGTGGTCGATCACTTTCTTGACGCGGTGCGTTTGTCCGATGTCGCCAACAGTTATCCCCATGAACTTTCCGGAGGTATGCAGCAGCGGGTGGCAATTGCCCGAACCCTGGCCAATCAGCCACAACTCTTGTTGATGGATGAGCCTTTCGGTGCACTGGACCCGGAAACACGCTGGCAGATGCAATCGCTTTTGCAGAGCGTGGTGAAAAAGGAAAAAACCTCGGTGTTGCTGGTCTCCCATGATATTGAAGAGGCGATTTACCTGGGTGATCGTATATTCTTTCTTTCCAGTCATCCGGGAAAGTTGCGAGAAGAAATCACTCTGGATTTCAAGAGCAGACTTCCAGCCGGAGATCGGGAAGCCTTGTTGTCTTGCCCGGAGTATCGGCAACTGGAATTGAAGATACGAAGAATGATGAGTGAGGAAAAGCCCCAGGCAGCATAGCACTTTAAGTGATCATGCTATGGCCCCAACCCGAAAGGATGGGGCCTTTTTCGTTTAGTCGTGAAGTGGCGCGGTGTGGTGCTTTGTGCGATCAAAGAGAAAGCAGATTGATGCCATTTATAAGACTATTTTTTCAGCAAACGCAGTATCTGTTCCTTGATAAAAGGGATGTCGTTTTCAAGATCAAACAGGCGCGGGGAGAACAGCCAGGCCTGGGTTGTTCCCATCAATTGGGTATAACACATCAATCCGAGTTTTTCGGCGGGGTAATCCTTGCGAATTTCTCCGTTCTGCTGGCCGCGACTGACCAGATCCGACAGGACGCCAATCAGGTTGTTGGTCAGTTCCCGTTCCTTTTTCAGGGTTCGGTCCAGGTTGTTGGTCAATTCGGTCTTGTTGAGGAAAATTTCGAAAGACTGTCGGTAGCCGGCATCGGTTACCAGCCAGCGTAGCCAGCAGTCGCAGAAGTAATCAATGGCTTTCAGGAGAGAGCCGCTTGCTTGTCTTGATGTCTCAACCAGCTCTGCCAGCGGGTCTTGTGAAAGGCGTAATACCGCTTCAAAAAGTTCATCCTTGTTTTTGAAGTGCCAGTAAATGGGGCCGCGACTGAAGCCGGCATGGGCTGCAATGTTGGCGAGAGTGGTGTTGGTATAGCCGTTCTGGCTGAACAGTGACAAGGCGGAATGAATGATTTGTTGACGGGTTTTCTCTGCGTCTTCTTTGGTTCTTCTCATGGTGCTTGCCGTTTTCCTGGGGAAAGATGTGCGCCAGCAAAGGCTGGCGCACAGGGTGGTCAGAACATGGTCAGGTAGCGTTCTACTTCCCAATCGGAGACATGGTTATGGTATGCCTCCCACTCGTTACGTTTGAAGTCTGCAAAGGTATCAAACATCAGTTCGCCAAAAACCTCCCGCGACAGGGGATCAGCTTCAAAGGCGTCCACCGCTTCGCCAAGGGTGCGCGGCAGCAGTTCAATGCCCATGTCACGAATCTCCTTTCGTGAATACTGGTTCATATTCTCACGGTGGGGCTCGCCAGGTTCCAGTTTTTCACGGATACCTTCCAGGCCCGCTGCCAACATCATGGCTGCGCCCAGATAAGGGTTACAGCTGATATCCGGCGCCCGGCATTCCACGCGTCCGCCCTGGGACGGGATGCGCAGCATGTTGGTGCGGTTGTTGTTGCCGTAGCAACAGTATACCGGTGCCCAGGTGGAGCCGGACATGGCACCTTGCTGAACCAGTCGTTTGTAGCTGTTCACTGTTGGGGCAATAACCGAACAAATAGCGCGGGCATGTTTGAGAATACCGGCGATAAAATGATAGGCCAATGGCGACACACCACAGCCATGGGGGTCGTTGTCGTTGGCCTCAAAAAGGTTCTTGCCCGTTTCCTTGTCGGCCAGCGACATGTTGTAGTGCGCGCCGCTGCCGGTGCGGTCAGCGAAGGGTTTGGCCATGAAACTGGCAAAGGCGCCATGTTTGCGGGCCACTTCGTTGGCCATCATGCGGAAATACACCAACCGGTCTGCCATGTTCAGGGCATCGGTATACATGAAATCGGTTTCAAACTGGCCGTTGGCATCTTCATGGTCGAAGGAATAGACATCCCAACCCTGGACGTCCATGGCTTCCACGATATCCTTGATGATCGGCAGGTTATCCATGAGTGGCCGCGGGTCATAGCAGGGCTTGTCGAGCACATCGCGATCGCTGAAAGGGGCAAAGCCGCCATCTTCCGTGCGCTTGAAAACAAAGAATTCCGTCTCGATGCCCAGGTTGAAGGTGAAGCCCATCTCCGCGGCGGCGTCGATCTGGCGCTTGAGAATGCTGCGCGAGCAGGCTTCAAAGGGTTTGCCGTTCAGGTAAAGGTCACTGGCATACCACACCAGCTCCGGGTTCCAGCTGCAGGTTGTGGCACTGGCCGGATCTGGCATGGCGGCGACTTCATCGTCGTTGATGTCTTGGGGAACGCCATCAAGAGCTGCCCCGGTATACAGTTCGGACCCGCCGAGCATGCGATCCAGATGCGCGACAGGCACAAACTTGCCTTTGATGACGCCATGGATGTCCACGTAGCTGGCCATGGCAAATTTTGCGGTCTCGGTGTCCAGGGCGGCAGTGTGGCCCTGCTCGGGGAGTTTGGCATTCATGGTTACGTCTCCGTTGGGGCACGGCCCCGTGGTTTTCAGTTTCAGGTACGGGGATTGCATTCAATATACATGCCAACATGTATATAAAGGAGATGCTCCCATGACACTAGAAATTCGCCCCTGGTCTGTTGCCCTTGGAGACTGGCCCCTGAGCCAGGGTGGGCTGCTGCGCGAGGCCAGATTGACCGGCCTGATGGCCGGCCAGCTGAATGCGTCCGGGGATAACCTGGTGGTGGTTCCTTGCTATTACGGTGGTACAGCCCGGGGCAGTGTGCCCCTGCTTGGTGCGGCGGGCGGTGTGCGCAGCCCGCTGGCATCGGGAGATTACTGTGTGGTGCTGTTCGACATGTTTGGCAACGGCCAGGCCACGTCAGCGAGTAACGCGCACCCTGAACAGCTAGGACAACGGTTTCCTCTGGTAACCATCGCTGACAATGTGGCTGCTCAGCAAGCAGTAATAAACCAGTGGTTTGGTAATCCTGAGGTGGCACTTGCCACTGGCTGGTCCATGGGGGGAATGCAATCGTGTCACTGGGCCGTCACTGCCGGCACCCGGGTGAAGCGATTGCTACCGGTCTGTGCCACCTATCGTTGCTGGCCACATAATGCGGTTTTTCTGCAGGGGCTGCGGGCTGCACTGTTTGCCGATCCGTTGACCCGGCAGAGCCAGGCCGGGCCGCCTGTGGAGGGGTTGAAGGCGTTCGCTCGAGTGTATGCCGGTTGGGCCTACAGTCAGGCGTTCTATCGCAAGGAACTGTATCGGGGGCTGGGCTTTGCGGACCAGGCGGCGCTACTGGATTACTGGGAGCAGGATCACCTGGGGCAGGATGCCCATGACCTGCTGGCCATGCTGGCCGCCTGGGAAGCGGCGGCAGGCCACGATCTGGAAGCATTGGGGCAGGTTGAGGCAGAAACGGTGTACATGCCGGCTCGCACCGATCTGTATTTCACGGTGGAGGATGCCCGGGCAGAGGTTGCGAAAATCGCCAATGCCAGAACCCGTGTGCTGGAGTCAGAGTATGGCCACGCGGCGGGAGCACCGGGGCGCGTAGTAGCCAGTACCGCCCAGTGGCTCACAGCCATGGGCGATCTGCTTTGCTCTGGTTAGTCTCTGGGAACTGCCCGGGTGCGGCCGGTGTCATCAATGGCCACGAAGGTAAAGTGCCCTTCGGTGACTTTCGACAGGGTGCCGGTGTCTTCACGTACCCACACTTCTACCAGGATCTGCATGGAACTGCGGCCGATGTCCTGCATCTGGGTGTAGCAGCTCACCACAGCGCCGACCGGCACCGGGCGCAGGAACGCCATGGAATCAATGGCCACGGTGGCCACACGGCCCCGGGCTTTTTTGCGGGCGGTGACGGCACCGGCCAGGTCCATTTGTGAAACCAGCCAGCCGCCGAAAATATCGCCGTTCCAGTTGGCGCTTTGCGGCATGGCAATGGTCTGGATGGCAAGGGTCCCAATCGGCTGGGGTGCGTCGTCAGTGTGGTCGGTCATGTTGTTATCCGTAGAGCGTATGCGGCAGCCAGGTGGCCAGTTCAGGGAACAGTGCCAGAATCCCCAGCATAATTAATTGTATGGCGATAAAGGGTATCACGCCCTGATAAATGTGCGCGGTTTTTACCTCCGGGGGTGCGACCCCGCGAAGATAAAACAGTGCGAATCCGAAGGGTGGGGTCAGAAACGAGGTTTGCAAGTTCAGCGCGATCATCACGCCCAGCCAGATCGGGTCCAGCCCCATGCCCAGCAGGACCGGGGCAACAATGGGCACCACTACAAAGGTGATCTCGATAAAGTCGAGGATGAAGCCGAGCAAGAAAATCAGCAGCATCACCATCACGGTGGCGCCAAGCACCCCGCCGGGCATGGCCGAAAACAGGTTATGCACGGCTTCTTCACCGCCAAAGCCCCGGAACACCAGTGAAAAGAGGCTGGCGCCGATCAGGATCATGAACACCATGGCGGTGACGCGGCTGGTGGCGCGGACCACCTCGCCCAGAATGGCCAGGTTCAGGTGTCGATTGGCGGCGGCCAAAAGCAGGGCCCCGAATGCGCCGACACCGGCAGCTTCCGTGGGCGTGGCCTTGCCGGAAAGAATCGAGCCGAGTACCGCCGCGATCAATAGCAGTGGAGGCAGTAGGCCGCCGAGCAGGGAGCGCCAGCTGCGGGCCTGGCCGTCAGCGACCTCAAAAGCGGGCGCCCACTGTGGCTTTAACAGGCTGATCGCCACCACATACAGCAGGTACAGTCCCACCAGAATCAGCCCGGGAATCAGCGCTCCGACAAACAAGTCTCCCACCGATACGGTGTCCAGCGACCACAGCCCCTGCTTGAGCTGGGCGTCCTGATAGGCGTTGGCCAGCACATCACCCAACAGTACCAGGGCAATGGAAGGGGGGATTATCTGCCCCAGGGTGCCGGTGGCACAGATCAGCCCGGTGGACAGCTGTGGCTGATAGCCCTGACGGAGCATGGAGGGTAACGAGAGCAGGCCCATGGTGACTACGGTGGCGCCCACAATGCCGGTGCTGGCGGCCAGCAGGGCGCCCACCAGGATGATCGCCAGCCCCATGCCGCCGGGTAACGGGCCGAACAGCTGGCCCATGCTGGACAGCAGCTTCTCCGCCACCCGGGATTTTTCCAGCATTACCCCCATGAACACGAATAGCGGTACCGCCATCAGGGTGCTGTTCTCGATAATGCCGAACAGCCGGTTGGGCACAAAGGTCAGGTCCGAGGGGGAAAAGGTGCCGGTGAGGATGCCGCCGGCCGCAAACAGCAGTGCGGTGCCACCCAGGGCAAAGGCCACCGGGTAGCCAGTGAGCAACACCAGGCAGGCGGCCACAAACATCAGCAGGGGAAGCCATTCCATCACAGGCCCTCCTCCGGATGCGTATCATGCTCGCTGACCCGGGGGGGCGGTGTGGCGCCCAGCAGCGTCAGGCCGTGGCGCAACAATTCAGCGATTGCCTGAACGGTCAGCAGGGCAGGAAGGATCAGCAGCAGGGTCTTGAGCCAGTAGACAAAAGGCAGGCCGCCGTTGGCGGAGCCCTCCTGCTCGCGCCAGCTACTGGCCACATAATCCAGGGATAACCAGAAAATGGCGGCACACACGGGCAGTAGCAGAAACAGGGTGCCCAGCAGGTTGACCCAGGCCCGGCCACGCGGGCTAAAACGCTGATAGAGCACATCCACCCGTACATGCTCGTCTTCGGCCAGGGTGTAGGCGATGGCGAGCATGAACAGGCTGCCGTGCAGGTAGGTCAGGGACTCCTGCAGGGCAATGTTGCCGATATCGAAGCCGTAGCGCAGTACGACCACCAGTACCATGCCCAGTACCAGTAACAGGGCGAGCCAGGCGCTGCCCCGGCCGATGGCGGTGGTGAAGGCGGTAAGCCCTTGTTGGCAGTGCTGTAGGCGCTGTTTTGTCATTATTGTCGGGAGATCGCTGAAAATGGGCATTATACGGAAAACGCCACACGCAGCACGCATTCAGCATACATGCCCGGTTTGGCCTGGTGCATGATGCGTGTAGTCTGAATGCGATCTCGCTGTAATGTGGTTGTCACAAACCCTCTCTAGCATGCGCTGTGCTGAAACATGAACTGGCTTGCAAGACTTGTTGTTAAGAATAAACCGGGGTGGATCTTTCCTTACCAGCGCCGGTGCCATGTAACTAGGAGGCTTTTACTGTGAACTTCAAGATGAAAACAACACTGGCAGGTGCCGCGGCAGCGCTGGCTCTGGCTAGCGTACCGACCACCGCCATGGCGCGTGACACTATCTCTATCGTGGGTTCTTCCACGGTCTACCCGTTCGCCACCGTTGTGGCTGAGCGTTTTGGCCGTACCGGCAACGCCACCCCGAAAATCGAATCTACCGGTTCTGGCGGCGGCATGAAGCTGTTCTGTCAGGGCGTGGGCACCCAGCACCCGGACATCACCAACGCATCGCGTCGCATGAAGAAGTCCGAGTTCGAGCTGTGCCAGAGCAACGGTGTGAAAGACATCACCGAAGTGAAGGTCGGTTATGACGGTATCGTGATTGCCAATTCCGTGAAGGGTAAGCACATCGACCTGTCCCTGCGTGACGTCTTCCTGGCCCTGGCCAAGGATGTACCGAACCCGGATGGCAGCGAAGAGCTGGTAGCCAACCCCTACAAGACCTGGAAAGAAGTGAACCCGGCCCTGCCCAACGTGAAAATCGAGGTGTTGGGTCCGCCGCCGACTTCCGGTACCCGTGATGCGTTCAACGAGCTGGCCATCGAAGGCGGCTGTAAGTCATTCCCCTGGCTGAAAGCCATCAAGGGTGAAGACAAGTCCAAGTACAAAGCCATCTGCCGCAGCGTCCGTGAAGACGGCGCCTACGTGGAAGCGGGCGAAAACGATAACCTGATCGTGCAGAAGCTGGAAAAGAACCCGGATGCCTTCGGTGTGTTCGGTTACTCCTTCCTGGATCAGAACCGCGGTGTGGTACAAGCTGCCAACGTTGGCGGTGTTGAGCCCACTTTCGAAGCGATCGGTTCCGGCGACTACCCGGTGTCCCGTTCCCTGTACTTCTACGTGAAGAAAGCTCACGTGGGTGTGGTACCGGGCATCGAAGGTTACGTGAAGGAGTTCACCAGCGAGAAAGCCTGGGGCGACCAGGGTTACCTGGGCGAGAAAGGCCTGATCCCGCTGGGTGATGATCTGCGCAAGTCCATGGCCAAGCAGGCCCGCGGCCTGAAGTCCATGACGGGCAACGAGCTGTAAGAAAGGGAATAATAAAAAGCATGGATGCTTTTGGCCCGGTGGTAATTGCCACCGGGCTTTTTCGCCCCTGACAAGGCGTGTTTGTTCCACCAAGATTGCTGCGGTGATCTTGTTTGAGCAAATCCGATCGGAGTGATACATGCAAACCGGAAACCTGCTGTTGCTGTTGGTAGTGATGGTGGCCGGCGCTTACTACCTGGGGCTTCGCCGCTCCTTTGCGCTGGCCCGCCCGCTGGGCGGCATTCGCCACCTGCACTCGTTGCCGTTCTATTTCGCCATGCGTTCGGCTATGTGGTGTGCACTGCCAGCATTGGTGGTGCTGGGGCTGTGGCTGGCATTTGATGACAGCATCATTCGTCAGCAGGTGCTGGCCAGTTTGCCGGCGGAACTGCAGCCGACGGATGCGTCCAGTTATAACCTCACGCTCAGCAAAATCCAGAACGTTGCCAGTGGTGCGCTGCCTGTCAATTTCGTGGAGCCGCCCATCGCGGCAGCGGCGGAACATCTGCAGTCATTACGCCAGACCAGCGCCATGGCGCTGACGGTGGTAGTCATTGTGTTGTGCATGTTCGGCGGTGCCTGGGCCTGGCTGAAAGTGTCACCGCAACTGCGTGCCCGCCAGCAGGTAGAGCGTGTGCTGCAGACGCTGTTCATGCTCTGCGCCACGGTGGCCATTCTCACCACCGTGGGCATCGTCATGTCGGTGCTGTTCGAATCCATCCGCTTCTTCGGCAAGGTGCCGGTGACGGACTTCCTGTTCGGGTTGCAGTGGAGCCCGCAGACTGCCCTGCGCGCTGACCAGGTGGCATCCGGAGGCGCTTTTGGTGCGGTGCCGTTGTTCATGGGCACCATGCTGATCTCGGCCATTGCCCTGTTGGTGGCAGTGCCGGTGGGCCTGATGTCAGCTATCTACCTGGCAGAGTACGCAAGCAAGCGGGTGCGCACGGTGGCCAAGCCGGCACTGGAAGTGCTGGCCGGGGTTCCCACGGTGGTCTACGGCTTCTTTGCCGCCCTGACGGTGGCGCCTTTTATTCGCGGTATGGGTGAATCCGTTGGCCTGGATGTGGCCTCGGAGTCGGCTCTGGCGGCGGGCCTGGTAATGGGCATCATGATTATTCCGTTTGTGTCATCCCTGGCAGATGACGTGATTACGGCGGTGCCCCAGGCCATGCGTGACGGTTCATTGGGGCTGGGCGCCACCAAGAGTGAAACCATCAAGAAAGTGATTTTCCCGGCGGCGCTGCCGGGGATCATGGGGGGCATTTTGCTGGCGGCCTCCCGTGCCATTGGTGAAACCATGATTGTGGTGATGGCCGCCGGCCTGGCCGCCAATTTGACCGCCAACCCACTGGAAGCGGTCACCACCATCACCGTACAGATTGTGACTCTGCTGACCGGCGACCAGGAATTCGACAGCGCCAAGACCCTGGCGGCCTTCGCCCTGGGCCTGATGTTGTTCATCACTACCCTGGTCATGAATATCTTCGCGCTGCATATCGTGAAGAAATACCGCGAGCAGTACGACTAGCGTCGGGAGAAAAATGATGAGCCAAACCACAGAAAAAGTTCGCAAGACCCTGGCCCGACGCTACCGGGCAGAGAAACGCTTCAAGGCCTTTGGTGTCGGTGCGATTGGCATTGGTTTGATGGCGTTGGTGCTGCTGTTCACCGATATTATCGGCAAGGGTCACAGTGCTTTCGTGGAGTATGAAATCCAGCTGCCGGTGACCTTTGATGCCGAAGTGATGGATGTCAGTGACCCCCGTGATGAAGAGCAGCTCAACTATGGTAATTACCAGGGGGTGATTCGTGATGCCCTGGCAGACCGCTTTCCCGGCGTGGAGTCCCGCCTGGACACCCGTGCCCTCAATCAGTTGGTGAGCACCGGTGCCGGTTATGCCCTGCGTGACATGCTGCGCGAGGATCCTTCCCTGCTGGGAGAGACCCGCACTCTCTGGTTGCTGGCCGATGACGATGTGGATCTGTTTCTCAAGGCGAATGAAAAGCAGCGTGAAGACAGCCGCCTGAACGAAAAGCAACAGGCCTGGGTGGCGGAGCTGGAAGCCTCCGGGGAAACCCGCATGGTTTTCAACCAGTCCCTGTTCAGCTACGGCGATTCCCGTGAGCCGGAGCAAGCCGGTATTCTGGGCGCGATCCTGGGTTCCCTGTTCACCATGATCGTGACGCTGGTGCTGAGTTTTCCCATCGGTGTGGCCGCGGCGGTCTATCTGGAAGAGTTTGCTCCCAAGAACCGCTTCACCGATTTCATTGAGGTGAACATCAACAACCTGGCGGCGGTGCCGTCGATCATCTTCGGTCTGTTGGGGCTGGCGGTGATTATCGGCTTGTTTGGATTGCCCCGTTCGGTGCCGCTGGTAGGCGGTATCGTGCTGACGCTGATGACGTTGCCGACCATCATCATTTCCAGCCGTGCTGCCATCAAGGCGGTACCGCCGAGTATTCGCCAGGCGGCCATGGGGTTGGGCGCCTCCAAGATGCAGGTGGTGTTGCACCATGTGCTGCCGTTGGCTCTGCCCGGCATGCTCACCGGCGCCATCATCGGCATGGCCCAGGCGCTGGGGGAAACGGCGCCGCTGCTGATGATCGGCATGGTGGCCTTTATTGTGGACCTGCCCGCCGGCCCGCTGGATGCGGCAACCGTGCTGCCGGTGCAGATTTACCTGTGGGCAGACAGCCCGGAACAATCTTTCGAATCCCTGGCGTCCGCCGCCATCATGGTGCTACTGGCTTTCCTGATCACCATGAACACGCTGGCGGTGATTCTGCGCAAGCGCCTTGAGCGGCGCTGGTAACGGACGGATAACGAGGAACCGACTTATGGAAACCGCACAGCAACTGGACAAACCGGCTCTGGGCACCAATGATGCGGCCAGAGACAAGGCCATAAATGAGCAAGCAGCGATGACACAAGACACCCCCTATCCAGACCAGACCGTGGGCACGCCCTTTGTGGATGACCCGAAAATGCGCCTGCGCGATGTGGAGGTGTTCTATGACGATAACCAGGCGATCCATGGCGTCAGCCTGGATATCGGCAAGAATGAGGTGGTGTCACTGATCGGCCCGTCCGGTTGTGGTAAATCCACGTTCCTGCGTTGTCTCAATCGCATGAACGACACTATCGATATTTGTAAGGTGAAGGGCAGCCTGCATCTGGAAAGCCAGGATCTGTATGACCCCAAGCTGGATGTGGTGGAGCTGCGCGCCCGGGTGGGCATGGTGTTCCAGAAGCCCAACCCCTTCCCGAAATCCATTTATGACAACGTGGCCTATGGCCCGCGTATTCACGGCCTGGCCAACAAGAAATATGACCTGGACGAAATCGTGGAAACCAGCCTGCGCAAGGCCGGGCTGTGGGAAGAGGTGAAAGACCGTCTGCACGCACCAGGCACGGGCCTGTCCGGCGGTCAGCAGCAGCGTCTGTGTATTGCCCGCACCATTGCGGTGAGCCCGGAAGTGGTGCTGATGGATGAGCCTTGTTCCGCACTGGATCCCATTGCCACCGCCAAGATCGAAGAGCTGATCAGCGAGCTGAGCGAGTCTTATACCATCGCCATCGTGACTCACTCCATGCAGCAGGCCGCGCGGGTATCGCACCGTACCGCCTATTTCCACCTGGGTCGTCTGGTGGAAATGAATGATACCGAGACTGTGTTCACCAAGCCCGAACACGATCTGACGGAAGCTTATATCACTGGCCGCTTCGGTTAACGCGCGGGTAAGGAGAGCAAGAGAATGGACCGTATGCATTTTGGCGAGCACAGCTCGACCCAGTTTAACGAAGCGCTGGAATCCATCCGTAACCACCTGATGGAAATGGGTGGTCTGGTGGAAAAGCAGGTAGTGGATGCGCTTCAGGCATTGCTGCAGGCAGACTCGGCGCTGGCAGAAAAAGTGATCGAAACCGAAGACCGGGTCGATAATCTGGAAATCCTGATCGACGAGCAATGCACCAAGGTGTTGGCGCTGCGCCAGCCGGCGGCGTCGGATTTGCGTTTGATTATTGCCGTGTCCAAGGCGGTGTCCGACCTTGAACGCATTGGTGATGAGTCAGCCAAAATTGCCCGCATGGGGCTGCAGTTGGCGGAAGAAGGCGAGTCGCCCCGCGGTTATGTGGAGGTGCGCCATATCGGTAACCATGTGCGCAACATGCTGCGCGATGCCCTGGATGCTTTTGCCCGCTTCGATGCCCAGAAAGCGTTGGCCGTGGCCGCCGAAGACAAAGAAGTGGACCTGGAATACCGCAGCGCCATGCGCTCGCTGGTCACATTCATGATGGAAGATCCGCGGGCCATTTCCCGGGTGCTCAACATCATCTGGTCCCTGCGCGCCCTGGAGCGTATCGGCGACCATGCCCGCAATATCGGTGAACAGGTGATCTATCTGGTGGAAGGCAAGGATGTGCGCCATATCAGCATCGATGAGATCGAAAAGAAGCTGAAGGAATAACGAGCCGCAGCACGCAGCATGCACCATGTTGCACGCAAGGCCCGCTGTAGGAGCATCGCTGGCGGCGCAATATGCTAACGG
>NZ_PBSH01000005.1 GCF_002726155.1 Alcanivorax sp. | reverse complement strand
ACGCAGAACGCAGAACGCAGAACGCAGAACGCAGAACGCAGAACGCAGAACGCAGAACGCAGAACGCAGCAAAAATGGGATAGGGGAAGACGAAATAGTTCCTTGGTTCTGCTCTTTTCAACTTTTCACTTTGAACTTTCAACTGATCTTTCGCGGGTAGATCGGTCACCGTGACCGGCCCAACCCGCGTTGCCGCTTGTAGCGTGTTGCCTGCTGCGTGAAGCCTGTTGCGGCCGCAGAGCGGCATAAAAAAGCCCGGCAAAAAGCCGGGCTGAAGGCAGACCCCTCACGGGGTAACAACAATAGAACCAGAAGTATCCTGACTTAAATGAGACGATTCCCTGTCCGCTGGTTAACAAGATGAAGATTCAGTTCCTTGACGCTGATGCCGAACTCAATGCCGTCATCATCGTTGAGATTGATGGTCTGGAAGGCGTCGAAATGCACGGGGGCACCGTGAACGCTTTGCAGAATATCCGGGCTGCGAGGCATGGCAGGAATAATGTTTTTTGAAGCTGGCATGGCGCTGTTCGTGCGGGCGCTGACTTGATTCGGGGTGGTGGTTTGTACTTCAACAGCGGTGAGTACCAACAGGCAGCTGCACAGACATAGCAGTGACAGTGTTTTCATGGTGGTTATCCCCGTGTTGTTGTTATGCGGTCAACATTACGGGGACGTTCGTTCCAAACCTATTGCGGCTTGGTGGCGCTTCGGTGTCGGGCTGTGACGGTGAGTAACGCAGTGTAAGGGCAATATGCGATACAGTGCACAATGGTTTTGTGCACTGGTAGCTTGTGATTTTGGTATTCGCCTGGGCGCTGTGGCTACAGGGTGATCTTCACGTGGGGCGAATCGTTGAGCGCCTTGTAGATGGCTTCCACCTGCTCCCGGTTGCGCATGGTGACCTGTGCGGTAAAGGAGATGAAGGTGCCCTTGCTGCTGGGCTTGCTGCTCAGGTGTTTGTCAGCGTCAAAATCATCCAGATGTGCGGTCAGAATCTCGATCAGGGCGTCCTCGAGCGGGGCGTCTACGGCGCCCATGACCTTTAACTGCATGTCATGGGGAAATTCCCACAGGTGTTCCTGAATAGCCATGGGTGGGCTGCTCCTGTCAGTCTCGTGTTTCGGGGGTATCAAGGCCGCAAAGTCGGCGTTTGTGCTGAACATAGTGCCGGGCCAGCATTTTCCACTGAGGTCCTGGCTGGCCGTTGCCTATTATAGCGTTGTTAAGGTGGGTCACGGGTACCACTTCCCTGGTGGAGCTGGTGATCCAGATTTCATCCGCCTGACGCAGCTGTATCTCGGTAATTTCCCTTTCTTGCAGTGCGAGTCCGTGTTGCTGGCATAGCTCTACCACCAGGTCCCGGGTGATGCCGCCGAGAATGGCGTGGCTTTTCGGCGGTGTGGCAATGCTGCCGTCTTTGACCACAAAGACATTGCTGGCCGAGCCTTCGGTGACAAAGCCGTCACGCAGCAGAATGGCTTCGGCCGCGCCGGCGGCCACGGCCTGTTGGCGGAGCAGGCTGTTGGCCAACAGGGAAACGGATTTGATGTCGCACCGGGCCCAGCGAATATCGTCCAGCGTGATGGCTTTGGCGCCGACGGCGGTATCCGGACTGTCGGCGGCAGGGACTGCGATTGGACTGGTCATCATGAAGACGGTGGGCGTCACGGCGGGGGAGGGAAATGCATGGTCGCGTTTTTCGGCGGCGCCGCGGGTGATTTGCAGGTACACCGAGAGATTGCCGCCGCCATTATGCTGCAATAGCTCATCACACAAGGTCTGCCAGTGTTCGCGGCTATGGGGGTTGTGAATGTCCACCTCGGCCAATGAGCGTTCCAGGCGAGCCAAGTGCTCCTCGAAACGAAACAACACGCCGTTATAGGCAGGAATGACCTCGTAAATTCCGTCCGCAAACAGGAAGCCCCGATCCATTGGGGAGATCTGTGCGGCTTCGGGGGCCATGAAACGGCCGTTGAGATAAACCTGAGGCATGTGAGAGGGCTCGACGTAACAGTGACGGCACCAGTTTAGCGCACCTGCCAGGCCCAGATGCAAAACCGGCGCAGCGCGGGTGGTATGTACCATTCAGGCTGCGACGGTTTTCTCTGCCGTCAGACTACTGGGGTCAAGCGTCCTGTGATCAGAACAAGCCTTTGAAGAACAGCAGCAGGTGGTGCCAGAGTTTGGTGAAAAGGCCGGCTTCCTCGACGGGCTCCAGTGCGACCAGCGATTTCTTGACCAGGACATCGTTGTCCATGCGCACGGTCAGGGTGCCGTACTGCTGGCCTTCCAGAATAGGGGCTTCCAGTTGCGGGGTGACACTGATTTCCGCTTTCAGGTTTTCATGGCTTTCGCGGGGTATGGTCAGTACCAGGTCTTCCGCCAGGCCCAAACGAAGCTGGTCCTGTTTGCCCATCCACACATCCACGGTGTCGAGCACGTCACCGGCGCTGTATGCCTTGTAGGTTTCGAAGAAACGGAAGCCGTAGGTCAGCAGTTTCTGGGATTCACGGGCGCGGGCGCTTTCCGAGGCGGTGCCCATGACCACGGCGATAAGCCGCATGTTGTCTTTCTTGGCGGAGGATACCAGACAGTAACCGGCTTCATCGGTGTGGCCGGTTTTCAGGCCGTCTACGGTCGGGTCGCGCCACAGCAGCAGGTTGCGGTTCTGCTGGGTGATGCCGTTATAGGTGAATTCCTTCTTGGCGTACAAGTCGTAGTGATCAGGGAAGTCACGCACGATGGCCCGGGCCAGGATCGCCATGTCCTTGGCGGTGGTGAAATGGTTTTCGGCCGGCCAGCCGGTGGCATTCATGAAGTGGCTGCTGTCCATGCCCAGGCGATTGGCGTGCTGGTTCATCAGGTCGGCGAAGGCATCTTCAGAGCCGGCAATGTACTCGGCCATGGCCACACTGGCATCGTTACCGGACTGGATGATGATGCCGCGGAGCAGGTCGCCCACCGAGACCCGGGTGCCTTCACGGACAAACATGCGTGAGCCGCCCATCTGCCAGGCTTGAACGCTGATTGGTGCCATATCCTTTTCGGAAATGTTGCCTTTCTGCAGTTCTTCTTCCGCGATGTAGGCGGTCATCATTTTGGTCAGGCTGGCCGGGGGCAGACGCTGTTCCGCATTGTGTTCGACGATGATCTGGCCGCTGGCGGCATCCATCAGCAGGTACCCCTTGGCTTCGATCTGCGGCGCACGGGGGACCATTTGTGCCTGGGCTTGCAGGGAAAGGGCGGTGCCGAGCAAGGCACAGAGAGCAAAAACGGTAAAGCGGAAAGACTGGGGACGCATGGGTATCCTGCCTGTTGGTTGTCCTTGGATGGTTCAGGGAATCAGTAATGCGCCGGTCGTGTCGTGGCGCCGCCCGGGAAAGAGCCCGAAGGGGTAGTTGGACACGAAAAAGGCAAAAAATTCCATAAAGACCATAAAGATGCGTTGTGCCATTACTTGATGGCTGCATTCTAGAGGACTGGCGAAGGTCTGTTAACCGGAGAAACGGCTGATATGGGCGTTTTCAGGGGCTGACGGGCATGGGCCGGTCAAAACCGGCATTGGCCACCGTCTCGCGTACTTGCTGGCGCTGCTGGTTACTCTCGTAGGGGCCGATCCAGACCCGGAAAAGGTCACCCGAGTGCTGTATTCGGGTGTCTACGCCCAGTTGGTTGATCAGCTCCTGCTGCAGTCGTTGTGCGCTGGTTTGGTCCGAAAAAGCGCCGGCCTGCAGGAACAGGTTGCCGCCTTTGCTGGCCTCGTTATTGTCGGCAGTGTCTGTTTGGGTGCTGGTGTTGCTGTTCGTGTCTGCAGGGGGAGGGCTGTCCACAGCGGCGCGCACGGCGGTTGGCACGGTGCTGCTGGGGCCGTCTGGCTGTTGCTGACTACTGATCGCTTCGACCCGCACCCGCCCGGTGCCAGCCTGCTCGATGCCCAGGCGCACAGCGGCGGCCCAGGACAGATCAATGATGCGATCTTCGTGGAAGGGGCCGCGATCGTTGACGCGCACCACCAGGCTTTTGCCGTTATCCAGGTTGGTGACCCGGGCATAGGTGGGCAAGGGCAGGCTGCGGTGGGCGGCGGTGAACTGGTACATATCGAACGACTCGCCACTGGAGGTGCGGTGGCCATGGAATTTCTGGCCATACCAGGAGGCCTTGCCTTCGGCCACGTAGCCGTCCGCCTGGGGCAATACCTGATAGGTCTTGCCCCACACGCTGTAGGACTCCGGATTACCGTAGCGGCTGCGGGGTTCTTTTTTGGGTACCGGCTCCGGCAGCCGGGAGATATCCCGACGCTCTTCTGGCGCGGTGTCCTGGTGGATACTGTAGCGATCCGAGCCCGGTGCGCCATTATTGGCAGCAGGGGTGTCGCTGTCGCCAGCGGGCCCGGGTGCCGTGGCACAAGCGCCGAGGAAGGCTGAGGTAATCACGGCACAAGCCAGACGTTTCATTGATTATCCTCCAGGGCGGTAGCCAGTTGTCGTGATAGTTGTAACACGGCCATGGCGTACAGGCGACTGTGGTTGTAGCGGGTAATCACATAAAAGTTGTCGGTGGCCAGCCAGAATTCCGCGCCGTCGGTGCCTTCCAGGTCAAGCAGGGCAACCCGGGTGCTGGCGGGCAGATCAAAGCAGTATTCACTGACCAGTCGATCATCGTTGCAGCTGAGCGCGGAGACCCCGGCGTTGTTGGCCTGTGACAGGGTAAAGGATGGCTTGTACCCTTTTTTGGCCAGCGGCACGTAACCGTTGCCATCCAGGTGTGCTCTGGCGGCTACGGGCAACCCGGGTTTCCAGTTGTGCTCGCTGAAATAGTTGGCCACGGATCCGATGGCATCCACCGGGTTGTTGACCAGATCGGTCACGCCGTCGTTGTCGAAATCCACCGCGTAAGCTTGATAGCTGGTAGGGATGAACTGGCCGTAGCCCATGGCGCCGGCGTAGGAGCCGGTGATGGTTTTGGCATCGATGTGGGCGTTATGTTCCAGTTCGAACAAGGCTTTGAGCTGCTTGCGGAAGAAGCTGCCCCGGGGCGGGTAGTCGTAGCCCAGGGTGGTCAGGGCATCAACCGCTCGGTAGGTGCCCATGTAATCCCCGTAGCGGGTTTCCACACCAATGATGGCGAGAATGATTTCCCGGGGGATGCCGTAGGCCTGTTCTGCACGGGTCAGGGTGTCGGCGTGGGTATGGGCAAATTCCACGCCTTTCTGCACCCGGCTCTCCTGCAGGAAAATTTTCTGATAGGTGGCCCAGGTATGGGTGTGCTCCGCCGGACGGGCAATGGATTCGAGAATCTTGGGCTGACATTCTGCGCTGCCTAGCACTTCTCGCACTCGCGTCTCATCTTGCCCTTGCGCAACCAGTTCGCGAATCAGGGTCTGGGCCGGTTTACGTTGCAGGTAATCGTTGTTTTCCGGGCAGGTGTGTTCGGCCTGGGCCGGCAGGGCGGTGAAGGTCAGAGCAGCGGCCACAAGGGTTGAGTAAAAAGTGCCGGAGCAAACAATGCCGGGAATGCACGGATAGAAACGACGCAAAGGGGTATCTCCTGTTTTCATTATTTCCATGGACCGCGTTGTTGCGGTGAGGTGCCCGCAACAACGGGTTTTCTCGCCACGCGTTCAGTAACTCATCAGCCGTCGATGGGTGTGAATCGACATCAACATGCCGAAACTGGCCAGCAGTGTTACGACCGACGTGCCGCCATAGCTGATCAAGGGCAAAGGCACCCCTACGACAGGTAAGAGTCCTGACACCATCCCAATGTTCACGAAAACATAAATAAAAAATGTCATCACCAGGCTGGCGGCAAGGAGTCGGGCGAAGGTGTCCTGGGCCTGCCAGCTGATAAAGAAGCCGCGGCCGACGATCACCAAGTACATCATCAATAAAATGACGACACCCACCAGGCCGAATTCCTCACTGAGTACCGCGAGAATGAAATCGGTGGACGATTCCGGCAGGAAATCCAGCCGCGACTGGGTGCCGTCGAGCCAGCCCTTGCCGTTGACACCGCCGGAGCCGATGGCGGTTTTCGACTGGATGATGTTCCAGCCGGTGCCACGGGGATCGGCTTCTGGATTGAGGAAGGTGTCGACCCGGTTGCGCTGGTAATCGTGCATCACGAAGAAATACATCAACGGTGCGGCGGTAACCACAATGATGACCGCCACGGCGATCAGCCGCCAGGAGAGCCCGGCCATGAACAGTACTACCAGCCCGCTGGCCGCGATGAGAATGGCGGTGCCCAGGTCTGGCTGCAAGCCGATCAGCATGGCAGGCACCCCGAGCAATAGCAGGGCGGCGATTACATCCGTGAGCTTGGGCGGCAGGGTGCGTTCGCTGAAATACCAGGCCACCATGGCGGGTACCGCCAGTTTCATCACCTCTGCCGGTTGAAAGCGTCCTGCCCCGGGGATGGACAGCCAGCGTTGCGCCCCTTTCGCTTCTGTACCGATGACCAGCACCAACACCAGCAATACCAAGCCGATGGAATAAATCACCGGTGCCCAGAAACGATAACTGCGGGGTGGAATCTGAGCCAATAGAAATAGCACGGTAAGGCCGGCACCAAAACGGATGCACTGGCGCACCACCAGATCCATGCTTTCGCCGCCGGCGCTGTAAAGAACGCTGAGACCGCCGAACATAAGCAGCAACAGGCCCACCAGTAGCGGTGGGTCCAGGTGCAAACGTAACGCCAGCCCGGGGGATAGCGAGGCGCCGGTCTGGCCAGGCATCTGGCGGATAAATTCGCGCTGGCTCATGGGCGGTCCTCGTTATCCGCACCGTCGGCGGGAGCATTGGACGGTGGGGTGACTGGTGTGTTGGCGAAAACCGGCGGTACATTCAGCTCGCCCTGTTGATCTAGCAGCCAGGCGTCCATGACCTGGCGGGCTACGGGCCCGGCGGTAGAACCGCCATGGCGGCCGTTTTCTACCAGCACGGCCACGGCAATGGCCGGTTTTTCCGCGGGCGCAAAGGAGACCAGCAGGGCGTGGTCCAGCAGGCGTTCTGCCAGCTCGTCCTCGTTATAGGTTTCGTCCTGGCCCACCGAAAAAACCTGGGCGGTGCCGGATTTTGCAGCAATCTCGTATTTTGCCCCTGAGGCCATGGCCCGTGCGGTACCGCCGAGCTCGGTGACACCGACCATGGCTTCGGTCATTTTTTCCCAATTGTCCTGATCATTCAGAACGATGTCGGTTCGCTCCACCGGCTGGCGTTCGCCTGCCAGGGTAGGAATGATCTGTTTACCGTGGCTGGCCATGATGGCTGTAGCGTTGGCCAGTTGCAGCGGTGTGGCAAGGACAAATCCCTGGCCGATGCTGGCGTTGATGGTGTCGCCATGGAACCAGGGGCGACCGCGGGCGGCCTTTTTCCATTGCTTGGACGGCATGATGCCACTGGATTCGTTGTACAAATCGATACCGGTGGGTTGGCCCAGGGAAAACTGGTTCATGTAGCGGTGCATGCGCTCAATGCCCAGTTTAAAGCCCATGTCGTAGAAGTAGGTGTCGCAGGATTGCACCACGGCGTCGCGTAAATCGACTCGGCCATGGCCCCAGCGCTTCCAGTCCCGGTAGCGGTGTGGATCGTTTTCCAGTTGATAGTAGCCGGGGTCGAAAATGGTGCGTTCCCAGTTGGTGACTCCAGCATCCAGCCCGGCGAGCCCGTACATGGGCTTGATGGTGGAGCCCGGCGGATAGCGGCCCTGCAAGGCCCGGTTGAACAACGGATTGTCGTGATCGTTGCGGTAGGCGGAGTAATCTTTGTAGGAAATCCCGGTGACGAACAGGTTGGGGTTGAAACCCGGGCGGCTGACGAACGCCAGCACGCTGCCATCACGGGGATCAATGGCCACGACGGCGCCGCGGCGCTCGCCGAGGGCATCGTAAGCGGCCTGCTGCACCCGCATGGACAGGCGCAGGCGCAGTGGTTGGCCTGGCACGGGAGCCTGTTCTTCCAGCACGCGCAGAATCCGTCCGCGGGCATTGGTTTCCACCTGCCGATAGCCGACTTCACCGTGCAGGGTGTCTTCATAAAAACGCTCGATGCCGCTGCGTCCGTAGAAATGCGTGCCCGCGTAGTTGCGCTGTTGATCCAGGGTCATGGCGTCCAGATCCTGCACATTGATCCGGTTGACGTAACCCAGCACGTGGGAAAACAGAATGCCGTGGGGATAGTGGCGAATCGGGTCGGCGGAAATGCGGATCCCGGCCAGCCGATGCTGGTTGACTACCAGGCGAGCGATTTCCTCTTCCGTGAGCCGGCCGCGCAGGGGGACCGGCTCCCAGGGACGACGAGCGGTGCGACGGCGTTTTTCAAAACGCTCTCGGTCTCCTTCATCCAGTTCGATCAGTTTGCCCAGTTCCAGCAGCAGCTGGTCGAGATCGCCAGCCTGTTCAATGATCACTTCCAGGGAAAAGTCAGGGCGGTTATCTGCAAGGATTTCGCCGTGGCGGTCGGTAATCAGCCCACGGGGTGGGGCGACCGCCTGGGTTTGCACCCGGTTGTTGTCACTGAGGGTCGTGTAGCGGTTGTGCTCGATGACTTGCAGCCAGATCATGCGACCGACCAGTACGCTGGTGAGTAGTAGCACCAGAATAACGCCCACGACGAGACGCACGCTGAAAATGCGCTGCTCGTGGTGATGGTCTTTCAGCGTTAATGGTCGGCGCATGTTGGCGTCTGTGTGAGGCGATAACGATCAGCGATGATAGGGGTGCCCGGTCAGTAGCGTCCAGCCCCGGTAAAGCTGCTCGGCCAGCAATACTCGAACCAGCGGGTGGGGCAACGTCAGGTTCGAGAGGCTCCAGCGTTCCTGGGCGCTGGCCGATAGTTGCGGGCACAGGCCATCGGGCCCGCCTACCAGCAGTATCAGATCCTGCCCCACGTCTTTTAGCTCGCCCAGTTTACGGCTGAGGGCGTGAGTGTCCAGCGCGCGGCCATTGACTTCCAGTGCCACGGTTTTAGCGCTTGGGTATTTATCCAGACGTTTGCGCAGGGCATCGGCTTCTGTGCGAATTTGGTTTGCGCTGTCTCCCTTGCCGCGTTTGGGCATAGGGATTTCCTCCAGCACCATGCGCATGTCCGGGGGCATGCGCTTTTGGTATTCGCTGAAGCCCTCGGTCACCCAGGCTGGCATGCGGGTGCCGACGGCCAGCAGAACAATGCGCATGGATCAGTGATCTTGCTGTTGGTCGCGGTCCGGGTGGTGCTGGGGGTTTTTCCACAGCCGTTCCAGGTCGTAGAACTCTCGGGTAGCGGGCAGCATCAGGTGAACGATGACATCACCCAGGTCCACGAGAATCCACTCGCCGGTGTTTTCCCCTTCGGTGCCAATGGGCGGGTAGCCAGCGGTCTTGGCGGCATCGGCGACGCTGTCGGCCAGCGCTTTCACATGGCGGTTGGAGGTGCCACTGGCAATAACCATATTGTCCGCGACACTGGTAATTTCACGCACATCCAGCGGAGTGATGTTTTGGGCTTTGACTTCTTCCAGGGCGTCGATGACCAGTTGCAGTAGCGGAGTGTCAGCGCTCATGGGGCCTCATGATTCGTTAAAGGGAGTGAGTTTCGCCACATTATACAGGTCGTGGCGATGAATATGGGTAATCACGGTGTCATCCAGTGCCGGGCAGCGCCCTTTTTCCGCCAGGGCCTGACGGATGGCGGTGGCAGACACGTCCAGAAAGGGGCGTTTGAGCATCAGCCGCAAACCACTGGCTTGTTGCGTCAGACCCGCGGCGTCGGTTTCCGGGAAGGCGCTGAGTACGGCATCGTCAGCCAGCGGGCTGTCCGGGCGTGGCACCACGGCCAAGTGGCATAAGGTGGTGTAGTCGCGCCACTGGTGCCACTGGTGCAGGCTGGCAAAACTGTCGGCGCCAATCATGAAGACCAGCGGCCGCTGGGGGTGTTGTTGGCGAAAATGCTGCAGGGTGGCCAGGCTGTAGCTGGGGCCTGATTGGGCCAGTTCCCAGCCATCCGGGTGCAGGTGCGGGTGCTCGGCACAGGCCAGCTCCAGCATGCGCAGGCGCTGCTCGCCGCTGGCCAGCGGTTGCGGCCGGTGCGGCGGCACTGCATTGGGAAGCAGGTGCACCGGGGCGCCATCGAGCACTCTGGACACGGCTCGGGCGGCACTGATATGTGCCCGGTGAACCGGATCAAAGGTGCCGCCGAAGAGGACTAAGGGAACGCTGGCACGCATCACGCTACACGCAACACGCTGGCCAGGGGCTCCGCGTGCCAGCGTGGTGCGTGGAGCGTGTCAGCGTTACTGCCGTATATGCCCATCACCCAATACCACCCACTTCTGGCTGGTCAACCCTTCCAGGCCTACCGGGCCGCGGGCATGGATCTTGTCGGTGGAGATACCGATTTCCGCACCCAGGCCGTATTCGAAACCGTCGGCGAAGCGGGTGGAGGCATTGACCATGACCGAGCTGGAATCCACTTCGGTAAGGAAGCGGCGGGCCAGGGTGTAGTTCTCGGTGATGATGGCTTCGGTGTGGCCCGAGCTGTAGCGGTTGATGTGTTCGATGGCTTCATCGATATCCTTGACGATTTTCACCGCCAGTACCGGTGCCAGGTATTCCTCTTCCCAGTCAGCTTCTGAGGCTGACTGTATGTCGGACACGCCCATTCCCTCCAGAAGATGGCGAGTTTGCTCACAGCCGCGCAGCTCTACGCCCGCCTGCTGGTATTGAGCGGCCAGCTCTGGCAGTACCTGCTGGGCGATGGCATTGGCCACCAACAGGGTTTCGGTGGTGTTGCAGGTGCCGTATCGCTGGGTCTTGGCGTTAAACGCCACGTTGATCGCCTTGGCGATATCGGCCTGCTCATCAATGTACGTGTGGCAGTTGCCATCCAGGTGCTTGATGACCGGTACCCGGGCGTCGTTACTGATGCGCTCGATCAGGCCCTTGCCGCCACGGGGCACGATCACGTCCACGTATTCGGGGTGGGTGATCAGCTCGCCAACGGCCGCGCGGTCGGTGGTTTCCACCACCTGGACGGCTGCTTCCGGCAGGCCGGCGGCACGCAGCCCTTCGCGGATGCATTCAGCGATGGCCTGGTTGGCGTTGATGGCCTCGGAACCGCCACGCAGGATGGCCGCGTTACCGGATTTCAGGCACAGGGCGGCGGCATCGATGGTCACGTTCGGGCGTGATTCGTAAATAATGCCGATGACACCCAGTGGTACACGCATTTTGCCGACCTGGATGCCTGATGGGCGGTAGGCCAGGTCGGTGATCACACCGATCGGGTCAGCCAGACCAATAATTTGCTCCAGGCCTTCTACCATCCCGTCGAAACGTTCGGGTGTCAGTGCCAGACGGTCCAGCAGGGCGGCTTCCAGGCCATTGCTGCGGCCGGCCTCCAGGTCTTTTTCGTTGGCGCGCAAAATGGCGTCGCGGTGGTTGCGCAGGGCGTTGGCGATGGCAGCCAGTGCCTTGTCTTTGTCGCCGGAGTTGGCGCGGGCCATGGCTCGGGAAGCCTGGCGGGCCTGCTCACCCAGGCGTTGCATGTATTGCTGGATATCCATAATTGTCTGCGTTCAGTTCTCTGCGTTCGATCTGTTGGTGTCTTGCGAGCGGTGAAGCGTTGCCTGGCCATTGTGCGGCATAACCCCGCCGGGCAGGTAGGGGAAATCCGGTGATCAGGGGCCGCTGGCTTCATCGGCTGGATCAGCGGCCAGCCTGGACTGATTTTTCCGCCCGCGAAAGGCGGCATTATAGCGATAACTGGTGCTTTACGCTTGCTCACAAATGGTGAAGAATTGAAATCCTTTGCTACACAAATGCCGTTAAATGGCTGATTTCATTGGTACGTTTGTGCCATTAGGTGTAGTGCAGTTGATGGCAAAAACAATATTGTCATAAGTAAAAAGAAAGATCGGCGCAGGGTACAGGCGCTACATAAAACAAGAACAACGTGGGCCAAATGGAGCCAATCACTATGGGCTTTCAGTATCAGGAATATACCCGTTCTGCGATCAAGGCCGATGCTATCCAGCTGTGGGTCGGCAAGTGGCGCATCGATTACCTGGCATTTTCCAGTCCTGCCAACGCACATAAGCCGCCATTGTTGGTGGTAGGCGGGGCCTTCCAGAACTTCACTTCCTACAAGTATTGCGTAGAACGCATTTACGAAGACTTTCCCGTCATTCTGGTGGACTTGCCGTCGCTGGGTAACAACACCCAGATCGCGCCGGATTTGAGTATGGAGGATCTGGCCGATCTACTCTATGAGTTCAGCCTGCAATCCGGTCTGAAAAAGGTCCATCTGATGGGGTTGTCGCTGGGCTCGGCGATTGCCAGCACTTTTGCCTACAAATACCCGCAAGCCACCGACAAGCTGATTGTGGCGGGGATCGTGACCCGCCCGCGCAAGAGCTGGCGAATGTTGGTGGAAGAATCCGTACGGGTTCTGGAGCAGGGGCGCATGGATGAGTTCAGCCAGGCGGTGGTGCTGTATCTGGTCAACTACGACCGCATGGACGACACCGGTATCAGCCCCACGGCCCGCAAGTTGTTCTACCGCCAGATGAAGCGCTTGTCGGATAATGAGTGCGAGCGTTACAAAATCAACGGTCGGCGTTTGCTGTCGGTGGAGGGGCTGCTTGGCTACCCGGAATGCGACACCCTGGTTACCACCGGTGAGTTCGACAGTTTTACCCTGCCCTGGGAAAATGCCTCCTTTGCGGAAAATTGTCCCAATGCCCAGTTCACCTTGATCAAGGGGGCAGATCACCTGCCGCAGCTGGAGAAACGTGAAGTGTCTCTCGACCTGTTTTCGACTTTCCTGCGCGGTGAAACCCTGGAAAACGTGGAGGGTATCCGCCGTTTCAGCAAAGGGGAATACGGCCAGATCGAGCGCCGCCGGGCTGAACGCCTGGTACCCTGTAACAACCACGGGCATGTCATCAGCGAATCCCGGGTGGGTGACCGCTTTCGTTTCAATAAGCCAGTGACTGTCGTGGATATCAATTTCTTTGGTTGTCTGTTGAAACTGGACGAGCCGGGTTTTTCCCTGGCGGATCACGCCCGTGATTGTACCCTGTATATGGACAGCCCGGAGCTGACGTTGGAGTTGCTGGTGTTTGATTACGACGGCGAGGGTTACCTGCGTTGCCTGTTCAAACACGGAAACATTCAGGCGGCGGAGCGGTTTACCCAGTTACTGAAGCAGGGTGAATATTTTTTGCGTCGGGACAAGGATGAAAAAGTGCGGCGTATCTATGGGTAGTTCTTAAAACGTAAGCTGCACCCATAAAAAAACCGGCATTTGCGCCGGTTTTTTTATGGAAGCGCTTTGTGCTTCAAGCCGATACGACGCCTTCCAGAATCCGCACCATGGGATTGCCCCGGGTTTGCGGGATGGGAAGCTGGGTATAGAAATCAGCGGGGTTGTGTACGGTGAGATCGTCGAAGCCCAGCTGCAGGAAGTGGCTGACGGTTTGCTCATCGGAATGAAAATGAAAACCCACCTGGCTGCGCGATATGGCGCCGAGCAGACGCCCCAGATTTTTGAGGGTGTGGTAGAATGGCATGCCATGGTAAAGCGGGTAATTGTCGGTCAGGTAAGTGCCTTGCGGGAAGCGTTGCAGGGCCGTGGCCAGTTTGCGCCAGAACTCGGAAATCACGGCTAACGGAAAATAATTCACCAGCCCCTCGGTGATCACGACCACCGGCTTGCTGCTGTCCAGCTGCCCGAGCACGTGGGTCAGGCTCAGGTCGCCGTCGTCCGCAAAAATATTGATTGGCATGACCTTGTGACGTTCGCTGAGAACATGGTGTTCGGTGAGCAGTTGCTGCTTGCGCCGGGCCATGTCTGGCAGGTCGGTTTCGATGTAGGTCAGTTGTGGGTATTGCTGGCAGAAACGGTGGCCACGGGGGGACAGGCCGCAGGCAATCTCAACGACCTGGGTGACGCCATCGTCGATCAGTTGATGCAGACGATGGTCAATCAGCAGGTGGCGCTGCAGCAGAAAGGTGCGAATGTTGCCGCCGGCAATCTTCCGGCCCACATATTCGAACGGGGCCAGGGCGCCATACAGGAAAGCGCCACCGCGAGTGCGGAAGAAAGGGGCTGAGAGCCCGTCCTTCGCCCAGACATGCCCGGTGTAGAGGGCGGTAAAGCTGATGGATGACGTGTCCCGTGGTTCGCTCATTGTTGTTCTGGCCCGACAAAAAAGAAGACGAACAGGCTAGCAGAATGTTGCCATTGGTGGGTGGCAATTTGTGCCAATCCTACGAGCTACGCTCGTTGGATAGAGAAAGGTTAGAAAGTTCTCAAGACCTCGGCATTTCTACGAAGCCGCTGTCGGAACGGAGCGTAGCGGAGTAACGCACGTAGTTCCGTGCGGCCCGAAGGGTGAGCGAAGCGAATAGTGCCTCTTGAGGTGCGAACCGCGCTTGCGCGGAAATCGCCCGCAGGGCAATCAGGAATCTCAGAACTCGACAGGTTTCAGAAAGAACGGCGGATAGATTTTGGCTTTCTTGCCTCGCTACGCTCGGTTCGTCCCTCAAGAGGAACGCCTGCAGATAGGCATTCGGCCTGGCAGCGCGGAGTCCTGTGGGGATTCATGAGGCACAGGGCTTTCTTCGCGTTGCAGCTTGAAGCTTGTCGCTTGCAGCTGTCTTTTTTACCGTTCCATGCTGCGCGGTAGCGGGTGGCCGGCCAGGCGCAGGGCCAGGGAGGTGATGTGTTTCCAGGGGTCGCCTTTGGCCATGCCTTTGACACACTGGTCGGCGCGGATGGCGCAGGCCTGGGCAATGCGCAGCTGCTGTGGGTTGAGGCGTTGGGCCTGGTTCTGCATGGCGCGCACCCGTTGCGGGGGCAGGCGCGGGGGCGGCCCGCCGCCGAGCATGCCATCGAGCAGGCGGATGTCGCGGCTCAGGGCCCACAGCAGCACCGGTGGCTCCACCCCTTCGGCGCGCAGGGTCTGGATAATATGCATGACGCGCTGGCTGTCGCCCTGCGCGGTGGCCTCAGTGAGGTCGAAGGGTGAGTAGCGACTGGAGTCGCCCACTGCCTGTTGTACGTCTTCCGGGCCGACCTGGCCGTCGTCCACCAGCAAGGCTAGTTTGTCCACTTCCTGGGCGGCGGCCAACAGGTTGCCTTCACTGCGCTCAATCAGCAGGGCCAGAGCATCTTCGTTGGCGCGAAGGCCACGGCTGGTCAGGCGTTCCTGTAGCCAGTTGCGCAGCCCCTTGCCTTCCACAGGCCAGACTTCGATCACTGCGCCCATTTCATCCACGGCTTTGACCCAGGCACTATTCCAGTCCTTGCGGCGATCCAGTCGCGAGCAGCGAATCAATAACAGGGTGTCACTACTGGCTCCGCCTTTCAGGCCGGCGAGCACATCGCGAAGAATCTGGCTGCCGGTCTTGTCCGGGCGTTTATCGTTGAGCACCAGCTCGAGAATGCGGCGGCCGCCGAACAGGCTCATGCTCTGCGATTCGTTGAGCAGGGCATTCCAGTCGATGCCGGTGTCACTGGAAAAACGCTGGCGTTCGTCAAAACCCTGGTCACGGGCTGCCCGGCGCAAGTCGTCGAGCAGCTCTCCCTGCTGTAACGGCTCATCGCCGGCGACCAGATACACCGGCAACAGCGTCGCGGACAGGTGCTTGCCGAGCTGCTCGGGGCGCAGGCGCATCAGTAGGTCTCCCACCCCTTGGACGCCACGGCGATCTGGTTGATCAGCCGGAAGGTCATGTCTTCGTACAAGTCATCGCGCACCAGTTGCTCTTCATCCGAGGAGGCGGTGGCGTTTTCCGGGTACCAGGGCAGGCTGCGCAGCGCCATCATGCGTTTGGGTGTGGTCAGCAGGGCACCGGTTTTTACATCACGCAGATGCCAGTAGAGGGTGTAGCGCAATTCGATTTCTGCCTGGCGGCCCTGATTGTCCACGGCGGAGGTGCGGCGCATCCACTCCTCGTCTTCAATAATCAGCTCGTAGGGGGATTCGTTGTGCACCAGTACGCCCTGGTTCTCCAGTTCGTCTTCCAGGCTGTATTTCAGTTCTGTGCTGGCACCAATCAGCGTCAGGCTTTCCATGGTGGGAACACTGGTGGTGCCACGTAGCTGCCAGCCGCAGGCCGTGATCAGCAGGGTGAGAAGCAAGGTGGTAATGGCGTTAACGGTAACCCTCATGGTACGCGTGCTCTCTCGGTTGTCGGGCGGGCTGGCGGAGATGGCCTGCGACCATTTCCGCCCTACGGTTCCGCTGCGTTGCAGTGCGTTCAGTTGGCGACGATGTTGACCAGTTTACCCGGTACCACGATCACTTTGCGCACGGTGTTGCCCTCAATGAATTTCTGCACGTTGGGCTCGTCCATGGCGAGCGCTTCCACGGCTTCCTTGTCGGCGTTGGCGGGCACGTTCAGCTTGGCGCGGACCTTGCCATTCACCTGTACCACCAGCTCGATGCTGTCTTTCACCAGCGCGCTTTCATCCACGCTGGGCCAGCGGGCATCAATCACTGCCTCTTCATGACCCAGGGCCTGCCACAGGCTGTGGCCTGCATGGGGGATGATGGGGGCCAGCAACAGCACGGCCGCTTCCAGCGCTTCGTGTTTTACTGCAGCGCCGTTATCACTGTTAGCGTCGAATTTGCTGACCTCATTGATCAATTCCATCACCGCGGCAATGGCGGTGTTGAAGGTGCTGCGGCGGCCGTAGTCGTCGCTGACTTTCTGAATGGTTTCGTGGGTCTTGCGGCGCAACGCCTTGCCTGCGTCGTCCAGTGCGTTTACGTCCAGTGTGCCGGCATTACCGGCTTCCACATGTTCGGCCACCAGACGCCACAGGCGCTTGATAAAGCGGAAAGCGCCTTCCACGCCAGCGTCGTTCCATTCCAGCGATTGCTCCGGCGGCGCGGCAAACATCATGAACAGGCGCACGGTGTCGGCGCCGTATTCTTCGATCATTTGCTGCGGGTCCACGGTGTTGCCCTTGGACTTGGACATCTTGGCGCCGTCTTTGAGCACCATGCCCTGACACAGCAGTTGCTTGAACGGCTCGTCGCAGTTCACCAGTCCGGTATCGCGTAGCAGCTTGTGAAAGAAGCGCGAGTAGAGCAGGTGCAGAATGGCGTGCTCGATACCGCCGATGTACTGGTCCACGGGTAGCCAGTAATCAGTGGCGGCCGGGTCCAGCATGGCACTGTCGCTCTGCGGTGAGCAGTAGCGTGCGTAGTACCAGCTGGACTCCATGAAGGTGTCGAAGGTGTCAGTTTCGCGCAGGGCGGGCTGGCCGTTAAAGGTGGTCTTGGCCCACTCCGGGTCGGCCTTGATGGGGCTGTTGACGCCGTCCATTTCCACATCGGTGGGCAGCACCACGGGTAGCTGGTCTTCCGGGGTGGGGTGCAGGGTGCCGTCTTCAGTTTCCACCATGGGAATGGGCGCGCCCCAGTAACGCTGACGGGAGACACCCCAGTCGCGCAGGCGATAGTTCACTTTCTTTTCGCCCAGAGAGCGTTCGCTCAACCAGTTGGCGATGGCGTCAAAGGCCTCGGCGGAGGATTTGCCGGTGAATTCCCCGGAGTTCACCAGGGTGCCTTTTTCGGTGAAGGCTTGCTGTGCCAGATCGATGGATTCACCGTTGGCGGGTTCAATCACCTGGGTGATGGGCAGGCCGTATTTCTGCGCAAATTCAAAGTCGCGCTGGTCGTGGGCGGGCACGGCCATGACCGCACCGGTGCCGTAGCCCATCAACACGAAGTTGGCGACCCATACCGGCACCGCTTCACCGCTGATCGGGTGAGTGGCCGTCAGGCCGGTGTAAATGCCCTTCTTTTCCATGGTCGCCATGTCGGCTTCGGCGGTCTTGGTGTTCTGGCATTCTTTAACGAAGTCTGCGACTTCGTGGTTGGCGGCTGCGGCTTTTTGCGCCAGCGGGTGGCCGGCAGCCACGGCCACGTAGCTCACGCCCATGAGTGTGTCGGGGCGAGTGGTGTAAACGCGCAGGGGCGTTTCACCTTCAATGGAGAAGTCCAGCTCGACCCCTTCGGAGCGCCCGATCCAGTTGCGCTGCATGGTCTTGACCTGTTCCGGCCAGCCATCCAGCTGATCCAGATCATTGAGCAGCTCATCGGCGTAATCGGTGATCTTGATAAACCACTGAGGGATTTCCTTTTGTTCCACCAGTGCGCCGGAGCGCCAGCCACGGCCATCAATGACCTGCTCGTTGGCCAATACGGTTTGGTCTACCGGGTCCCAGTTCACTGTGGACATTTTCCGGTACACCAGCCCCTTCTCGTACAATTTGGTGAAGAACCACTGTTCCCAGCGGTAATATTCCGGGGTACAGGTGGCCAGTTCCCGGTCCCAGTCGTAACCGAAGCCCAGGCGCTGCAGTTGCCCACGCATGTAGTCGATGTTCTCGAAGGTCCACTTGGCCGGGGCCACCTTGTTCTTGATCGCCGCGTTTTCTGCCGGCAGGCCGAAGGCATCCCAGCCCATGGGTTGCAGGACGTTCTTGCCCTGCATGCGCTGGTAACGGCTGACCACATCGCCGATGCTGTAATTGCGCACGTGGCCCATGTGCAGGCGGCCAGAAGGGTAGGGGAACATGCTCAGGCAATAGAATTTTTCCTTGCCGGCATCCTCGGTGACCTTGAAGCTCTGATTGTCATCCCAGTATTGCTGGGCTTGGGCTTCGATCTGATCGGGGCGATACTGTGCGTCCATCGGCTCTCTTTTCTTGACCATAAAAACAAACGGGAACAGGGCGACCTTGGGGAACATCCCGGTCGTGAAGGGGACATAGGATACATGAGCTTAGCCCGGATTTCTCAATGCGCAGGTGTCCATATGTGCAATCACAGCGATAAATATCCCGGGTGGAGGCACCTGCCGGGTGTAGATGCGATGGGGGCTTGCCCATGGTGCTGACCTACCTGACGCTGCTGGTGCTGGTGGGGGCCAGCCTGCCGGCGGTGGTGCGCAGCTTTCTGCCGCCGTTGCCGCGCCGGATTACCGGGATTACCCCGCAGGCGGTGGTAGTGCTGGGGGCGGGCCGGCGCCAGCGAAATGGCCGGTTCTCCCTGACCACCCGAGGGCTGCGGCGGCTAAAATTGGCGGCCGAGTTGGCCAACGAGCACGGCTTGCCGTTGCTGGTCAGTGGTGGCATTAGCCAGACTCCCATGCACGATAACGAGCCCACCGAAGCGGACCTGATGGCCGAGCAGGCCCTGCGCCGTTGGCCGGGGCTGACTGTGATCAAGGAAACCCGTAGTCGCAATACCTGGGAAAATGCTTGCCACAGCAGCGAGTTGTTGGCTGAGCGGGGGATGGATGAGGTGATTCTGGTTAGCGACCGCTCCCACCTGCCCCGGGCGCTGCTGTGCTTCCAGAGCCAGGGAGTACTGGCTCAGGCTGCCTGGAGCAAACGCTTGCCGACCCAGGCCTGGCTGCCGTCGGCGGGGGCGTTATCCATGGTGCCGGAGATCTGGTACGAGTGGCTGGCGCTTGTCTGGTATCACGTTCGCTATTTGTGAAAGGCCCCACGCTACGCGCCCCACACATCACGTCTCGTGAGTGCTTTTCCCGAGTGTTTCCACCGCTTGATAGTGGCTGAGAAATACCTGGCCGCTCAGCACGCTCAGCAAGTGATTTTTTTTCAAACGATCCATCACTGGGCCTTTCACTTCAGACAGATGCAGTTGGACGCCGGCCGCGTCCAGCCGTTCGTTAAGGCTTTCCAGGCTTTCCACCGCGCTGGCATCAAGGTGGTTGATAGCGGAACACATCAACACCAGATGACGCACCTCGGGGCGGGCCATGGCCCGGTCGTAGAGCAGGTCTTCCATGGGGCGGGCGTTACCAAACCACAGCGACTCGTCCACGCGAATAGACAACACGGCGCTTTCCACGACAACGTCGTGGCGGTCTATGTTGCGGAAATGGTGGGTGCCGGGGACCAGACCGACTTCGGCCACATGGGGCTGGCTGGCACGCCACAGAAACAGAACCAGTGACAGTACGACCCCGAACAGCAGGCCGGTTTGCACATTCACTAACAGCACACCGGCCAGGGTAGCGGCCATGGCCAGGCTGTCCGGGCGGCTGGAGTGCCACAGGTTTTTCAGCTCTCGTAATTCAATCAGTGAGAGTACGCCCATGACAATAATGGCGCCGAGGGCCGCCTGGGGAACGCGGGTGAACAGGCCGGTAAACCACAGGGCCACGACGCCCATGGCCAGCCCGGCGAGCAAGCCGGTCATGGGGGTGCGCGCGCCGGCTTCGAAACTGACGGTGGTGCGAGAAAAACTGCCGGTGACAGCAAAGCTGCCGGACAGGCCGCTGGCCACATTGGCCAGACCAAGCCCCAGTAATTCACGGTTGGCGTTGATACGTTCGCGGCGTTTGGCGGCCAGCGCCTGGGCCAGGGAAATGGACTCAACGAATCCGATCAGTGCCAACAGCAGGGCCGGGACCAGCACCTGATGCCATTCGCCTGTTTGCAGGCCTGGCCACGCGGGGTGTGGCAGCCCGTCGGGAATGGCGCCGACTACGGCAAGACCTTGCTGATCCAGCCCCAGGCCGATATTCACCAGAGCCGTTACCAGTACGGCAAGCACCGGGCCGGATTTGCCGAGAAAGGCGCTGAGCCAGCCGGGCAGGGCGGAGCGTTTGAGTGGGCCAGCCATTTTTTTCGGAATGATCAGGCAGGCAATGGCGAGGGCGCCTATTGCCACGGTGATCCAGTGGGTCGCTTCAATGCTGCCCAGCAGGCTGCGGCCCATGGTGAGGATGTTCTCGCCATGGGCTTCGATGCCAAGTAAATGGCTGAGCTGGCTGGCGGCAATGATGATGGCGCAGCCGCTAACGAACCCCAGGATCACCGGGTGGCTGAGAAGGTTGGTGAGCCAGCCCATGCGCAGGGCGGCCATTACGAGCAGAATGGCCCCGGACAAGAGTGCCATGGCGATGGCGGCCTGGATGAAACGCTGAGGATCGCCGCCGGCAATGGCGCCAGCGGCAGAGGCGGTCATTAATGAGGTCAGCGCGGCGGGCCCCACGGAGAGGGCGCGACTGGTGCCAAACAGGCCGTAAATAATCAGTGGCAGGATGCTGGCGTAGAGCCCGGTTTCCGGGGGCATGCCGGCCAGCAGCGCGTAGGCAAGCCCCTGGGGAACCAGTAACAGGGTGACGATAATGGCAGCGATGCCATCACCGGTAGCTTCCTCTTTGTTGTAGCGAGCCAACCAGTCGCTGGCGGGTAACCAGTGTAGAAATTGGAGGGCTCGCGGCATGGTTATTGCTCCCGGCGTTGGTTGAGGCGATCGGCCAGCTTGCTCAGGTCGTATCCGGCTTGTTCGGCGGTAGCGAGAATGCTGCCAGTGTCTTGTTCGGTGGCCTGGGTCAGTGCCCACAGGGTGGTGCTGCGTGTGCCGGTGCGGCAGAAGGCCAAAACCGGCGTTTCGGCCAGGGAAACGATGGCGTCAAAGCCGTCGATATCGGTTTCGGCAATGTTGGCGCCGACCACCGGTTGATGGGCGTAGGCGAGCCCGGCGGCTTCAGCGGCCACGGCCATTTCGTTGCTGCTGGGCTGGTCGGCGGCTTCCCCGTCCGGGCGGTTGTTGAGCACCATCTTGAAACCGGCGGCGGCAACGGCAGGCATGTCTTCGGGCAGCAGTTGCGCAGATACGGACAGGTCATCATTGATCTTGTTGAATTCGGTCATGATTCAGCCTTTTTCGGATTGGGTGTGTGATGCGTTAGCTTACGCACTTGTGCCTCTGTCCTCATCCGTTGTGGGCTGGGTTGCGAAGGTATTGAGCGGAATTTTCAGATATTGCACGCCATTGTCTTCAGCCGCAGGCAGGTGGCCGGCGCGCATGTTGACCTGCACCGACGGCAGAATCAGCCGGGGCAGGCTCAGGGTGGCATCACGCTGTTCCCGTAAGGTGACAAACGCCGTTTCGCTGATGCCTGCATGGACATGGATATTGTGCTGGCGTTGCGCGCCGATGGTGGTTTCCCACTGGAAATCCTGGCGCCCTTCGGGCAAGTAGTCGTGGCAGAGAAACACCCGTGTCTCATCCGGCAAGGCCATCAGTGTCTGGATTGAACGATAGAGTGTGCGTGCATCTCCGCCGGGAAAGTCACAGCGGGCGGTGCCGTAATCGGGCATGAACAGGGTGTCGCCAACAAAGAGGGCGTCACCGATCAGGTGGCTCATGCAAGCCGGAGTATGGCCGGGGGTGTGGATCGCCCGGGCATCAAGCTGGCCGATCCGGTAGGTCTCACCGTCACGGAAAAGGTGGTCGAACTGGCTGCCATCGCGGGCAAAATCGCTGCCGGCGTTAAAGACGGTGCCGAAAGTGTCCTGAACGGTACGGATGTGTTCGCCAATGGCCAGTTTGCCGCCAAGTTGTTGCTGAAGCCACGGCGCGGCGGACAGGTGGTCCGCATGCACGTGAGTTTCCAGCAGCCAGTCCACAGTCAGTTGCTGATCACGAACGGCGTCGACGATGCGTTGTGCGCTGCAGTGGCGGGTTTGGCCGGATTCGGGAGCGTAGTCCAGTACCGGGTCGATGATCGCGCAGTGGCGCGATGCCGGGTCGACCACGATGTAGCTCACCGTGTTGGTGTCAGGGTCAAAAAAAGCCTGTATCTGGGGGCAGGGCATGGCGCCTCCGTGGATATATTCTGACCACAGTTATAGGCGCCCGGCAAAGGAATGTCAAATTTGATATAAGCTTATATCAAAAAGAAATATATCGGGTTTCACTTGTTCCTGAGCATGCCCCCCAGCCCGATCAGCAGCGCCGATAACAGCAGCCAGGGCCACACACCGGTGGCCATGAACGGGGTGATACCGGTGCGTGGATGGTATTCGCTGTAGAGCACGTCGCGGGTGAATTGGGGCAGGGCATCAATCACCTGGCCGTGATGATCAATCACCGCGGTGACGCCGTTGTTGGTGCCCCGTAGCAGCCACCGCCCGGTTTCTGCGGCACGCATGCGGGCCATCTGGAAGTGTTGCAGCGGGCCGGCGGAGGTGCCAAACCAGGCATCGTTACTGATGGTCAGCAGCACATCGGCGTCGTGACTGCGGGTGGCTACCTGTTCCGGGTAGAGAATTTCGTAGCAGATGAATGGCGCCACGGTGTGGCCCAGGGCGGTCAGGTTCGGCTGCGTGGGGCTGCCGGGGGTAAAGCCGGACATGGGCAAATCAAAGAAGGGGATCAGCCCACGGATCAATGACTGCATGGGAACGTATTCACCGAACGGGACCAGCTTTTGTTTGTGGTAGACCCGCGGGTTGCCATCGCCCGGCTGCAAAGGAATCGAGGCAATGCTGTTGTGGTAGGTCACCCCGCTGTTGCTGACCGTGCGCCAGGGCACCCCGGTGATGAAGCCGCCGTTACGTTCAGCGATTTGCTGGCCTTCCTGTTCCACAAAGTCAGACACATTTTGGTAGAAATCAGTGAGGGCGGATTCCGGCCAGATCACCAGGGTATCGGCAGGAATATTTTGAGTCAGATCCTGATAGATCTGCTGGGTTCGCTCACGCATGGACAGCTGCCATTTGATGTCCTGGGGAATGTTGCCCTGCACCAGCGCGACTTTCTGGGCCGGGCCGCTGGTTTGGGTGAACGTGAGCGTGTGAGCGACGGCGGTGAGCACCAGCAGGGCGCAGGCTGCGGCCAGGCCAGCGTGCCATGCTCGCCGGCTGCTTGCCGGGCGAACCAGGCTGGCACTGACCAGCACGGTGGTGAGCGTGAGCAGCCAGACCCCGCCGATGGGGGCCAGCGGAGCAAAGGGCGTATCGATCAGGGCATAGCCCGCATACAGCCAGGGGAAGCCGGTGAGGAAAACGCCGCGCACCCAGTCCAGCAGTAGCCAGCTGCCGGCAAACGCCAGCGCCGAACGTCCCAGCTGCCAGCTGGCATAAAAAGTGAGCCCGTAAAACAGGGCCAGAAAGGCAGCGAAGATACCGGTGAACGGGATGGCCATCCACAGAGGCATGAAGCCGTAGTCGTGCATGGACACATGCACCCAGGAAATGCCAAAAGCGAACATGCCGAGCCCGTACAGCCAGCCTCGCAACAGCGCTTCGCGGGCAGAACCGGCTCGCTGTTGGCACCAGTAGCCGGCGCCGATGCTGACAAACAGCAGCGGCCAGAGATCATAGGGAGCGAAGGCAAGGGGAAAAAGCAGGCCGGCAATCAAGGCCAACAGACGATCTCGCATGGGGTTCCTCGTTTCATGCTGGCGAGCGGGCCGCCTGGCGGTTTGGACTAGAGTCGATGCAATAATACGAATAAAGTAGCAGGCAAAATAACCGGTCAAGCCGGAACGACAAGTCTGGGGGCATCATAGTGAAACACCCATGCAAGTACCATCCGGGAACGGAGGCGCTGTGGTATTGCGCCCATGATGGGCTGCATCTGTGTCAGCAATGTGTGGATGGCGATGAGCACCACCGTATGGAAGCCCGTTGCTTGCTGTGCAATCACGATCTGGTGCCGGTGGGACAGGATCAGGTCGGCCCTTTGTGGCAACGACTGGACCATTATCTGCAGCTGCCGTTTGCCTTGCCGTTACTGCCCCTGTTGGCGATCTGGGCGGTGCTGGCGGCGCTGGTGCCGCCATTGTGGATGATGGTGCCGGTGGCTTTGCTTGCAGGGTTGCCGACCTTTGCGTTTTCCGCCGCCTTGATGGCACTGCGTGCCGGGCCCCGGAAAAGCCGCAAGGCAGCCTTGCCCGGCTGGGATTGTCTGGGTGAAAGCAAGGTTTGGCAAAGCGCGTTGTGGCAGGCACTACCGGCAATGTTGATTATCGCCCTGGCAGGCTTCCTGATGGTTGCGGTGTCGGTCCCGGCGGGCTTGATGGTGCTGGTGATTGGCATGTTGTTGGTGCCGGCCCTGTGGCTGGCGGTGCTGGTGCAAGGGGCTGAACCTGGGGCCTATGCGGCGGCGGCCACCTACATTGTCTCTGCCCCCCGTGATTATGGCGTGGCTGCCGGGTTCGCATCGCTGGGTGGTGTGTTGGTCGTGGCGTTGATTAGCGTGGCCATGGATGTGTTGCCCTTGCCCCTGGTGCAGGGCCTGGCCGGGTTGCTGCTGGCCTGGTGGTGGCTGGTATTGGCCGGCCTGTGCGCAGATGTCGCCGCCCGTCATGGTCGGCTGTGGGGGCTGAACCAGGGAGGGCGGCGTGTCACCCAGCCGTTGGCCGAGCGACGCCAACGCACGCAGTTGTGTGCCGGGCGGTTCGACAAGGTGTTGCTGACCACCACGAAAGTCATCAAGACAAAGAAAGCCACAGTAGCGGATTGGCACCAGCACGACCGGATGCTGGCGGTGCTGGGTAAAGAGCAAGAGCGGGCTGCCCTGGTGGAGCCCTATCTGGATGTGCTGATTCGCGCCCAGGCCTGGAGTGATGCGCTGGCATTGGTGACCCGGCGGCGAAAACGCGACCCGCAATGGCTGCCGGGTGCACCGGTGCAAAGGCTGGCGCTGGCGGAAGGTATCCATGAACGCGAGCCAAAACTGGCGGTTGCCCTGCTCAAGGATCTGCACGACAAACACCCGGACTTTTCTGACCTGGGAGAGGCCTACCTGTTACTGGCCAAGGTGCTGGCCGAACAGTTCGGGCTGGCAGGCAAGGCCGAGCAATATCTCCGCTTTGTAGAAAGCCATTGTCGCGATGCCCGTTTACGCCAGAAAGTGTCGGAGTGCCGGGTGGCCTGGGGGTAAGACTTTATGGCTACCCCCCCCCCTTTTTTTCTTTCTATTTAATCGTCACCCAAGCCTGGACCTTAGTGATAGATGTGGTCGTATTGCACTTTCAGTGTGTTGATTAGGGCTTCCATGCTGGTTTCGGAAAGGCGGGTTGTCTTCCCCGCCAATGTGACGTCGACGGGTATGGTTACCTGTGCCGCGGCGGCGGCCACTTCCTTGTAGCCACGCAGAAGGTAGAGGTTGGCCTGGCTTGAGGTCAGGTCATCGGCGCTCATCTGGGCGGCGCTAAGCATCTTGATCGGATCAGTAATGAATGCGGTCTTCATGACCTTGAGGCCTGTCATCAAGTTGGCATTTCTAAGAACTTTGGCTTCTTGAATGATGGCGGTCTGGTTATTGGAAAAGTCGTTAGTTGCGAGATAGAGGTCAAAGTGAACCTGGCTTTTTGCTACAGCAAAATCCCCCAGCGCCAGGCGAAAAGACTCGATATCCTGGACGGCTTGTTGGTCACTGTTGCTCAGATTTTTTCGGCGCCAGCGATTTGCCAGGGCAGTGTCAAAGCGGGCAATAAAATCGGCATAACGATCATCACTGATTACTGTTTCTTCTGATTGGGTGTCCGCCAGTAACGTTTGACTGTCCAGTGCAAAGACACTCAAGTATTCAGCGGCAGGAAATGATGTCTCGAAGCTATCCATCTTGAGAATAAAGTACGGATACTGACGGGGAACATGTTCGCTGAATTGTGTTTTGGTTGTCTTATCCCAATGATGGTCACGGTTCAGTAATGAGAAGATGTCAGCACTGACCCCATTACAGTCCATGGCATCGGATTGAATGACTTGCGTACCGTTCATTAATCGGGTGGTTGCCGCATACAGCCCCTGGCTGTCCGGTAGTGCTTGTTGGTCAACGCGGAGGCTGACAATAGGGGCAATGCCTTTTCCGTAGGTGGCGGGCAAGCCGGACCAGGTGCCGGGGTGAAAATACGGGTCAACATAACTGATAAAATTCAGGCAGGCGTCTGCGGGCAGGGGTAGGTAAGCCCGTTTCTGGAATACTTTCCCTTCTTCATTCATGGACAGAATCGTGGGCTCAAGCACAATTTTTACGCCGCTCTCTGCCAGTTGATCGTTCATGGCCTGGTAGAGATAGAGAGCATAAAAACTGGTTTTCTCCAGGGTTTGTTGCAAGGCCTTTGGGTTGACGTCCAGCTGTCGCTTGAACTTGGCAACCATCTTTTCTTCTTGAGCTCCGGCCATGCGGGCCATGTATGGCGTATGGTCCGCAAAACGTTCGGCAATGGCTGCTTTGTGTTCCTCCTCTACCCCGGCAGGGTAGCGAATGCTGATAATTCTGTGTTGGTAAGCTGAATCGGCCAATGGCGGTGCCGGTTCGTAAAAGTGGTTGGGCAAATTGTTTTTGGGGATGTCCGAGCTGATACAGGCAGACAGAGTCAGTGACAGCAAAGCAACAGCGGGAAGGTTCCTTTTCATGTTTTTTCCTTGGTTAGGACTCAGAGAGTCAACGCTTTGGCCCGATGTGAAAGCCCTTCCTGTTCCAGGGCCCGTTGCAATGTATTGATAGCATTCTTGCGATGATCGTGTTCGTCGAGTTGTTTGGCCAGCGCTTCTGCCTGCTGAAAATCCCTGGCGTGAGTAAGGGTGAGGACAAGCTGGCAACCGGTTCCGGTGCTGAGTGGTTCGCGCTTGCGTTGATTGTATTGTTTCCAATGCTGGCTGATCTGGAGGGCCTCGCCAGAAGCACGCGCGGGGTGGCGAAATAAGGCCTCAGCGGCGTGTTTCAATGTGGTGGTGTCGCCGCTCATCTGCTGGGCTGTGAACAGGCCGGTGAGGGCGTCAAAATGGTTAGGTTCTTTGGCAAGGACCTGCTCGAAGGCAGCACTCGCGGCGTCGCCGTTCAGTTGCCCCAGGGCGTCCCAGCCCCGGGTCAGCGAAGACAGTTGCTGTGGGTCCTGGCTGCTATGGTTTTCCTGTTCCGCCTCGACGGGTTGTGGGCGCATGATCTGCACCAGCAACAGGCCGCCGAAAAAGGCCGCGAGGCCGGCGCTGAGGTTGGCGAGCAGTGGATTACTGAACAGGGCAAGGGCAGCGAGGGCCGCCACGGGCAGTGGCAGCAGGGTGTAGGGCGATACAGACAGGCGCTGCCAACGTTTGTGTTTGGGATGCCAGACCGGCAGCGATAGCGCACCGCGCTGCAGGCCGAAGAAGGCGCCGAACCAGACCAGCAGGGGCGCGGTGGCGCCGTGGAAAGGAATCTGCCCCGGGCTCGCCAACAACAGGTAACCAAAACCACTGAGCAGGCACCCGAGAATCCACAGGGCGAATACTCGGCCGTGGCCGAGGCGCCGTTCCAGGGTGGGGGCCAGCGGCACTAATAACAGCAGGCTGGCCAGGGTCAGCCAGAGCGAAGCGCCGGTGAAGGGGGCGGTAAAGAAGCGGGCCGGGCGCGGTGAGTTGTCGGGCAGGCCCCAGCGATACAGGTTGCTGGTGGTTACCTGTGCGGGAATTTTTTTGCGCAGGCGGTCCCATTGTTCGATCTCTGCAGCGGACCAGAAATCCCGGGCGCGGCGTTTGCTGTCCACCACGAAGTCATCGGCGAACAGGGCCGCGCCGTAGACATGGGCGTCCATATCCGCGTTTTGCTCCAGCTGTTGGGACAGGGCGCTTTGGTTATTGAAGCGAAGCCAGGAAAGGTAGTTGTCCCACTCCAGGGCTTTCAGACCACTGCTTTGATACCAGTTAAGCACCGGCTGGGAGGGGGTGGCGCTATTGAATAGCTGGCCAACGAGCAGGGCAATGGCCAGGCAGGCCATTACCCAGGGCGCAGAGCGCCAGGCAGCCGGGGCGGGATCAGTTGGTGTCTGCTCCGTGATCGGTGTGGTCATTGTCGTCATCCCCCGGCGGTGTTACCCGTAACAGTCGTATCGTGCGGCCGTCGGCGCTGAGCACGGTGACGCGGAAGCCTTCCAGGGTGATGCTTTCATCACGGCCTGGCAGGCGCCCGAACTTCTGCATCACCAGTCCCCCGATGGTGTCGAACTCTTCATCACTGAGCTGGCAGTGGAAGTGTTCGTTGAAGTCGTCGATGGGCGTAAGTGCCTTGACGGTGTACTCGTTGTTGTCCAGATCCTTGATCAGGTAATCGTCTTCGTCGATATCGTGTTCGTCTTCGATTTCGCCGACGATCTGTTCCAGCACATCTTCGATGGTGACCAGCCCGGCCACGCCGCCGTATTCGTTGACCACGATGGCCATGTGGTTACGGCTGATACGAAATTCGCGCAGCAGGGAGTCCAGACGTTTTGATTCTGGCACTACCATAGCCGAACGGATGTGATCTTTGATCGCAAAACGCTCCATACGGGCGGGATCAAGGATTAACGGTAGCAGATCCTTGGCGAGCAGGATGCCAATGACTTCATCCGGGTCGTCGCCCAGTACCGGAAAGCGGGAATGGGCGCAGTCGATAATGGTGGGCAAAAAATCCCGTGGGTCGGAGCTGGCCTTGATGCTGACCATTTGCGAACGGGGAATCATGATCTCACGCACCTGCATGTCTGCCACGCAGATGGCGCCTTCGATGATGCCCAGGGTGTCGCCGTCGATGATGTGGGTGTCGCGCATGGAGCGCATCAGTTCCAGTAGTTCGCTCCGGTCTCCCGGAGTGGGTGAGAAAAACTGGCCGACACGCTCCAACCAACTTCGGCTGGTACCGTTATCCGAAAAATCGTCCGACATCAGGGGTTAAACTCCGTGTTTTCAGGTGGCGCCTGGCCTTCGTCGTGGGCAGGGCTGTAAGGATCAGGAAAACCCAGCTCGCCAAGGGCGCGGATTTCCAGGGTTTCCATGACGAGCGCATCGTCATCGTCGATATGATCATAACCCAGCAGGTGCAGCACACCGTGGGTGACCATGTGTGCCCAATGGGCGTCGAGCGGTTTGTGTTGTTCGCTGGCTTCGCGGTGGACCACCGTGTCGCAGATGACGATATCCCCCACCAGCGGTTCGACGGCGTCTTCCGGTAGCCCTTCGGGCATTTCAAACGGAAAGGACAGCACATTGGTGGGCGCGTCCTTGTCGCGGTAGTCGCGATTGAGGACGCGAATTTCGTCTTCTTCCACGATGCGCAGGGTGATGTCGCCCACCACGCCGCCAGCGGCGATGGCCGCATGGCGTACCCATTCGCACAGGCGGGCTTCGTCGGGGGCGTCCGGGGCATCGCTGGCCCACTGGATATCAACGGTCGGTGTCGGTATCCCGTTCATGACGGTCGTAGGCCTCTACAATGCGTTGAACCAGCGGGTGGCGAACCACATCGCGGCTATCGAACCGGGTCACCCCGATGCCGTTGACTCCGTCCAGCACTTCCAGCGTGTTGACCAGGCCAGAGCGTTGATGGCGGGGCAAATCCACCTGGGTCACGTCGCCGGTAATCACCGCGCGGGTGCCAAAGCCAATCCGGGTGAGGAACATTTTCATCTGTTCCGGAGTGGTGTTCTGGGCTTCATCCAGAATCACAAAACTGTTGTTCAGGGTGCGCCCGCGCATGTAGGCCAATGGCGCCACTTCGATGACCATTCTGTCCATCAGCTTGGCCACTTTTTCAAAGCCGATCATTTCGTAGAGCGCGTCGTATAGGGGGCGTAGATAGGGATCGATTTTCTCTGCCAGATCGCCGGGCAGAAAACCCAGCTTTTCACCGGCTTCCACAGCCGGGCGCACCAGCAGGATGCGCTGAACTTCGGCTTTTTCAAGGGCATCGACCGCGCAGGCCACTGCCAGCCAGGTCTTGCCGGTACCCGCCGGGCCCACGCCGAAATTGATATCGTGCTTGCGGATCTGCTTGACGTACTCACGCTGGTGCGCGCCGCGGGGCTTGATGCGTACCCGCTTGGTGCGGATCAGCATGTCATCGCTGGGAAAGGGCACGGTGTTGTCTGCGTTGCCGCTGCTGGCATGGTCCGCCACGTTGGACTGTTGCAGATGCAGGTGCACCATTTCCGGGGTCAGCTCGGTGCCGTCACGGGTCTGTTCATAGAGTTCGCTGAGAATCGCCCCGGCCGCATCCACGGCGTCGGCGTCCCCGGCCAGGTGAAACTGGTTGCCGCGGTTGAGGATTTCCACGTGCAGGCGCTGTGCGATCTGCTTGACGTGCTCATCCAGGCGGCCACAGAGGCTGGCCAGTCGACGGGAATCGTTGGGTTCGAGGCTGATGTGCTGTGAAACGAGTGGTGTGTCCAAGATGGAAAAGGTGGCCCTTCGGGCTGTTTAGAGAGTGTATTCAGAATACCCGGAAGCGTTGTTCCGGGAAAGCGAATTCGCAGGGGCAGCGTAGCCGCCGGCACCGGCAGCTGCAAGGAGCAGTGCGCTTGTGTCTGACAGTTGGGGGGAGCGGGTGGATGAGAAACCCCGGTCGGACTCGCCGGTTACACTTTGTCACGCGAAATTTGCCGGTTGTTTGCATCCATCCGCGTGTTGCCTGCGTATCACTGGCAGGGCACGGCACCGTGCCCGCCACTGAGGGTTCAGTGGTTCGATGGGTTGTTATCAATGGATGGAAAGGAGTAACAGGATGAACATCGGCACGTATCGCAATGTGGGCTGTGTGGCCCTGGCGGCGGCAATCAGTCTCGCTGCCTGTGGGGGTAACAGTAGTCGTAACAATAGCGTAACACCACCAGAGGTTCGCACGGACCCGATTTTGGTGATGCTCAACGGCTCAACCAATAAGGGGTTAATCAACCGGCTGGATTCGGACCTGAATGTGGAAGCGCGTTTTTCATCCGGTGGCAACGAAGGCATGGCGCAGGATCTGTTAGGTAACGTGTATGTAGCCGATGACACAACGACCCCGAGTTCCTTCCAAACCATTCACCTTGCGGCCCAGCGAGAAGACAGCAGCCTGACTGATCCGGCGCTGGAGCGCGATATCGATGCGCCCGGTTCCGCCACGGTGAAAGGGATTGCCGTGGCTCATGAGGCGGGCCTGTTGTTCGCCGCCAATGTGGGCGGTAACAGTATTGAAGTGTTTGGCACCGCGGCGGGCGACATGGCCCAGCCGTTAGCCTCCACCGCACTCCCTGCCAACTGCTGGGATCTGGCCTATAACGAAACCCTGGATATTCTGTTCCTGGCCATGACCAACGGCACTATTCTGGTGGTAGACGATTATGTGGCGGGCGGTTTCGATGCCACAGCAGCACGGACTATTACCCCAGGTGATGGCTCCAGCATTTCCAATATTCACGGGATTGCCTACCGCGCGGCCACCGACACGCTGGTGGTGACGGATGTGGGTGATGCGGCGGTGGCGGATGATGGCAAGGTTTATGTGATCAGTAATGCCAGCTCCGCTTCTGGCATGGTGACGCCGGATCGCACGATCGCAGGGCCTGCGACGATGCTGGGCAATCCGGTAGACCTGATTCTGGATGGCGACAAGGCGTATATTGCCGAGAAATCCAACGATGCGATTCTGGTCTACAACAATATTTTCTCTGGCGCGTCCGGCGATGTGGCACCGAATAAGACGGTGGCCTCAGTGAAGCCGGAATCGTTGGTGCAAATCAGGACGCCGTCACTGGGTGACGATGTTTCCGATATTGATGACAGCAGCGTCACGATCAACGGGGTGCTGGTCTCCAGTAATGCGCCGTTGCCGGGTGACCCAGATGTGGTGGTGCTGGATACCGACCTGACGACCGTGCAGCGGGATTTCACCGTGGGCGAGTCACTGGAAAGCGTCAGCGTGAATCAGCTGGGGGATGTCTATCTCACCGCTGACGATGGCGCCAACCTGGACGGCCGCATTGTGGTGGTGAACCGTTTGGGCACCGAACGTGATGGCGAGATGTTTTCGCTGAGCCGCGACCGCATTGTGTCCGGGGCGGCAACGACACTGGTCAGCCCGAAAGGCTTTGATGTGGCGGATGAAGCCGGGCTGCTGCTGATCACCGATAACGGTGATCCGGCGGTGAAAGTCTTTGGTGCCCAGTCCGGTGGCAATGCGCCGCCACTGTTTTCAACAACCCTGACCGTGCCGCCCTGGGATCTGGCTTATGACCCGGACCAGGACCGCCTCTATGTGGCGCTCACCGATGGCACGGTGGCGGTGTTTGACGACTACGTAGCCAATGAAGGCGCGGACGATGCAGACCGGATTATCACCCCGGCTATCGGCGGTAGCGCCGTTGCCGCACCGACTAACCTGCACGGTATCGTCTATGTGGCTGACAGCAATGCGCTGATTGTCTCTGACGTGGGCAGTGGGGCGAATCCTACCGATGGCAAGTTGTATGTGATCGAAAATGCCGATCGGGCAGAGGGCAATACCAATGTGTCGGTGAACATTGATAACGGCGATGGCACCACCGTTGGCAATACCCAGCTGGGCAATCCGGTGGATATCGCCTTCGATGGCAGCAGCCTGTACGTGGCGGAAAAATCTCAGGATCAGGTGTTGCGCTTCGATAACATCCTGTCCAGCCCGGGCGGCGATGTGACACCGGATGCCAGTTATGCGCAGACCAAACCGGAGTCCGTGGTGTTGTTGCCGGATTATCTGGCACCGGCTGAGGAAGATGGCCTGCCCAGCGGCAGCATACGCTGAGACCAGGCTGCTGAAACGGGGCGTCGGGTCAGGCAGGAGTGACCCTGGGCCCCAGATTGCCGTCGCAGGTGACGGTCTGTAGTTGGCGCGGATGCACAAACAGGGTATCCCCGGGTTGTGCATCCAGCGCTTGCCAGGCGTCCCGACTCAATTCCACTTCCATCACCGCCGCTGGCCAGCCCAGCGCTTCCAGTTCCAGTGTTACCGTGCCGCCAAACACGCTGCGTGCGCCCAGTTTGACGGGCAGGTTGGCGCTGTCGCTGGGGTTTTTTCTCAGGTCCGCCTCGTGAGGGCGCAGGTAAAGGGTGAGTTCACCATCCGGGCAGGCGCCTTCGGTGGTGAGGCGCAGTTGTGCGTTGCCTGCTTGCCAGCTGCGGCCGTCGTAATGGCCCTTCAATGCATTGATATGCCCCAGGAAGTCGAACACGAAACGGCTGGCCGGTTGCTCGTAGACGGTGAGCGGTGACGCCATTTGTTCGATGCGCCCCTGGCTCATGACTACCACCTGGTCCGACACTTCCATGGCTTCTTCCTGGTCGTGGGTCACGAAGATGCTGGTAACAGAAATTTGTTCGTGCAGATGACGCAGCCAGCGGCGCAGCTCTTTACGTACCTTTGCATCCAGGGCTCCAAAGGGTTCGTCCAGCAGCAGGACATCGGGTTTCAGGGCCAGCGCCCGGGCCAGCGCCACGCGCTGTTTCTGCCCGCCGGATAACTGGGCGGGGTAGCGACCGGCCAGGTGGCCAAGCTGGACCAGATCAAGGAGTTCATTGACCCGCTGGCGGATTGCCGAGCGGGCGGGGCGTTCTTTCCGCGGCAGCATGCGCAGGCCAAAGGCCACATTGTCGGCCACGGTCAGGTGGCGGAACAGGGCATACTGCTGGAACACAAAGCCCACCTTGCGTTTGCGCACGTCCAGGTCGGTCACGTCCTGGCCATGGAACAGCACTCGTCCCTGATCCGCTTTTTCCAGCCCGGCAATGATGCGTAGCAGTGTCGTTTTGCCGGAACCGGAGGGGCCCAGTAGACCCACTAGCTGACCTTCCTGAACATCCAGATTGATGTCGTTCAGCGCGGTGAAATCGCCAAAACGTTTTTGAATCTGTTCGACACGAATGCTCATGGGGTGTCCTGTTCAGTGACTGTCGGTTCGGCGCTGTCTTGCGAGGTATTTTGCGTGGCCCATTCCAGTATGGTTTTCAACAGTAGAGTGACCAGCGCCATGGCGGCCAGCAGGCCGGCTGCGGTAAAAGCGCCCACGGTGTTGTAGTCCTGATTCCACATCTGCACCAGCAACGGCAGGGTCAGGGTCTGCCCGCGAATCAGGCCGGAGACCACGCTCACCGCACCGAATTCGCCCACCGCCCGGGCGTTGGTGAGGACCACGCCATACAACAGTGCCCAGCGAATTTTCGGCAACGTGACGTACCAGAAGGCCTGCCACCCGGAGGCACCAAGAATGATGGCCGCTTCTTCTTCGTGCTGGCCCTGGGACTCCATTAACGGAATCAGCACCCGTGCCACATAGGGGCAGGTAACAAAGACGGTGACCATGACCATGCCGGGCAGGGCGAACATCAGTTGCACGCCCATGCCGCTGAACCAGTTACCCACCACGCTCTGCGCCCCGTACACCACCAGATAACACAGCCCGGCCACCACCGGGCTCATGGCGAAGGGGATGTCGATAAGGGTGCTGAGCAGCTTGCGGCCGCGGAACTCGTAACGGGTAACGCACCAGGCCAGCAGAATGCCGAACAGCAGGTTCACTGGCACGGTGATTAGCGCGACGATCAGTGTCAGCTTGATGGCGCCAAGCATGTCCGGGTTGGTCAGGTTCTGTTGCACCATGGCCCAGCCCTGGCTGAAGGCTTCGGTGAAAATCAGCGCCAGTGGCATCACCAACAGAATGGCGACCGCAGCGAAGGCGGCCAGAATCAGTAGCCATTGGTGCCAGTGGCGGGGGCGTTCATGCATGGTTAATGCCCCTTCCAGCGGCGAGTGAGGCGGGACTGTACCAGCTGGATGCCGAACAACAGCACCAGTGACGCAATCAGGATGACCGAGGCCAGTGCACTGGCGGCGCCGTAGTCGAATTCATCCAGGCGGATGTTGACCAGCAGCGAGAGGATTTCGGTTTCGAAGGGCATGTTGCCGGCGATAAAAATCACTGCACCGTATTCGCCCAGGCTGCGGGTAAAGGCCAGGGCGGTGCCGGTGAGTAGTGCCGGCATCAGCTGCGCGAGAATCACCCGGGTAAAGGTGGCCATGGGCGTGGCGCCCAGGGTGGCGGCGGCTTCTTCCACGTCCGGGGTCAAGTCTTCCAGTACTGGCTGCACGGCGCGTACCACGAAAGGCAGGCTGGTGAAGCTCATGGCGATCATGATGCCCAGCGGCGTGTAGGCCACGCTGATGCCCACTGCTTCAAACCATTGCCCCAGCCAGCCGTTGGCGGCAAACAGGGCTGACAGGGTGAGCCCAGCCACGGCGGTGGGCAGGGCAAAGGGCAAGTCCACCAATGCATCCATCAGGCGCCGGCCGGGGAAGCGGTAGCGGGTGATCACCCAGGCCAGCAACAAACCGACTACAGCGTTAATGCCACTGGCGCCGGCGGCGGCTAGCAGGGTCACGCGGAAGCTGGCCAGTGAGCGGGGGTCGGTAATCACGCCCCAGTATTGGGCCCAGCTCATCTGTGACACATGAATGGCGAGCCCGGACAGGGGCACCAGAATCACCAGACAGATAAACAACACGCTCAGCGCGAAGCTGAGCGTGAAGCCGGGTAAAACGGAGTGTTGGGTTCGCAGTAGGGGCACTGTCTATTGGCGCGGTTTAGCGCAGGCTCCGGGCCTTGGCTTGCAAGCGATCCAGCTCGCCACCAGACGCAAAGTGGGTCTTCTGGGCGTCCGCCCAGGAGCCAAAGTAGTCAGCCACTTCCAGCAGTTTTACTGGCGGGAACTGGTCGGCGGTTTCCTTCACTACGGTGTCGTTATGCACCCGGTAATTGAAGCCGGCCAGCAGTCGCTGAATGTCTTCACTGTAGAGGAAGTTCAAGTATTCAGTGGCGACTTTACGGGTGCCTTTCTTGTCCACCACCTTGTCCACCACGGTAACCGGGAATTCGGCCAGCACGGAGGTTTTCGGCACTACCACGTCGTAGTCGTCACTACCGTACTGCTTGCGGATATTGTTCACCTCCGACTCGAAGCTGATCAGCACGTCGCCAATTTCACGCTCGGCAAAGGTGACGGTGGCCGCGCGGCCACCGGAATCGAATACGGCGACGTTGGCGAGAAAGTGGGCCATGTAGTCCCGGACTTTTTCTTCGTCTCCGCCTAGACGATCACTGGTTGCCATCCAGGCGGCCAGGTAGGTGTAGCGGCCGTTGCCGGAGGTCTTCGGGTTGGGGAAGACCACACTGACGTCTTCTTTCACCAGGTCCGCCCAGCCCTGAATATTTTTTGGGTTGCCCTTGCGCACCAGGAACGCGGTGGTGGAATAGTAAGGGCTGGAGTTGTTGGGCAGGCGGGTATTCCAGTCCGCCGGAATCAGGTTGCCCTTGTCATGCAGTACATTGACGTCGGTGACCTGATTAAAGGTGACTACGTCCGCTTTCAGGCCCTGCAGGATAGCGCGGGCTTGCTTGGAGGAGCCGGAGTGGGACTGCTGAATGGAGACCTTTTCGCCGCTCATTTCCTGCCAGTGGGCCTGGAACTTGGGGTTCACGGCGGCAAACAGCTCACGGGCAATATCGTAGGAGCTGTTCAGCAGGGTCTGCTGGGCACTGGCGGTGCCGGCAATGGCCAGCAACAGGGCGGAAATCCATACACGCATGGTTTGTCCTCACAAATGGGTCGGCGTTGGTCAACACGAACGAGGTTCAAGTCTATATAACCAGACGCTAATTAAAAGCGGTTCGCCTGGAACGAATCGCTATAACGATATGAGCCGTCCGGGCCCGGGCGTTTAGCCCGGGTTGCGCGGATCGGTGCCCAGCAGGGAGTTGCTGTAGGCCTGGGCGATGGTCACGTCTACGAATTTACCGATCAGGTCGGTGTCATCGCACTGGAAGTTCACCACCCGGTTGTTTTCGGTACGGCCCTTGAGCTGGCCCGGGTCTTTTTTGGAAAAGCCGTCCACCAGAATGCGCTGGGTGCTGCCCACCATTTTGCGGGAGATGTCCTGGGCGTTCTGGTTGATGCGCTGCTGGAGAATGGCCAGGCGCTGCTTCTTTACGTCCATGTCCACGTCATCGGGCAGGTCTGCCGCCGGGGTGCCGGGGCGGGCGCTGTAGATAAAGCTGAACGACATGTCGAAGCCGATGTCATGGATCAGGTTCATGGTGTCTTCGAAATCCCGGTCGGTTTCGCCGGGGAAACCGATGATGAAATCCGAGCTGAAGGAAATGTCCGGGCGAATGCGCTGGAGCTTGCGCAGCTTGCTCTTGTATTCGAGCACCATGTGGTTGCGCTTCATCATGGCCAGAATGCGGTCCGAGCCGGACTGCACCGGCAGGGGCAGGTGGCTGACCAGCTCAGGGACTTCTTCGTACACCTGAATCAGTGCATCGGAGAATTCCACCGGATGGCTGGTGGTGTAGCGAATGCGGTCGATGCCGTCGATGTCGCGGATCAGGCGGATCAGGTCGGCCAGATCCAGCGTATCACCGTCGGCACCTACACCCTGGTAGGCATTCACGTTCTGACCTAATAAGTTGACCTCGCGAACGCCCATGTCGGCCAGGTGCTGGATTTCCTTGAGCACTGGCTGAACCGGGCGACTGACTTCTTCCCCGCGGGTGTAGGGGACCACGCAGAACGTGCAGTACTTGGAGCAGCCTTCCATGATGGATACGAAGGCGGACGGGCCGTCCACACTGGGTTCCGGCAGATTGTCGAACTTTTCGATTTCCGGGAAGGTCACATCAATGGCCAGCTCGCGGGTGCTGGCGGCCTGGGTGATCAGCCCGGGCAGGCGATGCAGGGTCTGGGGGCCGAAAACCACGTCCACATAGGGTGCGCGGTCGCGGATGGCATCGCCTTCCTGGCTGGCCACACAGCCGCCCACGCCGATGATCATGTCGGGCTTGGCGTCTTTCAGCTTTTTCCAGCGGCCCAATTGATGGAAGACCTTTTCCTGGGCTTTTTCCCGGATAGAGCAGGTGTTGAGAAGCAACACATCCGCTTCTTCCGGGTTGTCGGTGGGCTCCAGGCCGTGGCTGGATTCGAGCAGATCCACCATGCGGGTAGAATCGTACTCGTTCATCTGGCAGCCGTGGGTCTGGATAAACAGCTTACGTGCCATGGGTTGCCTAACCGTCAAATAGAGGGAAAATGGGCGCGGATTATAGCGCTGACTGCCGCAAACTGCGAACCGGAGAATTCATGCGAAAACTGCTGTATGTGTTGCCATTACTGGCAGCGTTGGTGCTGGCCAGCTGTGGCAAGCAGGAAAGTGACCTGCCGGTGAACTCCCGGCTGGGGGGGGATTTCACCCTGACCGATCAAAATGGTGCGCCTTTTCAAGCGGATAAGCTGAAGGGGCAGGTGTCGATTCTGTTCTTTGGCTACACCCATTGCCCGGATATCTGCCCGGCAGTGCTGGCCCAGGTGGCACAGGTTTACCGTCACCTGGAAGAGGAGGGGGTGGCCGATCAGGTGCAACCGGTGTTCATTACGTTTGATCCTGAGCGGGACACGGCTGCCCACCTGAAAGAATATCTGCCCTGGTTCAAGGCAGACATCATCGGTTTGACGGGCAGCCTGGAACAGATCCGTGAGGTGGCCGAGCAGTACGGTGTGGTTTTCATCAAGGATAAGGATGCCGGGGAGCAGGGCTACCTGTTTACCCATAGCGACTATATTTACCTGCTGGATGACCAGGCGCGTGTGCGCAAGTTGTACCCGGCAGATTTCAAGATTGATGAGGTGGTAACGGATGTTGAATCACTTTTGTAAGCCCGTTTGTCAGGGCGTGGCACTGGCTGCCGCGCTGTGCGCGGGAGCTGCCAACGCGGATGTACGAATCAGTGATGGCTGGCTGCGGGCCGTGCCGCCGGTGTCGCCGACCATGGCAGGCTACCTTACGGTGACCAATGAGGGTGACAGCAGCGTAAAAATTACCGGTGCTCATAGTGAAATTGCGGGGCATGCCATGTTGCACAGTATGAAAACCCTGGAGGACGGGACGCGCAAGATGGGCCATCTGCATCACGTCATGTTGGCGCCGGGGGAATCGTTTTCCTTTTCACCGGGCGGCGACCATTTGATGCTGATGAAACTGCAGCGGGTTCCGCAGCCTGGTGAGTCGGTCACGGTCTGCCTGACGCAGGCTGAAGGGGAGGCGATTTGTGCCGGGTTGCCGGTTTTGCGTGAAGCGCCCTCTGGCGCTTGATTCCCGATCACAATCACGGATAATGCCATCCTTTCGTCTTAGTTAAACTTTAATGAAAAAGACGAATTTTCTGTGGGGGAGCTATGGGAAAGGCATTATCTGTCGTGCTCGGTGCGTCGCTGGGCATCAGCCCTTTATGGGCGACTGCTGCTGAAAGCGATGTGGAACAGACGCTGCGTGATTACCAGCAGCGGCTTGAAAAGCTGGAACAGCAACAGGTTGAAAGCAGCCTGACACAGCCTGAGCGGCTGCGTATCAACGGATTCCTCTCCGCCGGCATGAGCCGTGCCGAGGCGGACACCACCTTGGGTGACGACGGCAGCTACATTGATGGCTCCGGTGACAAGTGGAGTCATGATTCCCTTACCCGTGCCGGCGTACAGTTCAACGCCCAGCTCACCGATAAGGCCGAGGCTGTTGTTCAGCTGTTTGCCTCCGGTGCCGATGATTTCAATGCGGAAGTGCAGTGGGCCTACCTGGACTACGACGTTACCGAGAGCGTCAGCGTCAAGGCGGGGCGTATTGTGGCGCCGTTTTATCTGCACTCGCAGTATGTGGATGTGGGTTATGCCTATCCCTGGGTGTCACTGCCTTCCGAGGTGTATCAGCTGGCGCCCATCAAAACCATGGAAGCACTGGAAGCGACCTGGGGCTTCAATACCGGCCCGGTCAGCCACCGGGTTAGCGGTTTCTGGGGTTCCAGCACCGTGGATGGTGGGCCGCGTACCAACAATGCGCAATATCAGGCTGACGATCTCGCCGGCATGAATCTGACCAGTCGCTGGCGTGACTGGACCGTGCGTGCGGCCTACTCTGCGGCGGATGTGTCCGTGGGACAGGATGATCTGGATGCACTGATTCCTGCTACCGCATTGGGATTGTCCTTTGACGAGGTGTACACCTACTTCGCAGGCCTGGGCCTGCAATATGATGACGGTAGCTGGTTCATGTCTGGCGAGGTGGCGCGTCTGGACTTTGGGAACTGGTACCCCAGCAGCCAAAGTGCCTATGTGAGCCTGGGTAAGTATATGGGCAAGTGGATGCCGTTGGTGACCTGGGCGGAAGTGGACCCCCGTGATCTGGATTCCTCTTTACCTGGCCCGATCAATAATGGCCTGGCCGAACAGCAGAAAAGCTGGACGGCAGGATTACGTTACTCGCTCACCGATTCCATCGCCCTGAAAGGGGAGTTCAGTTACTACTACGACTTCTCTGATGATGAGGTTTCCACCACAGGGTTCTTTGTCACCGACCCGGGGGCGGAGATGGAAGATGATCATGCCACCATTGTGCGTCTCAGCGCCGATTTGGTCTTTTAAGGGAGAATGATAATGAAGAAATGGATAATTTCATTGCTCCTGACCCTGTCCGCCACTCTGCACGCCGAGCCGGTTGTGGTGGTTTCAGCCAGTAGCGAATTGACCATGCTGACTCAGGACGAAGTGCGCCAGTTATTTAATGGGTTGACTCGCCGGGCGTCTGGCGTTGCCTTGAAACCGTTGGATTTGCCGGCTAAAAGCGCTGAGCGCACGGGCTTTTATCAGCGGGTGATGGGAAAAAGCGCGGAGCAGATGAAAAGCTATTGGGCCAGAATGATTTTCACCGGCCGAGGAATGCCGCCACGGGAAGTGTCCAGCGACCGGGAAATGGTCATGCTGGTCGGCAGTAATCGAAACTTTATCGGTTACGTGGATGAGACCAAGGTCTCACCACAGTTAAAAGTGGTGTATCGCCCCTGAATGTGTTTTTTGACCCGCCTCTCCGGCGGGTTTTTTTTGGTCTTTACGGATTGCCTGGGCGCGTTGGCTTACAGGCCGTTGCGTCTGCTGCTCTGTTGTGGCGATGCCCGCAGGCATACACTGCCCGCATGCGTTTACTCATTCTGATTGCCCTCACTATTTTCCCGCTGTGGGCCCTGGCCGATTGTGCGCAGCTTGCGCCTGCCCGTGGTGTGCCTGCTGCGTCTGACCAGACATGGACGCTGGCAACCCTGAACCTGTGGCGCCTGCGCGATGACCACAAGAACAGCGAGCTGGATGACCCTGTGTCGTCTGTGTTGTTGAGGGCACGGATAAAGGCCGTCGCGGGCTTTATTGTGGAAGACCTGAACGCGCCGCATGTTCTGGCGCTTCAGGAAGTGGAAAACCGGGCCGTGCTGGATCGGCTGGCGGAGCGGTTGGCGCAGCGTGGTTACCGGTATCGTTCAGTGCTGCGCGAAGGCAATGACCCTTCCGGTATGGATGTGGCGGTGATGTATCGCTCACCGATCAATATTGGGTTGGTGAGCATTCTTTTTTCAGACCAGCAATTCCATGGCCACGCGCTGTACTCACGCCCTCCGTTGGTCGTTACGCTTGAAGCGCCGCTTGCTGCTAAGGTCGTGGTGGTGCATTGGCGTAGCGCGCGGAATTTGAAGAAAGCCTGGGTTCATGAAAAAAGACAGACTCAGGCGGCCTTGTTGGCTAACTGGCTAACGATGCAGACCTCGCCATTGATCGTGGCGGGGGATTTCAATACGACCTGGAACGCAGGTCGTTTCTCTGACAGCTATGAACGGTTTGAGCAATCGGGCTTGCTGAATCTCTGGTCGTTCTTGCCTGAAAAGGAGCGTTACAGTTTTCGTCACCGCTGTCGCCCGCAAGCGCTGGACCATATCTGGGTGTCACCTGGATTGAAAACCACTGTTAGCAAGGTTGCGGTGAGTCGTGGCAATGCGGGGCGTTACGACAGCCTGTATGGCAGCCAGGGTGTGGACCCAATTTCAGACCATGATGCACTGGTGGTTTATTTTTCAATTAAGAGATAAAGAAAAGTGAGGGCGTGTTGCGTGAAGCGTGAGGCATGTAGCGTCAATGAAAAAAGCGCCGCAGGGTTGCTTGCGTGCTTGCGAGGACCAGGGAGAGCCCTGCGGCGTAAACAGTGGGCGAGCGGAGTCGCCCAGGTAACCTTGTGGCTTAGAGCGGGAAGCTGTAGCCGACAACGAAGAGCGGATCTTGCTCATCGGATACCGCAGCAAACTCGTCGCTATCTACAACCTTGGACACGGTAAAGGTCAGGTTTTCGATAGGAGAGTAGCTAAGATCCACGTGGGTATAGTTGGCGTCGTCCGCATCCAGATCCCAGGTACCTACGGTCAGACCAAACGCGTCGTATTCGTAGCCCAGGGTCAGGTAAAGGTCGTCACCAAAGTTCTCTTTATCCGAGTTGCTCAGGTTGTTGGCGCTCACGTAACCGGTGAAGGTGAAGCCGGCCATGCCAACACTGGCAATCAGTTCAGCCAGTTCGCCAGCACCAACATCATCTTCCGGATACACATAAGTCCAGTAGGAAATGTCGTAGCTCAGGCCGCCTGCTTCGCCACCGAAACCAGCGTAGAAGTCCGTTTCAGTGGAGGTTGTGCCAGAGCCCTCAACCGGAGTGACACCAGGAGCTACAACGTTAGCTTCACCGGTGAAGCTAACCGGGGTGCCAGCAGAAGAAACCCAGGAACCTGCGTAGAAGCCCATTTCGGTGGTGAAGTCCAGGCTGCCGGAAACGTTGGCGGTACCTGCGGACACGTCCTGACCACGCCACAAGTACATGCTGGCGATACCCAGGCTACCGCTGACTTCTGCAGCTGCCATAGACGGAGCCACCACGCTTGCTGCCGCAATAGTGGAAGCAATAAGCGTTTTCTTCAGACCAAATACGTTTTTCATGTGCAACCCTCTTAACAAGTCTAATTTTTTCAAGTGTGCGCAGGTGGCGCACCGCCTATCAGGCTCGAAAGAGATAATGCAGAGAGTGTGCCAGTTTTTATTTTTCTTTATTTAACAGTGGGTTGAGATTATCAGGAGGGAAGGCGAAGGGGGTAACAGAGCTGCAATGTAAAAGGGGGTGCACCGCAATAGTGCAGTGCACCAAAAAGGATTTTTATTGCGGGCATTTCCAGTCGATTTGCACGGCGTCAGCGGAGTGGCCGTTGCTATCGGTCAATGACAGGCCACATTGCGTCTGGGTGTAGTTAAATTGTGCCTGGTAGTGCTCGCCGGCAAGCGCTTCAAATTGAAGGGCTACCTTGCAGCGATTCCGCTTGGTGCTATTAGTGCTTTTCTGGTTGTAGATAATGCCAATCCGGGCTTGCGGGGATGCCTGCAGGACGGTCGTGACTTCCGGGCTTTTCTTCATGGCTTCCATCAGCTCATTCATGCTGTCGCCGCCAATTGGCTGTTGGGCAATCGAGTAATCCGTGGACTGGAAGCCCTCGCCGGGGACACAGATCACGGGCTGGGCGGCCGTATCGTTGCTGGTAAAGGTGATCTCGGCGGTGTCATCACCATAGGGTTGCTGGTAGCCGCTGAAGTGGTGACAGCCGCTGAATAGCAAGGCGAGAGCCGGAACAAGCAGAGGTTTCATACCGGGTTTCCTGAAAGTCGAGTTTGGGCAAGTGTAAGGCAGTGGGGGTTGTGACCCAACCTTGTGCACAAACAATGCAATTGCAGGGCCAATTCCCGTTTAGTTCAGTGATTGTCCAGAAACCAGTGCTGGATGGCTTGTTGGGTCAGGTGGTTGCGCTCACTGGCTGAGGGTAGCCAGTTGCCGGCGTTACTGGCCATGGCGGTGAGGAATTCAAAGAAGGGCAGGTGCTGGCGCAAAACCCGGTGATGGCGGTGGCTGATCATTGGATTGAAGTAACCGAAGAAATCCAGCATCTGGCGTGGGTTTTTGCGCACCCAGAGCCAGGACCCCATTTCCAGGGTGAAGGGCAGAAAGGTGTGATCCGGCTGCTGTTCCTGGGCGTCGTCGTACAGGTAATCCCAGAGATCCCCGTGGGTGGTGTAGTTAATCGACTGCGGCTCGATCAGGTAGGGATGGTGATTCGGGTAGGTTTGCTCAAAGACCTGTTTGAGCCGGTATACCTCGGCAATATGTGGAATGGGCCGATGACTTCGCGCGTAGCAACACCAGACCCGGTCCCGGCGGCCAAAGCCGCTGTGGCAATCCAGGCTCATGGAGAACGGTGAAGAAAACAATTTTTCTCGCACGGTGCGGATCACCGCCTGGGCCTCGGGCTCCATGGGCTCACCCCTTTTTCCCCGATACCAGGGCAAATGTCGGCTGATGCGATGGCCGCCGACCAGAAAAGGGACCTTGCCCATGGCGTCAATCGGGGCGTTGCGCATCAGATCCACCCCGTTGGGATTGCTACGTGTACGCCGCCAGATCCCGCCTGGATTGATCATGGGCATGAAAACCAGACGTACCTTTTCCAGGCGCCGGTGAAGCTGATCATCCCATTGCAGGCGGTGAATCAGGCTATGTAACCATGACATCAACACTTGGCTGCCAATGCGTTCGACGCCATGTACGCCGCCGAAAAAACCTATCACCGGTGCGTTGGGCGATTGGCTGCCCAGCTCGATCACATGAATCGGCAGGGAGATTTGACCCATGGGCACCTGATGCACCGTGGTCACGCGTAAATGCCGTTCCCCGTGGCGGATCAATGCATCCAGTTCCAGCAGTTCCGGCAGGTGGCGTTGCAGCAGGTAGAGCTTTTCTTCCATAGGTCACTTTCGTCCACGGTGACGCTTACCTTAACGGCAATGGATAACAGAAATGTGACGATATGAGCGGCGGGCGATAAGCCACTGCCTTCGGCGGCAGCACGGGTTGGGGCTGATGGGGTTTCCCGTGTTACCTCTTGTCGCTTCAAGCTTGTGGCTCTCTCTTCTCTTTCACCAAAGTGTGATGGTGCTGTCAGCAGAGTGTCATGACGGGTTTCTAGCGTGAAGAGCAAGGGTTTCATCGCATGACGGGCGGAGTGCTTCGTTCGGATGTCATCACAACGGAAGGGCGACTGTGGCCAAGCCAGACATTCAGCCTCACGATTCTGTTGATACATTGCGCACCGGTGATCTGCTGCTGTTTTCCGGTCGGGGGTTTACCAGCGATGTGATTCGGGTATTTACCCGCAGCCCCTGGAGTCATATAGGCATGGTGCTTCACCTGCCTGGCCAGCCGGAGCCGCTGGTGCTGGAATCCACTACTCTCAGTGAATCCCCGGATGTGACCCTCGGCCATCCGATTGCCGGCGTGGCGCTGGTTCCGTTACACAGAAAAATCCGGGATTACCCGGGGGCGGTAGCGGTACGTCGCCGGCACGGACCCAAGCTGTCAGAGCGCCAGCAGCGCATGGTGGCTCGCATGGCGCGCCGACTGCTGCATCGCCCCTATAAAAATTATGTGTTCTGTAATGCGTTGGATGTGCTGACCGGGTTTACCCGCCGGCCAGACCAGCGTGGCTGGTTCTGTTCTGAGCTGGTGGCCGAGCTCTATCGTCGCCTTGGCTGGTTACCCCTGGATACCCGTCCAAGTACCCTGGTGCCCGGCCATTTTGGTTCGCGTCATATGCGTCTGCAGCATGGCAAGCTGGGCCCCGTGGAATGGCTCAAACCTGAATTGCCATGGCGCCCGATGCGCGGTGAGGCCGATGATGCGCTTACAGCCAGCGCCGCACCTTCTTCCTGTATGCCTGCCACTGCTCACCAAACTGTTGGGCATGAAACGTTTCTTCCGCCGCGATCACATGTTGCTGGATAACCCAGATGACAGGCACCCACATCACCAGCATGCCGGTGCTGTGTTGAGCCATTGCCATGGCCAGATGCAGACAGGCAAAGCCCAGGTAGATGGGATTACGGCTGAGCGAAAACACGCCGCCGGTGAGCAGGGCATTGGCTGCCCGGTGGGGCATCAGGGTGGTGTGGGCCCGGCGCAGTTGAATCACCGCACTGGCGGCAAGCCCGATCCCGATAAGCGCGAGCACCACGGTGACCCATTGTTGGCCCGGAAAGTGTACCGCCGGAAGGGACAGTGCACGGTCCAGCCCGTATCCCATCAGCAGCCCGCCCAGAAAGAGAGCAGGCGGCGGCATCATGACCTGGGGATGTTCGAGCGACATGGGATTTCCTTCTGTGATGTTTGTTTGTCGGTATGCGGGGCCAAGGTCTGATTGTATCTGCCTCAGGCCGTTTTTATCACGAGAAATACCGGGCCAATGTCGGCCAGGTCAACACTGCACCGGACCGCGTTGCACACAGCGAACGCAAGGAGAGGCAAAAGATTGAGCAATGCACTATTGATCGTTTGTGAAAAGCTGGGTTATGGTAATTCCAATCCCGCCTTTGTGGGAGTGATCGCGATCAAAAGCTGAAAAAGCTTAATGCAACTGAACCGCCAAAGGGCTTAAACCGTGGCGGCAGGCGCAGGCGTCACTCTCGCAGTCCCAGATTTGACGTCAAGCCTCAGCCGCCAAAACGAAGCAACCGTACCGTCTAACCTGTATAGGGGATACGCATGGAAGAGCGCGCGGCCAGACTCCACACCCTTTCCGTCAACCACGCAAGCGCCAGTCAGAACGACAGTTCGACCTTCGAAGAAGACCAGAAAAAAACCTACGTTATCGATACCAATGTGCTGATTCACGATCCCAACTCGTTACTGAATTTCGAGGAACATCGGGTCGTGATTCCCATGACGGTGCTGGAGGAACTGGACAAGCTCAAGAGTGGAAAGTCACACACGGCGGCGGATTGCCGTGCCGCGATTCGGCAGATCGACAAGGTGTTGGGTAGTGCGACACCGGAGCAGGTGGAAGAAGGGATTCCCATTCCCCGTGGTGGCGATAATGCGCCCCAGGGCACCCTTACCGTCTTGATGGCGGAACAGAACAAGGCCTCTGCGCCGCTGCCCAATGATCTGAATGACAACCGTATTATCAATGATGTGGTTGCCATGAAAGACCAGTTCCCGGACCGCCGTTATATTCTGGTGACCAAGGACATCAACATGCGCCTCAAGGCGCGGGCATGCGGTATCGAATCGGAGGATTATCACAACGACCAATTGGTGTCAGACATCAAGCAGCTGACCCGGGGTTATTTTGAAGTGCCCGGCTCGTTCTGGGACCAGGTCACCCAGGTAGAGACCGAACAGGTGGGCGTGGACACCCTGCACCATCTGTCCCACGGCTTGCTGGTCAGTGAAATTCTGGGTGAAGAGGTCTATCCCAATCAGTATATCGTTGATGAACAGGGGTTTATTGGCCGGGTGATGACGGTGGAAAACGGGGTGGTGACGCTTCGTCATTATAAGGCGGACAGCCTGATGGAGCAGGAAGCCTGGGGCCTGAAACCGATGAACATTCAGCAGGCTATTGCCCTGCAGATGTTACTGGACCCGGATGTGCACATTGTCACGCTGACCGGGGCGGCCGGGTCAGGGAAAACCATTCTGGCGCTGGCGGCGGCCATCGAAATGACCGTGGAGCAGAAAAGCTTTAACAAGATTATTGCCACCCGCTCCACGCCACCACTGGCGGAAGATCATGGCTTTTTGCCCGGCACGGAAGAGGAAAAGATGGACCCGTGGCTGGGGGCCATCAATGACAATATCGAGGCGTTACACCTGAATGATGAGAACCCGTCCGGGAGCATCCAGTATGTGAAAGAACGCGCTAATATCCAGTTCAAGGCGATGAACTATATCCGTGGGCGCAGTTTCCAGAAATCCCTGATCCTGATTGATGAGAGCCAGAATCTGACCCCCCACCAGATGAAGGCGATCATTACCCGGGCAGGGGAAGGTTCCAAGGTGGTGTGCCTGGGCAACCTGGCACAAATCGACACGCCCTACCTGTCGCCCACCAGCTCCGGGCTGACTTACATGACCGAACGCTTCAAACGGTTCGAGCATGGTGGCTCGGTGCAGCTGAACGGGGTGCCCAGGTCCAAGTTGGCGGAATACGCGGAATCGTTTCTCTGAATTTATAATTAATAACTTCGCGAGCCACTTCAGCTTTAGCCTGAAATGTAAGAGGCCGCGCCCTGTTTGGGTGCGGCCTCTTTTTTTAAAACAATATGACCTGGTTGGGGTCAGTTATTAATTGTTAACTATTCATTATTAATTATGTTCCTGCACGCCTCGGACTGATAGAAATCGTCCAGCACCCACTCGATAAAGGGTTCCAGTACGCCTTGTTCAACCAGAACACTGGCGCCTCGGGCCAGTGCCGGCGTGGCGATCTCGCGGATCCGTTCTTCACTGATCTGCATGCCCTCCAGGACGCTTTTCAGTGGTTTCTCCATCAGCGATGCCACGGCTGCCTGGATGCCCACGCTGACCAGACGGCGGGTGTACGCCAGACGGGCACTTTCATCGGTAATCGCGCAACTTTGCGCCACCACTTCCGTCACGGCGCCGTCGGGCACCATTTTCATGTGATTTGCCGGTTTAAGCGGGGCGATGCGGTGGTAGCCATCGCGGGCCAGTTGCTGAATTCGCTCGTTGGTTAATTGTTTGTTCAGCCATTGCTCACCGGTTTTCAGGGTGACGCGAATATTTTTTTGCAGGTAGGTGCGAATGGATTCTTCCATGCCGCCCATGGCTTTGCCGACCACACTCTTGCGGCCTATCTTCATCATGCTGCTAACGCCGGGCAGTTTCGCCAGCGCATTTTCTTCCAGCAGGAAATTCTTGATGCCGGTATAGAGCATTTCACTGACCATTTCGCTGACCAGTGGATGGTTCATGGCTGCGTGGATGGCTTTTTCCCGCAGGCTTTGCAGTTTTAGTACTTGTTCGAGAATGGCCTCGAAGTGTTCCTCGCGAAGCAGCTCACCGATGGTGGCGTCATCCTGCTCCGCAGCGTCCCACACGGCAAGGCTCACATCGTTGATGACGTCCTGCAATCCGCGGGCACTGAGCGCTTCCTGCAACCACTGATCGACCACCTGTACAAGACTGTCCTGATCCACCAGGTTGCCGAGCGGAATGTCAGTAAGCAGGTTGCTCGCTTGAGCCATGAGGCTCTGCCAGTGTTCCGGGTCCTGAAGCTGTTGACTCAGATGTGCCTTGTGAGCATCGCGCAGGGCGCTGACCAGGGTATTGGAGGACATGGTGATACAACCTCGTTGTTATTCGGTTCTGGGTATTGAAGATCCCGGGCCTGGCGATGGGACGCAGACCCCCGCTTCGCGGTAGAGCGCATGGCTCCGAAAGCTATCTTGCGGCATTCGCACCACGCTGTATGTAACCGGGAAGACTGCTGCCGGAGGCGCTAGTGCAAACGTTACAGACGCAGTGCGGTGGTGTGTATGCCGGGTACGGTTTGCTACCAGAATGGATTGGCATCGGCGTGCGGTATGTTTTGCACCGTTGGTCAAAATTTATGCGGTTTCGGTCGGTATGCATGGGTCTGCATAATTAGAGGCGCCTATTCTGAATCGAGCGGGGCGCCAATATGTCTGGACATCCAGTCTGGTAGTCAGTGTGCGGGCAGGCCTGTGAGGTCAGGTATCAAGTTTGAACCGCGACAGCATTTGGCGGACGCCTGATTTTTTATTGATGCAGCGCAATGCTTGGTATCCGAGTGTGGCGTTCAATGGTGCCGTGTTGACCCATCAGGGGATTCACTCCGGGTTTTTGAATGAATAAGGGGAAGGGTATGAAACTGCGCGGACAGGGAAAAAGTGTGTTGATGTTGTCCACCGTCTTGTTGGCCGGGCCTGTCGTGGCTCATCAATCCGGTGACTTCATCGTACGCATGGGGGGGATCAAGGTTGCTCCTGATGTGGGCAGTGATGCTTTCGATTCGGCATTGCCAGTAGTTGGCGGGCTGGAGGTCGATGTGGACGATGATACCCAGTTGGGGTTGACGTTCGCTTATATGGTGACAGACAACATCGGTGTTGAACTGGTTGGGGCAACGCCGTTCACCCATGACATCATTCTGGATACCGGGGGAAGTGGGGTGGTGATTGGCGAAACCAGCCATTTGCCACCGACGTTGCTGGCGCAGTTTTATGCTCCCCAGTTGGGTCCTGTACGCGGGTATCTTGGAGCCGGGGTGAACTACACGCTGTTTTTCGATGACAGCATTGATGATGCCGTAGTGAGTCCTTTGCTGGGCGGTGCTGATGTGGATGTGAAGCTGAGCAATTCCGTGGGCTTTGCCTGGGAAGTGGGGGCGGATTTCCTCATCAATGAAAACTGGCTGCTCAATGCTAGCGTCTGGAATATCGATATCGATACCGAAGCGCGGCTGTATGTGAACGACGCTCGGGTGGATAAAATCGATGTTGAAATTGACCCTTGGGTCTACATGGTCGGCGTGGGCTATCGTTTTTAGGGGGTATTACACGCTTCACGCAGCACCTTGAACGCTGTCGTAAAGTCACGGTGAACTTGGACGACAGGGCGGAGAGTATGGTGAACGATCTCCGCCCTGTGTCTTCCGGCTTGGCGTGTAGCGTGCGGCGTGTTGCTTCCAGCGGATTTAGCTAGTGTGAACAGGCCCTAAGCCATTTCTTCCAGGCATTCCGGGAATTGCTGGCGAAACACCTCGTAGCCGCCGTCCAGGCTGACGGCATTGCTGAAGCCTTGTTCGCCCAGCCAGTCCGCAGCATTCTGACTGCTGTTGCCGTGGTAGCAGTACACCACCAAGGCTTGGTCTGCAGCGGTGTTGGCGAGAAACTGATCCACGTTGGCCTGGCTTAAATGCACCGCACCTTGTAGGTGTCCGGCGGCAAAGCTGGCAGGGTCGCGGATATCGACAAACAGAGTATCACCCCGATCAAACAGGTTTTTTCCATCCGTAGGGCTGATTCGCGTTGCCATGGTCAGTCCTTCTTTTCTGCGTTTTGCGTGGTGTCGTTGCCCGGCGTTTTCACTGGGGCAGCCGTTTCTTTCTCGGCCAGCAGATCGGCGGGCGGGTATTCGCATTCCAGCTTCATGCCGATGGCGTTTTCCAGTTCCGGCAACAGGAAGGCATCGTCTTCACAGGCGAAGCTGATTGACATGCCGCTGGCGCCGGCGCGGCCGGTGCGGCCGATGCGGTGTACGTAATCTTCCGGGTCTTCCGGCAGATTGTAGTTCACCACATGGGAGACGCCGTCGATGTGGATGCCTCGGCCTGCCACGTCGGTGGCGATCAGTACCTGCAGATCACCGGCTCGGAAACGTTCCAGAGTCTTGCTGCGCTGGGTCTGCGGCACGTCGCCGGAAATCAGAGAGACTTTCAGCCCTTTCTTGTGTAACCGGTCGCTGACCCGGCGGGTAATATCCCGGCGGTTGGCAAACACGATCACCTTGTCCATGTTCATGCCGGTGATCAGGTTATAGAGCAGCTTGAACTTGTCGTCGGTATTGGTGATGTAGACCTTCTGCTCGACGGTGTCGGTGGTGACCTGAGTGGGCTCGATCTCCACTACTTCTGCGTCCTGGGTCCAGCGACGGGACAGGTTCATCACATCGTCGTTGAAGGTGGCCGAGAACAGCTGGGTCTGGCGGTACTGGCTTTTCGGAGTCATGCCGACAATGCGTTTCACATCGGGGATAAAGCCCATGTCCAGCATGCGGTCGGCTTCGTCCAGCACCAGGAACTCCACCCGGTCGAGCCACAGGTCGCGGCGCTTGGCGAAGTCGAGCAACCGCCCGGGAGTCGCGACCAGAATATCAATCAGCTTGTTTTGCAGACGTTCCTGCTGACGATTGAAGTTCATGCCGCCGACCACACTCATCACCTGCAGGTCGGTGTGCTTGGCCAGAACCTTGGCGTCTTTTTCGATCTGCATGGCCAGCTCCCGGGTGGGGGCCACGATCAGGGCACGGGGTTCACCGGCAAAGCGTTGCACGTCGATAGGGTGCTTGAGCAGGTCGTTGATCACGGTGATCAGAAAGGCGGCGGTTTTCCCGGTGCCGGTCTGGGCCCGGCCGATGGCATCGGCGCCAGCAAGGGTGTGGGTCAGTACTTCAGCCTGAATGGGGGTGCAGTACTGAAAACCGGAATCAGCGATACCGTGCATCAGGTCCAGGTGCAGGTCGAAATCGTGAAAGCGGCTCTCGCCTTCCTTTTCCGGGACCTGAAATTGCTCCAGGCTCCAGGAGCTTGCCTTGTCTTTTTGCATGTATTCGCTCAGTCTGAATGCGAGAGATTTTGTGAGTGCAGTCGCCTTGTGTTCCTGTCTGGCAGGGCTTTGAAGGCGTCTCCAAACATCACAGTGTAGAAAAAATAGCCAGCGCTGTCAGAGGATGTTTGTTATGGGCTTACTTCGCGGCGTTATTGTAGTGTTTTGGGTGGGGGTACTGTTAGCCATTTTCATGGATTTACCCGCTCCCTTTGACCGCCTGCTCATTATCGCCGGCTCGGTGGTGGCGATTCTGCATGCGCTGGAATGCCTGGGCTTTGCCCTGTGGTTGCGGGGCAAAGGCCTGTTTCACTGGCGTGATGCCTTGATGACCATGATATTCGGCGTGATTTACCTTAAGCCGAGAATGCGCGGGGTTCGCCGCGCTCGCGCCTGAAACCGTCGCTTCTTACCCAAACACCAGTACCCGGTTATTGGCAGGCATGGCATGGTCTGTCAGACATTGGCGGCCGTGGCGGGCAAATTCCTGCTCTATCCATTCCTTGTCGCGGATGCCCCGCTGCGGATCAGTGGCTTTCAGCCAATCTTCAAACTGTCGATTTGAATCGCTGGTGAACTGCCCATCATAGTTGAAGGGGCCGTAGACCAAGAATAACCCTGTTGTGCTGAGTCGTTGGCAGCCTTCAGCAATGCAGTGAGCGACCAGCGATTGCGCCATGATGTGGAACGTATTGGCGGTGAACAGATAATCAAATGGTCCAGTGGGCCATTGGCCCGCCACATCCAGCGCCAACGGTGTTTTTGCCGGATTAGGGCTCTGGCTCAGCCAGTGGCGAATGGTGGGCAGATTTTCAGGGACGTCCGAGGGTTGCCATTGCAGATGGGGCAGCTGTGCAGATAACCAGGCTGCGTGCTGTCCGGTGCCAGCGCCGATTTCCAGCAAGGCGCCGGGGGCCTGACAGTGTTGCTGTAAAACCTGAAGAATGGGGCCTTTGTTGTTTTCGGCCGCCTGGGAGAAAGGAACCTCTGAGGATGTCATGGCTACTCCTGTGAGTGAGCAGCCATGGCACCATCAAAGGCTTTTTCTGGCAAGGGAAAAGCGTGATTCCCTGGCCGGTTGTTACTTTTTGCTCATGTACTTCTGGCCCATGGCCACCAGCTTCTGGTAGCTGGTGGGCAGCAGGCGCTGCATGGCGTCCACGGCAACCGCGTCCGAGCCGATCAGGACGCGGCGTTTGTTACTGCGCACGCCCTTGAGGATGGTGCTGGCGGCCTCTTCCGGGGTGGTGCGGAACATCTTCTCGAAGTCCTGGATGGATTGTTCCTTGCTGGCACCAGTGATGCGCTCAACGCCTTCGCTCATGCGCGCAGCTTTGGCAATATTGGTCTTGATGCCGCCCGGGTGGATAGAGGTACAGGACACCGGGCTGCCTTCCATTTCCAGTTCGATACGCAGGGATTCAGTGAAGCCGCGTACGGCGAACTTGGCGGCGTTGTAGGCGGACTGTGTGGGAATGCCAACCAGACCGAAGATGGAGGAGATGTTGATGATGTGGCCTTCGCCGGATTGCTTCAGGTAGGGCAGGAAGGCCTTGGTGCCATAGACCACACCCCAGAAGTTGATGTTCATCAACCATTCGAAGTCGTCGTAGTTCATGTCTTCCACGGTGGCGCCCAGTGCCACACCGGCGTTGTTGAAGATCATGTTGGCCTGGCCAAAATGGTTGACCACATCGTCGGCGAAATCATAAAACGCCTGACGGTTTGCCACGTCCAGTACCTTGGTCATCACGCGGTCTTCGCCGAGATTCAGGCTGTTGGCGGTTTCTTTCAGGCCGGCTTCATTGATGTCGGAGAGCGCAAGCTTTGCGCCGGATGCCGCCAGTTCCTGAGCCAGGGCACGGCCGATGCCCGAGCCGGCACCGGTGATGACAGCCACTTTGTCTTTGAAATTCTTCATGATCACTCCTGTGTCCACTCCCGCAGGGGCGGCTGCGTTGTTGAGTTGAAAGTGCTGAGTTCAAAAGCGCGAGCCATAGCAGTGGGAAACGAAAACCCGGGCATCCGTGTCGCATCGTTATCTGAATTTGCGGCACAGCTTTCAGGTTTTGATAAGCCATCCGGCGTCTTTCAGCGCTGGACTTTGCACTTTCAGCTCGATTCAGGCGATCGAGTGTAGACACTTTGTCACTGCAGAATGGGCCAATCTTGTCGGACAACATGCCCGGGCCGTGGCATTGGCGCCACGGTGGGCTGGCGCTGGGGTAAAGCTTGTCCGGAATGCGGCTAAAGTGAAGGCTGCGGGCAGCTGTCGTCGAGCGGTGTGGCAATGGCGGCCTGACTTTGCTGTATCAGAACTCGCAGTTCTTCTTCGCTGTTGCCATTCACGGCGAGCGGTGGGTGCAGCATGAGGCGAGTTGTGGCGCCGGGGTGAAGCCTTAAGGTGCCGGCAGGAAGAATGTCGAAGGTACCGGACACGGTCACGGGTAACACCGGCAGCTGCAGCTCCTGGGCCATCTTGAAAGCGCCTTTCTTGAACGGTTTGAGCTGGCCGTCGCGGCTGCGGGTGCCTTCGGGGAAAAACAAGACGCTGGCCCCGTTGGCCAGCCGTGCCCGGGCCTCGTTGAGTGATGCAATGGCCGCCTCGGTGTTGGCGCGGTTGATAAAAACGTGGCCGAGCCTTTCACAGCAGATGCCGATAACCGGGACTTTGCGCAGCTCGTGTTTCATCACCCAGCGAAAATCCACTCCCAGGTAGCCGTACAACACAAAGATGTCGAACTGACTGAGGTGATTGGCGACGATAACGTAGCTTTGCCCGGGTTGAAGATTGTGGCGGCCGTGCACGTCGACCCGTACGCCGCTATAAAGCAGGCAGAGTCTTGCCCAGGGAATGGCGCTGAGTTTGGCGACCTTGTCGGCGGGAAGAAAAGGAATCAGCAGTAAACAGGTCAGACCGGCCAGTAGAGTCGTGGCCACCATGAGTGGCACAAAGACCAACCAGCTATAGAGAAAGAAAAACAGCCTCATCATCACGTGCCGCTCTCCGGATTGTGCGCAGACGAGCCCCTATGGTAGCGGAGGGTTGGCCGAAAGTGACAGGCAGATAAGCACTTTGTTACGTTTTGGTGATGCTCCTTTACGGGCCGGGAGCGGCCTGCGGGCTGGCGTCGGCGGGCCGGCCGGGGCCATGCAGATCAATGTAGTCGTAATAATGGTTCTGGTATTCCGGCTTGTTGACGATGCGGCGAAGGCGTTCAAGCGTGAAGTAAGGGGCATCGCGGAGCAGAATATTGGCAATCCAGGCAGGGATGTAGCCGCCAGGATCCAGAATTAGCTCATAGGTCATTTCCACTTCGTGGTTACCCAGCCGGGTAAAGCCCAGTAGCCCGGTCATTTCCGGGAAGCGGATGTAGTTATTGTTGGGGGGTAAGGCATCGGGCTGATTAATCAGTGTGATCATCACCGATTCCTGCTCGGTGTTCAGGGTCTGCGTTACTTTGGCGCGCAGCACTGCTTCCCGGTCGGCCAGAGGCCAGGGCAGCTGGGTGGTAAAGCGCAGCTGTCGGTCTAGGGGGCTGGTGCGGCCGAATTCTTCTGCGCTGTCGACAAAGTGAAGCCACTTGGGGAACGCGGGGTAATCGTTGAGCAGGGCGACCAGGGAGTACTCGTCGTTCAGGGTAAAACGGGTGATGCCGCGAAACGTTTTCAAGCGGGATTCATCCCGGTGTTTCATGTACACCTGAATGTCATTGCGGTCACTCACCAGGGTCCAGTCGGGGTCCTCATTGCTGGATGCCGGTGCAGACCATGCCGGGGAAAAGGCAGAGAACAATGCAGAAAGTGCAAGCAGAAGCCAACTGAGGCAAAAAGGTCGAAGCCTGTCCATAGGGGGCGAAGAGTCCTTGTTCGCTATTCTTGGAATTGGTTTGGGCATATAACGCGACGTCATTATGACATTATCATTATAGGGCTGAACACATTTTGACCGCTTTGCCCTGTGGTTTCTCCGCGCTAACTGACAGTCGGTGCGGCAAATATGTATTAACGGCAGGCAATTTTGTGAACGGCTGCTAGACTGTCGCCCGGCGCGTTTTGCGCTGATTGAGTACTCAATAACAAGCATTTGCATATTTCTGTTGTGACGATTCCCTATGCTTAAACGAGCGTTTCATCTTTTGGTCGGTGCTGCCTTGGTGGCTGGCTATTTTGCGGCCACCCCGGCTCGGCTCTGGCAGCCGGCCCCGCAGTTGCTGGCGGCAGATCCCGCCCCGGTGCCTTCTGCTTCCCAGTGGCAAACCCGGTTTGCGTCCGATGCGGATACCAGCATGGTGCATGCCGCCTCCATGGTGGAACTGCCCGACGGCCGTTTGCGGGCTTTCTGGTTTGCCGGTACCCGTGAAGGGGCGGCGGATGTGTCCATTAATTCCGCGATCTTTGATCCCGAGTCAGGTGCCTGGTCCGACGAGACGGTGTCTGTCACCCGCGAACAAATTTCCCGGGGCTGGGGGCGCCACATCCGTAAACTCGGCAATGCGGTACCGGTGCTGGATGATGATGGCCACATGCGGTTATTTGTGGTGGCCGTCAGTTTCGGTGGTTGGGCGGCCAGCCGTCTGGTGGTGATGGAATCATCAGACCTGGGCGCCAACTGGGACTTCGATACGACATTGGTGGCGACCCCGTTCCTGAATATCAGCACGCTGGTCAAGACCCCGCCAATCCATTACAGCGATGGCTCCATCGGCTTGCCTGTGTATCACGAGATGATCGGCAAGTTCGGTGAGATTCTGCGCCTGGACCGGGATAACCGTATCCTTGGCAAAGCCCGCATCGGACATGGGCGCAAGGCCATTCAGCCGCTGGTGTTGGTGGATGACAGCAACCATGCGGTCTCTTTCCTGCGCAATGAGAATGAACCGAACAACGGGTATTTGTATCAGTCCTCCAGCAGCGATGGTGGCTGGCGCTGGTCACCGCTGGAATATGCGCCGGTGGACAATCCCAGCTCAGCCGTGGGCGGTGTGGCCATGGGGCCGGGGCATTGGCTGGTGGCGACCAACTGCAATCGTGAAGAGCGCGATGACCTGTGTATTCGTGAAACCCGTGACGCGGGGCAGCATTGGGAAGATCGCTGGTTTTTCCATAATCGTGAGCAGTGGCGGGGCAACGCATTGAAACCGGATGCGTTTGCCGACCTGATTGATGATGAATTTGTTGGTAAAGCGATCCCTGAAGATCAGCGCCTGTTCCTGGAGCGGGTAAAAGCCAACAAGTGCCAACCCCACCGAGGGTGTGAGTTTCAGTACGATTACCCGTACATGGTGCGTACCCGCAACGGGGACCTGCACCTGCTCTACACCTGGAACAAGACGGCGATCCGCCATGCCTGGCTGAAAGCGGATGCCGTGGAGGGGCGCGCGGCGCAACAACAACCAGAACAGGGAGCTCGATAATGTCACTTGATCTGGTGATTTGTGCACTGGTGCTGGTGGCGGTGCAGTTGCGTATCAGCGCCAACCTGCTGTCCTTGCGTGGGCGTGTGGTGCTGGCCGTTCTGGTTTTTGTCTGGTCACTGTTGCCCTACCCGTGGGGGCCGGGGGCCTGGGTGCTGAGTTATCTGGCGGGTTTTAGTATTTCTTCCGGCCTGCTGGCGGTGCTGGCGATTCAGCACCGTGTCGCCGGCCATTACTGGCTACCCGTGCGGGAGTTACGCACCGCCTGCTTGATGCTGGTATTGATGGCGCTGTGGTTCTACCCGATGAGCATGGGCTCCAGCTATGCGGATCCTTACTCGTTGGGTTTTGGCAGTTTTGAGTTTAGTACGGCTCTGTTGTTGATCGGCCTGCTGGCCTGGATTACGAGGGCCTATGCGTCCTGCCTGATTCTGGTGGCGGCTCAGTGCGCCTTTGGTGCCGGTTTGCTGACCAGTGACAACCTGTGGGATTACCTGATCGACCCCTGGCTGGTGTGCTGGGCGGCTGGCTGGCTGTTGCGAGATCGATTACTGCGTGCACGGGCCATGCCCGCGCCGCAGTCATCGGTTCAGCCTTCGGAGGAAGGCAGGGGCGCAGACGGTGCTGCTGAGGCGGCGGGCCAGAACAACGCCGCCAGGTAGCCGACCAGGAACATCAATACGTTGCCGATAAGGCCGGTGTAATACAGGTCGAAGGGGGCGCTCAGCGCCTCCGGCAGCAGTTGGTTATTGGTCAGGATTGTCCAGCCAGTGAACACCAGTGTGCAGCCGATGCCACACCAGGCGGCTCGCGCATTCCCTCTCTTGCTGAAGAACCCCAGTAGATACAACCCCAACATGCCGCCACCGAGCAGGGAGACCAGAATGGTGGAGGTGTCCTGCAGCGTTTTCGTGTCCGCCTGATGGAGCCACAGCGCGCCGAGAATCATTAGTCCGGTGACCGCGATGGCAATAGTCCAGGCCACCTTCAGATAGTGGCGATCATCGCGGCCGGGGCGCAGGTGGCGTCGATAGAGATCCACCACGCTGACCGTGGTTATCGAGTTGATGCTGGAATCCAGAGAGCTCATGGCTGCCGCCAGGGCTGCGGCGATCACCAACCCGGCTACGCCGGCGGGCAGGTAACCGGTAATGAAATGCGGCATCAGGGTTTCCGCCCGGGCGTCGCCGGCCAGAATGGCGCTGGCGTGCGGGTCCGGGTATGCCTGAAAGAACACCCAGAGCGCGGTGCCCAACAACATATAAAATGCCCAGATTGGCAGTGCGGTGAACAGGTAGACCCAGAGCCCGCGTCGCGCTTCCAGCGTCGATTGGGAGGCGCAATAACGCTGCACGGTGTTCTGGTTGCTGGAGTATTCGGTGAGCCAGTTGGTCAGCCCGATCAGCAGCATCATGGTGGCGGTTTTTTCGCTCAGGGAGAACGACCAGGAGGTGTCACCCGGTGCGCCGTTTTCCCACGGTGCCAGCGCAAATTTGCCGGCATTGCCGGCCTGCTCGAAGACCTGATTCAGGCCGCCGGGCAGTGCATCCAGTATTACCCACAGGCAGATAATGCCGCCGAGCAGCAGAATCACAGTCTGCAGTACATCAGTCCAGATTACCGCATCGATGCCGCCGATCACGGTGTACAGACCCACAAAGAGACCGCCCAGCACAATGGCGGTGGCCGGTGACAGATCCGTGACCTGCTGAATCAACAGCGACAGCAGCCACAGAATCATGGCCAGGCGCACCAGTTGTGCCACCAGGAATGCCACGGCGCCATACACACGAATGGACGGGCCGTAGCGTTGTTCGAGAAATTCGTAAGCGCTGGTCATATTGCCGCGCCGGAAAAACGGCAGAAACACGAAAGCGGCCACCAGCATGGCGGGTAGCAAGGCCAGGTTGGGGAGATAACGAAGCCAGTCGGTCTTGAAGGCGTCGGCGGGGTAGGCCAGGAACGTGATGGAGCTGATGGACGTGCCCACCAGAGACAGGCCGATCACCCAGCCACGGAAGCGGCGACCGCCAACAAAATATTCTTCGGTGTTGGTGTTACGGCGGGAAAAGTAGAAGCCGATACCCAGCACCACACACAGGTAGCCGGCGAGGACCACCCAATCAGCCGTTGCTAGTGTCATTATTGTTATTCCGCTGCAGGCAATCAGGTGGCACGCAACACGCCGCCGCGTGCAGCCTGTCGCGTGCCGCGTGATGCGACTTATGTTGCTTTATTGCTCGATATAAACGTTATCGGCCTGTTCCCCACGGTCGGACATGCGGGTATCGAAACGCACCTTGGTGCCGGTGCGCAGGCTGCGACGGCCGCCGTTCTGTACCGCTTTGAAGTGCACGAATAGCTCTTCGCCGCTGTCAGTAAGAATGAAGCCGAAGCCCTTGTTGGGGTTGAACCACTTCACTTCACCACGCTGCTGGCCATTGCTGCCGGGCAAAGAGGGCAGGGGCAGGTTGGCTGGCACCAGCTTGCTGAAGGGAATCAGCGGCAGCAGGTAGGCGAGGACCGGGATCCACAGCCACGCCTGGTGGGTGAACACGGTGTTGCCATGGCTGGCTACCAGGCCGGCCAGGTAGAAGAACACCGCCACATGCAGCGGCAGCCGCTGGCGACCGCCAAGCAGGCAGACCAGATTCACGGCAGCGGCCAGCAACAGGCCCAGGCCGGTTTGTTGACTGTGGATGTTGGAAACCTGAATCATGGCCAGGTTTTCGTGGATGGTCACCAGGGCCATTTCCGGCGCAAACAGAAGCCAGGCGCCAGGGATGGCCAGCAACAGGGTGACGATGACGTAAAAAATAGTCAGCGATTTAGAGACATTCATGGAATTGACGTTACCTTGTTTAAGCAATGAGTGATAAAAGTAAGGATAAAAACCGCCAGATGACGAGGCGGTATTGCGCGGTTAATGTGCCCGGGTAAAACCCCCGTTACCGTTGCCCTTTTTGTTGGCAGGGCTTGCCGGTAATGACTGTCAGGCGCCACACAATCCGGGCATTGTACCCAAGCTGGCGGTGAAACTCATGTTGGAGTCATTTTGACGTCATATCCATTCCTGAACCCGGCTTTTTTTCAGGCGTTGCAGCAGTGCGGCGCCACCACACCTGAGACTGGCTGGTCGCCCTGCCATGTGGAGCGTGAAGGGGCGTGGCTGCCCCTGTACGAGCGTGATCATTCCCGTGGCGAGTACGTATTCGATTTCAGCTGGGCGGACGCCTATCAACGCCATGGGCTGGCTTATTACCCCAAACTGGTGACCTCGGTACCGTTCACGCCGGTCGTGGGGCCACGCTGGCTGGGCGACTGGAGCCCGGACGCGCTTTGGCAGGCAGTGAATGAGCAACTGACAGAGCGGCAGGCCAGCGGCTGGCATCTGCTGTTTCCGGACCAGGCCAGCCGTGAGACGCTGGCAGAGCTGCCGTTGGTGTCTCGTCAGGCCTGCCATTTTCGCTGGTTCAATCGTAACTATGTCGATTTCGAGGGGTTTCTGGCCCGGTTTCAGTCCCGCAAACGCAAGAATCTACGCAAGGAGCGGCGGCGAATTCAGGAGCAGGGCATCCAGGTCGAACGGCGCCGGGGGGCTGAAATCCAGCCGGATGACTGGGCCTTGTTCTACCGTTGCTATGCCAGCACCTATCACAAGCGCGGGCAGATGCCGTATCTGAACGAGGCCTTTTTTGCGACGGTGGCAGAACAGCAAGGAGAGCAGCTGATGATGGTGCTGGCCCGGGATGACAATACCCAGGCACCCATCGCGGCGGCCCTGTATTTCTTCGACGATACCCAGCTTTACGGCCGTTACTGGGGCTGCCTGCAGGAGCGTGATTGTCTGCATTTCGAAATGTGCTACTACCAGGGCATCGAGTTTGCCATTGAGCAGCAGTTGCAGGAATTTGATCCGGGCGTGCAGGGTGAGCACAAGATTCTGCGCGGCTTCGAGCCGGTGATTACCTGGTCAATGCACTATTTGCGCGAACCGGCGTTTCAGCGGGCGATCGGGGATTTCTGTGAGGAAGAGGCGCTGCATGTGCAGCGCTATCAGGACGAAGCGCGGACTTTGCTGCCTTTTCGGCGCGACGGCATATAGCGCCGGGAATCGGCAGTCTGAGTCAGGCGGCTAGCTGCTTTTCACGCTGGTACAGCAGCGCCATGGTGACCTTGTCGCACAGATCTGCCTGGGGATGATCCGGGGATTTCGGGCCCAGGGTGTCTGTCACGTCTTCGAGGTCGCAGTTCTGCGGGTCGTTCAGGTCGGCAAAGAACTCCCAGGCATGGCCGCGATTGTCCACCAGGGTGCCGGTGTAGATGCCGTCATCGAAACGGCATATAGAAGAAAAGACAGTTTCATCCAGCGCAAAGCCTTGCGCGTCGACCCAGGCGGATAGTGCCGGGTCCAGGCTACCGTTACGGACCTGCTCGGTGGCGTGGGCCACAAATTCCCAAGTATTGCGGGTGCTGGCTTTACTGAATTCCATTGCTTCGTCCTCGTCCTATGAGGTTGATCGTCCTTGAAAGCGTGACGCCTATCACAGTTATGCCGATCAACGGCAGTGTTTCGGAGATGTTCGTATTCTGCCCGTACTTTTGTGCCAATGCATAGGGAGGAGGCTCTGATAGTTGTAAGTTAAAACTGACAATTTGAAGCCAATTCAGTGTTTTGCATAACAGAGCGGTTCGCCGACCATTACAGCGGACGGTGGCGCTTGTTGGGCGCTATCGGGAGCAATGGGCTATGGCCTGCGTCTGTTGTAGACCAGCGAGGCTCAGCTGGCGAACAGCGGTGGTAGCGGGCACTCGAGCAGGGCGGCGATGGTTCGCAGTAGTTCGGCTTCCTGCACTTGCACCTTGCCGTCGGCCAGCACCAGGTCGGCGGCGGCATCAATGACTGGCCCCTTGAGCAGGGGGGACAGGTCGGCCAGCCGGTCCACGGCATGGCCGAGCTTGTGGCTGCCGCAGTGAGTCAGAGGGAGTAAGGTGCGGCCGGCGGGCAATAGTCCGTGGGTACTACGCTGAAACAGTGTCCGGGCCTCTTCATTTTCAGCGCCGCTGGCCCAGGTCAAGACGGAAAACAGCAGTTGCAGCTCCGCAGCCAGAGCGCCGTAGCGGCGGAAACGGGTGCGCCGGTTCTTGCCGGATTGCTCGCCCAGTTGCTGGTGGGCGAGCCCCACCAGCGCCCATTCGAAAAAGGTGTAGCGGTTATCGACCTCAATCAGTGCCGTCAGGTGCGAAAGGATGCGGGCACGGCTATCGGCGGGCAATGGCTTGAGAACGGGCAGGGCCAGATCAATGAGCGGCAGGCGCAGACGGGATCCCAGTGCCCTGATTGTCTCGCTGAGTGTTATCAGGGCCTGGCGTTGGTCGTTGACGTCCAGTGCATCCAGCAGTGATTCGGTGTCGCTGGTCGAGGTGCTGAGGATCAAGGCGTACAGCACGCTTTCCGCTGATTGAGGCGAGCGTATCTGGCGCCGAAGGTCGTCGGGAATCGCCTCCAAGAGGCTGCGGGCATAGCCCATATCCGGTTCGCTGACGGTGCCGACCCGCTGTGAAGGGGGGGGTGATGGTGTGGCTGCCACGGGCGGTTTGGTGTCTTCTGGTACCCTGCTACCACCGGCAAAGGCGGCGGCGCCCTGTGGCGCAGCAGGCCTTGGCGTTGCTGGGCTCGCCGGGCCACTCCCGGTGTCCCGGGCGCGGCTGCGGGCACGGGCCACCCAGTCGCTGCCTATGGCGGACAGTCGCTCGTCCAGTGGCGGATGGGTGCCGAGCAGGTTGCGCAGGCGAAAGTGCAGCGTCTCTCCGAAGCACATGTGACTCATGTCTTCCGCGTGAGGTGTGGCCAGGTGGGAACCATTGCCGTTGCGGATTTTGATCAGCGCGCCGCCGAGCCCGGCCGGGTTGCGGGTGAATTGTACCGCGGAGGCGTCGGCCAGCAGTTCCCGTTGCCGGGAAATGGCGGCCTTGATCAGGCGACCGAAGAACAGGCCCACATAACCGATCACCATCAGGGCCAGCCCGGCAAACACCAGCCCGCCACCGCCCTTGCGGCTGGATGAAGAGCGGCTGAAGGAGGAGCGGCGTTGCCCACGAATCAGGTATTCGCCTACTTTGCCCAGTGCAAGAATCCCCGCCAGCACGGCTAGCAAACGCAGGTTCAGGCGCATGTCCGCGTTGAAAATATGGCTGAATTCGTGGGCGATGACGCCCTGCAATTCATCCCGGTTCAGCTCGTTGAGTGTGCCCTGGGTGACCACCAGCACGGTCTCCGATGGCCGGAACCCGGCCACGAAAGCGTTAATGGCGGTTTCGTTATCCAGCACATAGAGCTGTGGTGCGGGTATGCCCGAGGCGATGCTCATTTCCTCGACCACATTGATCAGCTGCTTTTCCTGGGTGGCGGTGCTGTCCATGGTGATGTGGCGCGCCCCGAGCATCTCGGCCAGGCCCTGGCCACCGTTGCGTAGTTGCCAGAGTTTGAGCAGGCAACCGAACACCATCACGGCGAGCGTGAGTCCGGTAATCCAATGAATGAACGGGTGGGTAAACCACTGGCTGGGCGAGGCTGACTGAAAATCGCCCCAGAAGAGCGTCAGCAATACCGCCAGATTCACGCACACCACAATGGCGATGACCGCGAGAATAAAATACAGAACCAAAAGCCCGGTTTTGCGCCGGGCCCGTTCCTGGTGTTGGAAAAAATCCATGGGGAGGCCGGGTTAGAAGCTGACGTTCACGGCCTTGCGTGCCTGCTCGCTTTCGATTTGTAGCAGCTTGGCTTCGCTGAAGCGGCCAAACAAACCGCCAATGAAGTTCTGCGGGAATTGTTCGCGGTAGGTGTTGTAGTTCATGACGGCGTCATTGAATGCCTGGCGGGCAAAGCCGATGCGGTTTTCCGTGCTGCTCAGTTCTTCCATCAGCTGAGCCATGGTGTCGTTGGCTTTCAGGTCAGGGTAGTTTTCACTCAGCGCAAAGAAGTTGGCCAGTGAGCCGGACAGCAGCGACTCCGCCTTGCCAAGTTGCGTCACGGCGCTGGCGTCGTCCGGGTGGGCGGCGGCGGCCTGTTTGGCACTAACCGCCTGGTTGCGGGCTTCGATCACCTGGGTGAGCGTTTCCTTCTCGTGGCTCATGTAGCCTTTGGCGGTTTCTACCAGATTGGGAATCAGGTCGTGACGGCGCTGCAGTTGTACATCAATCTGGGCGAAGCCGTTCTTGAAGCGGTTCTTCAGGGCGATAAGCCGGTTGTAGACGGCAATGATGTAAATAATGACGGCAATGATGATGCCGAAAAAAATCAGAGTGCCCATGCAGGTAATCCTTCCCCAAGCGGTGTTGTTGTAGGCCTATAAGCTACTGCAAAAGTGTTAATGGGGAAAGGCGGTACGGAGAAGTTACTGTAGGAGCACCTCTCGAGGTGCGAACCTGAGCCTGGGCGAAGGAATGGCAATAATGCCTGCTCCAAAGCGTTATCAGATAAAACTGTCGACACAGGCCTGGAATTCATCCTCGCTGTCGCTCGGTTCGCACCTCAGGAGGGGCTCCTACAGCGACTCTGCAAGAATGCCTCAGTATTTAATTCCCCATTTGCGGTACAGAAAACCCATGATCCAGGCAGGGCCGATCATCAGGTACTGGATGTCTTCGAAGAAGGAGGGTTTCTGGCCCTCCACCTTGTGTCCCCAGAACTGGCCAATCCAGGCAAGAATGAAGACCACCAGCGAAAACAGCCAGACACTGATGCCGGCGGAGGCGATCAGGCTGAGGCCGGCAAGGCAGAGCAGGCTGAAAACCAGCATGCCGGCGGCGATGGGCAAGGACAGGCGGGCGTAGTAGAGGGTCACGAAGACCAGCGCCAGGCAGGCCCAGAAGCTGGTAAAAAAGGGTGCCGGAATGGCCCAGAGAAAGCCGATGATGGTGAAGAAAATTACTGGCACACAGACAAAATGCACTTTCTTGTTGGTGGGGTTCTGGTGGCTTTCGCCGTAGGCGTTGAGCCAGTCATCCATGCTGCGGGTTGTCATGTTTCTCTCCCTTTTTTGGCCGTTAAGGAGAGTATTGCACCGCTGGTTCAGATCGTGAAGGTTTGTCGCGAGGTGCGAGTAACGAGTTTCGAAAACCAGATGCGCTGGTGCCTTTTGATTTTCGCAACTCGTATCTCGAAACTGTGCTGTTTATGCCCCCAGCCAGGCGGCCACGTTGAGTGGCGTCACCGGCAGATAGTGATCCACCAGCAGGGCGGTAAACAGGGCGAACAGGTAGGTGATCGAGTAACCGAAGGTTTTCATCGGTAGCTTTGGATCTTCGGAAAAACGCAGCCGCACCGCGTGGTAAAGAAACACCAGGCCGAGAATCAGGGCGCTGAGCAAATAGATCAGGTCGCTCATTCCGGTGAGATACGGCAACAGGGTGCAGATAAACAGCAGGATGGTGTAGTACAGCACCGACTCGCGGGTGAACGGGATGCCGTGGGTCACCGGTAGCATGGGAATGTCGGCCTTGGCGTACTCGTCGCGACGGTGAATGGCTAGCGCCCAGAAGTGCGGCGGCGTCCAGACGAAGATGATCAGCACCAGCAGCCAGGCGTAGGGGTGGGCTTCGCCGGTGACGGCGGTCCAGCCCAGCAGTGGCGGGATGGCGCCAGCAATGCCACCAATCACGATGTTCTGTGGCGTAGCGCGTTTCAGGTACAGGGTATAAATGAAGGCGTAACCGACAAAGCCGAACAGGGTGAGCCAGGCGGTGATCGGGTTCACCAGGAAGTACAGCATGACCATGGAGGCTGCAGCCAGCAGCACGGCAAAGGTGATGGCCGCTTTCGGGGTCAGCTTGCCGGCCACCAGCGGGCGCTTTTCGGTGCGCTTCATGATGGCATCGATTTTCTGATCCATAATCTGGTTAATGGCGGCAGACGCCATCATGGCCAGGGACAGCCCCACAAAAGCCGGTATGAAAGTGCCCAGCGGCACCATGCCCGCCGGCTCGGTGGCCAGGAACATGCCGGCCACGGCGGTGACCATGAGCAGCATGACCACGCCGGGCTTGGTGAGGGCGAGATAGTCGCGCCAGTGGGCAGACTCACTCATGACGGGGCTCCTTGCTGTTTGGGGGGCTGGCGCTTGCCGCATTTCACGTTAATGGCGCGGATGAACAGCACCAGGCTGGCCAACAGTATCACTGCCACGAAGTTATGGGCCACGGCCACATCCAGCGGCACCGCGAACATCACATTACTCAGGCCCAGACCGATCTGCAGGCTGAGGATGCCAAGCATCACCAGTGCGAAATTGCGGAAGAACACACTACGGGCACGCAGCAGAATCTTGCCCACCAACAGCAGCATCAGCAGGGTGACTACCAGGGCGCCGAAGCGGTGCATCACGTGAATGGTCGTGCGCGCGTCGTTGTCGAGGACGCCGTACTCGTAATCCGGTTTGTCATGCTCGTGCCCCCAGAAAATAAACGCTTCCTCGAAATTCAGCCGGTCCTGCCAGCCTTCTTCGCACACCGGTAGATCGGTGCAGGCCACGGCTGCATAGTTGCTGGCGGTCCAGCCGCCCAGGGCGATTTGCAGGATAACGGCGGCCAGAGTCACCGATGCCAGCGGTTTGAGGGTCAGCACATCACAGTCGTTGAGGAAGCTGGGCCAACGGAACACCCGGGCGGTGAGAAGAACCAGCAGGGTGAAGGTGGTAAAACCACCGAGTAAATGCAGCATCACGATAGTGGGCTGCAGCCCCATGGTCACCGTCCACATGCCGAGAATACCCTGGAAGATAACCAGTGCTACCAGGAATAAAGGCAGCTTCAGAGGCTGCTTTTCCCGCTTGCGGTTAACAAAGGACAGCGCGGCGATGATGATAATCACCAGGCCCAGGGTTGAGGCGAAATAGCGGTGCACCATTTCCGGCACGGTCTTGTGCGCCTCGCGCAGGGCGCCGGGGGTGGTTTCGTTGGTGGTGGCCACATGTTCAATGGCCTTGCGTACGTCCAGGTGACCGTAACAGCCAGGCCAGTCCGGGCAGCCCAGGCCCGCATCGGATAGCCGGGTCCAGGCGCCCAGGGTGATCACGCCAGCGGCCAGAATGACGGCCAGAATGCAGAAACGGCGCAGCCAGCGCTGCGATGCGGTGGTGGGGGTTTGCATAATCAAGAGCCTGCCTTAACCGATCAGTGACCCTTTTAGGGTCCGTTTGAGATCGACGCGGATGTTCTCCGCCTCTTCGAGGGTGGCATCCATGTTTTCGTGCGTGGGATAACGCATGAAGATCTGGCCGTCCGGGCTGACCAGAAAAATATCGCCAATGGGCTGGCTGGCATCGGGGGCATACACCGGGGCCAGTGCCTGGGTGACATCGGCGGAAGCGGCATGGATAGAAATCATGCCGTCCACCTTGTCGGTGAGGAACGTCTGCAATTCCGCGCCGGCCGGGGCTGTATGCAAAATGACCCGACGCACTCGCTGAATGTCTTCGCCCAGGGTCAGGCGCACTTGCTGTACTTGATAATAGAGGCCGTTCTTGCAGCGAGTGTCGCAGTCTTCCCCGGCCACATAGAGCAAGGTCCACTGCGTGCTCATATCATTGCCGTCGTAGGGCTGCTGCTTGCTGTCAGTGGCGTTCAGGCTCGCCATGTCAATGTGTGGAACCAGCAGTTGGCCCTTGTTGACCTTGGGCAGCTCCTGGACATCAATCAGGAAGCGCCCGGCCAGGAAAAACAGGACAAAGGGAGCAATGATGGCTAACAAGGTGACCCTGTTTTTGGTCCGTGGGGACATTACTGTTCCTCTCGCGTCTTGCGTGCTTTGCGCCAGTTTCGGAGTGCGGCGGCAACATATATCAGCAGGGCGGCCAGTGCCAGTGCGAACCACTGCAATGCATAAGCCTTGTGCCGTTCCGGGCCCATCACCGTCACGTCCTGCCAGTGCCGGGGTAGCGGTGCGTTGCTGCCCAGCGCCAGTTCCGGGGTGACCCGAATTTCAAAGGGCGCCAATTCTACCCCAAGTTGTTCGCCAATAGCGTCAAAATCCACTTTCTGAACCCGTAATGGCCACTGATTGTCGGGCAATGGCATGTCCTTGAGCACAAAAACATCACGGGACGGGCGGTATACGGCACCGGTGACGGTCAGGTTTCCTGTGATCGGGGCAATGGTGGGCAGATTGGCGCGGTCGTTGCCCCGGGGGAGCCAGCCCCGGTTGACCAGTACCCAGCGCCCTTTGCGGGTTTCAAACGGGGTTAGCAGGTGGTAGCCAGCCACGCCGTTCAGGGTGCGATTGTCCAGCAATACGTTATGGGCATTATCAAAGTGGCCGGAAATGGAGGCGCGGCGGTGCATGGGATCATCGGCGGCCTGCAGGGTGGGCAGGTCTGCCGGTGGCAGGGTGGCCCGTTCACTCTGCTCCGTGAGCCACTGTCGCTTTTCATCGGCCCGCTCCAGCTGCCAGAAAGCCAGTCGCAGGCACACTCCAGAGACGATCAGGGTGGCGATCAGTGCGATCCAGGGGGCACGGCGGTGAGTGTGAGGCATGGCGGTCTGCCCTCATGACAGCAGTGGCGTAGCAAAACGGTGGCTTGCCCGGTCCGTGGACGGCCAGCACAGGCCAGATAGTGCGTGCACTGGCAGAGTCGGCCATTACAATAGCCGCATATAAAGGCGGCCCCGAGATCATCCCGGGTTGTCCACACAGTAATGGCGGCACATTGTACATAGCTGGCCGGGCTTTTCATCCAGGGAATCCGGGCTGTGTGTTTATACGCCTTGGTAATGCGTTCAAGGAGATAACGAGTATGTGGTGGGTAAAGCTGATTGTAGTCATTCTGCTGCTGGCGGCAGTGATTTCTCTGGGGCGTGCGCTCATGTCGCTGGTGAAGGGGCAGGGCAAGGAAGGCAAGACCATGCGAGCGCTGGCCTGGCGTGTGGGTTTTTCCGTGGCGGTGTTTCTGTTCATTATCCTCAGCATGTATATGGGGTGGGTGCAGCCGCACGATGTAAACCCGACCCTGCGGTATGGCGAGCCGATTCAGTCCGGCGAGGTCGCCCCTTCCCGGGATCAGGGAGAGTAGGGTTGTGGCGTGGTAGTGCCTGGCGCTTGTAAAAGGGCGGTAAAAACGCAGCCGGCCGGTGAACGAAGACGGAAAAGGCGCCTCTGATAGGGTAACTCGCCTTGAGTGAGATACGCGGAGAAGGGCCAGCAAGGATGGCCAGGGAGCACGGATGCACTTCCCCGCTTCCTTTATTGGATTCCCGGGCAAGGCTTTGGCCGGGATTCGATCGCCGGCCTTAATAAGGCGGTGATAGAAGTTGAGCGGCGATTAGAGGAAATGACGATGGAATGGATGACACGGTTTGCGCTGATTCTGTTTGTTCGCATGATTGCGCGGGCTGAGCAGGCAATGCTCCTGGCACGCAGTGCTCGCGCTGACGTTTCCGCTGGCCGCTCTTTCTGTCGCCCCCTCCATGGCAGTCATCATGCCTCCCGGGATGTTCCTCGCTAACGGGAAGGTTTTTTCAGTCTTGCGGGAACCTTTGCATTCGCGCGCGGACTAATTCAGTAGGCAAAATACGTTTTCTCCTCTTAGTAACATCAGGCAACCCTCTGGGCGCTCGGTCTAACCGGCGCCCTTCTTTTTTTTGGGGGCAGTGCTTTTGTAGAGACCGGTGCGCTATTTGCCCGGACCTGGCGGCATGGGGAAAGGAGAAACGTTGCTGTTGCGGGGCTCTGTGCGTGATTCAGTGATCTTGCCGACCCCTTCCTTTTCGACCTCATCAATGCGAATGACCGCATGCATGGGGATGTAAGACCGCAGAACCCCTGAAAACTCGCTTTTTAGCTTTTCTTCCGACGGATCCACCAGCACACCGCTGCGCTCATCAAACAGGAATTCTTCGACCTCGATAAAGCCATGCAGATCACTTTGGTATATCTCGGAGGCATAAACTTCGTAGGTTTGCCCCTGATTCTGGAATATGACGCGGTAAATGGGACGGCGTTTTGACATGGCAAAAAGGGACGCTGGGTAGGGGAATAGAGGCGGAGTGTAGCATAGCGTTCGGCTTTCGTATCTGCCTGAAAGGCTTGATAAACCCTACGTTTCGGCTGGACTTTAGCCATGCGAATGACTAGAGTTGGCGCCCATAAATGCAGTGGGACAATTTGCCACACCTCCGGCAATTCAATGAAATCAGCATAGCGGTAAATAGCTATTTGATTTTATTGGGTTTTGCCTCCCATGTGACACGTTAAACGGCCGCCCCCTTGGCTGTGGATGTGACTGGGGAAGGTCTGGTGACCGTTTCGCTGCATCAATCCTGAAACTCGCTTTCCAGGCGCCGGTAACGGCAAAGAACAAGCGTGCCTGTAACGGGGTAGCGCTGGGGAAAACAGGGAGCAAACGCATGCAGTCAACTCTGTTCCACCGCGCGGCGGCGGGTCTGACGTCACTGATGATCAGTGGCATGACCTTCGCTAGCGACTGGACCGAACGTTCCGATCTCGACCTGCGACCGGGGGTAACCCAGGTCAGTCAGGAAGTTCAAAATCTTCACACCACCGTTCTCTGGATCGTGACCGTCATCGGTCTTCTGGTCTGTGGCCTGATTCTGTTCTCGATGATCCGCCACCGCCGTTCCAAGAACCCGAATCCTTCCACCTTCCACGAAAACGTGTTTTTCGAGGTGCTGTGGACAGTGATCCCCTTCGTTATCCTGATCGCCATGGCCGTGCCGGCCACCCGCGTACTGGTTCAGCTGGACGATACCGCTGAGTCAGAACTGACGGTGAAGGTGACCGGCTATCGCTGGAAGTGGAGTTACGAGTACCTGACGTACGAAGACGACAACGATATTGGTGTGTCTTTCTTCTCCAACCTGGCCACGCCGCCGGAACAGTACAACAACCCGGTTCTGTCCGGCGGTCTGTTCCCCTATGGCACCGCGAAAGATCTGGTCGGCAAGGACGCTCCCGAGAAAGACCACAACTACAACCTGGAAGTGGATAACAAACTGATCATTCCGTCGGGCCAGAAAGTACGCTTCCTGGTGACGTCCGACGACGTGATCCATTCTTTCTGGGTGCCGGATTTCGGCGGCAAGAAAGATGCAATCCCCGGGTTCGTCAACGAAACCTGGGCGCTGGTACCGGAAGGTAAGGAAGGCACTTACTACGGCCAGTGTGCGGAACTGTGTGGCAAGAACCACGCCTTCATGCCGATTGCTGTAGAAGTGGTGACCCAGGACGAGTTCAAGACCTGGATTGCCGAAGAGAAAGAAAAAGCAGCCTCTGGCCCGGATCTGACACCGTTTGCCGGTATCGATCAGGCGCTGGAAGAAGGCAAGCAGGTTTACGACAGCGCTTGTGCCCTGTGTCACGGTGCCAATGGTGAAGGCGGTATCGGCCTGGCGTTTGCCGGTACGGAATTCGCTACCAAGAAAGAGCACCTGAACGAGCATATCGATGTGTTGGTGAATGGCCGTGCCGCCATGCCCAGCTTCAAGGCTCAGCTGACACCTCGCCAGATTGCGGCGGTGATCACCTACGAGCGTAATGCTTTCGGCAACGACACCGGCGATCTGATTCAGCCCGCCGACGTTAACGACCACGAATAAGGGAGGGGATAGCAATGTCTACTGCAGCTGCAACCCATGATGATCATCACGATCATCACCACGCCCCGACCGGCCTGAAACGTTGGCTGTTCAGCACCAACCACAAAGATATCGGTACCCTGTACCTGTGGTTCAGCTTCGCCATGTTCCTGTCCGGCGGTTTCCTTGCCATGGTAATTCGTGCCGAGCTGCTTGAGCCCGGCATGCAGTTCGTGGATCCGGAATTCTTCAACCAGATGACCACCGTGCACGGTCTGGTCATGGTATTTGGTGCGGTGATGCCCGCCACGGTTGGCCTGGCCAACTGGATGATTCCCTTGATGATCGGTGCGCCGGACATGGCGCTGCCGCGGATGAATAACTGGTCCTTCTGGATCCTGCCTTTCGCTTTCACCATCCTGATTGGTTCGGTAGTGATGAGCGCGTTCGGTGCCGGCAACCCCAGCGCCCCGAACTTTGGTTGGACCTTCTACGCGCCGCTGTCGACCAAGTACGGCCCTGCGTCGACTGACCTGTTCATTCTGTCCGTTCACATGATGGGTATCTCCTCCATCATGGGTGCTATCAACGTGGTCGTTACCGTCTTCAACATGCGTGCCCCGGGCATGACCCTGATGAAGATGCCGCTGTTCGTCTGGACCTGGCTGATCACCGCTTTCCTACTGATCGCGGTAATCCCGGTACTGGCCGGCGCGGTAACCATGATGCTGACGGATCGTCACTTCGGCACCAGCTTCTTCGATGCCGCCGGTGGTGGTGACCCGGTACTGTTCCAGCATGTGTTCTGGTTCTTCGGTCATCCTGAGGTGTACATCATGATCCTGCCGAGCTTCGGTATCGTGTCAGCGATCATCCCGGCCTTTGCCCGCAAGCCGCTGTTCGGTTACGCCTCCATGGTGTATGCGACTGCTTCCATTGCGCTGCTGTCCTTTGTCGTGTGGGCTCACCACATGTTCACCGTGGGCATGCCGTTGGCCGGTACCCTGTTCTTCATGTACATGACCATGCTGATCTCCGTGCCTACCGGCGTGAAGGTGTTCAACTGGGTCGCTACCATGTGGCGCGGGTCTATGACCTTCGAGTTGCCAATGAAGTGGGCGATCGCCTTTGTGGTGCTGTTCACCTGTGGTGGTCTGTCCGGCCTGATGCTGGCGATTACCCCGGTAGACTTCCAGTACCATGACACCTACTTCGTGGTGGCGCATTTCCACTACGTGCTGGTGACCGGTGCGATCTTCTCCATCTTCGCTGCTGCCTACTACTGGCTGCCGAAGTGGTCCGGCATCATGCCCAACAAGACCCTGGGTGAACTGCACTTCTGGAACTCCCTGATTTCCGCCAATCTGCTGTTCTTCCCCATGCACTTCGTGGGCCTGGCCGGCATGCCGCGTCGTTACGCTGACTACGCGTTGCAGTTTGCGGACTACAACTTCTGGATTTCCATTGGTGGCTTCTGGTTCGGCCTGTCACAGTTGCTGTTCCTGGCAGTGACCGTGCTGTGTGCCATGAAGAAAGGCGAGAAAGCCCCGGCCAAACCGTGGGAAGGTGCGGAAGGCCTGGAATGGGAAGTGCCGTCACCGGCGCCGTTCCACACCTATGACACCCCGCCGGTGGTCAAGTAACAGAGAGTGAAGTAACAGAGACTGACGGAGGAGCACCATGAGTGACGAGCAGCTCAGTGTTGAACAGCGCAACAAGCGCACGCTGAAAAAGCTGTTGATTTGGGCGGTGGCCATGTTTGGCTTCGCCTTCCTCATGGTGCCCTTTTACAACGTTATCTGTGATGTCACCGGACTGAATGGAAAAACATCGAGTACGGCTGCCACTCAAGCGCCTGAGACTGTGGTGGAAGATCGTACCGTGACAGTGGAATTCATTACCCAGAAGGGCGACGGAATCAGTGGGGAGTTCACCTCTGAGACCAAGCGGGTAAAAGTGCATCCGGGGGAAATTACGCTGGTGCATTTTTTCGCAAGCAACCCGACTTCATCGGACATGATTACCCAGAGCATCCCGTCGGTAACACCGGGGGAAGCGGCTCGATATCTGCACAAGACGCAGTGTTTCTGTTTTGATCAGCAAACATTGCTGGCAGGTGAGCGTAAAGACATGCCGATGATTTTCTATCTGGACCCGGAAATTCCCAGTCACATTAACCAATTCACTCTGTCGTATACGATCTTCGATGTGACAGAGCGGGTCGCCGGTAAAAACAACAGCGTGGCTGCTAACTAGAACAGCCGGTTGTAGAGGAGATTTTTTAATGGCTACTGAAAAGTATTACGTTCCCGAGAGCAGCCCCTGGCCGTTGACCGCGTCCATCGGCCTGTTCATGACCGCTATTGGCGGTGCAAATTTTATTCAGCAGAGCACCATGGCGGACATGGAGCCCAGTTTCTTTGGCAAGCCTCTGTTCTTCCTGGGCCTGACCTGGTTGCTGGTAGTGATCGCCCTGTGGTGGCGTGACACCGTCAATGAATCCGTTGGTGGTTTGCACAGCAATCAGCTGGGCGGTTCCTATCGTCAGGGCATGCTGTGGTTCATCTTTTCCGAAGTGATGTTCTTTGCGGCCTTCTTTGGCGCCATGTTCTACACTCGCTGGCTGATCCTGCCGTGGTTGTCCGGGGAAGGCAGCAACGCCATGACCCACGAACTGCTGTGGCCGAACTTCCAGGCCATGTGGCCGCTGACCGTGACCCCGGCGGGTGATACGACCCAGGCCATGGGCGCATGGGGACTGCCGGCCATCAACACGGCTATCCTGCTGGTGTCGTCAATCACGCTGACTATCGCTCACCACGCCTTGCTGGAAGGTAAGCGCGGTACCCTGATCGCTTTCCAGGCGGCGACGGTGGTGTTGGGTATCATCTTCCTGTTCCTGCAGGTGGAAGAATACATCCACGCCTACACCGAGCTGGGTCTGACCCTGGATGCGGGTATCTACGGTAGTCTGTTCTTCCTGCTCACCGGTTTCCACGGTGCACACGTGACCATCGGGACCATCTTCCTGTTTGTGACCCTGCTGCGTGTGATCAAAGGGCACTTTGATGAAGAGAACAATTTCGCCTGGGAAGCGGGTGCCTGGTACTGGCACTTCGTGGACGTGGTGTGGCTGTTCCTGTTTATCACGGTGTACTGGTTGTAAGAGACGCGCTCGCGCGTCACGAGGCAACATGAAAAACCGCGCTCCGAAAGGAGCGCGGTTTTTTTGTGCCTACGGTTCAGCGACTAACGCTGATAATGGTGTGGGTCGCATCGACGATACGGATAACTTGTTCGGCGATAACTAATTCAGTAATGCCGTTGCCAGGATGACGAATCCTGGCATGGGCAGGCAGGCGATAACGATAAAGGTGTAAATCACGAGGAAGCGTTTGGCCTGCCTGAGCATAATGGTGCCAACCAGTGCCATAGCGAACAGGGGTGACATGAACTTGTTTAACCACGATAGTTGGTTTTTTATGCTGTCGCGTATACGCCTTGTGGTTATGCGCTTGCTTGGTCTGAACCTGGTTTTTAGCCCAGGGTGGCGGGTTGGCGAGGGCCTGGCTAGCCAAAAGGCTACTGATAATAAATGTGCCAGCAGCAATCCATTGTTTCATGATGGCCTCCTAATAGCCGGTTAAGAGGTCTTAGCGTAAGGGCAGAATGTGCAAACAACGCGCAGGCATTGTGAAAGCGAGGTAAGAGATTGGAAGGCGCACCAAAGCTGGGGCTGGGCTGTTGTGCCGGTGTCAGCTGCGCTGATGCGCTGATGCGCCGAGATCGGCAATCTTATTTGAGGTGATGGAACGTTGAGCCCCGCCTTATTTGGCGGGGCATTGGGCTGCTGAAACTAGCGGGAAGCCGCCCGTTCTGATGGTGAGATCATCCGCCCAGTTGGCGACTGAGCCACTGGCCAATCTCACGAATCTGTTCCAGGCAGACCATGTGTTCCATGGGGTAGCTGTGATACTCGGGTTCCAGTCCCATTTCTTTGAGGCTGGCTACGGCGCGCTGGCCAAGCTGTTCCGGCACCATCGGGTCCATGCTGCCATGGCAGATCATTACCGGTAGTGAGGCGTTCGCGTTGCTGGGGCTCACCGGCATGGCCATATAGGTGGACAAGGTGAGCAGGCCGGCCAGAGGTTTGGGGTGGCGCAGGGCGGCCTGGTAGGCAACAGCGCCACCTTGTGAGAAACCCGCAATGATGATGCGTTCGCTGGGAATGCCACGGGCGATTTCCCGCTCGATGAGCGCATCTACCGCGTCCGCTGAGGCCAGCACGCCGGCTTCGTCCACTTTGCGGTCGATATCCATGGCGAGGATGTCGTACCAGGCGGGCATGACCATGCCGCCATTGACGGTAACCGGGATCTGCGGGGCATGGGGGAAGATAAACCGCACGGGCAGGTCAGCAGGCAGCTGAAGCTCGGGGACAATGGGCTCAAAATCGTGACCGCTGGCGCCCAGGCCGTGCAGCCAGATCACACTGGCGGTGGCCTGGGCTGATGGTTCAATTTCAACGCAGCGCAATAGATCACTCATGGTCAGTCTCCTCCCGAAACAATAATTCGCACGGCTTCAAGCTGGCAGCGGGCTTCGCCGAGGCACTTTTCCAGGGCGTGCGTCTGTGCTTCCAGGGCCTCCACTTCTTCATGGCGGACCGCCGGGTTTTTGGCTTGCAGGGCCTTCAGGCGGGCTAACTCACGGGCCTGTTCGGCACGCATCTTCTCCTGGGCTGCGGCAATAATGCTTTCTGCTTCTTTGCTGGCGCTGGCTTCGTCGGCTTTCAGCAATTTTTCCAGCAGGGGTTTCTGGCTGCCAACGATCTTGCGACTGAGAGGCTTGTCCATCTTGTGGCATTGCTGGCTCAGTCCGTCGTGGCTGATGGCCTGGCTGATGTTCTTGCCATTGCCATCGAGCAGGTGACGAATCACCGTGGTGGGCAGGAAACGGTCCGCCTGCAGTTGTTTGGGGGCGATCGCATCAACAGTATAGATGGCTTCGATCAGCAGGGTGCCAGCCTTGATCTTGGGATTTTTGAGCAGGCTGACGGCAGCTTTGCCACGATGCTCGGTGAGCATCATCTCCAGGCTGCCGGTGACCATGGGATGCTCCCAGGTCAGAAATTGCATGTCGTCACGGGCCAGTGCAGTGGCCCGGTTGTCGGTCATGGTCACGCCTTCTTCGGGCAGGGCGGGGAACGCATCACGCATGTGCGGGCCGGGTTTGAGGATGATGGCCGTGTCGGAATGCTCTTCCTGCTCCACCCCGTAACGATCAAAGATGCGCTGCATGAACGGCAGAGGGCTGTCGTCATCGGCTGAGATCAGGCCGGTGATCAAGGTTTCGGCTCGTTCGCTGTCGAAGGAGCTCAGTTCCAGCAGGCGATCGCGGCCGGTCTCCAGTAGCGTATGCAGCTCATTGGTGATGATGCGGGTATCGTCGACCAGCGCTTCGATGGCGGTGTATTCCGGGTCCCCGGTCAGCAGTGGCTCCAGAGCGTCGCGGCTGCGCAGGTAAATGTCGTGGCCGGCCGGGTTGGTGTGCTCGAAGGCATTCATGCCGTCGTGATACCAGCGGAACAGCACCTCCTGAGCGTGCTGCTCGAAGTAGGGCACGTGAATCTGGATATCTTCGGTCTGGCCGATACGGTCCAGGCGACCGATACGCTGTTCCAGCAGGTCCGGGTTCAGGGGCAGGTCCAGCAGCACCAGATGGTGGGCAAACTGGAAGTTACGGCCTTCGGAGCCGATTTCCGAGCAGATCAGGGCCTGGGCACCGTCGAAGTCATCGGCGAAAAAGGCGGCGGCCCGGTCCCGTTCGATCAGGTCCATGTCTTCATGGAACATCGCCACGTTCATGCCCAGCTTGTAGTTGCAGTGGGCATGCAGGTCGGTGGCGGTGTGCCTGCTGGCGCAGATCACCAGCACCTTGTCGTGACGATGCTGCTTGAAAAAGTTTTCCAACCAGTTCACGCGGGGGTCCAGGCTGCACCAGCGGTCATCGTGGAACAGGGTTTCCGGGTGCAGGTGGCCGTCAATTTCTTCGTCGCTGTCGTACTTGTATTCGTCCGGCAGCGTTAGCGGAATGCCGTGCACATGGCGGGCGGGAAAGCCGGCGATGTTGTGGCGGGTATTACGGAACATGACGCGGCCGGGGCCGGAGCGGTCCAGTAGTTCAGCCTGAATCTCTTCGCGGTTGACTTCGTCAATGTCCATATCCGGCAGCAGGGCGGCGGCTTCTTTTTTCAGTGCCGCATCCCAGCTGGGTTCGTCGTGCAATCGCCCGGCCAATGCCGCCACATCCTGATAATGGGCCTGCTCTTCCTTGAAGGCCTCCAGGCTGGGGTAGCGTTCCGGATCAAGCAGGCGCAGCCGGGCATAGTGGCTTTCCAGACCGAGCTGCTCGGGGGTGGCTGTCAGCAACAGCAAGCCTCGCGCTTGTTGGGCAATGGTTTCCACGCGCTGGTAATCGTCACTGGCTTGCTGCGCGGACCATTCCAGATGATGGGCTTCGTCGACCACCAGCAAATCCCAGTCGGCTGCGGCCAGTTGATCGATATCGCACTGGCTGAGGAAATCCGTGCTGCACAGAATCAGCTGTTCGCTGAGGAACGGGTTGTCGTCACCGGAGGCGGCGCTGACATTGCCTGGCGTTTCGTCTGCGGGGGCGTTTTCCTCTTCAATAATCTGCGCCAGCATGTCCTTGATGCTGGTTTCCGGCTGCAGGGCGTTAAGGCGCTCGGCATCAAAGATAGAGAAATGCAGATTGAAGCGGCGCACCATTTCCACAAACCATTGGTGCACCAGCGGGGAGGGCACCACCACCAGTACCCGCTTGGCCCGGCCAGTGAGCAATTGTTGGTGCAGGATCAGGCCGGCTTCGATGGTTTTACCCAGGCCCACTTCATCGGCAAGCAATACCCGCGGGGCAAAACGGTTGGCCACCTGGTCAGCGATATACAGCTGGTGCCCAATCAGGTCGATGCGCGGGCCACGCAATCCCTTGATGGTGGATTGCTGCTGACGGCAATGGGCATTGAGGGCGTCGATACGCAGCTCAAACCAGCGATTGGAAGACAGCTGATTGGACAGCAGGCGATCCAGTGCGGCCGTCAGACGCAGGGTGTGACCCAGGTTGGTTTCCGGCACTGGCTGAATATCGTTCGGGCTGCCGTCCTTGGGGTGAGCCATGTAGACCTTGAGGCCGTTGAGCTCGTTGACCTCGGTGACCACCAGCTCCATTTCATCGGCGGTGCGGATGGTGTCGCCGCTGTCGAAGGTGACGCGGGACAACGGGGCATTGTTTTTTGCGTAGGTGCGCTCTTCCTCTACCGCCGGGTATTCCACGGTGACCAGTCGGTAATCCAATTCCTTGATGATGCCGAGGCCCAGTTCGGTTTCGGATTCGCTCAGCCAGCGTTGGCCGGGGATAAAGTCAGTCATTGTCGCTGCCGGTGATTGCTTGGGGGGCGAATTATACGGGTTTGTACGCCCCCCTTCGATGGGTGAAACCTATTGAATCTGATTTCGGAACCAGCGACGGGTGGCCTCATCGGCAGGGAAGTAATGTTCAATGCGCAGTTCTTCCATGACCACATCCAGCGCGGTGCCAAAACTGGCCAGGGTGGAGAAGCTCCGCAGCCGCTGGCCGGCAAGCTCGATGTCCAGGGCCATCATGGGAGCGCTGTGGTCATGATTGGTCGGCTGATGAAGCAAGGAGGGTACATCGGCCAGCTCCTCCAACCGGTCAAGCAATGCTGCCAGTGCCGGATCCGGTCGAGCTTGCTGGTCACGGTGCAGGCGGCGTAGCAGGTAGGCGGCAACCTCATCCCAGTTGCGCAGAAACGGCCGGTACCCCTGGGGATGGAACACCAGTTCGACCACATTGGCGGTTTGCGGAAAGGGGCCGCGTTCCTGAATCATCAGGCCCATCAGTCGCTGCTGGGCCTCATTGGCCATCAGCACATTCCAGTGGGCATCGAGGATGACAGCAGGCAGTGGATCGTGGTTTGTGAGCATGACGGTCAGCGCTTCGCGCACTGGTGCCATGCTCTCACTGTGGAGGTCTGTCTCTGTGAAGGCCGGTGCGTAACCGGCCGCCAGCAGCAGTCGATTGGTATCCCGGCAGTTCAGCGCCATTTCCAGTGCCAGGCGCTTGAGCATGGCAGGGCTTGGCTGACTACGTCCGGTTTCGATAAAGCTCAGGTGCCGGCTGGAGACATCAGCCCGTAATGCCAGGTCCAGTTGGCTGAGGCGGCGGGCTTTTCGCAGTTCTGCAAGAATCTGACCGGTTCGCATCGGCATTCTCTCTTTTCAGTGGCGGAGCAGCATGGGCAGGGCTGCCCGGGTTCGCCATTACCTCTGAGGTAATTGTTTCACTTCCTTGTTCGGTAGAGGCTGAATCTATCACTAACCGGTCCGCGACGGTAATCCGCCGGGTGGGCCTGAAACCTGGAGGTGCAACATGCCCTGGACGTCACTCAAAAATGCCCTGTTATTCAATGCTGCTTGTTCGGCACTGCTTGGGGCAGCGTTATTGCTGGCTCCTGATGTACTGGCATCGCTTATGGGGGAATTTAGTTCGCTTATACTGACAATCCTTGGTGGTACCTTGTTGTTTTTTGCGGCGGACGTGGCCTTTGTGGCGACGCGCCAGCCTGTTTCGCCGGGGCTGGCCAAGATGATCACGGTCGCGGATCTGGCCTGGGTGCTGGCAACCCCGGTAGTCATGTTGATGGGCGCGCCGTGGTTGTCATTCTGGGGGCATGTTCTGCTGCTGGATGTGGCACTGCTGGTGGCGTTTTGCGCCCTGTTACAGTGGCGTGGGCTGCAGCGACAAGTGCTGCAGGAACAGCAGGGGGCCGGCTCATGATTGAAATTACCGCGTTGGCTTTTCTGTTGATGGGGGTGGTGGCTCTGGTGTCGCCCCATTCAATAACGCGATGGGTGGCGATAACAACGCTGCCCGTGCCGGCCCGCAATGAGGTCCGCGCTGTGTATGGCGGTTATGGAGTGGCCATGGCTGTGCTGTTGGTGGTGTGCCGGGATCAGCCGCAATGGCGTGACGGGGTGGTGGTGACCCTGTCGATGGCTTTGCTGGGCATGGCGGTTGGCCGGTTGCTGTCCTGGTTGGTGGATCGCCGCCTGGATCGTTACCCCGCCTTGTTCATGGTAATAGAAATCGTTCTCGGGCTGGGGTTGCTGATCTCGCTTTAACCGAAAGGGCTAATTTACGGTATGCTCTGGTTACCAGTTGTAGTCACGGTGCTGAGCTAATGGGCGATATTCTGCTGTTCAAAAAACCGCAAAAGAAAACGCCAAGAAAAGGCATGTGTCAGCATGACTTTCACAAGTGGGTGGTCTGCAAGGAAAAGCAGTTTGACGTGAAGCAGGGAAAGCTGGTCACGGTTTATCGTTGTGACCGCTGCGGCAAAGAGAAAGTGAAAGCGCACTAACCGGGTAACCCTGATGCTTGAAATGCGATCCAGTTGTGAAAGCTGCCAGTGTCCGCTGGCGGCCGATGCAGAAGCCTATATCTGCTCCTATGAATGCACCTACTGTGTGGACTGCTGCACTATCCACGCAAGCCGTTGCCCCAATTGTCAGGGTGAGCTGGTGAAACGCCCGCGCCGTCAGGAGGCCAGTAATGAAAGCGGCTGAGCAAATTTCTCTGCCTGGCGGCGCAGGTTATACCCTGCCGGTAAACTGGTACCCGGCAGAAAGCGCTCGTGGATCGGTAATTTTAATGGCAGCGCTGGGTATGGGCGCGCGCTTCTATCAGCCATTGGCTCAGGCACTTCAGGCCGCTGGCCTGAACGTGGCCTTAGTGGAGCAGCGCGGCCATGGCGACAGCCCCTGGCGCCCATCGCGGGACTGTGACTGGGGCTTTCGTGAGCCCCTGGTCAATGAGATTCCGGTGGCCCTGGATTGGGTGAAAAGCCGTTCTTCGGGGGTGCCGGTTTATCTTATGGGGCACTCGTTGGGTGGGCATTATGCGGCCATGGCGGCCGGCGTCTATGGTGCACAAATTGACGGCATTATTTTGGCGGCCTGTGGCAGCCCCTGGTTGGGCGGTTTTGCCGGTGCAACCCGCCGCAAACTCAAATTCCTCTGCGCCATGATCCCGCCGGCTTCGGCATTACTGGGTTACTACCCCGGTGACAGATTGGGGTTCGGTGGTCGCGAAGCCAGGACCTTGATGCAGGATTGGCTGGCCCTGGCGAAAACCAATCGCTATCAGGCCAATGGTTTCAGTGAGGATCTGGATTGCGGTATCGCGCAATACACAGGGCCAGTGCTGAGTCTGCGTATGGCGGATGATGCCTTCGCGCCGCCAATGTCCGTGGATGCGGTAACGGAAAAATTCATCACGGCCACGGTGAGTAGCGTGCTACTGGATGCACAAACACTGGGAGACCGCGCAGACCACTTTCGCTGGGTGCGTTCTCCGGTGGCCACGGTGCAGCAGATTGTTCGCTGGCACGAAAAACAACAGAGCGGGAAGTAAGAGGGGAGGCCGGGCAGCGGATTCGAATCGTGACCCCCTTCTGGTCTCATCTTCATTTACCCGAATAAGAGGGTGCCTTCATGGCCATCGTGTTGCATCAGTTCCCCATTTCACACTACTGCGAAAAAGTCCGTTGGGCCCTGGATTACAAGGGGCTGCAATACCGGCTGAAAAACCACCTTCCTGGTTTGCACCTCAAAAAAATGAAAGCGGTGGCGCCGTTCAGCAGTGTGCCGGTGCTGGAGCACGACGGGCACTACGTGCAAGGGTCTGCGGCGATTATCAGCTATCTGGATACGCAGTTCCCGGCACGCACGCTAACCCCGCAGGCACCGGAGGACCGGGAGGAGGCCTTACGTTGGGAAACGTTTTGCGATGACAACATCGGGCCCCATGTGCGCCGCTATTGTTATCACACCTTGCTGGATCATCCCGATCTGGTGATTCCCTTTTTCGCCAAGGGTGGGCCTTTCTGGGGCCGCACGTTCCTGCGCATTATTTTTCCGAAATTACAGGGCGTAATGCGCAAGGCCATGCAAATTCGCGAGCCCCATGTAAGCGAAAGCCGTGTGGCGCTGGAGCAAGCTATCCAGACCCTGGTGCAGGCTTACCAGGGGCGCACCTACCTGGTGGGCGAACAATTCTCACAGGCAGACCTGGCGGCAGCCAGCTTGTTGGCGCCGCTGTTTATGCCACCGGCGTACGGCCTGGACTGGCCTTCTTCGATGCCTGAGCCCCTGCAAACCTGGGTGAACGGCCAGGCGGAGTATCTCGAGCCGTTCAGGCGGCTATATGATGAGAAAAGATCCCTTTAAATCAATGGTTTAATTCATTTTTGCCGTTTATCGGGAAGATGCTGGCGGCCATGTTGTCTTATGTAAGATAATTCGCACACATTGTAAATGTGACGGTGAGCACATTTTTGCCTATACCGAATAATAACAAGATTTCAGGATAATCAGGATGACATTACGGATAGTGGCCGCTGTTGCTGGGCGGTATTTGCTTGCGCTGGGGTTGCTGGCTTTGCTCTCGGCCTGTGGAGGCGGTGGCTCCTCTGGTGGTGGGGCTGTACCGAGCACTCCAGACACGAATACCCCCACTGATCCGGACACCGGTGGCGACCCTGATCCGGATACCGATCCTGAAGCGTCACCCCTGGACCAGTGGTTGCGCACTGTGATTACCACTAAAGGGCTCACCGGGGACCCCGCGACCCCGCGTCAGCAAGCGCAAGCCATCCCCGACAGTGACCCGACGATCAAGCTCGGGCAGTTACTGTTTTTCTCCCATAGTCTCTCTGGCGATCTCACTGCGTCGTGTGCTTCGTGCCATCATCCGGATTTCGGTGGGAGTGATGCCTTGTCGTTGGGCATTGGTGTGTCCCCCGTGGATGCTTCATTGGTCGGCCCGGAACGCAGGCTAAATCCTGACAACGATCTGGACCCGGCTGCTGACGGCAAACCGAATATGCACCGCAATAGCCAGACGGTGTTCAACAGTGCCTTGTTCGATCGCAGCATGACTTTCGATGGGCGAGTGTTTGTGCTGGATGACACTGTGACTGCCGGAGGCAAAGGGCAGGCCATTCGCACCCCGGAAAGCGGCAATGTATCCGATGCCTCAGAGGCGGACGGGTTGATGGAGGTGTTCTCCAAATTCCCGTTGACCAATCACAACGAAATGCGTGCCTACCTTTTCAGTGCGGAATCCCAGCAGCAATACCGGGAGCGCCTGGTGGCACGATTGCGAGGTGAGCGAGACAGTGAATTGTTGTCGGATGACGGTCCGGAAAATTGGCTCGCTCTGTTCAGGCAGGCATTTTCCCAGCCCGAGGCCAGCGCGGAGGAAGTGATCACGCTGGTTAATGTGCAGCGGGCACTGGCGGCCTATATGCAATCCATGATCTTTATTGAATCCTCGTGGAAGCGCTATGTTGAAGGCAATAATAACGTGCTGTCCCTGTCCGCAAAACGCGGGGCGCAACGCTTCTTCGCCAGCAAGGATGAGGGTGGTTTAGGATGTGCCAGTTGCCACAGTGGTGACTTTTTTACCAATGAAAAGTTCTACAATGTAGCGTTTCCGCAAATCGGGCGCGGCTTCATGCGTGCCGAAAAAGACGATATCGGGCGTTGGGCGAGCACGAGAAAGGAAGAGGATCGCTACGCTTTTCGTGTGCCGAGCCTGTTGAATATTGGCGCCACACAGCCTTATGGCCATGCGGGCAGTTTTGATCTGCTTCAGGAAACCATTCGTTACCATGCTGATCCCCGCGGTGAAATTGAAACCTATGATTTCTCGCTGGCGAGTCTGGCCCAGTTTCAGGGGCTTGGCGGCTATGAGTACTCAGAGAGCCATACCCGAAAAGCGCTTGAGGCCAGCAGTTTCCTGTTGGCAGAATCGTTATTGCCAGGCCGGCCACTGAGTGACACGGAAGTCGCGGATCTGGCTGCATTTCTGCGTTCGCTCACCGATGATTGTGTGAAAAATTATATTTGTCGCAATCAGTGGACGCCGGCTCTCAGTGAGGACCCGGATGGCAACCTATTGGTAAATGGTGAAAATCCGGTGGCAAAGCCAGACGTGATTGTCGATCCTGAACCGGATGAAGAAGATCCACCGGCGGAGCCTTCGGATTATGCCAAAGCAGTTGCGCTGAATTTTACCGCTCCGGGGTTGGCCACTTTCGCAGAATTGGGAGACTGCGATGAGGACCCCTCTGTATCGGCACTTAATAGCGGGTTAAATGTATTTCTCCCTCGCCATGATTTGGCGTTCGGACTGTATGGTTTTATGGGCAGCCCTAGTCACCCACACGGCTTTAATGCGGAAACATGGGATGTTTCTGATGTGTTTTCAATTGAGCCTACGATGGTTTCCGGTGGAGTGAGCGCAGGTTATCTAGATGATAATTGCTGGTTGGATCTGGCTTATGCCGGTGGGGAGGCCTCGGGTATGATTTTTTATCGTAATCGAGGCGGTCAGGCGGGGTTCGATTCAATGGAGTTACTTGATGATGATCCGGGAGGCCTGTTTACCGGTGTGGGTATGGCAGATTTGAATGGAGATTACCGGCGCGAAATGTTATTTGGCAATATTAAGCAGAAAAATGTGCCTGTCTATTCAAGTAATAGCAGTAATAAATATTACCGTGTTGCGAATATTTCCATGAGCAGGCATACCTATGGAATGTCGTTCTCAGATACTAATAATGACGGTTACCCGGAAATTTTTCTGGCACATTGGGTTCCTGGAAATGTCCTCACTGCCCCTGTTTTTTGGAAAAATAACGGTGGTGAAGAACTGATGCATTTTGACGGTGAGTCTGGACTGTCTAGCGACAGTATGTCTCAAGATTTCAATTTTTCGCCCCAGTTTGCAGACATGAATAGCGATGGTGAAATTGACTTGCTATTGGCATCTGATTTCGGCACCAGTGTGGTTATGCAAGGGGAGGGTGGTGGTCGCTTCAGTAACGTCACCGATAGGGCGGTTGTTTCCGATGAGAATGGAATGGGGGCAGCGTTGGGAGATTACGACAATGATGGCGATTTAGATTGGTTTGTGACCTCCATATACGACCCAAATGGTGAGTCTGAAGGTAATTGGGGGGTTACGGGTAATAGACTGTATCGTAACAATAGTCATGGTGGTGATGTTGTTCTTGAAAATATTACTGGTGAGGCTGGCGTTGCTGATGGGGGCTGGGGTTGGGGGGCCTGTTTTGCTGATTTCAATAACGATGGTTTTTTGGATATATTCCATGTGAACGGTTTTGGAACGATTCCTGATGGCATTGTAAGAAATGAAAGCGAGCAAAACACGAAAGACTATTACCAGAGGGTTACACAGGAGTATTTCGACTCCTTGCCTCGGCTCTTTATTAACCAGGGTGATGGCACCTTCCAGGATCAGGCTGTGCAATGGGGCTTGATGTTACCCAGTGACGGAAGAGGAATCACCTGCCTGGATTATGACAGGGATGGTGACATGGATGTGGCGTTGCTGGATCACTCCAAGGGATTGCAGTTCTTTAGTAATCAGACGGGTAATGGGCCTGCGAGCCGTTTTCTGTCGGTGCGTTTGGTCGGTGCTGCACCAAACACGGAAGCGTTGGGGGCAAAAGTGCAGGTGTTTGCCGATGTCGGTGGTGAATTGGGAGAGCAAACGCAAACCCGTTTCAGCATGGCCAATACAAACTTCAATGGCCAGAATCCGCCGGATCTGCATTTTGGTCTGGGCAGCGCGCAGCAGGCCGATATCACAATAACCTGGCCGGGTGGAGTACGTTGGCGGTGTGAAGAGCAGACCAGTAACCGGTTCCTGATTTTCGACCAACGCAGCCTGCCCGGGACCTGTGCGATAGCCCCATGATTTGTGAGTTACGAGTTACAAAAAGATAATAGAAAGTATTAGCCCGAATACGCTTCGGGCTTGGTACTCTCGCTTCTCGTAATTCGTGAGTTCCTGGTTTCAGTCCAACACCATGATGGCTTGACCCGCATTGATCTGTTGGCCTTCCTGGCGGGTGAGGGCTGCAACCTTACCTGTGGCCGGGGCGTAAATCTCGATTTCCATTTTCATGGACTCCAGCACTGCTACCACATCCCCTTCGTTCACTTTATCCCCTTCCTGCACGTTCAGTTTCCAGATGCTGCCGGCTACTGGCGACTCCACCGGAGTGCCTGCTACATCGTCAACCCCATTGTCGGCGTCCAGGTCCTGTTCAGACTGGAAATTGATTTGGCCGCTTTCCACCCAGCGTTGCAGCTCCTCGTCGAACGCCTTATTACGGGAGTCGGTGAAGGAGGTGATGTCCTGTTGGTTGTCATCGAGAAATTGCTGGTAGGCGTTCAGGCTGAAGGTGGTGTCTTCTACCTGAATGGGATATTGGCCCTTGGGGAAATCCCGGCGGATCTGGTTGAGTTCTTCGTGGCTCACTTCGTAGAAGCGGATCTGGTCGAAGAAGCGTAATAACCAGGGCTGATCAAACGCCTCAGTCGTTCTATAGCGATTCCACATTTGCAGGGTACGGCCGACAAATTGATAGCCGCCAGGGCCTTCCATGCCGTATACGCACAGGTAGGCGCCACCGATTCCTACGGAGTTTTCCGCGGTCCAGGTGCGGGCCGGGTTGTACTTGGTGGTGACCAGACGATGGCGGGGATCATAGGGCGTGGCCACTGGCGCGCCCAGGTACACATCGCCCAGCCCCATCACCACATAGCTGGCGCTGAAGAGAATCTCTTTCACGTCATCCACGCTGCCCAGCCCGTTAATGCGGCGAATGAATTCCAGGTTGGAGGGGCACCAAGGGGCATCTTTGCGCACAGATTGCATGTATTTTTCGATGGCCTGGTGGCAGGCCTCGTCGTCCCAGCTAAGCGGGATATGCACGATACGGGAAGGGACTTCCAGATCGTCTTGCTGTTGCAGGGCATGTTCGGCGTCAGCGAGTTTTTTCAACAATGTGTTACGAGGCAGAACCCGTGGATCGAAATGAATTTGCAGTGAGCGAATGCCCGGTGTCAGTTCGATAACGCCATCCATTTTCTGCTCTTCCAGCCATAGCATCAGGGCATGGGCACGGAAACGAAGACGCAGGTCCAGAACCAGCGGCCCATATTCCACCAGCAGATAGCGATCCCCCGCCGCGCGGTAGACCACGTCCACCCCAGCCTCGTCCGCCGACAGAGTGTTGAGGATGGGAGTAGTAATGGTCGTACTTTCCACCTGTTTCACGGGGTCGCTCAAGGTGTCTATACAGGCATCCTGTTCTTCTGCCAGGGCATCGGCGTCTTCCAGACTGATGGCGTCGAAACGCAAGGTGTCGCCGGCTTTTAGCTGCCCGAGCTTCCAGCGGTCCGCCAGAATGACCGTGGCCGGGCAGACGAAGCCCCCAAGGGAGGGACCATCCGGGCCGAGGATAACGGGCATGTCACCGGTGAAATCCACCGTGCCCACCGCGTAGGCATTGTCGTGAATGTTGGAGGGGTGCATGCCGGCTTCGCCGCCGTCACTGCGCGCCCAGCCAGGCTTGGGGCCGACCAGACGAATGCCGGTGCGGCTGGAGTTGTAATGCACCTGCCAGTCGGTGTTGAAGAACATGGCCATGTCGTCGTCGGTGAAAAAGTCCGGGGCGCCATGGGGACCGTAAATAACGCGCAAGGTCCAGTGATTGCCGAGTGAAGGCTTCAAGGTATCCGGCACGGAGGCAGGTGCCGGTGCAGGGGGGGCTTCCTGGAAATGCAGCACATCACCGGTGCGCAGGGCGCGGCCACCATGGCCGCCAAACTGGCCCAGCGTAAAGGTGCTGCGCGAGCCGAGATACGGAGTGCACTGAATGCCGCCGGCCACGGTCAGATAGGCGCGGGCACCTTCACCGTTCACCTTGCCCAGCTTGAGGGTCTGCCCGGGTTGTATTGCGATGACGCAATAGGGGGCAACAGGTTGATCATCCAGTGTGGCTTGCATGTCCGCCCCGGTAAGGGCGATACGGGTGGCCTGATTGAATTTCAGCGTAGGGCCGTTGAGGGTAAATTCCAGTCCGGCGGCGTTTTCTTCATTTCCTAGCAGGCGGTTGCCCAGGCGAAAGCTGAGGCCGTCAAATGGCCCCGATGGCGGCACGCCCACGGGCCAGTAGCCACTGCGACCAGGGTAGTCTTGTACGGTGGTCATGGTGCCGCCGGACAACACGTCCATGGTGAACGGCTGATAGCGAAAATCGTTGAGGTAACGGGTAGTCATTTCACCTTGGGCAAAGACCGGGTCCGCCAGAATGGCGCGGATATAATCCCGGTTGGTTTCAATGCCTTCGATGCCGGTTTCAGCGAGGGTGCGGTTCAATGCCGCCAGAGCTGTATCGCGACTGTTTTCATGAACGATGACTTTGGCGAGCATGGGGTCGAACAGGGGAGAAACGGTGAGCCCGGCTTCTACCCAGTGATCAATGCGGCGCGATTGCCCGTCAGCACTGGGGAACTGCACGGCAGTAAGTAGCCCGGCACTGGGCTGGAAATCCTTGTTTGGGTCTTCCGCGTAAATGCGCGCCTGAATGGCGTGCCCACAAGCGGTCAGGTCAGTGCCGAGCTGATCCAGTGCAAGCAGTTCCCCGGCGGCGAGCTGTACCATCCACTCCACCAGATCAACGCCGTACACTTGCTCGGTAACACCGTGTTCGACCTGTAGGCGCGTATTGACTTCCAGAAAATAAAAGGCGTTGCTGTCCTGGTCGAGGATAAATTCCACGGTACCGGCGTTACGGTACTGTACGGCTTCCATCAGGACTTTGGCGGTGGTGTGCAAGTCGGCGCGTACGGTGTCTGGCAGGTTGGGCGCAGGGGTTTCTTCCAGGACTTTCTGGTGACGCCGCTGGGCGGAGCAATCCCTTTCACCCAGGGTGATGGCGTTGCCCCGTCCATCACCGAACACCTGCACTTCAATATGACGGGCACGGGCGATGTATTTTTCGATGAAGACACCATCGTTGGAAAAGTTATTGGCACTGAGTCGCCGTACCGTATCCCAGGCTTTGTCCAGACTGGCGGCATTGTCACAAACCTGCATGCCAATGCCGCCACCACCAGCGGTACTCTTCAACATGATCGGATAACCGATGGTGTCGGCGGCGCTTAGCGCTGCGTTTTTATCGGTGAGCAGTGCGGTGCCAGAGAGCAGCGGGACGCCGGTATCTTCTGCCAGCGCACGGGCGGTATGTTTCAGGCCGAAGGTGTTCATCTGTTCCGGTGTGGGGCCGATAAAGGCGATGCCTCTCGTTTCACAGCCTTTCACAAAGTCCGGGTTTTCACTGAGAAAGCCGTAGCCGGGATGCACAGCATCCACGTTGTGCTCTTCCATCAAGGCGAACAGGGCGTCCTGATTCAGGTAGGTATCCCGGGCACTGCCATCGCCCAGGCAATAGCTTTCGTCTGCCTGGGTAACGTGTAGGGAATCCCGGTCGGCTTCGGCGAAAACGGCCACGGAGGTGACGCCCATTTTTTTCAGGGTACGGATAACACGGGTGGCAATGGCGCCGCGGTTGGCAATCAGTACTTTGTTGAACATGAGAGTGTCTCTCGACGGTAGCGGGCCGTCCCGCTGTGAATCCTTGCGCTATATCCGGGTCGTCCCGGCAGGCGCGATCAATCGTTCCAGATCAGTACTTCGATCGGTGTCGGGTTGTAGCCGTTGCAGGGGTTGTTCAATTGCGGGCAGTTGGAAATCAGGATGACTACATCCATGCAGGCGGTCAGCTCCACATATTTTCCTGGGGCGGAAATGCCATCTTCAAAAGTCAGCCCGCCTTCTGCGGTGACTGGTACGTTCATGAAGAAATTGATGTTGTGGGTGATGTCGCGTTTGCCCAGGGCAAATTCCGGGTGCTGGTTAACGGCGAGCATCCAGCTGTCGCGGCATGCATGCATACAGCGTTTTTCCAGGTCATACCGCACGGTGTTGCTTTCCGTGGCGCAAGCGCCGCCCAAGGTGTCGTGACGTCCACAGGTATCAGCTACGATTTCCAGTAGCGGGTTCACCCGATTGGACATCAGTGTGGTGCCTGCCGTGAGATAGACGTTGCCCTGTTCGCGAATTGTATCCATGGCGCTGTAGCGCTCCGCCGGGTCTGCGGCGCTGTAGAACAGGGTGTCGGCGGCCTGGTTACCTTCCAGATCCAGCAGGCGTACTGTCTGGCCTTGCTTTACGGTATGGATGAAGTAATCACCTGCCGCCACGACTTCGCGCAAGCTGGCCTGGTTCGGTTCACGTTGGCTTTCTTTGATCATGTCTGTTCCCTTGTTGCGTGATGCCTGTTACGTGCAGCGGGGCTTACATGCCCAGGTGGTAAAGTCGGTTGTTCTCAAAAGCACGGGCGTTTTCCGGACGAAAATTCTTGCAGAAATCATCGTCGGACACGGGGGGGGCTTTGAGCATCTCGATGCCTACCGGCTTCATCGGATAAACCTTCGCCGGATTCAGTGGGTGTGGGGAGCTGCTCAAGATAACCAGGGTGTCCATTTCAAAGCGCAGGGTGAGGCTGGCCCCGGCTTTGGCCGCAGAGGCGTCGAATATCAGGTTGCCTTCGTCATCGGTGGTGACTTTGGAAAACAGGTTAAGGTTGGCGGCCATGTCCCGCTCGGTGAGGCCGTATTTGGCCAGTTCAGTGAGGAAGCTGTGTTCGCCACTGAGTGTCCATTGATTGTGGTGATCCTGATAAGAGCGGGCGGTGTACTTTTCTTGCAGCGCTTTTTCGCTGAGCGTTCCGCACACGGAGTCATGCCAGCCGAAGTCGTCCTCCACAATGGAGGCGAAAACCCGGCCCATGTCCGAATACAAGCAGTTGCCCCGGGTTAGTTTGAAGGTGTGTTGGCCTTTTAATGTGTCCGGTGCGTTGAAGCGTTCCAGCAGGTCTTCCGGGTTGTACATCAGCAGGCCGAGGTTGGCGCCGCCGTCCAGGTCGGTGAAGCGCAATTGCATGCCACGGCGTACCCGCAGCGACCAGTGAGCGCTGCCGGGCAGGGTGGTGGTGTAGAGTGCTTCCTCGTTAGCAACATTTTTCATTGTGGTCACCTTAAAAACGGTCGATGGCGCGGCTGGTGTTGTCCACGCTTTCGTTAATGGAGGTAAGCGTGCCGGTCTGGCAGTCGCCTACGGGCAAGTCATAGGTCACGCAAGCGCCGTAGGCACCGGGGGCTTGCGGATCCAGGCGGGGCTTGTCGAAGACCCACAGACGGGTGCCCAGATAGAAGCCTTCATTGATGTCATGGGTGATCATGAACACGGTGAGCTTTTGCTCTTTCCACAGGGACAGCACCAATTTGTGCATGTCGGAGCGAATGCCCGGGTCCAGGGCGCCGAAAGGTTCATCCAGCAGCAGAATGCGAGGTTTTTTAATCAGTGCCTGGGCGAGTGCAAGGCGTTGTTGCATGCCACCGGACAATTCGTGGGGGTACTTGTCTGCCGCTTGATCCAGCCCAACCGATTCCAGCATTGCCAGTGCTTCCTTGCGAAGCTTGCGGCGCTGTTTGCCGAAACTGATGCCCAGCCAACGGTTGCTTTGCAGCTCGCCGCCAAGCATGACATTGTCCAATGCGGTCAAATGACTGAGCACGGAGTAGCGCTGAAACACTACACCACGGCTGTCATCAGGTTCGGGGGGGAGAGGTTGGCCATCCAATAGCATTTCACCCCGGGTGGCTTCCTCTGTGCCCAGCAGCATTTTCAGGAAAGTAGTCTTGCCACAACCGGAGGCTCCGACGATGGTGACGAACTCGCCTTCCTGAACGGTGGCATTAAGCCTTTCCAGTACCACCTGGTCGCCGTATTCCTTCCACAGGTTTTTCATCTCGATAATCGCCATCAGGACTTGCCTCCATGGAACCAGGGGTAGCGCCATTGCGAGTAACGGCTGAGAATGAAATCAATGGCAAAGGCCAGCAGGGTAATCCAAATGACGTAGGGCAGAATCACATCCATGGCCAGGTAACGTCGCACCAGGAAAATCCGGTAGCCGAGCCCCTCGGTGGCAGCGATGGCTTCTGCCGCGATAAGGAAAAGCCAGGCAGGCCCCAGGGAGAGGCGCACTACGCCAACGAGCCGTGGCATCAACTGTGGCCATACCAGGCGGGTAATGATTTGCCAGGTGTTAGCACCCAGTGTCTGCATTTTGATGATTTGTTCGGCGGGAATTTCCAGCGCCCTTTGCTGAAGATCCCGAATCATGAAAGGGGTGATGCCAATGATGATCAGCATGACCTTTGCCAGCTCTCCCAGCCCGAAAACGATGAACAAAACGGGCAGGATGGCCATGGGCGGTACGAGAGAAAGGCCGGTCACAAGGGGAGAGAATGTGGCACGAATCAAGGGAATGGTGCCGTTCCCGATCCCTACCATAACGGCGACCAGAGCACTGATTCCAACACCGATGGCGAGACGCTGAAGGCTGGCCAATGTGTCGTTAAGCATCAGGTATTCACCGGTGCGTTTACTGGGCTCAAACGCCATACGATCAATGGCCTGCACAAATGTATCCAGAGCAGGTAGCAGTTTATCGTTGGGGTTCTCTGCCAGGCGCGCATCGGATGCCAGCATGTAAGCGATGAGAAGCAGCACAAAAGGCAGCATCCCCAAGGCCCAGCTGGCAGCGCTGGCTGGTCGGCGGTTGATAAATTTCTTCATGGCGTTTCCTTGGTGCGAAGACAGATGACTCGCCCACGGCAGAGGCCGACACCTTGCGTGTCAGCGTGCCGTGCCGGTGCGTCTTTACAGCTTCCCTTCGGCGGCCATGGCCATATAGTCCGGGATGAATCGCAGTTTGATGTTGTCTTCGTTGCCATAAACACCCGATGGCGTTTCGATGCCAATAAAGCCGGCATCCGGGGCCCCTTCACCCAGCAGTCCATACTGGAAAGAGAATTCCGCCACCTTCTGCATGGTTTCTTTCACTGTTGGGCTATTAACGAATGCCACGGCGTCATCCGGTTTATAGAACATGTGGGTTGAAGCGAGCTGGGCGTTGAAGCCTGCCAGGTCGGTGCCAGACGCTTCGGCCAGATATTCGCGCGCCTCAATACCGGTTTCGTCTTCGGCGGAGAGGTGCTCCATGATTTCATACCAGGCCCCGGTCAATGCCTTGCCGAAAGCAGGGTTGGCCTCCAGTGTTTCGGTATTCACGATCATCAGGTCGATGACCTCGCCGGGGATCTGTGAAGAATCAAAAACCTTATGGCTATCCGGCATAGCACTGATTTCACTGAGCAACGGGTTCCAGGTCGCGACAGCGGTCACATCGCTGGATGCGTAAGCCGATACCAGATCCGCATCTGAGGTATTGACCACGGTCAGATCTCTCTCGCTAAGACCGACTGTCTCCAGCGCCCGTGCAAGCAAGTAGTGGGAAACCGATAGCTCAACGAGGTTGACGTTTTGGCCTTTCAGGTCGGCCAGATTGTTCGAGCCTTTGAGCACGATGCCGTCATTGCCGTTGGAAAAATCACCAACGATCAAGGCGGTGGAGTCCACGCCGCCTGCTGCGGGAATGGTCAGGGCATCCATGTTGGTCATGGTGCAACCATCGTACTGACCGGCGGTGTACTGGTTGATGGATTCCACATAGTCATTGATCTGGACCACATCAATGCTGATGTCGTATTTGTCGGCCCATTTTTCGACGATGGCTTTCTGTTCGCCGTAATCCCACGGAATCCAGCCCACATAAATGGACCAGCAGATGCTGAATTCGTCTTTTTCCTGGGCAACAGCAGGCGAGAAAGCAGTGAGAAGAGAAAGGGCGGCAGCGGCCGCTGTCTTGCGTATGGAAAGGGTCATGGTGGACCTCCTTGGCTACGGACGATGAGGAATCCAATGACAATGCAGTCATCGTGTCCTCCCGGGCTTTTGTCCCGCCGTGTAACCCCCTGCCGGTAGACGTTATTTCGCGTCTATCGGCGCCAAGAAGGTCGACTGCTCTCGGACCAGGCATCGGCTGCTGACGCAGACGACCGGAACCCTAGCGGTCTATTGGTGCAGATTGTTTGAGTTGGGAGCCTCTGCATAACTCCTGGCGTCAAAGCGCAGCAGATGTGCCCTTCAGGCCATGCCCTGCGGGTCTTTCAGGCTGACTCGCACCCGTTGTTGCGCTTTTTCGATGGATCGACACATACACCTTCAAAATCGCGCCTCGATTGCGAGCCAGCCTGAAAGACTGAGCATGCAAGGAGTTATGCAGAGGCTCCCTAATGGCAACAAAGCCATTCGATTCCTCTTCCGTAACAAAGCAAAGGGAGTGCCAAGATGGGCGGGGCGAGGAGGGAAAAAGCCGTGCGCCCGCGCGAGCCGTGGGCTGAGGCGAAAGCGGGAGAAAGGAAAGACGGCAGTGTATGCGAGGAGGGTGACCATGCCGGCATGTGAATTTGTGCCGGCATGGTGCGTGGTGCGCGGCGATGCGCAATTATGGTGCGGGTGATTATTCCTCGTGTTCCAGAAAGTCGACCAGCGCTTTCCAGCTGACCTGGTCCGCATGGGCACTGTAGGCCAGCGGCATGTCGAAGCGCTTACCCGCGGCATCCGCCCCCGGGTTGGTGAAGCTGTGCTTCACGCCGGGGAAGCTGAGTAACTGGAAGTCGGCGCCGGCGGTGGTCATCTCGCTGACGAAACCGCTGACCTGTTCGGCGGGTACCATGGGGTCCGCCTGGCCAGTGGCGACCAGCACACGGGCCTTGATTTCGCCGGCCTTGGCCGGGTTCTCTGTGCCCAGGCTACCGTGGAAACTGGCTACCCCGGCGAGGTCTGTCCCCCGGCGCGCCTGTTCCAGCACCACTGCACCGCCAAAGCAGTAGCCAATGGCAAACAAGCGTCCCGGCTCTACTTGCTGCTGTTTGAGCATCATGGTGCGGGCAGCCTGAAAACGGGCGTTCATGGTTTCCGGGTCTGACAGGGCGGTCTCCATAAAACTTTTGGCGTCTTTGGGGTGGGTGGCGACTTCGCCGGTACCGTACATGTCTACCGCCAGGGCGGTGTAACCCGCTTGGGCCAGCATGTGGGCGCGGTTACGGGCATAGTCGTTCAGGCCCCACCATTCGTGCACCACAATCACTCCGGGGCCAGGGTCTTTCTGGTCATCGTTGAGGTACATGATGCCTTTGCCCAGGCCGTCAGGCAGGGTGACTTCGGTTTCAATAATATCGGCGGAGCTGGTCTGGCCAGCGACAATCAGGGATACCAGCAGGAAAAACCGTTTCATAGAGCTGTCCTTGGATGTGCCATAAGGGTGCCATAAGGCGGGTTATTTATTCTGCCAGACCCAGCGGAGCGGTTCGCCGAAGTCGTCATAAACCAGTTTGCGCTGCGGTCGGGCATTCAAGCGTTGCCGGCGAGGCTTGTGTTTGCGTGAATCAATAGTGGCTGCTACCTGGCTCAGGTCAGTGCGTTGCGCCTGACGTGGGCCATTGAACAGCACCGTCTGGTGGCCCTTGCCGGAGACTGCATCGGCGCCACTCATCCCGTTTGGCACTTCACTAATGGACCCGCCTTCGGAGAGAAAGCGTTCCATGTCGCGTTCCAGGCGATACCGTTGTTGTTCCTTGCTGTTACGAACTTTCACGGGACTCATCGGGGCTGATGGGTTGATCAATCACAATAGCAGGCTCATATGAACGCTGCCACCACCACAGAGGCTAGTCCGTCTGGCCCTGTGCACCGGACAGCGCTTGCCTGATGGCCGCTTCCAGCTTGCCACCCAGAGGCTTTTCCGCTGCGGGGAAACGGATGATGCCGTCGCCGCTGGCGGGAACCAGGTATTTGTTGAAGTTCCAGGCGGGCTCGCCGGCCGCCTGGTTCAGCGCCTGGAACACCGGGTTAGCGGCATCGCCCTTGACCTGACTGGTGGCAGCCATGGGGAAGCTGACGCCGTAGTTCACATAGCAGACGCTGGCGGTATCGGCCTCGTCGTCCAGTTCCTGGCGGAAGTCGTCGGAGGGGAAACCGATGATTACCAGGCCCTGTTCACGGTAAGTCTGGTATAGCGCTTCCAGGCTCTTGAACTGTGGGGTATAGCCGCACTGGCTGGCCGTGTTGACTACCAGTGTCAGCTTGCCCGCCGTAAGGGCGCACAAATCCAGTTCGCTGGTGGCGTGCAGCTTGCGCACGGAGGTTTCCAGTGCCGGGGCGCAGGCTGAGTCGGCGCCAGCCAGCGGGGTCGCCAGCAGGGCAAGCGTGGTCAGGGCATGGCGCAGGGGGCTGGGCATGCAAGATGTCCTTTGTTCGCGTCAGCGGAGGTTGCCGGAACGGTCGATATTGAGAGTATCGCGAAGGCCGGTCAAGGCTGCGCGAAGGGGCGCTCCCGGCCTTAATAGGGTTTCCTGTTTGCCGCATCAGGCGCCCAGCCAGCGCTATCCACAATGCCTTTATTTTGCTGCCAGTGCGGGAGTGTCGAACACTACCTGGCTCAGGCCGTGGCGCATGAAGGTGCGAATATTGGCGTGGTCGCTGCCGTCCGGGTTGCCCAGCACATGTTCTCGGTAAAAGTGGCCGAAACAGGCCAGCGTTTGCGCATCAGAGAGTTGCTGGTGCTTGGCAAAGGCGAAAATTTTGCACGAGCCCTCATTGGTGCCGGCATCGTTACGTACACAGTCGTCGCCCTCGCCATTGATAAAGGTGGCCGGGGTGTAGTGGTAGTGCTCGGCAATGACGGCTTGTACCGTGTCGAAAGCGACGCTTTCGGGGGCGTTGTTCAGGGTGTCCAGCAGGGAGCTTAGGGAGGTGTTCATGGGAAATCCTGTGCGGTGTAAAGCGCTGCAGGATAGCGCCAACCCTGCACAGAGTCACGGTTGGCGCGGGGCGAGCAGCTTACTGCACAGCGGAATCTTTAGGCAGAACCATGCCAGTGCTTTGCAGCGGGCTACAGTTCTTGATGACCACCTTCCCTTCGAGCATGTTGCCACGGGAATATTCCCGGAAAATGCACTCGTTGGTTTTTGGGTCGTAGTTTTCGATCCACAGGTTGTCATCTTTCCAGGTGGCGCTGATGTGGTACTGCTCTTCCGGCACGGTAATATTCATGGTGCCGCCAAAGCGCTTCACAAAGACCTGCTGTAACCAGAAATAGTAGGCGATGGTGGCGGTGAGCCAGATGATTACGGCGATAATCAGGGCGGGCTTCCATTTGCCCAGCCGTACGCCGAGGCCAAACAGGGTGCCAATGACCAGTGCAGCCACCAGGAACCAGTAGAGATAGGTAACCATGTTTGCATCCTTGTCGTTCGTGGTTTGTTGTAATGGCGCCAAGGACGCTTTCAATAATACAGCGATTCCTTAACGCGTAGCGTCTCTGGCATCATACCAGCCATCGCAGGGGTGGGTGTAAAACCATGCAACAGTGGTGGGTGTATATGCTGGAGTGTGCGGACCGGTCCTTGTATACCGGAATCAGCACGGAACCGGCGCGCCGGTTTTACGAGCACAACACCAGCCCGAAAGGGGCGCGCTATACCCGGGCCCGCCGCCCGGTGCGTCCGGTGTTGCTGCTGCCAGGAGGCGACAGGGCCTCCGCCAGTCAGCTGGAGGCACGAATAAAACGGTTAAGCCGCCGCGACAAACAACGGTTGCTGGCGGTCCTGCAAGCAGAAAAAAGGCAGCAGCCGCTGTCGGTCTGGATCGAGGCGCTCAGTGAGCCGTGACGATGCTGACAACACAAACACCATCAAGGAGACAGGATCGATGACAAAGACACTGACCGCGCGGCCCATGCCGCGCATGGCTACCGTGTGGCGCAGCGCCATGCTGGTCTTGCTGGCAGGCTGGTTGAGCGGGTGTGGTATCAATAATATCCCCACCTATGACGAGCAGGTCAAAGCGGCCTGGTCCCAGGTGGAAAACCAGTACCAGCGCCGTGCCGACCTGATTCCCAACCTGGTCAACACGGTCAAGGGCTATGCCAGCCACGAGCAGGAAGTGCTGGTGGACGTGACCCAGGCTCGGGCCAAGGTGGGCTCCATTCAGGTGGATGGCAACATGCTCAATAATCCGGAGAAACTGCAGCAGTTCGAGCAGGCCCAGCGTCAGCTCGGTTCCGCCCTGCAGCGTTTGATGGTGGTGGCCGAGCGTTACCCGGACCTGAAGGCCAACCAGAACTTCCTGGCCCTGCAATCGCAGCTGGAAGGCACGGAAAACCGCATCAGTGTGGCGCGTCGTGATTACATCGCTGCGGTACAGCAATACAACACGGAAATTCGCACCTTCCCCGGTCGCCTGTGGCACAGCTTCCTGTACAGCGACATGGAGCCGCGCGAGACCTATGAAGCGACCGCTGAAGACGCGGACCAGGCACCAGCAGTGAACTTTAACTGATGCGCTATTTCGCACTGATTGTTCTGCTGCTCAGCACCTCGCTGTGGGCGGCGCCGGAGTTTCCGGCGCTGTCCGGCCGGGTGGTCGATGAAGCGGGGTTGCTGACCCCCGCCCAGACCCGGAGCCTTACCCAGGCCCTGGCCGCCGCAGAACAGAACACGTCCAATCAGCTGGTGGTGGTCACTGTGCCGGATCTGCAGGGCTACGAGATTGCCGATTATGGCTATCAACTGGGCCGTGAATGGGGCATCGGTAGCAAAGAGAACGACAACGGCGTGCTACTGATCGTGGCCCCCAATGATCGCAAGGTTCGTATTGAAGTGGGCTACGGCCTGGAGGGCGCTCTTACCGATGCGCTTTCCAGTGTTATCGTCCAACAGGAAATTTTGCCGGCTTTCCGTCAGGGGCAATTCTATGGCGGTATTCAGGCCGGGGTAACCAGTATCCAGGCTGCGATCAAGGGCGAATATCAAGGCGAACGCCAACCCCGCGACAAGCCCAGCGGCCTCAAGGCTCTGCTGATACTGATCGGCATGGTCGTGCTCACCTTCCTGCTCTCCTTTGGTGGTGGCGGTGGTCGAGGCGGTCGTCGTGGTAGCTTGATGTTCCTGCCCATGGGAATGGGCGCTGGAGGTTTCGGCGGTGGCGGTTTTGGTGGCGGCGGCTTCGGCGGCGGCGGTGGTGGTTTTGGGGGCGGTGGCGCCTCGGGAGGTTGGTAATGTTGCTGGATAAAAATGCACAGGACGCACTGGCCCAAGCCATTAGCGAGCAGGAGGCTCGCACCGATGCGGAAATGGTGACCGTGCTGGCCCGGCAGGCCGATGATTATCGCTACGTGACTGTCATGTGGGCGGCGTTGTTGTCGCTGCTGGTACCTGCGGTGCTGCTGTTTCTGCCCGTGTGGTTAACCCCGTTTGAAGCCTTGTTATTGCAGTGGGGCGTGCTGTTGGGGCTGGCGGTGCTGTTCCGGTTCAAACCGATCCAGTTGCGGCTGGTGCCCCGGCGTTTGCAGCAAGCCCGTGCAGCGGGCCTGGCGCGCCAGGCGTTTTTGCAGCAGGGGCTGCATCGCACTAAAGGTGCCACGGGCGTGCTGATCTTTGTCAGCGAGGCCGAGCACTATGTGGAAATTCTTGCGGATCAGGGGATCGCCCAGCATGTGCCAGACAGCGAGTGGCAAAGTATGGTGGATGCCTTTATCGCGCAGCTGAAACGCGGTGACGTGGCCAAGGGATTCCAGCAATGCGTGACCGCCTGCGGTGACAAACTGGCGGCTCATGTGCCCGCCACGGAGCAGAAAAACGAATTGCCGAATCATCTGGTTATTCTCTGATTTCGGGCAATGCTCAAGAAGGGGCCATGTAGCCCCTTTTTTTATGGTGCTCTGTGGTTGCCACAGGCTTTCCATGAAGCCATGGTAGGAGCTCCTCTTGAGGTGCGAACCCGAGCCCAGGCGAGGAAAAAGTTTTCATCTCTCACCAAAACTTCCCCCAATGATTCCGGATCTGAAATGACGCATCGCCCTTCGGTCGATTCTGCGTTGGCTCGGGTTCGCACCTCAAGAGGAGCTCCTGCTGCGGCTTTGTAGCCGGTGTCCAAGGCCATCAAAAGGGGATGTCGCCGATTTAACTGCAATGAGAGAAGCTCCTGCAGGCTGAGCCGGGTTGCATGCGCCTGAAACTCAGCGGGGATTCTTCTTTCGTGATTCGCTCCTGAAATCAGGGCTGGATGCGAGAACGGAAGTAAAATGGAAAGCGGTGCCGTTTTACTGCGCGCTCGCGCAACAAAACGGCACCGTAAGGTGGGCTGGCAGGCTTACTGATCGCGCAGTTCGCGGCGCAGAATCTTGCCCACGGTGGATTTGGGTAGTTCCGCATGCACGATCACGTGCTTGGGCACCTTGTAGGCGGTCAGCTCCTCGCGGCAGAAGGCAATGATGTCGTCCACCGGCACGTCCTCCGACAGGGCGACATGGGCACAGACCGCTTCGCCGGTCTTGTCATCGGGCTTGCCGACGACAGCCGCTTCCACAACGCTGGGATGACCACTCAGCACGTCTTCGATTTCGTTGGGGTACACGTTGAAACCGGAGACGATGATCATGTCTTTCAGGCGATCGACAATCTTGATATTGCCATTTTCCTGCACCACACCCACGTCACCGGTACGGAAGAAACCGTCCTTCATGGACTTGGCCGTTTCTTCCGGGCGGTTCCAGTAACCCTGCATCACTTGCGGCCCGCGGATCACCAGTTCGCCCACTTCGCCAATGCCCAGTTTGTTGCCGTCTTCGTCCCAGGCTTCCACCTCGGTTCCGATAAGGGGCGCGCCGACGGTGCCCAGCTCTTCGGCACCGAACTGGTTCAAGGTGGCGACCGGCGAGGTTTCGCTCAGCCCCCAGCCTTCGGTAACCGGGCAGCCGGTTACCGATTGCCACAGCTTGGCGGCGGAGCTGGTCAGGGCGCTACCGCCGGAGAAGGTGAGCTTGAGGCTGGAGAAGTCCAGAGCCTTGAAATCCGGATGGCGGCACAGACCGACAAACAGGGTATTGATACCGGCCAGGCCGGTGAACTTGAACGGCTGGATGGTTTTCACGAAACCATCCAGATCCCGCGGGTTGGGAATCAACACATTCATGGCGCCCAGGTTGAACAGGGCCAGCATGTTCACGGTGAATGCATAGATGTGGTACAGCGGCAGCGGGCAGACAAAAATCTCCTTGCCGGCTTCACAGCGCTCGCCCAAGCGCTCTTCCATCTGCGCCGCGTTGGCCAGAATGTTGGCGTGAGTGAGGCTGGCGCCTTTGGCCACACCGGTGGTGCCGCCGGTGTATTGCAGCACGGCGATGTCTTCACGCTGTGCCTTGATGGGGGCCAGGTCAGGCAGGTTGGCGCCTTGTTCCATGGCAGCCACAAAATCGTGATAGCCGTGCTGGGCCTCTTTGGGCGGGGCAATCAGGTCTGCCGGGCCGGTCACCAGCACGTGCTCAACCTGGGTGTCGGCCTTGATGGCTTCCAGCCGGTCCAACGCGTCGGCAAACACCACCAGCGCCTTGGCGCCGGAATCACTGAATTGATGCTGCATTTCCCGCGGCGTGTACAGCGGGTTGGTGTTGACCACCACCAGGCCGGCCCGGAAAGCGGCGTAAGCGGCAATCGGGTACTGGTTCAGGTTGGGCAGCTGAATGGCCACGCGGTCACCCTGTTGCAGTCCGCAGGCATGCTGGAACCACTTGGCCAGATGGCGGGACTTCTCTTCCAGCTCCGCAAAGGTCAGTGTCTGGCCCAGGCAGTGGTAGGCAGGCATGTCCGCATACCGCTGGCAGTTATGCTCGATAAACTCGGCGGTATTGGTGAACTGCTCGTTCAGTGAAAGGGTGCTCATGGAATACTTCTCCCGATAGTGTTGTGCGCGTATTAATACCGGCATTTCTGCCGTTGAATCGTTGTTATTGTGCCGGGCGAGAGCCTGAACCACTGCTCTGCGCCAGCAAGGCGGGGGCTGGCCTGCCGTCCATCTGAAATGTTCCCGAGGGGACTGCGTTGCTGATGGGGCAGCGCGTTAGACGGTGGCGTAACGCCCGCATCATCGGCGAACACCTTACCCCGGTGATCGGAAAGCGCCATGGCTGTCCACGCCAATTTGTTGTCCCATCGCGCCGTGGCGGTAAAATGGGCGCTTGGAGCAAAGGTGTAATGCAGGGGCCAGTAGGGGCCGTCGGGGCAATAAAGGCTGAAAACGTGCAAAGCGAATATATAGCCCTGAGCGGCTGGGTGATCCCCATATCCAAGACCATGCAGGCCCATGGTATCGACGTGCAGGCGGCGTTCGATGCCTGTGGCATTGCAGCAGCGGATCTGGAGAACCTGGAATCCAGAATGGCGGTGGCCAAGCTGTCCTCCCTGGTGGCCTATTGCAATGCTCGCCTGCCGGGGAAAGATTTCAGCGTACAGGTGGGGCAGCATTTCCACCCCGGCATGTTCCACGCACTGGGTTATGCAATGATGTCGTCGGCCTCTCTGGAAGATGCGTTGCTACGCATCGTGCGTTATAAGCGCGTGCTCTCTAACGCCTGTTGGGCGGATGTTTATGACGCGGACGATGGGCTGGCGATCCGTACCATGCCGTTGTTTGACGAGGTGACCGGAAAGCCGGCTCTGGGTCGTTGGGAAATCGAGATATTCTTCGCCACCTTGGTGACATTTGCCCGTGAAGCAGTGGAGACGACACTGCGGCCGTTGCACGTCAGTTTTCATACGCCTCCTCCAGAACAGGGAGCGGCTTATCTGGAAGACTTTTTCGGCTGTGATATCCACTTCAATGCGGACTGCAACGTGGTGGTATTCGATCGGCAGCAGGCCGCACAGAAACTGCTTACCCACAGCATGATGCTGACCCAGAGCCACGAAAAAATGCTCGACGAGTATCTGACCCGTGTTGACCAGAATGACTTGGCCAACCGGGTGAAGTGTCGCATCCAGGACAAGCTGGCCCTGGGCTCGCCCACCCAGGCTGACATTGCCAGCACCCTGGGAATGAGCTTGCGCAATTTACAGCGAAAGCTCAGCGAGCAGGGCACCAGCTTCAAGGATATCCTGGAACAAACCCGCAAAAAGCTGGCGCTGGAATATATCGAGCAGCGCCACCTGACGCTGGGTGAAATTGCCTATCTGGTGGGCTTTTCTTCCGCAGCCAATTTCAACCGTGCCTTCAAACGGTGGACCGGCGTCAGCCCGGGAGAATTCCGGATGAGCCACTCGGTCACGGCATAATGGAAAGGCGATGTGTATCCGCCATGAGGGATACAAAAGGGCAACGATACGGCGATTCGGGCTGCTGCCTGGCGTAGCACAATCGCGGTAGACTCAACGGATAATTCAATAATGATCGCAGGGAGCGACTCATGGCTTTACTCAGAAACCTTCTCGTTCTGTCTTGCAGTCTGGTGCTGGCAACGACCGCCACCGCCGACCTCAATGTGCACGGTGCCTTGAAAGGCGGCTGGACCGACCTGGATTACGATGACGGTGATTTTCCTGCCGGAGCAGATCTTGATTCGACCGACCACACCTTTTCCATCCTCGCCGGGCTCACGTTCCCGGTAGCCCGTGATCGCATTCATCTGGGCGGAGAAGTGGCGCATAGCTACCTTGGTGAGTACAGCGCAGAGCTAGCCGGCACAGAGGCGGAAGTGATGCTCACCGGAAGCGAAGTTGTTTTTGCCAGTTTTTTCGAGGTAGCGACCGGCACTCAGTTATTTGTACGGGCTGGCGGTTGGGCGTGGGAGTCTGACGTTGATCACGGGGATGATGATTCCGGTTTCGATCCACTGTGGGGAGTGGGCTTCACCTATGGGTTGGACAATTTATTGTTCCGTGGTGAAGCAAACCGCTACGACGCGGAAGACGAGACGATCGATGCCTACACCGTCGGTTTGCAGTATCAGTTTATGTAGAGGGTGCTTGTTCCCAAACAAAAAAGGGCCTGACGGTAACGTCAGGCCCTTTTTTGTTTGTCTGGTAGCAAGGGGCGGACTTGAACCGCCGACCCCAGCATTATGAGTGCTGTGCTCTAACCAGCTGAGCTACCTTGCCATTTGAGGCCGCGAATTTTCCGCGAGGTGGGGGCAGGTGTCAAGCACTGGTGGCGAGGCTGGGTAATGTTTGATCAGTTGTTGCTTGCGGGGCGGGAAATCTGCGATAGTTGGCCTGTAAATGAAAATCATTATTGTTTAATGGCGATGCGGTGCTAGAATACTTGACCAAATTGCTCGGGATTACTACTCTCACTCTTTTAATACACGCAAGAAAGGTGTGGATATGCGTTTGACGACCAAAGGCCGCTATGCGGTAACCGCCATGCTGGATCTGGCGCTGCATGCAGCGACCGGGCCGGTGTCGCTGGCGGATATTTCAGAGCGTCAGGGTATTTCCATTTCTTACCTGGAACAGCTGTTTGCCAAGTTACGCCGTAATGGGCTGGTGAGCAGTGTGCGTGGTCCCGGTGGCGGCTACCAGCTCAGCCGGGACAGTGAACAGATTGACGTGGCGGCGGTGATTGCAGCCGTGGATGAGTCGGTGGATGCCACCCGCTGTGGTGGCCACGGGGATTGCCAGGAAGGGGATACCTGCCTGACCCATCACCTGTGGTGTGACTTGTCTGATCAGATTCAGGATTTCCTCAGCGGTATTACGTTGGGTGAGCTGGTGGCCCGCCAGGAAGTGCGGCACGTGGCCCAGCGTCAGGATCGTCAGCAGCAACGTTTGCCCGTCAGCAGTCTTTGATTGTGTGCCGGCGCTGCCGGCCTCAGTAATCCGCTACCAGCCATACGATACCCATCATGAGCAATGCCGTTTATTTGGACTATGCGGCGACCACTCCGGTAGATCCGGCGGTGGTGGACGTTATGGTCCGTCATCTTGGCCCTGAGGGCACCTTTGCCAACCCCGCGTCGCGTAGCCATCTTTACGGCTGGCTGGCGGAAGAGGCGGTGGAATCTGCCCGCCGTCAGGTAGCCGACCTGTTGAATGCGGACCCCCGCGAAGTGGTCTGGACCAGCGGTGCCACTGAGGCCAATAACCTGGCCCTGAAAGGCGTGCTCGATGCTCGCGGCGGGGGGCATGTGATTACCAGTGCTACCGAGCACAAAGCAGTGCTGGATGCCTGTGGCTGGCTGGAAAGCCAGGGCCATGCGGTGACCTACCTGAAGCCGGAGAAAGACGGCCAGGTGAGCGTGGAGAGCGTCGTCGACGCGCTTCGTGATGACACCGTGCTGGTGAGCGTCATGCATGCCAACAACGAGACCGGAGTGATCAATGATATCGCCGCCATCGGTGCCCTGTGCCGGGAGCGTGGCGTGCTGTTCCACACCGATGCGGCCCAGTCCGTGGGCAAGCTGCCCCTCGATGTGAAAGCGTTGCCGGTGGATCTGGTGTCAGTGTGTGCTCACAAGGTCTACGGGCCCAAGGGTATCGGGGCCTTGTATGTGCGCCGTTCGCCGGACGTGAAGGTGGCCGCGCAGATTCACGGTGGTGGCCATGAGCGTGGCATGCGCTCGGGCACCCTGGCCACGCACCAAATTGTGGGCATGGGTGAGGCCTTTGCCTTGGCTGAGTCATTGAAGGATGAAGAAGGGCCTCGCATCAGCGCGTTGCGGGATCGTCTGTGGCAAGGCATCCAGGCGCTGGGCGGTGTGAGTGTGAACGGCGGTGAGGCTCCGCGTTTGCCGGGACACCTGAACGTGGCCTTCGAGGGCGTGGATGGCGAGATGCTGCTCACGGCCATGAATCAGGTGGCGGTGTCGTCCGGTTCGGCGTGTACGTCCGCGTCGCTGGAGCCTTCCTATGTGCTCAAGGCTATGGGGATAGATGACTCCTTGGCCCATGGCTCGATTCGTTTTTCTGTGGGGCGTTTTACCACGGATGAGGATATCGAGCGTGCTATCGCGTCGGTGACTGACGCGGTATCGCGATTGCGCACGGTGCCGGTCTGACGCCAGCGGTCGGGACCGTCAGGGGAAGAATGTGACGGTTTCCGACACTGTGTTGTTTCCACTGCTTGGGCATCCTTGGCCCAGTGGTGTTTCCGGGCCGCTCAGAGGCCCGTTTTCCGGTATGGCTTTTGCTTTGTTCTCAGTGAGGATTCTCCGCACTGATCGCGAGGGCGTGCCATGCACGGTGTCATCGTTTCCAACTTCAAAACCTATCTGGATGAATTTCTTGGTGCGGATGCCTGGGGCGATGTGATTGCCGGTGCCGGGCTCGACGGAAAAACCTACCTGCCGGTGGCCCTGTACCCGGATGCGGAAATGGAGGCGTTGTTGGAGGCGGCGGTAAACGCTACTGGCTTGCGTCGGGACGACCTGCTGGCGGATTTTGGCGAGTGGGTGATTGGTCCGCTGGTGCGCATGTACCAGGCCATGATTCCGGCGGATTGGGGCACTCAGGCGCTGTTGCTGAATATGCAGACCATCCATGAGCGGGTGCTGAAACTCAAGGACCCGGCCGCCAGTGCGCCGAATATTCAGGTGCGCCAGTGCGGTGAAGGCACGCTGGAAATTCACTACCTTTCACACCGTAATATGGCGCCGATGATTTTGGGCGCGGTAAAAGGGCTGGCTGAGCATTTTCAGGAAACGGCACAGCTGCTGGCCGCAGAGGATGTGGTTTCAGGCGAGGGTGTGCAGCAGGGCGAATGCCGGTTTCTGTTTCAGCTGCAGCCGCAGTGTCTGGCGAACCAGGACGTGGGGTAGGTTTTTGTAGGAGCGCCTCTCGAGGCGCGAACCGCACCCGCAAAGGCTGTTGCAAGCAGATTCGCGGCTCGAGCGCCGCTCCTACGGAGAAGGGGCTGCAGTTCAGGCGGCCAGTTGAGCGGCCTGTTGTTTGATTTTTGCGACCATGGCGCGCAGGCCGTTGCCACGGGTGGGGCTCAGGTGGCCGAGCAGGTCAATACGGTCGAAGAAGCCGTCCATGTCGTAGTCATGAACGCCCTGGGGGGATTGCTGATTGAGCGCCGACAGCACGATGGCTGCCAGCCCCTTCACGATCAGCGCGTCGGAATCCACTGCCAGGAACAGGGTGTCCGCATCGCGGTCATATTCGGTTTCCAGCCACACCTGACTCTGGCAGCCGCGTACAAACCGGTCTTCTGTTTTCAAATCGTCCGGCAGCTCGGGCAGCTGTTTGCCCAGGTCGATGATATAGCGATAACGCTCTTCCCAGTCATCCAGAAACTCCAGATCCTCGGCAATGTCCTCGGCGGTCACGTCCTTGCCAAGCTTGATGCTGCGAATATCAAATTGCACGTCGTTGAGCTCCGTTATTTCTGCCTGCAGGGTTGCCGGGTCTTGCGTGTTGCATATTGCGTGAAGCGTGCAGCGTCTCTTATCAGAACATCCCCAGCTCAAGCTGGGCTTCTTCGCTGATCATTTCGCGGCTCCAGGGTGGGTCGAACACCAGGGCCACTTCCACCTTGTCCACGTTGGGCACTTTGCCGAGCCGGTCTTCCACGTCGCCCACCAGTACCGGGCCCATGCCGCAGTTGGGCGCGGTGAGGGTCATGCGCACCTGCACCACATTCTGCCCGTCTCGCTGGATTACATCGCAGCCGTAGACGAGTCCCAGGGCCATGATGCTTACCGGAATTTCCGGATCGAAGATGGTTTCCAGGGCAGTGTTCAGGTCTTCATCGCGCACGCTGCCGTCGTCATTGGCTGGCGCAAAATCCAGCTCCAGAGGCTCCTGGCCGATGGCATCGGCGTCAGTGCCGTCGATGCGCGCCATGTTGCCGTTGATGGTGACGGTGTATGTGCCGCCAAGCGCCTGGCGCAGGTTGACGAAGCTGTTCTTGGGAATGGTGATGCGGGTGCCGTCCGGCACCTTGCGGGCCGGAACGTCGCGCTGAACCACTACCGTGCGTTGGTCTGCCATTGTTTTCCCGGGCTGGTGGTTAGACGTCGTCTACCGTAAAGCTTTCACCGCAGCCACATTCGCCGGTGGCGTTGGGGTTGCGGAATTTGAACAGACTGTTGACGCCTTCGGTGACGTAGTCGATCACCAGGCCGTTGAGCATGGGCAGCCATTTTTCCGGCACGTAGAGGTTCACGCCGTCGATCTCGAACAGCTTGTCGCCGTCTTTGGCTTTTTCCACGAAGTCCAGCGTGTACATGAACCCGGAGCAGCCGGATTCGTCCAGATCCAGACGGATGCCGGCGGCATTGGCCCGCTGGATTTCACGCAGGGCCTGTTGGTTGGCAGCCTCGGTCAGGTTAAGGGTGACCTGGCCGGGTTGGAATGTCTGAACGGTCATGTGTTACCTACCTTGCATGAAGCATGGCTGATATTGCTTTAGGAGCGTCGCTCGAGACGCGAACCGTACCTGGCACGGCCTGTCGCGAGCAGCGTTCGCGTCTCAAACGACGCTCCTACGGTGAGGTGTGTGCCGGGATCAGAGAAAGGTTTTGACCTTCTCCAGACCTTCGAACAGGCGATCCACCTCTTCCAGCGTATTATAAATCGAGAATGAGGCCCTGACAGTACCGGGAATGCCCAGGGTGTCCATCAGCGGCATGGTGCAGTGGTGGCCGGTGCGCACGGCGATGCCTTGTTTGTCCAGCAACATGCCCACATCCGCCGGGTGGCCGCCGTCCAGCAGAAAGGACAGTACACTGACTTTACTGGTGGCGGTGCCGATGATTTTCAAGCCTTCGCAGGCCTGTGCGCGCTCGGTGGCGTGGGCCAGCAAGGTGTCTTCATGGGCCGCCAGGACGGGGCGATCGTGCTGGTTTAGCCACTCAATGGCGGCGGCCAGGCCGATGGCGCCGGCAATGTTCGGTGTGCCCGCTTCGAATTTGTAAGGCAGCTGGTTCCAGCTGCTCTTTTCGAAGGTCACCGTTTCAATCATTTCGCCGCCGGTCTGATAGGGCGGCATGGCTTCCAGCAAGGCGCGGCGACCATAGAGTACGCCGATGCCAGTGGGGCCAAACAGCTTGTGGCCGGAGAAAGCGTAGAAATCCACGTCGAGATCCTGCACGTCCACCGGGAAGTGGGCCACGGCCTGGGCGCCGTCGATCAAGGTGATGGCGCCGGCGGCTTTCGCCCGGGCAACCATCTCTTTCACCGGGTTCAGCGTGCCCAGCGCATTGCTGGCATGGCCAATGGCGAAGATTTTGGTTTTCTCACTGAGTAGCTGGACGAAGGCGTCCTGATCCAGGCTGCAGTCGTCACGCAGCGGGATCACTTTCAGTGTGGCGCCGGTGGCGGCGCAGGCCTGCTGCCAGGGGACGATGTTGGCGTGGTGTTCGCTGGTGCCAATCAGTACTTCGTCACCGGGTTGCAGGCGTTCGCGGGCGATGCACTGGGCCACCATGTTGATGGACTCGGTGGTGCCCTTGGTCCACAAAATTTCTTCGCGACTGGCGTTGAGGAAGGTCGCCACGGTTTCTCGGGCGCCTTCAAACTGGCCGGTGGCTTCATCACTCAAGAAGTGAGCGCCGCGGTGCACGTTGGAATTCAGCGTGCGGTAGTAGTTATCCAGTGCTTCGAGCACCGCCACTGGCTTCTGAGTAGTGGCGCCGTTATCCAGGTAGACCAGCGGCTTGCCGTTGACCTGTTGATCCAGAATCGGAAATTGTGCGCGCAGGGCCTGAATGTCCATCACGCGGCACGGTCTCCCGCTGGCGTGGTATGCGCCAGCTCGGCTTCCAGCCAGGGGGTGGCCCACTCGGCGACTTTTTCGTGGGGCAGGGTCATCAGCAGTTCGTTCACAAACCCCAGGCTGAGCATGCGCTTGGCTTCGGCTGCGGGAATGCCGCGCGATTGCAGGTAGAACTGCTGCATGGCATCGAGCTGGCCGACGGTGGTGCCGTGGGCACATTTCACATCGTCGTTGTAGATTTCCAGCTCCGGCTTGGTGTTGATTTCAGCGCCGGGATTGAGCAGCAGGTTTTTGTTGGACAGCTCGGCATTAGTGCCGCTGGCACCGGGGTGAATGTGGATGCGGCCATTGAACACCGCTTTGCCACTTTCGCCGGCCAGGCCTTTGAAGTTCTGGTCCGATTCACAATTGGGAACCGAGTGCTCCACGCACAACTGGTTGTCCACGTGGCTCTTGTCGCGCACCACGAAGATGCCTTTCATGTTCAGTTCTGCGCCGCTTTTGCTGACCAGGGCACGTACGTCGTTGCGGCGCAGGCGGTTGCCGGTCATCAGCTGGTAGCTGTCGACTTTGCTGACGCCTTGCTGGTCGATGATCAGGGTGCCGATATGCAGGCTGCTGGCTTGTTCGCCCTGCAGGCGGTAGTGGGTCAGCTGGGCATTGTCGGCGGTGATCAGCGCGGTGACCGCGTTGGTCAGGGCCTGGCCTTCCGCGTGGTAATGCTCAATCACGGCGGCTTCGGCACCCTGATTCAATACCACCACCAGGCGCGGATTGCAGTGCGCCGGGGCATCGCTGGCAGACTGGATCTGCACATGGATGGGCTGCTCGATGCGGGTGTTGGCAGCCACGGTCAGCACCACGGGCTGGCTGGCAACGGCGCTGTTGTAGAACGCAAACGGGGTCTGCAGACCGTTGATGGCCGGGCCATCGTGGGACAGGCTGACGCCGTCGGGCAGGTTATGGCTGACCAATTGGCCGTTGTTGATGGTTACCACATAGTCAGACAGCGCGGGCAGTGACTGAGTCAGTTCGCCGTCGGCGGTGGCATTGAGATGGCCATCGGCCAGCGCTTGCAGCGAGGTGTACTTCCACTGCTCGGTTTTGCGCTCCGGAAAATTGGCGGCTTCCAGGGCGGCCAGGGCATCGCCCGCACTGCCGTTAGTCTGTGCGTTGGCCAGCGCCTGGGTTTTCAGTTCCTGCGCGAGCGCAGAAGCGGAGAGACTCATGCGGACTCCTCTTCTCCGGTCAACCAGCCGTAGCCTTTCTCTTCCAGCTCGTGGGCCAGTTCCTTGCCGCCGGATTTGATGATCTGGCCGTTGGACAGCACGTGCACGAAGTCCGGCACGATGTAGTCCAGCAGGCGCTGATAGTGGGTCACCAGTACAATGCCGCGTTCCGGGCTGCGCAGGGAGTTGACGCCTTTGGCCACGGTTTGCAGGGCGTCGATGTCGAGGCCGGAATCGGTTTCATCGAGCAGCGCCAACTTCGGCTCCATTAGCAGCATCTGCATGATTTCATTGCGTTTTTTCTCGCCGCCAGAGAAGCCTTCGTTGACGCCGCGCTTGAGGAAGCTGGCATCCAGGTTGACCTGCTTGCAGGCCGCGCGAGCCTGACGGAGCAGGGTGACCGAGTCCCACTCTTCCTTGCCCTGGGCGCCGCGCACGGATTCCAGTGCCGCTTTGAGAAACTCCATGTTGGACACGCCGGGGATTTCCACCGGGTACTGGAAGGCCAGGAACAGGCCGGCCTGGGCGCGTTCTTCCGGTTCCAGGTCCGCCAGGCTGCTGCCTTCGAAAAGGGCTTCGCCGCCAGTGATTGCGTAATTGTCACGACCCGCCAGCACGTTGGCCAAGGTGGATTTGCCGGAGCCATTGGGGCCCATGATGGCGTGTACCTCGCCCGGGTTAACGGTCAGGTTCAGGCCTTTGAGGATCGGCTTGTCCGCCACGGTGGCGTGAAGATCACGAATTTCCAGCATATGTCGATGCGCCTTTCGGTTGGGCCGGGAATCCAGCCCGAGTTAATTCAGGGTGTTTTTCGATGGAGCGGGGGTTAGCCCACCGCCCCTTCCAGGCTGACTTCCAGCAACTTGCCCGCTTCTACGGCAAATTCCATGGGCAGTTCCTTGAATACCTCTTTACAGAAGCCGTTCACGATCATGGAGACGGCCTTTTCCGGGTCGATGCCGCGCTGACGGCAGAGGAACATCTGGTCGTCACTCACCTTGGAGGTAGTGGCCTCGTGCTCAATGGTGGCAGAGGGGTTTTTCGACTCGATGTACGGGAAAGTATGTGCGCCGCAGGTGTCGCCCAGCAGCAGGGAGTCGCACTGGGTAAAGTTGCGGGCGTTTTCTGCCCGTGGGCTGATCCGCACCAGGCCGCGATAGGTGTTGCTGCTGCGCCCGGCGGAAATGCCCTTGGAAATAATGGTGCTCTTGGTGTTCTTGCCCAGATGGATCATCTTGGTGCCGGTGTCCGCCTGCTGCATGTGGCGGGTCAGCGCCACGGAATAGAACTCGCCAATGCTGTTGTCGCCGCGCAGGATCACTGACGGGTACTTCCAGGTGATGGCGGAGCCGGTTTCCACCTGGGTCCAGCTGATCTTGCTGTTGTCGTGGGCCACGCCGCGCTTGGTCACGAAGTTGTAGATGCCGCCTTTGCCGTTTTCGTCGCCGGGGTACCAGTTCTGCACGGTGGAGTACTTAATCTCTGCACCGGGCAGGGCCACCAGCTCGACCACCGCCGCGTGCAGCTGGTTTTCGTCGCGCTGGGGTGCGGTGCAGCCTTCCAGGTAGCTCACGTAGCTGCCTTCATCGGCGATGATCAGGGTGCGTTCGAACTGGCCGGTGTTGGCTTCGTTGATGCGGAAGTAGGTGGACAGCTCCATGGGGCAGCGCACGCCCTTGGGGATGTACACGAAGGAGCCATCAGAAAACACGGCGCTGTTGAGGGCGGCGTAGAAGTTGTCGCCCTTGGGGACTACGGAGCCCATGTATTTCTTGATCAGCTCAGGGTGGTTCTGGATCGCCTCAGAAATAGAGCAGAAGATCACCCCGGCTTCCCACAGTTTCTCTTTGAAGGTGGTAAAGACGGAGGTGGAGTCGAACACCACATCCACAGCAACACCGGCCAGCATTTCCTGTTCGTGCAGCGGTATGCCCAGCTTTTCATAAGTGGCAAGCAGCTCCGGGTCCACCTCGTCCAGGCTTTTCGGGGCGTCGTCCAGGCTCTTGGGCTTGGAATAGAAGGACACCTCATTGACGTCAATGGGCGGGTGGTGCAGGTGGGCCCAGTCTGGAGAGCTCATCTCGAGCCACTTGTGATAGCTGTCCAGGCGCCACTCCAGCATCCATTCCGGTTCGCCTTTCTTGGCGGACAGAAAACGGATGACATCCTCGCTCAGCCCGGGGGGCAGGGTCTCGGCGTCCACCGTGGTGGTGAAACCGGCCTCGTAGTTGGAGCGAATCAGTTTGTCCAGTTCGGCTTGGCTCATAGATCAGGGCCTGCGGTTCAGGTGGTGTTGGAAATACCAGAGTAATTTAGTCGGGTATTATACGCCATTACAGGGCGCTGTCGAATAGGGGGCGAGGAAGAAAATGGACGCCCCCGGCAACAGCAGGACCTGGGCGTCTCCGACGGGGCGGCAACGGTATCATAATTCGCCCCGCTTGCGTATAATCCGCCGGTTCCAAGGGGTGGTGAAACTGGCGGCTTTGACCGGCCAGCGATCACCCCTGTCATTGCCCCGGACAGCCTTTGCTGTTCCCGAGGACCATTTAACGCAAATCTGGAGTGAACTGACTGATGGCTGTTGAGCGCACACTCTCTATCATCAAGCCTGATGCCGTGGCCAAGAACGTGATCGGCGAAATCGTTACCCGTTTCGAGAAGGCTGGCCTGAGCGTGGTTGCCATGAAAATGGTACACCTGAGCGACGAAAAGGCGGGCGGCTTCTACGCTGAGCACAAAGAGCGTCCTTTCTTCAAGGATCTGGTCGGTTTCATGACCAGCGGTCCTGTCGTTGTACAGGTGCTGGAAGGTGAAGATGCGGTTGCCAAAAACCGTGACCTGATGGGGGCTACCAACCCGAAAGAAGCGGAAGCCGGCACTATTCGTGCAGATTTTGCGGAAACAATCGACGCAAACGCGGTCCATGGTTCTGACTCCACTGAATCTGCCGCACGCGAACTGGCCTACTTCTTCTCTGACGAAGAACTGTGCCCGCGCGCCAGCTAATTTCAGCTTGCGTGCAATACCAGCCACGGCCCCGGGCCGTGGCTGGCGTTTAAAGGAAACCCGGTTTCCTATTGGAGAATGCTATGACTGCCCAACAGAAGGTAAATCTGCTCGGCCTTTCTCGCCCGCAAATGGAAGAGTTCTTCCTGACCATGGGGGAGAAAAAATTCCGTGCCCAGCAGGTGCTCAAATGGATCCACCACCACCAGGCGGATTCTTTCGAGCAAATGACCGATGTGGGTAAGGCATTGCGCCAGAAATTATCCGAGGTGGCGGAAATCCGCGGCCCGAAGGTGACCCACGAGAGCATTAGCCGCGATGGCACCCGTAAATGGGTGTTTGAAATGGATAACGGCGGTGCCGTGGAAACCGTATTTATTCCCGATGGTCGTCGCGGCACCCTGTGTGTGTCGTCCCAGGTGGGCTGTGCAGTGGATTGCAGCTTCTGTTCCACCGGCAAGCAGGGTTTTCAGCGCGACATGAGCAGCGCCGAGATTATTGGTCAGGTGTGGCAGGCCAGCCGCGCTTTCGGCCCGCGCCGTAACCTGGGTCAGCACCCGATTACCAATGTGGTGATGATGGGCATGGGCGAGCCCCTGCTCAATTACGACAAGGTGCTTACGGCCATGCGGATCATGAAAGATGATCTGGGTTACGGCATTGGTAAAAAGCGCATCACCGTGTCCACGTCCGGGGTGATTCCGAAAATGAATCAGCTCAGCGAGGATCTGGATGTGTCGCTGGCGGTGAGCTTGCACGCACCCAACGATGAACTGCGCAATCAACTGGTGCCGCTCAATCGCAAGTATCCGCTCAAAGACCTGATGGCGGCGTGCAAGAGTTACAGCAAGAATATTACCCACCGCCATAACACCATCACCATGGAATATGTGATGTTGCGGGATGTGAACGACAAACCAGAACATGCCCGCCAACTGGTTAAACTGCTTAACGGCATTCCTGTGAAGGTGAACCTGATACCGTTTAACCCGTTTCCGCACGCCGGTTATGAGCGGTCACGCAAGAACGATATTTTGGAGTTCCACAAGTACCTGAATGACAATGGAGTGATGACCACGGTCAGGACAACGCGCGGCGATGATATTGATGCCGCTTGTGGTCAGCTAGTGGGGCAGGTGAAGGATCGCACCCGGCGCAGCGAGCGCTGGAAGGAATCCATTTTTCACCGCGCCGAACAAACCGATAACAACACAGCGCAGACCTAATGAGACGTTTTTTTCAGGTTATTTCTATCCTGCTTCTTGCAGGATTTTTTGCCGCCGGGTGTGTGACGGTGGACGATGGGCCCAAGGTAAAAGTAGATGAAGCGGTGAACAGCCGCGTGGCTGCCGGTTTGCAGTACCTGCAGCAAGGCAGTCCGTCGGAAGCGCGTCGCCATTTTTCCCGCGCGCTGAGCCTGGATGATGACAGTGCCGTTGCACACAATGCCATGGCGCTGCTTTACAAGTATGAGCAGGACCCCACCAAGGAAGAATATCACTACCGCAAGGCGCTGGATGCGGATCGCCATTACTCCCCGGCATTGAACAACTACGGTACCTTGCTTTACGCCCGTGGCGAGTATCAGGAAGCACTCAAGCATTTCAAAAGAGCCGCCAATGACCCGTCCTATGAAGGTCGCGGCAGCGCCTGGGAAAACATGGGGCGTTGTTATCAGAAGCTGGGTAACGATGAGGATGCACGTAGTGCTTATGTGAAAGCGCTGCGTCTGAACCCGCGTTCAGTTCAGCCTAGCCTGGAACTGGCGCAACTGTATTTTGATGAAGACCGTGGCCGTCTTGCCTGGGATTATTACCAGCAATATGTGCAGCGTACCGGTCGTCAGAGTGCCCGGGCCCTGTGGCTGGGAATTCAACTGTCCAATTCATTGGGCTACCGCAACCAGCAATCCAGCTATGAGCTGGCGCTGGATAATTTGTACCGCCGTTCTGGCGAGTACCGTCAGTGGCAGGAATGGAAAGCTGAGCAAGAAAAAGGAGCGCAGCAATGAGCGATGACATGGTGGTCTTACCCGGCGAACGTTGTCGCAAAGCCCGTGAAGCCCAAGGCATGACCCAGGCACAGGCGGCCCAGCGTTTGCACTTGTCGCTGACCTATGTGCAAAGCCTGGATGCGGACGATTATGAGCGCTTGCCGGAGGCGACCTTCGTGAAAGGTTACCTGCGTAACTACGCGCGTCTTCTCGGGCTGCCGGCGGATGAAATTGCCAATACGTTTCAGCAGATGGTCAACGACGATGTGCTGGATAAGCCGCTGCAGTTGCCGTCCATTGCGCCGCCACCTTCGGTCTGGCGCAAACCGGTGCTGATCGCACTGGCGCTGGCGGCACTGGTTGCGCTGCTGTGGGCGTTCTGGCCTACCAGTGGCGAATTGCCTGCGCTGCCGGAAAAAACACCGGCGACAGAGCAAGGCGCTGAGCCGGAGAACATGAATGACAGTGCCGGTGGCCAGCCTGCTGAAGACACTGTTGGCGGGTTCGATGGCATGGGCTCCGAGAGCGCCCCGGGTGGCGCGGAGCTTGACGGCGAAGGGATCACTGGCGACGGTATGCAGGACGATGAGGCTGATGCCAGCGCCGCCAGCGATACCCAGGCTGAGGGCAGCCAGGCCGAGCAGGCTGATGACGGTTCGTCCATGCTTGCAGCCAACGGTCTGGACCGCCTGCTGCTCAGTTTTACCAGCAATTGCTGGATCAAGGTTACGGATGCCACCGGGCGCACCCTGCGCCAGGGCGAGCAATCCGGTGGCGCATCCCTGATGCTGGATGGCGAAGCGCCGTTCAGCCTGACTCTCGGTAACGCCGGTGCGGTAGACGAGTTGCTGGTTAACGGCACTGCTGTCACCTTACCGACGGATTCCCCCGGTAAAGTTGTGCGAATCTCCGCTCCCTGATTCGCGAGGGTAGAAAACACCATGGAACCGGAAGTTAAAATCCAACGTCGTAAAACCCGCCAAGTCATGGTGGGCAATGTCCCTGTCGGTGGCGATGCCCCGATCCCCGTACAAAGCATGACCAATACCGAAACCTGTGATGTAGACGCCACCGTTGGCCAGATCCGCCGTTTACAGGATGCCGGTGTGGATATCGTGCGGGTGTCGGTGCCGTCCATGGATGCCGCCGAAGCCTTTGGCAAGATCCGCAAGCAGGTGGACGTGCCGCTGGTGGCGGACATCCATTACGACTACAAGATTGCCTTGGCGGTGGCCGAGCAGGGCGTCGATTGTCTGCGTATCAACCCCGGCAATATTGGCCGTGAAGACCGTATCAAGGCGGTGATTCAGTGTGCCAAGGACAAGGGGTTGCCCATTCGTATCGGTGTTAACGCCGGTTCGCTGGAAAAAGAGCTACAACGCAAATATGGCGAGCCCACCTCTGATGCGCTGGTGGAATCGGCCTTGCGCCATGCAGACATTCTCGACCGTTACGATTTCCAGAATTTCAAGGTCAGCGTCAAGGCCTCCAATGTGTTCATGACGCTACAGGCCTATCGCAAGCTGTCTTCTCAACTGGAACAGCCGCTGCATCTGGGGGTTACCGAAGCAGGCACGTTCCGTTCCGGCACGGTCAAATCCGCGGTGGCATTGGGCTCGCTGTTGATGGAAGGTATTGGCGACACCATTCGTGTATCTCTGGCCGCAGATCCGGTGGAAGAAGTTCGAGTCGGTTTTGATATTCTGAAAAGCCTGAACCTACGCAAGAAAGGCGTGAACATCATTGCCTGCCCCAGCTGCTCGCGTCAGAACTTTGATGTGATCAAGACGGTGAATGAACTGGAAGCGAGGCTGGAAGACATCAACGAATCTGTGGACCTGGCCGTGATTGGCTGCCTGGTAAATGGCCCAGGCGAGGCCCGCGAAGTGGATGTGGGCCTGACCGGCGGCACGCCCAATAATCTGGCCTACCGCGACGGTGAAAAAAGCCATCACATTACCGCTGACGATCTGGTCGACGAGCTTGAGCGAATGGTGCGCGCCAAGGTCAAGAAGCAGCGCGAAGACGAAGAGAGGGGCATTATTGCCCGTAGTGAATAGACGGCGAGGGATCTTGGTCGGGCGTGGTTTAGCGTCCGGCGTTAGGTGTCCAGCGTTCTGGGTTTTTAAGGAATTTTCGTGAGCAAGAAAATCACCTCCATCCGCGGGATGAACGATATCCTGCCGGAGCAGACGGGGCTGTGGCAGTGGCTGGAAGCAAAAGTGGGGGCCGTACTGGCCAGCTACGGCTACCAGGAAATCCGCATGCCGATCGTGGAACAGACCGATTTGTTCAAGCGCAGCATCGGTGAAGTGACCGATATCGTCGAAAAAGAAATGTACACCTTCGACGACCGCAACGGTGACAGCTTGACCCTGCGTCCGGAAGGCACTGCCAGCTGCGTTCGTGCTTGCGAGCAGCATGGTCTGTTGTACAACCAGACCCAGCGGTTGTGGTACACCGGGCCCATGTTCCGTCATGAGCGCCCCCAGGCAGGCCGCTATCGCCAGTTCCACCAGATTGGGGTGGAAACCTTCGGCATGACCGGCCCGGATATTGATGCTGAAGTTATCCTGCTCACGGCACGTCTGTGGAAAGCCTTGGGCCTGGCCGACAAGGTCACACTGGAGTTGAACTCCCTGGGTGACAGTGCGGACCGGGCGCGCTATCGCGATGCGTTGGTGGATTATCTGAAAACACACTTTGACGCACTGGATGGGGACTCCCAGAAACGTCTGGAGCGCAGTCCGTTACGCGTGTTGGACAGCAAGGACCCGGGTACCCGCGAGGTGCTCAAGGACGCGCCACAGCTGGCCGATTACCTGAATGACGAGGCTGTCGCCCATTTTGAAGGGCTGAAAGCCTTGCTCGATGCCAGTGGCATTGCTTATAAAGTGAACCCGTATCTGGTGCGTGGGCTGGATTATTACGGCAAGACCGTTTTCGAGTGGGTCACCGATGCCCTCGGCGCTCAGGGCACCGTCTGTGCCGGCGGTCGCTACGACGGTCTGGTGGAGCAGCTGGGCGGTAAACCAACCCCGGCAGTGGGCTTTGCTATGGGGGTCGAGCGGCTGATTTTGCTTATTGAGCAGGAAAAACCGGAACTGTCGGCGCCAGTGGACGTCTATGTGATGGCCATGGGGGATGTATTGGCGTCCACCATGGCATTGTCCGAACAGCTTCGCGATGCCTTGCCCGGCCGTGCAATCCAGTTGCACTGCGGTGGTGGCAGCTTCAAAAGCCAGATGAAAAAAGCCGATCGCAGCGGTGCCGCGGTGGCCTTGATTATCGGCGAGGATGAACTGGCCAGTAACAGTGTTATGGTCAAACCCCTGCGCGGCCAGGCCGAGCAGCAGCAAGTATCCCGGGATCAGGTTGCCAGTGAGCTGGTAGCGCTCCTGGCGGACAATTAATAAGAAAGGAGAGCAGGGTGGCAGATTACATGCGCGATGAAGACGAACAGGCGGAGCTGCTTAAAGAGTGGTGGCAGAAGAACGGCACCGCCGCGATTATTACCGTGGTACTGGCCGTGGCAGCCCTGATTGGCTGGCGTGAGTGGCAGGGCCACCAAGGCGAGCAGTCCTCTGAAGCGTCCAAGCAGTATCAGGTGATGGTGGAAGCGCTGACCGCGCAGCAAGTGGATGAAGCCGCCGTCAACAAACAGGCGCAAGCCCTGAAAGACGATTTCCCCGGCAGTGCCTATGCGGGCTATGCCACCTTGGCCCAGGCACGCCTGGCGGTACAGGCGGGCGAGTACGATAAAGCCGCTTCCCTGCTGCAAGATGTGGCTGACGACGGCGCCACCGATGCGCTGACTTACACAGCTCGCCTGCGCTTGGTGCGTGTGTTGCTGCAGCAGCAGGCCTACGATAAAGCCGCCGCTGAGCTGGATCACAGCTTCCCGGCTGCCTTTAACGGCATGGCTCTGGAGCTGCGTGGCGACCTGGCAAAAGCCCGTGACGACCAGCAGGCCGCCACAGAGGCGTATACCCAGGCGTTGGAAACCCTGCAGGATAACGGTGAAAAAGACCGTGTGCAGATGAAACTGGATGACCTGAAGAGCTAAATGAAATATTTCCTTCTCCCCCTCGTACTGGCCAGCATGCTGCTGGCCGGTTGTAGCTCCAACCCAAATGCCATTGAGCCCAATGACCTGCCGGATTTTGATGCCAGCTACAAGGTAAAACGGCTCTGGAAAGAAGGTGTTGGCGATGGGGTGGAAGACAGCCAGCTGACCCTGCGCCCGGCCGTTACCCAGCAACAGGTATTTGCCGGTGATGTGTTCGGTGAGGTGTATGCCATCAGCCGTGACAAGGGCAAACGCCAGTGGCGGGTGAAAACCGAAGACCGTATCGGCGGTGGTTTTTACGCCGGCTATGGCATGGTGCTCTACGGCACCCGTGAAGGGATGGCCGTGGCCCTGTCCATGGAAAGTGGCGAAGAGCTGTGGCGTACCCAGCTTTCCGGTGAAGCGCTGGCGATTCCCAACAGCAACGGCACCATCGCCGTATTCCAGACTCAGGATGGCCATGTGACGGCACTGGATGCCAGCACGGGCGATCAGGTGTGGGATTATGAAACCCCGGTACCCACCCTGACCCTGCGTGGCCTGGCCCAGCCTGCCATTGCGGATGGGCGTGTGTATGCCGGTTTTGCCAATGCCAAACTGGCGGCCCTGGATGCTGAGACTGGCGTGCCGGCCTGGGAGCAGCGCATTGCCGAACCCACCGGTCGCTCCGAGCTGGATCGTCTTACCGATGTGGATGGCAACATGATCGTGGAAGGTGGCGGGGTTTTCGCCGTGGCTTTCCAGGGCAAGCTGGGCGTGGCGGACCAGATTAATGGTCGCCAGTACTGGGGCAAGGAAATGTCCAGTGCCCAGGTGATCAGCGCCAGCGGTGGTCGCTTGTTTGTGGCTGATGATGTGGGTGTGGTGCGGTCTGTGGACCAGCGCACCGGTAGCGTGCTCTGGCAGCAGGACAAGCTGTACGGCCGTCGACTGACCGGCACTGCTGTGCAGGGCGACCTGATGGTGGTGGGTGATTTTGAAGGTTACCTGCACTGGATGGATGCGGATGACGGCACCTTGGTGGCCCGTAAGAAGCACGACGGTGACGGCTTTGCGGGCACCCCGGTCAGCTATGAAGGCACCCTTTATGTGTTGAGTTACGACGGCAAACTGGCGGCCTACACGGTACGCCCCAAATAACCGGTCCGGTTTCTCGATGCCTGAAAAATCTGCGCCCCGCGCAGATTTTTTCGTTTGAACCCCCCTTTGGCGTTACCATAGCGCCGTTGAAACCTCGTTGAGATGACTATGAAGCCGGTAATCGCCCTGGTGGGGCGGCCCAATGTGGGCAAATCCACACTCTTCAACCGACTGACCCGTACCCGGGACGCCCTGGTGGCCGATTTCCCGGGGCTTACCCGTGACCGTAAATACGGGGATGGCCAGCTGGGCGGCTATTTGTACACGGTGGTGGATACCGGCGGTATCGGCGAGAACGATGACGGCATCGACGTGCCGATGACCAGCCAATCCCTGCAGGCCGTGGGCGAAGCTGATGTGGTGTTGTTTATGGTGGATGGCCGCGCGGGCCTGACCGCCGCCGATGAGCAGATTGCCAGCGAGTTGCGCAAGCTGCCCAAGCCCACTTACCTGATCGTCAACAAGACCGATGGGGTGGATGCGGATTCGGCCATGTCCGAGTTTTTTGCGCTGGGTCTTACCGAGGTGCTGCCGATCGCGGCGGCCCATGGTCGCGGTGTGACCAGCATGATCGAGCATATTCTGGAAGGCTTTACCGATCTGGAGCTGCTGCCGGAAGGCGAGCATCGCACTTCCAAGAAGCCCGGCGAAGACAGCATTCGTGTGGCCGTACTGGGGCGCCCCAATGTGGGCAAATCCGCCCTGATCAACCGCATGCTCGGCGAAGAACGGGTGGTGGTGTTCGACCATGCCGGGACCACGCGGGACTCCATTGAAGTGCCATTCGAGCGCATGGGCCGGGCCTATACCCTGATCGACACCGCGGGGGTGCGCCGCCGCGGGAAAGTCTACGAAATGGTCGAGAAATTTTCCGTGATCAAGGCGCTGCAGGCCATGGAAGCGGCCCAGGTGGTCGTCGTGGTGATCGATGCCCGCGAAGGCATTACCGATCAGGACCTGCATCTGCTGGGCTATGCCCTGGACAGTGGCCGGGCCCTGATGATCGCCGTGAACAAGTGGGATGGCCTGGAAGCGGACCATAAAGAGCGGGTACGGGTGAACCTGGGTCGGCGCTTGGAATTCGCCCCCTGGGTGAAGATCAAGTTTATTTCTGCGCTGCATGGCACCGGGGTGGGGGACCTCTGGGGCATGGTGGAACAGGCCTGGGACAGCGCCTTTATCAAGATCGGCACCAACGAGCTGACCCGCATGATGGAAGAAATCACCAATGGTCATCCGCCGCCCCGCAATGGGCGCTTCCGGGCAAAATTGCGCTATGCTCACCTGGGCGGCAACAATCCGCCGACACTGGTGTTGCATGGCAATCGCACGGAAGCCCTGCCAGCCAGCTACAAGAAGTTTCTGGAGAACCGCTTCCGTGAGCTGCTGAAACTGGAAGGCACGCCGATCCGGCTGGAATTCAAGTCTGGTACGAATCCGTATGAAGGGCGCAAGAATGTGCTCACTGACCGACAGGTGCACAAGCGCAAACGGATGATCAAGCGAATGAAAAAATAATCCGCCTCGCTGAACAAGGAAGGGGACCGGGGCGGCAACACGGAGGGTGAGTCATCAAACGCTGGGGGTATTGGGGAGCAGCCGGTTACTTAGGCGTGTTTTGCGCGTCTGCGCAAGCGATAGAACCAATGATGGAACCGGCCCAGCAGCCCGCCATGGTGCTGACCCCTGCCCGTGTCAGCCAGCCCCAGTCTGAAGCCCCTGCCAGCGTTACCGTTATCGACCGCACTCTGATCGAAGCCAGCGGTGCCCGCGAGCTGTATGAAGTGCTGAAGCTGGTCCCGGGCATGACCGCCGTGAAAGTGGATGGCAATGTCCCTTCGGTGGCCTACCACCCCACCCAGGCCCGTGATCAACGGCGCATGTTGGTGCTGCTCGATGGTCGTAGCCAGTACCAACCGGGCTTGTCCCGAGTGAGCTGGAATGCTATGCCGGTGGATATTCGTGACGTAGAGCGCATCGAAGTCACCCGTGGCCCGGCGGCGGCCGCTTACGGGGCCAACGCCTTTAGCGCCGTGATCAACATCATTACCCGTGACCCCAGGGATATCAGCAAGAGCGGTGTGACCGTACAGGGTGGCAATAACGGTATTCGCGATGCGCATCTGGTCGGTGTTCGCCAGCTGGAAAACGGGGCGCTGCGTGCTTCCGTGTCGAGTCGGGGAGATAACGGCTATGACGAACCCTTCGAAGGCGAAACCCTGCCGGATGGCAAGCGCATCGATACGCTCAACACCGAGTGGGTCTGGGACGCGGATGCGCGCAATACATTCACGGTGCAGGCCGGTGGCAGCCGCAGCCGGCTGGAGCGCCAGCAGGAAGCAGGTGTGGCTGATATTGGTGAGTATCAGGGTGACCCGGTGCAAAAAGGCGAACGGGCGTTTGTATCGTTGCAATGGCAGCACAGTTTTAGCCGGACTCACCAGCTGCAGGTGCATACTTACGGTCAGTACAACCAGGAAATTACCGATTTTGAGGTCTGTTATCTCGACCCTGTAACCGGCCAGACCGGGCCCGGTGGTGGCCTGTTTTTCAGTCAGGAACTGCGGGATTTGTATCTGCAGAATGGTAGTGACATGGCGGCCACTTTTGCCGCTTTTCCGTCTGATGCTGATGCCACTAACCGTTATTTGACCTTGCAGGGTGCGGGTGCGCCTTTCTGTGCTGGTAGCGAGCTGGATATACAGGAGGTGCGTTATGACCTGGAAATCCAGGACACCCTGCAGCTGACTCGCTGGGCACGGTTGGTCAGTGGTGCTGAAATTCGCCATGACCGGGTTCAGTCCGACAGTTATCTCGGGGGCACGCAAGACAATATCAGCTACCGGTTCTTTGGCAATCTGGCACTGGATGTTCTGGATCCGGTAACGGTGAATCTGGGAGGCTATTGGGAGCGAGACCAGATCAGCGGCGATCATTTTAGTCCCCGCGCCGGCGTGAACTGGCGAGTGCTGCCGGGCCATCACCTGCGTTATGTGTATTCCGAAGCGCTGCGCACACCGGATATCTATGAAGAGCGCGCCAATATCAATATTCAGGCGCAAACCTTGTCGCCACCGTTTGCCAGTAACACTCAGGCATTGCTGGGCTGGGCGCCGGCGTACTTTTTTGTGACCCAGCAAAGCCCCGGCACTTTCGAGCCGGAGCGTATCCGTTCCTGGGAGGCGGGCTACTACGGGCAGTTTTCTGCGTTAGAACTGGATGTGCGCTATTTCCAGGAAACCCTGACCGACCTGTTGAGCACGGCGTTGAATCCGTTTGAGTTTGAGCCGAGCAATGACGGGCGGGTGAACCATCAGGGCACAGAAGCCCAGCTTTCCTGGCGGCCGAATGTATCGCACCTGTTCCGCGTTACCGGCTCGCACATACACACGCGGACGAATGTGAAGACTGAGCAACGCCTGGCCGCCCGGGATGCCGGCAGCGCCTTGTGGTCCTGGCAATTCAGCCCCCATTGGGCGTTTTCATCCGCCTATTATCTGTCCAATGATTATAACGACAACGTTTTTGAGCGAGCGGACGTGCAATTTCGCTTTCGCCACCGCGCCGGGCCCACGGAGCTGGAATGGCGGGCGGTTGTTCAGCATAGGTTGAATGGCGCCCCGGTGGTTTTTGCAGAAAATGACTACCAGCAAGACCGAATGTGGCTGGGCGTGACGGTGAGGATATAGCCGGATGCGGAGTCAGCATGGACACATACTGGTTTTTCTCTTGCTGCTGGCAACGGCTGGTGGTGCGCTGTCCGCGCCGACGCAAACCGTACACGTACTGGCTGAGCCCAGCCCCTTCAAGGATGTGTTTGTTCTGTCGCTGGCGCAGGATCTTCCGGCGAATCTGCGTGTGGTCGATGAGCCTGACGCGGCTGATTTACTGGTTGCCCTCGGTGATGTCGCTTTTACCCGTGCCATGGACCATGAAAAACCGCTACTGGGCGTGCATGTCAGCCGCGCCTTGAGTGAAAAGGCCGCGCGGCTGGGGTGTCAGTGTGCGGCTATCTGGGCGGGGGTCAGCTTGGCGAATCAGGTGCAATTGGTGCACACCATCATGCCTCTGGCGCGCCGCATTGGCGTGGTTCTGGGGCCGGACAGTGTCTGGCCGCCGGAGGTGGTGCGTGGTTTTCGCGGGCCGATCAAGCTGGAGTTGCTGTCGGTAAAAGATACCCGGGCGCTGGGCGACACCCTGCGTGAAAACCTCAATCATCTCGATGCGATTGTGCTTCCCGTGGACGATTCCCTGCTGGGGCCGGACGCAGCCAAGCTGGTGTTGCTGACCAGTTACCGCCAGCGCCGGCCCGTATTTGGCCCGGACCTGACGTTTGTGAACGCGGGCAGTGTGGCATCGTACTATGCCAGCGGCAGCGATCTGGTCAGCGAAGCGGTTCAGCGGTTGCGTGTTTTTGCTGACACGGGCGAGTGGGGGGCTTCTGCCTTTGTGTCTCGCCCGTCCGTGGTGGTCAATGAGCACGTCGCCAGCAGTTTCGACATGCATTACCGGGAAAGCGGAGCACTTGAGGATGCGCTGAACAATGCCGGGGAGGCGCCATGACGCGTGACGGTGTACCGCGCAAAGGCCCGGGAATTCGCAAGCAGTTGCAAGTGCTGGGGCTGGTGCCTGCCCTGTTCATGCTGGGGCTGTTGCTGGTGGCGTTGACCTGGCAGCGCTTTGAGGATGCCGATCGGGACCTGCACGAGCTGGGCCGTTTTCTGGCCCAGCAGATTGCCTCGGCGTCGGAATACGGCGTACTGGCGGGTAATTACACAGACTTGCGCCGTCAGGCGCAGCTGGCCATGCAGCGGGCGGATCTGCAGTACGTGGTGTTCCGCGATGGGGATGGTCAGGTGCTGCTGTACGAGGGGCGAGATCATCAGGAAAAAAGCAACGAAATCATCGAATTTCATTCCGGCATTTATCGTCAGTCTGTGGCACCGGAAGGCATGCTGGGAGGCGCGGTGGAGCGTGAGGGCAGGCCCGACCGCATTGGTGAGGTGGTGCTTGGGATGTCCAGTGCCAGATTGTTGGCACGGCAAAAGGAAATTTTGCTGGCCAGTATGATTCCCGCCTTCTTTGCCATGATTCTGGGGCTATGGATCGCCCACTATCTGGCGCGTCAGATCGCTACGCCTTTGGGGTATCTGTCCGGTCTGCTGCGGACCCTGCGCCAGGGCGAATATTCTGTGCGAGGCAACAGCCGCTTGCAGGGGGAGCTGGGCGAACTGCAGGACAACATCAACGAGTTGGCTGGCGCTCTGGAAGGCGCCCGGCACAAGCAGCAGGCTGCCATGACTGAATTGCAACAAGCCCATCGTCAGGCGGAAACCGCCAGCCAGGCGAAAAGCGATTTCCTGGCCATGATGAGCCACGAGCTGCGCACTCCCATGAATGGTGTGCTGGGGATGCTGCAATTGCTGGAAGAAACCGCCCAGAACGGGGAGCAGCAGGAGTACACCGAGGCGGCGCTGGAATCCACCGGCCATCTGCTGGATGTGATTAACGATATTCTCGATTTTTCTCGCATCGAAGCCGGGCGCATGGACCTGGACCCGTCTTTCTTCGAGCTGCAGCCTCTGTTGCAGAACTGTGTTGCCACCTTTCGCTATGTGGCGGAAAGCAAGGGGCTGTATCTGCGGCTTGAAGGCGATGAGGTGCTGGCGGGGAAGGTGACGCGGAGTGATCCCACGCGGCTGCGCCAAGTGCTCAGCAATCTGATTTCCAATGCGGTGAAGTTTACCCAAGAAGGGGGGGTCACTGTCACCGTATCGGTGCAGCCGGTTCGTGGGGACTGGCTGGATTTGAGTATTGCCGTGGCCGACTCAGGTATTGGTATTCCGGAAGAGAAAATCTCGGGCCTGTTCAAGGCGTTTTCGCAGATCGATTCTTCTACCTCGCGCCGTTTCGGCGGCACCGGTCTGGGGTTGGCGATTGCGCGCAAGCTCAGCGAGATGCTCGGCGGCACTTTGACCGTTGGTAGTCAGGAGGACGCGGGCAGTGTCTTTACGCTGTCGTTGCGGCTGTTCTTCCGCGAACAGACGGCGGCCAGTGGGGCGGCGGGGCGGCACGGTCTGGCTGACCCGGAGCAGCAGGCCCTTCATGGGCTGGTGTTGCTGGTGGAAGACAATGTGGTCAATGCCATGGTGGCGCGGCGTATTCTTGAGCAGATGGGCGTTACCGTGGTGACGGCCAGCAATGGTGAGGAAGCATTGGAAAAAGCGCGCCAGCGTGACTTTGATTGCATCCTCATGGATGTGCAGATGCCGGTGATGGATGGCCTGGAGGCTACCCGGCGGCTGCGACAGTGGGAGCGGGAACAGGGCCGGGCGCCCATGCCTGTGGTGGCGTTGACCGCCAATGCCATGCATGAAGAGCGTGAGCGATGCCTGGCGGTGGGCATGAACTCCCACCTGGCCAAGCCGTTCCGGCGTCAGCAGTTGGCGCGGGCACTCAGTCCGTATCTGACGCCTGGACGTGTTCCACCCGGGCAGTAACCGCGCCGTCAGCCAGGCGCGTGGTCAGGGTGTCGCCGGCCTGTAATTGCTTCACTGAGCGTACCGCCTCATCCCCTTTAAAGGTAATGCTGTAACCTCGCGCCAGGGTTTCCAGTGGGCTGGCTGTTTGCAGGCGCTTACTCAGCCCGGCCAGCTGCAATTGCTGTTGTTGAATCTGCCGTTGTATCGGTTGCGGCAATCGCTTGTTCAAGGCTGTCAGCTGTTGCTGGCGGTCCAGCAGAAGCCGCTCTGGCGATAGCCGCGCCAGGCGTTGCTGGCTGGGCTGCAGGCGGCCCTGGAGCAGAGTGAGGCGGTGCTGCATTTGTCGTTGCAGGCGATTGTGCAATTCATCCAGTCGCTGGCTGCTCTGTTCGAGGTGCTGGCGGGGAGAGCGAAGCCGCTGACTCAGATGGCGCAGGCGCTCCTGCGGGGTGCGAAGCTGTTGCGTCATGACCCAGCGCAACCGCCGATGCAGGCCGGCAAGTCGCTGGCTGACCACTGAAAGATCCGGGCTCACCAGTTCTGCGGCAGCGGAAGGCGTCGGGGCGCGGAGGTCGGCGGCAAAATCGGTCAGCCCGGTGTCCACCTCATGGCCCACGGCCGAGACAATGGGAATGGGGCACTCGGCAACCGCCCGGGTCAGGGCTTCGTCGTTGAAGGCCCACAAATCTTCCAGAGACCCGCCGCCCCGACCAATAATCAGGACGTCACATTCGTTGCGTGCCACGGCCAATTCCAGAGCCTGGCGCAGCTGTGCCGGCGCTTCTGCCCCCTGAACCGCTGCCGGATAAATCACTACCGGGATAGACGGGCAGCGGCGTTGCAGTACCTGCAGAATATCGCGAATGGCCGCGCCGCTGGGTGAGGTGATCACCCCAATTTGGCTGGGCCAGGCCGGTAGTGCCTGTTTGCGGTCTTGGGCGAACAATCCTTCGCTCTGAAGCTGGGCTTTGAGCGCGTCAAACTGGGCCTTGAGGGCGCCCTGGCCGGCAGGTTCCATGTGTTCGACCACAATCTGGAAGTTGCCACGGGGCACATACAGGGTGACTTTGGCTCGCACCAGCACCTGTTGGCCGTTTTGGGGAGCAAAATCCAGCAGCCTGTTGCGATTTCGAAACATGGCCCCATTAATCTGGGCACGCGAGTCTTTCAGGCTGAAGTACCAGTGGCCGGATGCCGGACGGGAAAAATTGGACAGTTCGCCCTGTAACCAGATCAGGGGGAAAGAGCTTTCCAGCAGGCCCTGGGCATCCAGGTTCAACTGGCTGATAGACAGTGGTTCGGCGCGGGATGAAATGGTCATCGCGGGAGGGTAGCCCGTTTTTTTGTACCCTGCCAGCGGTGATTGTGTGGTTAGCCGGTAATGTCGTATAATCGCCCGCTTAATTTAACGGGGTGCCTGTCTCATTCTAGGTGCTACCGCTCCGCCCGGTGGCATCCGCCAGGCTCCCCCCTCACTTCCTACGGTGCAATATGCTCAGAATTGCCCAAGAAGCATTAACGTTTGACGACGTATTGCTTGTGCCTGCCCATTCCAATGTGCTGCCCAAGGACGTGTCCCTGAAATCCAAGTTGACTCGGGACATCGCTCTGAACATTCCACTGGTATCCGCAGCCATGGATACAGTCACCGAGCACCGCCTGGCCATTACCATGGCCCAGGAAGGGGGCGTCGGTATCCTCCATAAAAGCATGGATACCGAAGATCAGGCGCGCAATGTGCGCATGGTGAAAAAGTACGAATCCGGTGTGGTAAAAGATCCGATTACGGTTAGCCCGGATACCACGGTGGCCGAATTGATCCGCATCACGGATGCGAACAACATTTCCGGCGTTCCGGTGGTGGAAGGTGACAAGGTGGTGGGCATTGTCACCAGCCGTGATACCCGTTTCATCACCAACTACGACCAGTGCGTAAAAGACATCATGACCGGCAAAGACCGGCTGGTGACGGTGCAGGAAGGCGTTGGCGCTGATGAAGTTCAGGCTCTGCTGCATAAACATCGTATCGAGAAAGTGATTGTGGTGAACGCTGCCGGTGATCTGCGCGGCATGATCACCGTGAAAGACATCGAGAAAGCGGCCAAATACCCCAATGCCTGCAAAGACTCCCAGGGTCGTCTCCGTGTAGGCGCGGCAGTGGGTACCGGCGCCGGCACTGACGAGCGTGTTGCTGCGTTGGTGGAAGCCGGGGTGGATGTGATCGTGGTGGATACAGCACACGGCCACTCCCAGGGCGTGATTGATCGTGTCGCCTGGGTGAAGAAGCATTTCCCCGAGGTGCAGGTGATTGGTGGCAATATCGCGACAGCAGCTGCAGCCAAAGATCTGGTTGCCGCTGGTGCCGACGCAGTGAAAGTGGGCATTGGTCCTGGCTCCATCTGTACCACCCGTATCGTGGCCGGTATTGGCGTGCCGCAGATCACGGCTATTTCTGATGTGGCTGCAGCACTGAAAGGCACTGGTGTGCCCTTGATCGCTGACGGCGGTATCCGTTTCTCCGGCGACATTTCCAAAGCTGTTGCCGCGGGTGCCAGCGCCATCATGATCGGCTCCCTGTTGGCTGGCACTGAAGAGGCGCCGGGCGAGGTTGAGCTGTTCCAGGGGGGCTACTACAAAGCTTACCGTGGCATGGGCTCGCTGGGTGCCATGTCTGGTTCCACCGGTTCTTCCGACCGTTACTTCCAGGATGCCGCGGCCGGCATCGAGAAATTGGTACCGGAAGGCATCGAAGGTCGGGTGCCTTACAAGGGCCCGATGAGCGCTATCGTGCACCAGCTGATGGGCGGCCTGCGCGCCTCCATGGGCTACACCGGCTGTGCCACCATCGAAGAGATGCGCACCAAGCCGGAGTTCGTGAAAGTCACTAACGCGGGCATGAAAGAGTCCCACGTCCACGATGTGACGATTACCAAGGAAGCGCCGAACTACCCGGTCGGGTAATTCGGACTTTGGTGTAACTGGTTAAGAGCATGGTGCTTGGAGCCAGATGCCAGATGCTGAAATCGGTCGAGCGGCGCTCGACCGATTTTTGTTTTTAAAGCGTCAGGCGCCAGGTATTTGGCGTCAGGCCCGTTCTAACAAGATCCGGCTGTAATATCGCCGGCAATCACCGGGATAGATCCCCATGACAGACATCCATGCCCAGCGCATCCTGATTCTGGACTTCGGTTCCCAATACACTCAGCTGATTGCTCGCCGCGTGCGGGAAATTGGCGTGTACTGTGAGATTCGTGCCTTCGACATGACCGCTGAAGAACTCAGCGAGTTTGCGCCCAAGGGCATCATCCTTTCTGGTGGGCCGGAGTCAGTGACTGCAGCGGAAACACCGCGTGCTCCGCAGGCCGTGTTTGATGCGGGTATCCCGGTGCTGGGTATCTGTTACGGCATGCAGACCATGGCCGAACAGCTTGGCGGCAAGGTGATTGCCGGTGAGAAGCACGAATTCGGTTACGCCCGTGTGGAAAAAGCGGAATCCAATGCGCTGCTGGATGGCATTGTCGATCACGAAGAGCAGGGCAAGGAATTTCTGGATGTGTGGATGAGTCACGGCGACCGTGTCGGCGAAATGCCGGCAGGGTTTGTGGCCACTGCCACCACGGGCAGCTGCCCCATTGCGGGCATGGCCAACGATGAAAAACGTTTTTATGGTATCCAGTTTCACCCGGAAGTGACGCATACGCTGCAGGGCGGCCGTCTGCTGGAGCGCTTTGTTCGTGAGCTGTGCGATTGTGAAGCCTTGTGGACCCCGAGCAATATCATCAGCGATGCCATCGATACCATTCGTGACCAAGTAGGCACTGACGAGGTGATCCTGGGCTTGTCCGGCGGTGTGGACTCTTCGGTGGTTGCGGCGCTGCTGCACAAGGCGATCGGTGATCAGCTCACCTGTGTGTTTGTCGATAACGGTCTGCTGCGTCACCAGGAAGGTGACCAGGTCATGGAAATGTTTGCCGACAACATGGGCGTTAAGGTGATCCGCGTGGATGCGGAAGATAATTTCCTCGGCAAGCTGGCCGGCGAAGCCGATCCGGAAAAGAAGCGCAAGATTATCGGCAACACCTTCATCGAGATCTTCGATGATGAAGCTGGCAAGCTGAAAAACGCCAACTGGCTGGCCCAGGGCACCATCTACCCGGACGTGATCGAATCTGCCGCCAGCAAGACTGGCAAGGCGCATGTGATCAAGAGTCACCACAACGTGGGCGGCCTGCCGGAAGACATGAAGCTCAAGCTGGTTGAGCCTTTGCGTGAATTGTTCAAGGATGAAGTGCGCAAAATTGGTTTGGAACTGGGTCTGCCCTACGACATGGTCTACCGCCACCCCTTCCCGGGGCCGGGTCTGGGCGTGCGTATTCTGGGGGAAGTGAAGAAGGAATACGCCGACACCCTGCGTCTGGCGGACCATATCTTTATCGAGGAACTGCGCGCCGCCGGTCTGTACCACAAGACCAGCCAGGCTTTCGCGGTGTTCCTGCCGGTCAAGTCAGTGGGCGTGGTAGGCGATGCCCGTCGCTACGAATACGTGGTAGCCCTGCGCGCAGTGGAAACCATCGACTTCATGACGGCCCGCTGGGCGCATCTGCCCTATGATTTCCTGGAGCTGGTTTCCAGCCGTATCATCAATGAGATCCCGGGCATCAGTCGGGTGACCTACGATATCTCCTCCAAGCCACCTGCCACGATTGAGTGGGAATGATTCCCTGTTTGGTACTGACTGGCACTCAAGAGCATAAAATACTACCTAAGCCCGTGTAATTGCGGGCTTTTTTGTTTTTCTGTCTGGCATTGTCAGGCACCTTATGGCCACTCCAAGCACATTTTTTTCATGGCATTAATGTTGGTACTATCAGGCATCAATGCCATGACAAGGCCCTGATACCATGTAGTGTTTTCTCCGTTTTACATGGTATTGATTGGCCTTAACTTGCTGTTTATATTGGATTATTCGCCTTTTTTTCAGTGGTTTTCGAGCATGGTATCAAAACTGATGAAGAGCAGGACGAATGCTGACCGATACCAAGCTGCGTAATCTCAAGCCCAGGGATAGGCTCTACAAGGTAAATGACCGCGACGGCCTTTATGTGGCCGTCACTAAGGCGGGCTCCATCTCGTTTCGCTACAACTACTCCATCAATGGCAGGCAGGAGACCATCACCTTTGGTCGCTATGGCGTCGGTGGTATCACGCTGGCTGAAGCGCGTGAACGGCTTCATGAAGCCAAGAAGATGGTGGCAGACGGCAAATCTCCTGCGAAAGAAAAGGCCCGTGACAAAGCGCGGGTAAAGGGCGCTGAAACGTTTGATGCGTGGGCTCAAAAATGGCTACGCGGCTACCAAATGGCTGACTCGACCCGAGACATGCGCCGCTCTGTTTACGAGCGTGAACTCAAGCCAAAATTCGGTACTTGGAAGCTGGCAGAGATTACTCACGAGGACTTGCGGGCGCTGGTAGACGCTATTGTTGAGCGAGGGGCGCCGGCAACAGCAGTTCATGCACGTGAAATCGTGCTGCAGGTCTTTCGCTGGGCTATTGAGCGTGGTCAGAAGGTGGATAATCCCGCAAAGTTGGTGCGCTCATCATCTATCGCAAAATTTGAGCCACGAGATAGGGCGCTGACGCCTGAAGAGATCGGCTTGATGTACCAGTACTTGGAGCGTGTCGGCACAAGCCCGGCGTATCGGGCTGCGGCCAAGCTGCTTTTGCTGACAATGGTGCGTAAAAGCGAGCTGACGAATGCGACCTGGAGAGAGATCAACTTCAGTGAGGCTCTTTGGACAATCCCCAAAGAGCGGATGAAGCGAGGTAACCCGCACCTGGTGTTCCTGTCCCGGCAGGCTCTGGATATTTTCATTGCGCTAAAGACCTTTGCGGGAGGATCAGACTATGTGCTGCCGTCACGGTATGAGCCAGATACTCCGATGAGGGGGGCTACGCTCAACAAGATTCTGACGATGACCTATGAGGCAGCGCAAAAAGACGGGAAGCCGCTTTCCAAGTTTGGGCCGCATGATCTGCGTCGGACAGCCAGCACGCTGTTGCATGAGGCTGGCTACAACACCGACTGGATTGAAAAGTGCCTTGCGCATGAACAAAAGGGCGTTAGAGCAATCTACAACAAGGCAGAATACCGTGAGCAGCGCACCGAAATGCTGCAGGACTGGGCGGATATGATCGATGAATGGTCTATCGGGAAACCGCGATTGATGGAATGACTTCCGAACCCCCCTTATTATTGAGCCATTTTCCGAATTGCGAAGGTTGGGCTCTCTACTATCGGCGTGAGCCACGCCACGAGGCGCAATAAGCCTGGCAGCTCGCATTCCAGAGTTTGGCCAGCGTCTGGGCTGATTTGCGCTTCAGCTGCGAAGGTCGCAATGATCAATTTGGCCTGGCTGCTTTCTATAATGGTGCCAAGCTCTGCTTTAGACCGGTTCTCTCGTGTGAGCCAGAGTCTGCCATCAGGATTTAGCATGATGTCGGTTATGTTGGGATCATCTAGCCAGTCCATGATGCGTGGCTCAATATCGCGAATTTTTGTCCGAAACTCGTCATTGAATCCGGGGTGATGACTCGAACTCGCTGATATAGCGAGGAATTTCTCCGGGGTCGACGCTAAACTTTTTGATATCGATTGGCGACTAACGTTCAATATGGTTGCAATGTTTGATTGATTAAGGCCTTGCTGCTGGAGTACCAAAACCCGTTTCTTGTGATCCGATAATTTTGCGTCAACGATCCCACGAGCATGATTTCGCATTTCGGCCTTGTCGCCTGGCCGGAACCCGAATCGATGGACATATTGGTATATATACTGATCTACCAAAGGATCACCAGAGCTCGCTGAAAGCGTCTCATAATTCCTTGATTGCCGAGTGAGCCTGTCCAGTTCTAAATCGAACTTGGCGACCGACATTGATGCTGACTTGTATGCCGGATTCCATTTGCCGGTGGGCAACTTCACTCGATGCTCGTGACAATGGGTGCTGCTAAGCTGGAGTGTTGTTGATTTGTGGTATATGTCTACCGAATCACTGCCAGCTGCATATGCAGCGAGTTCGGATGGCTTTCCACAAAACCGGCAAAATTCTTGTGCACGGCGCTGACCATTCAGGCCCCTCACCTTGGTATGCCGAGCGCGCTTATCAGAGCAAGCCCATAGTAACTCGACTAATGTCTCCAAGGTGGCGACAAATGCTGGGTTGCTAAACGCTGGGTTACTCGATGCATTTTCGAACTCTCTAATCAAATTTCGCTGGGCGAGCTCCGCACCGACAGGCTTCGTTCTGACAATCTCGCTGAGTGGCCCATCCTGTCCTGAGCCAAGGATGTAAGGCAGATAGTTTCGCGGAATTTTCTTCGCGTATTCGGATAAGGCAGGATCGATGATCTCCTCTAGCAGTCCAGCAAGAGGCTTGCTCTTCGAACGGTTGGAATATTGACGCCATCGATCCTGGAGGTTCTCAATAGCCGCCGAGATGATCGGATTACATCCTGGCACAATTTGGATACGGTGATTTTCCATGTCAACCAATGTATCCAATCATTCTGTCTACGGCAACGGGAACTGCTGGGCACCATAAAGCCTTCAGAAACATTTGGAGGCAGAAAAATGGAAACCATGACCAGCAAGAGACTGATCAATAAAAAAACGCTCCTGAAGATGATCCCGCTGGCGTCACGGACAATTTTTAACATGGAGCAGCGAGGTGACTTCCCGCGCCGGATCGCATTGACTAGCAGAAATGTGGCATGGGATTTGGCCGAGGTTGAGGAGTGGATTGAGGAGCGCAAGTCGTCTGGCATTCAAGCCAGCCGGCCTGGTTACACCGTAGAGGGTTAACAGAATGGCCCTACTGCCGGAGCGGAACCGGCAAGGCGACTTCTTTGTAGCCGATATACTGGACGTAGCCCCTAAAGACGACATGGTCAGCATGGAGCACCCGTTGTTCGCCTTGAAGGCCGGCGACAAACGCATTCGTAATTATGAACGAAGCGGTAACACTGTCACCGTGCTTCCTGGAGCAACTGGGCGTGCGACTATCCACGACAAAGATCTATGGATCTATTGTATCAGCCAGGTGGTGGAGGCTAAGAACCGGGATCGGGAAACTTCGCGTACGATTCGCTTTGTCATGCATGACTTTCTGACCGTTACTAACCGGCCAACATCTGGGATCGGTTATCAGCGGGCTGCAGACATGCTGCGCCGGCTCAGTGGTACGCGTATTGAAACCAATATAAAGACAAATGGCCGGCGCGAGCGGCGAGGATTTGGTTTGGTCGATTCTTGGCGTGTTGTGGAGAAGTCACCAAATGATAGCCGGATGGTTGCGGTAGAGGTGACGCTGCCTGAATGGTTGTTTCGGTCGGTCGAGGCCATGCAGGTGTTAACGTTGAGTCGCGATTACTTCCGGCTACGAAAGGCGCTTGATCGTCGTATCTATGAGTTGGCCCGTAAACACTGCGGAAACCAACCGCATTGGCGTGTAAAGCTTGCCACACTCTTGGAGAAAAGCGGCAGCACAGCTTCACTCCGGGAGTTTCGCAGGGGTATCAAAGTCCTAGCCGAAAGCGGGGCTCTGCCCGGCTATCTCCTGGCCTACGATGCCGATCGAGACCTCGTAACCTTTTACGCCGCTGGCCCCGAGGGAAGGCGAGCCGAGATCAATGACATACTTGACGGACGGCCTCATGCTCCTGTCATCGCTCACCAAGCCCAACATAAACGCAGGCAAGCAAAGCGCAAGCGTGTGTAAAGGTACGTGCTTTGGGGTTCTTGTGGATAACCGGGTGGCCTGTGAATTGGCATGTACTTTCACACACGCTAACCCTGTGAATTGGCTTGTACTATCACACACACCCACCTTCGTACTTTCACACACAAGCACTTTTTGGAAACCTAGTAACGACAAGGGCTGTATGGGCGACCGCTGCGCCGTAACGCGCGCGCGCGATTTAACTTAAATATATTCTTTAACGCTTGGTAGGCTTGGCGGCCAGTTAACGGGATGCCGCGTATCGTTAACCGTTTTACGCCTACCGGCGCACCCTCCCTCCACTCGTTCCTTGCTTCGCCCGGCCTGCGGCTGCCTGATAATGCGCGGCCAAAGGCCGCAAAAGCTCTTTTTTAGCGCCTTCGGCGCGGGAGCGGGATCAAGAGAGAAAGCGCAGCAGAAAGGAATAGAGGCCGCTTGGTGAAGGTTAATCAGTAAAAGGGGTTTCCGGGGCCACTAACCGGTAGGAGAGCTTGGCGTCATCACCAGGGCTGGAGCCTGGCTTTGGCCTCAAGGTAGTTCTGAAAAACAGAATCGTAGCGTTTATCAATTTCTGCAGCCTCAGCCAAAGACGCCTGCGCCTGGGCCAAATTTTCAGCCTCAGCCTGCGTCCTTACACCTGCTCGGCTTCTCTCTGGGCTTTGCGAAGGCGAAGCCGTTTTTGCATTCTCTTCAGATCGCGCTTTGACTCTTGCCGCAGTGATTCGATCTCGGATGGCGTCAACGGATTGAGCCGCTTTGAGGTGCCCGGCTTCGCCTTGGGTGAGCTGATCGATTCCATAGCCAAACTCCTGTTTCCAGTATTCATCCATCGCAGCGCCATAGATGCAAATTTGGCGGACTTGGGTGAATGCTGTTTTTTCGCTGTTGGATCGCTTTTTTAGCGCTTCTGGAAGCCTATTTTTATCCGATATCCAGCGGATAACGCTGTTTTTTCGCTGCTATCCCGTGATTTCCCTTTAACCAAGGCTATCAGCATTGAATAAGCGTGGAAATAGCGGGCTTTGCTTGAAGCGTGCGACACTCAACCTTGGAGTAAAAGTGGTTTAAACAAGGGCAGGATAGGTGAAGGTGGCCACCCTGATAAATCAGGGCGACCACTTCACATCCCTAATTCGCAACAAGTGCTCAACGGGTCCTGCTCTGCGAGGCAGCGGCTACCGCCGCAAAGGAGAAGTCGTGTCGATAACTAGAAAGTCAGTCGAGCCGATAAAGGTTCTGGTTCTCCCAGAAGAAAAGAAGGCCATAGGAGACAAAGCTAAAAGTGCAGGCCTCAGTGTTTCCACTTATCTGCGGAATGTGGGCCTTGGGACGCCAGTGATAGGAGTGGCGGATCAGGAGGCTGTACTGGAGCTAGTGAAGATCAATGCCGACCTGGGCCGGCTTGGAAGCAACGATCATAGAGGCGATGCGTGAGATTAAGGCGGCTCAGGCATTGCTGTTTCAAAAGGCATCCGAGTTGTGATTTTAGCCGCTAAAGGTTTCCGATGATTACCAATCGTCCTCCATAAGCCAGATGGCCAAAGGCAGCGTTGGTCAGCATTGACAACCAATGCCTCCAATCATTCTGTCTACAGTAGATGGAACTGCTGGGCACCATAAAGCCTTCAAGAACAATTGGAGGAAAAGAATGGAATCAAGGAAGCAAAATAAGCCGATAAAAACTTTAGCGGCTAAAGTCGCCCTCACTCTGGCTCTGATCAGCGGCAGTTTTTCGTCACCGGCCCTAGCCGGCATTCCTACCTTTGACGCTACCAACGTCATTCAAACCACGATTAACGCCATGGAATCTGTTTCGCAGACCTTGCAGCAGATTGAGCAGTATCAGACGCAAATCCAGCAATACGAGAACCAGTTGCAAAACACCGCCGGGCCGGATGTCTATTTGTGGGATCAGGCTCAGGGAACTGTGGCCGATTTGCTTGGCGCAACGGATGCTTTAGAGCGTTACAAACAGCAGTTGGGCAGCCTTGATGAGTTCATGTCGGTCTATCAGGACGTGGACTATTACGGCAATTCTCCCTGTTTCACTGCTGAGGGCTGTTCCGAACAAGAACAGGCGATGATGGAGCGTAACCGAGGCTTGGCCAGCCAGGGGCAGAAGCAAGCTAATGACGCAATGCTAAAAGGACTGGATCAGCAACAGGAGGCCTTGCGTAATGATGCCCGCCGCCTGGAGAAGCTGCAGAGCAGTGCCCAGGGCGCTGATGGCCAAATGCAGGCATTGGGCTTCGCTAACCAGTTCGCCAGCCAGCAAGCTAATCAGCTATTACAGATCCGTGGAATGCTCGCTGCCCAACAAACAGCAATGGTGGCCCGGATGCAGGCAGAGGCCGACAGGGAGGCGCAAGAAACCGCCGCTCGGCATCACCTCTACGAAGGCATGACTACGCCAACAGACCGTTCGAAAAGCCAGGAGTTTAAACCATGAAGATTTTGCTGAAGGTGGCCCTCTTGTGCTTGATGAGTCTGGTTTCGGGTTGTGGTGATGACAATGAGAACCAGAAGGAAAATGACGTTTGGGAGGGTATTTCTGACCCGGTAGATCGCTCAAAGAGCAAGGAGTTTCAACCATGAAAGCAATGCTCTCAAGGATGCTAATTGCAGGACCACCGTTACTCCTGTCTCAATCTTCCTTTGCTGCGGTTGAAAAAGAAGGGGTCCTTAACGAGGTCGCGGCAAGGTACCTAGAGGCCAGTGCCACCTGGGGAAGTGTTATTACTGGCTATGCGGAATGGTTGTTCTGGACGCTAGCCGTTATCTCGATGGTGTGGACGTTTGGTTTTATGGCCTTACGCCAGGCTGACCTTGGTGAGTTCTTCTCTGAGTTTATTCGGTTCACAATTTTTACCGGCTTTTTTTACTGGCTTTTGAGTAACGGCCCGGATATGGCGATGGCTATTATTCGATCACTCTCTATTGTCGGAGGGGAGGCATCGGGCATGGGGCGCAGCTTATCACCTTCAACGCCGATTGATATTGCTTTCGACATCCTGGCGAAGGCCGGTAAAAGCTACGAGTGGAGTAGTCCCATCGACAACCTGTCCATATTTTTGATTACGCTTGCCATTCTGGCGTGTCTGGCGGTGGTCGCAGCTAATGTACTGTTGGCCATGCTCACTGCTTACATCCTGGCGTATGCCGGCATTTTTGTACTTGGATTTGGTGGCTCGAAGTGGACTAGCGACATTGCTCTTAATTACTTTCGGGCAGTAATCGGCATTGGTTTAAAGCTGATGGCCATGACCCTAATGATTGGTATCGGCGTCTCCATCCTGGACGGCTACCACCATAGTCTTTCAGAGAACGCCACCATCACTGAGCTGATGGTGGTCTTTGTTGTGTGCCTGGTGCTGGTAATCCTGATCAATACCGTTCCCAACGTGATTGCAGGTCTGATTCCCGGTGGAGGTTCCGCAGGTGCTGCCGGTAGCTCGTTTGGCGCTGGTACGCTTGTTGGAGCTGCTGTGGGCGCAGGGGCTATGGCGGCAGGCGGTGCGGGGCTTGCGGTTAGGGGAGCAATGGCAACATCAAGAGGTGCGTCGGGAGCTGGCAGTGCAATAAAAGCAGCGGTTGCAGCAGCTCAGACAGACCAAATTACCAAGACCCAAAGCGCTGCTCCGGCTATGGGTAGCAAGCAATCTACCTTTTCCGAAAAGATGAATCAGGGGATAGGAACCGCTGCTAGTGCTGCTGGGCATTTGAGACAAGGCATAAGCCAAGTCAGGTCTGAAAACCGACAGGCAGCTATTTCTAAAACGGCAGGGGGCAGGGTGGCAGATGCCATCAAGGCCCAGTTTGAAGACAAGAAGCCCGAAGACGACGAGTAAGCAAGTGTGCCGACCGGCATGGCGCGCCGGTCGGCACTCTCCTAACCCACCTGCCAAGAGGTGAATTATGAGAAAGAGGAAGGCTATCGAATTTAACCATGCCGTGCACCAGGCGGCGAAAGCCTTTGCTGCAATGGACTATCTCGAACAGGAAGATGCCCAAGAGATCGGCGCTCTGGCCCTGGCAATCATCGAGGCGTGCATGGTGGTGAATTACCAGGCTGGCACAGGCTTAGCATCCAGGGCTGATTTTCACGGCGCGGCTGTTTTTGTTAGGCGGAAATTGATGGCAGAGCCCGAGATCGCTTATCGGTGAAGTAATCACAGACGCTTGTCCCATCGGTTGATGGGGTGGGGCTCCGCTTACAGGAGCAGGGAGCCCCCATTGCTCTGATTCTCAAGTATTTAGCTTATATGCTACAAAGTGCATTGGTTGATTGGAGGTTTGTTCGAATGGGGAAACTTACAGAGGAAGAAATTGAGCGATTGAGTAAGCGGCAGTACGGACGAAATCTCCTAACGCAGGAAGAAATAGATGATTTGCGCCAGGAGATGGAGCGGGATGGAAAGTGGGTTCGTATAGAAATTCAGCGCCTTGCGGCTGCGAGCTACCGAGAACAGCGCCCGGATTGTCAGGGTGGAATTGTGCTGATCTGGAGAGGCAAGGGGTTTGGCTGGAGGAGTCAGCTGGGTGATGCCCGCTATGAACGACCAGGAACTCACGCCGTGGATAGTCAAGGAGGAGTGTTCAAGGTCGAAGTCCGAGACGACGGGGAGGGTGTATATGAGTGGGTGCCCGTGGGTAAACCTGTAGGGCTTTAGCCGCTAAAGTTTTCCAAATTCCATCCCCGCCAGCATTGATAAGCCTGGCTACTTATAGTCTGTAGACTCAAAGGCATCATTTCTCGGAAGCTGTCTCGACACAAGTATTCACACTAGTTGGGGCATATGAGCGAAAGGCAGCTTAGAAAGCCTAGCCGAGAGTTGATGGATATTCTTGCGGATAACCTCCGTGCCTATAGAAAATCCAAACACCTTTCTCAGGAAGAGCTCGCCGATATGTGCGACCTACACCGGACCTATGTGGGTTCGGTAGAGAGGGGGGAGCGCAATGTTACCCTCAGCTCATTGGAGACCTTGGCCTCTGCTCTTGGTGTGAGTGTTCCGGAACTCCTTACCAAGAGAGCATTTGAAGATGACGATATACGATAATAGCCCGGAGAGATATGCCGAGGCGATTCGTCAGAGCGGACTATCAATCTACGATCCTATCGAGATCGGAGATCCGGAACTTTGGATTCCTACCCCTGAGTTGGAGCAACTACTTAACGCTTCCATGGTTGGTGTGTCGCTAGAAGGTCTGCCCCTGCGAACTCGCTCTAAAGTTGTGAAGGAGCATGTATGCCGGGCTCTCGGTTACCCTGTGCCGTCCAGTTTCCGGAAAACGCAGCCACGCTTTCCTGGGCAGTTCTTCGACACGTACACTCAAAAATCAAACAATCTCCAGGTCTGGAATGAAGAGCTTGCGCCAGCTCGGCGCTATGTGATTCTTCGTGTTTCAGAAGGAGACCTAATTACAAAGGTGAAAGTTGTCACAGGTGATTCCTTGGCTTTGCTGGATACAACGGGCACGCTTACGCAGAAGTATCAAGCCCGCTTGATTCCTGGTGAGGCCCAGTCTGAATTGATTTCTGACGTGGATACAGGGCTTCTGCGTCCCTTTGTGCAAGAAGGCGTTAATCTAGCCGCAGTGAGTCCGGTGAGTCACCCTCGAGCAGGCCAGTTGCAACCTATTAATGAGATTTTTGAGCGACTGGAAGGGCTTGTGGGGGAGAGCTTCCCGGATTCCGGATATGATCAGGAGCGAAATCGCGGTGCGGCGCTGCATAGACTGGTATGCCAGCATTTGGGTTATGATGACTACAGGGATGATGGGCGGTTCCCTGACGTGAGAAATCAGCTTCTTGAAGTGAAATTGCAAACGTCTCCAACCATCGATCTTGGCTTGGTGTGTCCGGATAGCGAGGAAGCTCTGGATGTGCCAAAGATTGAAGGTTGGCAAATCCGTCACTGTGATGTCCGCTATGCGTTGTTCTATGCCTTGACGGATGGTCAGAGGGTCACGTTGACGCACCTATTCTTGAGCACTGGTGAAAAGTTTTTTACGCGATTTCCTCAATTCCAGGGAAAAGTACTGAACAAGAAGCTCCAGATACCTCTCCCTGCCGACTTTTTTGGGGGGTAAAGAGGTTATAACTGTGAGGCATATCAAACTCTAGTCGGGTCTGCTGCGCTGCCAGTCATGGCCTCCCAAATCATCGTATTGAGCTCTTTCTGGAGCTGTTCGGCTTCAGGCGATGGGGTTTTTTCGTATATTAATTTAGCTTTATCGACGATGGCTTTGCTAAGGGGAGTCTCTGGATCTGGCAGGGGAAAGTTCTCAACGTACTGCGTGATAAACCGACGTCGACCGGAATAGAGCTTGTTGTTAAACCGAAGATCGTAGAAGCGTTCGATGAACGTAGAGTTCCCGACCGCAGCCGCAAGCCATAGCAGTTCAGTTTGGGTGGGATTCTGGCTTATTAGCCAGTAGCAATCGCCGTTAACAACTGAGCCGTCCAGGTCGACCCAAAAGGTCGGCTCTTCGGCGATATCGCGGAAAACGAGCTTGGGTTCGCTCCATGCGTCCGGGTCCTGGGGTACCCAGACCTCATACCATTCCCGTCCCGCTTTAATGACATATTTTCGCCCTTCAAGGGTATGGCGATGCTTATCAAGATAGTCTTTGCTGCGGGGATACGTTTCAAGGTTAATGGCTCGGCGGCGGCCTTGCACAACCTCATGGGTATACAGAATCTGACTTGGCCGATCAGGCATGAGAGGCTTAAAACGGCGAGCGATGTGGTGGGTGGTTAGAGGTTTGAGAAGCTCAGGTCTTTCAGCTGCGGGCATATCCTCCCAATCTTTACGGATATAAATCTTGTCGGCGCAGGTTTTGACGCCGACGCGGATTTTTCCGATATCCCGGAACGTTCCCCAGGTATGATTTTCTACTGTCGTCAGCCAGGCATCAGCAGTGTCCGTAGCAATACGCCAAACGCCGCTAGATGTTCCATTGGTGTCTAGCTTTCCATGCTGAACGTGGAAGCACCGGCCATCGCTGACTTCGATAATGCCTTCATGGGACAGTGCCGTGATGGGATTAGTGCTGGTCTTGGTTGCTTGAGCGTCGGTCTGATAGATTGATGAGAAAGCGGGAGGGACTGTTTTTTGTCCTTCCTTTCCTTCGACAAGTAAAACGGCTGGAAGAACTGCAGCACCAAAGAGTTTGGTGTCACCCAAGTCCCAGGTGTGGCGAATATTGAAACGGTCGAAAAGAGCTTGGCGGATAGCTGTGCCAGACTTGGTTGTCATGAAGCGATTGGAGACAATGATCCCCGCTATACCTTCCGGCTGCAGCACTTGAGACATCCCAAGAATGAATGCGTAATAAAGGTCAACGCGGCCTGAGAGCCCAAACTGCTCTGCGAGAAGCTGTGCCTGGACGGTGCCCATGATCTGGGTTCGGACATAAGGGGGGTTTGCGATGATGAGGTCGTAAGCCTCGGGTGTGTTAGCGTGGAATAGACTGCCTTGGTCGTCAGCTCCGAAATTCTCAAGGGCAAATTCAAGGAAATTACTATCCTCGAAATGAAAGGCTACTCCCGGAAACCTTGCTTCAAGACGCTTTGTGGCGATATGAAGTGCCTCTGGATCGGTTTCAAAACCATAGACTTGAATATCCAGCTCTGGTTGGTCTGGAATGTGTTCAAGAAGGCTAACCAGAAGTTCGCCGTGTCCGATTGCGGGGTCCAGGATGCGGAGTGGGCGTTCGGATGGGCGCAGGAGCCTTTGACTGGCTGTCTCAACGATCTGTTGAGCAACGAAGTCAGCTAGAACTTTAGGTGTGTAGGTTGCTCCGCCAGACTTCTCTCGGGTAACGGCTTCGTATCGCTTTGTAGGCTGGAGTGCTTCCATATCTTTGTTTGCCTTGAGGGATCTATGTGAGCGGTAATGCTACTTATAGTCATCCATGTGTGTGTGCATGTCAATGCCGCATTGGGTACTGACAGGCAGTTCGCTGAGTGCCTCACGTTGATTCGGTATTGCTGTTGTTGTGGGAAGGGGCAAGTGTGCCTGATGTCGGGAAGTGAAGGGGGCAGGAATGGTGCTCCTTACTTGCTTTGGTTGTATTTTGGGCTAATTGGTGAGTTGTTTGGATGGGTATTGGTATTTTTCATGGTATTGATTGGTTTTTTTATTATATGTAATTGTTTTTATTTATAAAAATAAACCAATTGATAATTGAGTGGGAGTGACCAGCAACAACAGGCACTCCCTGGTAACGTCTGGCAATGACAGGCATTAATACAACCCAGCGCCATTGCTGGGTTGTATGTTTTTGGACTTTGATTAATTATCTGGAATTACCCGGTTTTTCTATTTGAACCTCAGTGCATCCACCAGCAAGCGAAACAGCGGGGATGATTGACGGCGACTCGGGTAATACAGGTAATAGCCGTCATAGGTGGTAAACCAGTCATTCAACAGACTAACCGGTTTTCCGCTGTGCAGTTCTTCTCTCACCATTGCGGTCGGCACCCACGCTGGAAAAATGCACCTGTTACAGAACGTTCAGGAGAGTTTTTGGAACCGGGTGTCAGCCGCTCGAAACCGGAGTAGCCGACAAATTCCGCAATATGCCGCATTGCTCGACTGTCCGACGGTTTGAACAGCTGCGGCGCAGCATTCTCAGTTGCTCGTTCAGCCTGGTGAGNTCCTGGATACGCGCCTCCACCTGCTCGATANGCCTATCCATCATCCGATTCACNTCATCACATTGTGCGCCGGGGGAACGGCTTAATCCCAATAATTGCCGGATCTCCGGCAAACTGAGATCCAGGCTGCGACAGTGCTTGATGAACAGTAATTGCTCAACGGCAACTTCATCGTACAGGCGAAAATTACCTTCACTGCGTTCTGCGGAGGCAATCAATTGTTCCTTTTCATAATGCCGGATGGTTTGCACGGAGCAGCCAGTCACTTTCGACAGTTCGCCGATTTTTATCATCTCTCAATATTCCGATTGACTCTATAGTTGTTATAGAGTTTATAGTGACCGTCTGTACATTCTCAAGGGCTTTTTTCGATGTCTGACCCGTGTAATGACAACTGCCAGAGCAACAAGATTGCCAGTGCCCCCACTTCTGGGATAGCGAATACTGATACGGCTTTTCAACATGGCTATGTCAGTGACTACCGGGTACCAAAAATGGACTGCCCGTCGGAAGAGGGGATGATCCGCATGGCCTTGGACAGTATTGAGCCCCGGGTTTTACTGGAGTTCGATACACCGAATCGGAAGGTGCGGGTATTCCATGGCGACAATGGGGCTGCCATCGAGGAGAGGATGCGCTCCCTGGGGCTGGGTGCCACGCTCGAAAAAACCACCCCGGTGGGGGAAGAGGATTTAGTCCTGGCCAGGGAGAAGGAAGAGGCAACCGCCCAGGTCGAAGCCGGTATTCTGAAGTGGTTGCTGGCCATCAACGGCGTTATGTTCGTGATTGAACTGACGGTAGGCTGGCTGGCGCAATCCACTGGCTTGATCGCGGATTCTCTAGACATGTTTGCTGATGCCGCCGTCTACGGCGTGGCACTGTATGCCGTTGGACACAGTGTGCGGATGAAGCTGCGCGCTGCGCATTTTTCAGGCTGGCTGCAGTTGATTCTGGCGCTGGGAGTCCTGGCTGAAGTCGGGCGGCGATTTGTCTTCGGCAGCGAACCTGTATCCGCGTTAATGATGGGTTTTGGTGTTGTGGCCCTGGCGGCCAACGTCTGGTGTCTGGTGCTTATCGCAAGAAACCGGCACGGCGGCGCACACATGAAAGCAAGTTGGATCTTTTCCGCTAATGATGTCATCGCCAATGTGGGGGTTATCGTCGCCGGTGTATTGGTCGCCTGGACGGGCTCCCGTCATCCCGACCTGGTCATTGGTCTGATCATCGGGCTGATTGTGCTGAATGGCGCCTGGCGTATTCTGCAACTGCGCTATTAGTCTCTGGCTCTTTCTCGCTGCTCGGATTCATGTCGGCAGAATTCCGCGCCTGGGCGGCCTATTGAAATAGTCTCCGCTCTCGCCGGTGCTTGCGGAGAACATCTCTCTTAACCATGCCCATAGGTGTGGGTATCCTTGTGCATGTGGTCCGGGTGTTCGAATTCCAGTGTCGAATGACTGATATTGAATTCCTGCGCCAGAGCCTGTTTTATCCTGTACTTGATATTCTCAAGCTGATCCCATGCACTTTCCTCGATAATCACATGAGCTTCCAGCGAGGCATCGTGTTCGCCCATCTGCCAAAAATGCACATGGTGAAGGTCGACAACGCCCTCAATGTTGGACAGGGCAACAATGACGGCATCGGTATCGATATCCACCGGGCTGCCCAGCATGAGGGTTCTGATAGTACCGCCGATTTCTGTCAGACCCAGGTAGAGAATGTAGCCCGCGATGCCGATGGTGATGGCAGGATCAACCCAGCGCATGTCGTAGAGTAAAATAAGCGCCCCGCCAATAACCACGGCGACCGACGCCAGTGCATCCGACAGATTGTGAAGAAACAGTGCACGGATATTGACGCTGCCTTTCTGCATCGAATACGTGAGTAACGCTGTTAATGCATCCACGACCAGGGCGATACCGCCAAGCCAGACGACCCACCAGCCCTTTACCTCTGGAGGATCAATGATCCGCATGCCACCTTCGTAGATCAGATAGATCCCGATAATGATCAATGTGGTGTAGTTGATGAGGGCTGCAACGATTTCAATGCGGCCGTAGCCAAAGGTCATCTTTGCGTCAGCCGGGCGGCGCGCAATTTTCTGCGCCGCGAACGCGATGACAAGCGATGCCATATCAGAGAAGTTATGCAAGGCGTCCGCGATAAGGGCGAGACTGCCGGCAAAGATACCTCCCCCAATCTGAGCCAGGGTCAGGATCCCGTTCGCCCAGATGGCGATGGCAACGCGTTTATCCTTGGTCTCGGGGGGTATATGCACATGGTCGTGACTCATTGGGTTAACCTAGTTGGTGGCTATTTATAAAGAGGCATCTGCTGTATTCAGCTTACTCTGTGCCTGGTCGCCTGTACCTTGGCGACTTTGTGGATTTTGGGCCATTGGCTACTCATCCATTTTGACAGTTTTCAGGAGTTCCGCAAGGCTGTCTTCGGCCGCTTTTTTGTTCGGGAATGGCCCGATATTTTGACCTTCACGGGTTAAAAAATACCAGTCACTGTTGATGGCGTGGATGCGATGTGTTCGAAAGGGTGAGGCTTCTTTCAAGTCATCTATTCGTTGCTTGGGTGGATCGTTCATAGTCTTTCCAGGATATAAACCGCAATAAAAGAACATTGAAAAAATCATGGGGAGATTCCCC
>NZ_PBSH01000004.1 GCF_002726155.1 Alcanivorax sp. | reverse complement strand
GAGGATGGACGCCACAGACGCCAGCTCAGCCGATGCCAGGTACACATCCGCACCCTGACCCAGACGGTTCGGGAAGTTACGGGTGGAGGTGGATACCGCAGTGGACTTCGGCGCGATGCGAGCCTGGTTACCCATGCACAGGGAGCAGCCTGGCATCTCGGTGCGCGCACCGGCGCTGCCGAAGATGTTGTAGTAGCCTTCTTCGGTAAGCTGGTGCTGATCCATCTTGGTCGGCGGAGCGATCCATAGACGGGTCGGCATGGTGCCGCTTTCCACTTTCTGGAGCAGCTTGCCCGCAGCACGGAAGTGACCGATGTTGGTCATGCAGGAACCGATGAACACTTCGTCGATCTTGGCGCCAGCCACGTCGGACAGGGTTTTGGCATCGTCCGGGTCGTTCGGGCAGCACAGTACCGGCTCGTTGATCTGGTCCATGTCGATTTCGATGACGGTGTGGTACTCGGCATCGGCGTCGGCACGCATCAGGCTCGGGTTGGCCAGCCACTCTTCCATGCCGTTGATGCGACGCTCAATGGTACGGGCATCGCCGTAACCGTTGGCAATCATCCATTTGAGCATGGTGATGTTGGACTTCAGGTACTCAGTCACGCTGTCTTCGGACAGGGTGATGGTGCAGCCCGCAGCGGAACGCTCGGCGGACGCGTCAGACAGCTCGAATGCCTGTTCAACGGTCAGGTCATCAAGGCCTTCAATTTCCAGTACGCGACCGGAGAAGACGTTGACCTTGCCTGCTTTGGCAACGGTCAGGTGGCCGTCTTTGATGGCCTGCATGGGGATGGCGTGTACCAGGTCACGCAGGGTGATGCCCGGCTGGCGTTTACCCTTGAAGCGAACCAGAACTGATTCCGGCATGTCCAGTGGCATAACGCCGGTGGCAGCAGCGAACGCAACCAGACCAGAGCCGGCCGGGAAGGAAATGCCCATTGGGAAACGGGTGTGGGAGTCACCACCGGTACCAACGGTATCCGGCAGCAGCATACGGTTCAGCCAGGAGTGGATGATGCCGTCGCCCGGACGGAGGGAAACACCGCCACGGTTCATGATGAAGTCGGGCAGGGTGTGCTGGGTTTCCACGTCAACCGGCTTGGGGTAAGCGGCGGTGTGACAGAAAGATTGCATCACCAGGTCGGCCTGGAAGCCCAGGCAAGCCAGATCTTTCAGCTCGTCACGGGTCATCGGGCCAGTGGTGTCCTGGGAACCTACGGTGGTCATCTTCGGCTCGCAGTACATGCCGGGGCGAACACCGTCCATGCCGCAGGCCTTGCCGACCATTTTCTGGGCCAGAGTGAAGCCCTTGTCAGAATCACCCGGCTGTTCCGGCTTGCGGAACAGTTCGGACGGTGCCAGACCCAGCGCTTCGCGAGCCTTGGTGGTCAGGCCGCGACCGATGATCAGGTTGATACGGCCGCCGGCACGGACTTCGTCCAGCAGGACTTGTGAACGCAGGTCGAATTCAGCGGTCACTTCGCCGTCTTTTTCGACCTTGCCTGCGAACGGGTAAACGTCGATCACGTCACCGGTGTTCATTTTGGATACGTCGCACTCGAAGGGCAGGGCGCCGGAATCTTCCATGGTGTTGAAGAAGATCGGAGCGATCTTGCCGCCGATGCAGACGCCGCCGGCGCGCTTGTTCGGTACGAACGGAATGTCGTCACCGAAGTGCCACAGTACGGAGTTGGTAGCAGATTTACGGGAAGAACCGGTACCCACAACGTCGCCTACGTAGGCAACCGGGTGGCCTTTTTTCTTCAGCTCGTCCATCTGGCTCAGTGGGCCGATTTCGCCGTCTTTTTCCGGAGTGATACCTTCACGCGCATTTTTCAGCATGGCATTGCCGTGCAGCGGGATATCCGGGCGGCTCCAGGCGTCCTGTGCGGGGGACAGGTCGTCGGTGTTGGTTTCACCGGTAACCTTGAAGACAGACAAGGTCATTTTTTCGGCCAGGTCGGCACGCTTGGTGAACCATTCGCCTTCCGCCCAGGATTCAATCACTTCCTTGGCTTTGGCGTTGCCGGCTTTCATTTTGTCTTCCACGTCGTGGAATGCATCAAAAACCAGCAAAGTGTGCTTGAGTTGCTCGGCGGCTTCGTCAACCAGCTCGGCATCGTCGAGCGCTTCGATCAGCGGGGCCACGTTGTAGCCACCTTGCATGGTGCCCAGCAGCTGCACAGCACGCTTCTTGTCGATCAGAGGGGAGCTGGCTTCACCTTTCACAATCGCGGTCAGGAAAGCGGCCTTTACATAAGCGGCCTGATCCACACCCGGCGGAACGCGGTTGACGAACAGGTCCTGGATAAATTCTTCTTCGCCAGCCGGCGGGTTCTTCAGCAGTTCTACCAGGTCGGCAACCTGCTGTTCGGTAAGCGGCTTCGGCGGTACACCTTCAGCGGCGCGCTCTTCTACATGTTTGCGATAGGCTTCTAGCACAGCGTTTCCCTCATCGTCGTCTTGGCTGATTTCTTTTGGAAATCAGTCTTTTAGGGTGTTACTGGGGGTTGGAATTGCGCGCGGAGTATAGCGGAATGGGCATCAATTGTTAAGCCAAACCCGTATTGCAGCCATTCATGGCGTGAATACTCGTAATCACTGAAACCGTGGGGATACAAGGCTAGTAAGGCGTGTTGACCCCGGCCGGTGGGCGGCGGAAGCGTTTGTAGCTCCACAGGTATTGGCTCGGTGATTCGTTGATAAGCTGCTCGATTGAACGGTTCATCGCGGTCAGCGCCGTGTCCAGGTCGTCATCCTTCACGGCGGGGTCGGCCGGGCGGACCCGTATTTCGTAGCCCTGGGTGCCTGGCAGACGGCGGGCCCAGGCCATAAACGTGACTGCCCCTGTCTGGCGAATCAGCTTGCAGGAGAGGGTGCCGGTGTATGCTGGCTGCCCATAGAAAGGTGCATGCCGGCCGCTGCGGCGATCGGGGACCTGATCCGGGAGAATGGCAGTCAGTGCGCCTTTCTTCATGGCCCTGACCAATCCCGCCACGCCGCGGGCGGTGGTCGGATACATGGTGGAGCCAAAATGCTCCCGGCCACTGCGGACCAGGTCGTCGACTTCCGGCAGGCCAGAGGGAGCAAACATGGCGTGTAAACCAAATTCGGTGGCCAGCCAGAAATTCAGAACTTCCCAGCAGCCCAGGTGCGGCGCGAGAATCATGATGGGTTTGCCATCCAGCACGGCCTGGCGAAGCGGGGCGTCACCGTCAACCGCCACTACTTGCTTCAGGCCTTGGGCAGGGTGGCGCCAGAACAGGGCAATTTCAAAAGTGTTCTTGATGCTTTCAATGAGTGATTGGCGTGCCAGCCGGTTCCGCTCTTTTTCAGTGAGGGTCGGGTAGCAGAGCGCCAAATTGGTTTTGCTGACTTTTAAGGCCTGAGTGGGCAGGCAGGCCAGCAAGGTGCCGACGGCGGTGGCGATCGCCCGATTGATGGCAAAAGGCAGGGTGCCCAGCAGTCGCAATGCGATGATGGCCGCTTGTCCCTTTGCCCGTTGTACGCGTGGATGTGTTTTTCTGCCCATGGCGCGACAGTATACGGGCGCGACGGGTGAGCACCAGCGGTGCGGGTGAGATTGCGTACAAAAACGCTATAATGCCGGCGCCTGTCTGCGGATGGGTTACCTTGAGCCAGCGAGAACCCCATGCACGATATTTCCCACATCCGCGATTTTCTCCCCTGTGTGACGCCACCTGCCTGGGTCGACTGGGCGTTGCAGAACCCGGATATCCTGCTCATTGACCATGCTCACTGCGAAAAGAAAGCAGCCAGCACAGCGATAAACCTGATGTTTCGTTATGTGGATCGCCCCGAGCTACTGGATACGCTGAGCCAACTGGCTCGGGAGGAGCTGCTGCATTTTGAGCAGGTGGTGCAGCTGATGCGGGCGCGTGGCGTGCAGTACGATCATATGACACCGGCACGTTACGCCAAGGGGTTACGCCAGCATATACGCACGTCCGAACCCGGCCGTCTGGTGGATACCATGATTGTGGGCTCGTTGATTGAGGCGCGCAGCTGTGAGCGGTTTGCCGCTCTGGCTCCCCATGTGGATGAAGAGCTGGGGCGTTATTACCGTTATTTGTTGAAGAGTGAGTCGCGACACTTTGAGGATTATCTGAAACTGGCCGAGCAATATGCGCAGGGGCTGATCGCTGAACGGGTGGATTTCTTCAAGGCGGTAGAGCAGGAACTGATTGAAACACCGGATGATGAGTTCCGGTTTCATTCGGGAACGCCGAGAGGTAATTAATCGTTAATAATGAATAATTAATAGTTGCGCGAGTAACAGTTGTGATGGTTTAAACGCAAGAGGCCGCGCCCAACCTATGGACGCGGCCTCTTGCGTTTGAAAAAGACAAAGCTGAGTCGCGAGTTATTAATTGTTAACTATTCATTATTAATTAATTTCAAAGCTTTCCAGTTTTAGCCCTTCTTCACTGTCGGCAATGATCTGCCAGCCCAGCTTGCCCCAGTCACCCAGCACCCAGCGCTTGCCGGTGCCGTCTGGCAAGGCTACGTCGTGGACGTCAGGGCGGTGGGTGTGGCCGTGGATCAAGTGCTTTACTCCGGCTTCTTGCATTTCCCGGACCACTTCTTCCGGGGTGACATCCATGATGTTTTCGGCCTTGTTGGCATTGTTGCCCTGGCTTTGCATGCGCATGCCCTGGGCGATCATGCGCCGTTCTTCCAGCGGCTTGGCAAGCATACCCTGTTGCCACTGTGGATTGCGGGCCATGGTGCGGAACTGTTGGTAGGCGGTGTCCAGGGTACACAGACTATCGCCGTGCATCAGGATTGCGTCGGTGCCGTAGAGGTCGACGACGGTGCCTTCGTTAAGCAGGCTGCCGCCGCAGGCTGCGGCGAAATCGTTGCCGAGCATGAAATCCCGGTTGCCGTGCATGAAGTAGAGCTTGCTGCCGCTGTCGGAGAACTGACGGAAGGCGGCGATGGCATCGAGATTGAATGGGGTGTCATCATCGTCGCCGATCCAGGCTTCGAAAAGGTCACCCAGTACATACAGGGCACCGGCTTTGCCGGCATGTTTTTCCAGCAGTTTTTTCAGGGCATCCAGATGCTCAGGGCGTGCCGGATCCAGGTGCAGATCAGAGATGAAAAGGGTGTAACTCATGACTATTGAGCGTCCTTCTCTTCGTTCGCCTGTTTAGCCGGCGCGCTGTCATCTTCCAGGCGGTAGGCCTTGGTAATCAGAATCGGTACTTCCGGGACATCGCGGGCCATCATGCCGTTAAGGCGCTGGCTGGTGGTGGGTTCGCGAGCGATATTGTCGACCACATTCATGCCGTCAGTAACCGCTCCGAAAACGGTATAGCCCCAGCCGCGAGTGTTCTTGCCGGTGAAATCCAGATTGCGGTTGTCTACCAGATTTATAAAGAACTGGGCGGTGGCTGAGTGCGGGTTGCTGGTGCGCGCCATCGCCAGAGTACCGCGCTTGTTTTTGAGGCCGTTGTCGGCCTCGTTCTGAATGGGCTCGCGCGTGGCCTTGCGCTGCCCGCTCTGGTCAAAGCCGCCACCCTGAATCATGAAACCGCTAATAACACGGTGAAACTGGGTGCCGTTGTAGAAGCCACTGTCCACATATTGAAGAAAGTTGGCGACACTTTTCGGGGCTTTGTCTTCATACAGCTCGATGGTCACCGGGCCAGCGGTGGTGTCCAGGCGGACCACCGGGTTGGCCAGCAACAGACCAGGAAGCAGAGCGAGCAGGGCAGCAGCAAGGCGCATGGCGATTAGTCCTCAATCAGCTCGGCGGATTCGATCAGTACCGGTTCTGCTGGTACATCCTGATGACCGCCGCTGTTGCCGGTGGCGACATTGCGGATTTTTTCCACCACGTCCATGCCGTCAGACACGGCGCCGAATACGGCATAACCCCAGCCATCCTGGCTGCGTTCCTTGTCCAGGAAGTGGTTGTCGGCTACGTTGATGAAGAACTGGGCCGAGGCGGAATGCGGGTCCGGGGTGCGCGCCATGGCAATGGTGCCGGCCTTGTTGGACAGGCCATTGCCCGCTTCATTCTGGATCGGTGCGCGGGTGGGCTTTTGCTGCATGTCTTCGGTGAAACCACCACCCTGGATCATGAAATTGCTGATAACGCGGTGGAAGATGGTGCCATCAAAGTGGCCTTCCTTGACGTATTGCACGAAGTTCTCGGTGGTTCCCGGCGCTTTCTCTGCGTCCAGTTGCAGGGTGATTTTGCCGTAAGTTGTTGTCAGCAACACTTTCATTGATGTTTCTCCGCAGGGTCGGACCCGTCAGTTAACGCCTATTTTGCGTGCAGAGGGGCCCTGAGTCTTTGACTGTTGGGGGGGCTACAGTACACTAGCGCACCTTCATTTTCACCGTACCCATTTACCGTATCTCTATCCGGACTGGCCCAGGCAATGAGCGAAACGAAAGCGCCAAGCAATTTTATCAGACAGATCATCGACCGTGACCTCGCAGAAGGTAAAAATGACGGCCAGGTGGCTACCCGTTTTCCGCCGGAGCCCAACGGTTACCTGCATATCGGCCATGCGAAATCTATCTGCCTCAACTTCGGTATTGCGGAAAGCTATGGCGGTAGCTGTAATCTGCGCTTCGACGATACCAACCCGGAGAAGGAAGAGGACGAGTACATCCAGTCCATCAAGCAGGATGTGCAGTGGCTGGGGGTCCAGTGGAACGGTGAAGAGCGCTTTGCCAGTAACTACTTTGACCAGCTGTATGATCTGGCGGTGGGCCTGATCGAGAAAGGCCTGGCCTATGTGGACAGCCTGAGCCCGACGGAAATCGCTGAATACCGCGGTAATTTCACCACGCCCGGCAAGCCGAGCCCTTACCGTGACCGGTCTGTGGATGAAAACCTGGCGTTGTTCGAGCAGATGCGCGACAACAAGCTGGACGAAGGCGAGGCGGTGCTGCGCGCGAAAATCGACATGCAGAGCCCGAATATCAGCCTGCGTGACCCGATCCTCTACCGGATCCGCAAGAAGACCCACCACCAGACCGGTGACAAGTGGGTCATCTACCCCATGTATGACTTCACGCACCCGCTGTCGGATGCCATTGAAGGCATTACCCACAGCCTGTGTACGCTGGAATTCGAAGATCATCGTCCCTTTTATGATTGGGTAGTGGAGAATACCGCTGTACCGGCCAGTCCCCGCCAGTATGAATTTGCCCGGTTGAACCTGAATTACACAGTGACCAGCAAGCGCAAGCTCAAGCAGTTGGTGGATGAAGGGCACGTGGATGGCTGGAATGACCCGCGCATGCCGACCATCTCCGGGTTGCGTCGCCGTGGTTACACCCCGGCTTCTATTCGTACCTTTTGTGAGTCGGTGGGGGTAAGCCGTGCGGATTCGGTGGTGGACATGGGAATGCTGGAAGCGGCGATCCGTGATGACTTGAACCAGTATGCTCCACGGGCCATGTGCGTGATGAATCCGCTGAAAGTGGTCATCGAGAACTGGGAAGAGGGTAAGGAAGAGTCATTGATTGCGCCGGTGCACCCCCAGAATGAATCCATGGGCACCCGGCAGGTGCCGATGACCCGGGAAGTGTATATCGACCGTGAGGATTTTCGGGAAGAGGCCAACAAGAAGTTCAAGCGTCTGGTGTTGGGTGATCGGGTGCGGTTGCGTTATGGCTATGTGGTGCGTGCAACGGATGTGGTGCGCGATGCACAGGGCGAGATCGTGGAAGTGCGTTGCACCTATGATCCGGACACCCTGGGCAAGAACCCGGAAAATGCCGAGGACCAGGGCAAGATGCGTGGGGTGATCCATTGGGTCAGCGCGGTAAAAGGGCTGCCCTGCGAAGTGCGCCTGTATGACCGCTTGTTCAGCGCAGCCAACCCTGGCAAGGGGCTGGAAGAAGGGCAGAGCTTCTTGACGCATATCAATCCTGAGTCCCTGACTGTCCTGGATGAATGTTGGGTAGAGCCGGGTCTGCGCGGTGCGCTGGCGGAAACCCGTTACCAGTTTGAGCGCGAAGGCTATTTCTGTGTGGATCAGGACAGCACCGAAGAGCGGCTGGTGTTCAATCAGACCGTGGGCCTGCGTGAGTCCTGGCCGAAGGAGGCCTGAGTCGCACGCTGGCATGGATCATCGGCTATTGATCGTTGCGTAGCACTGAAAACAAAAAAGGCCGCACTCGGATGCCTGAGTGCGGCCTTTTTTATTGCGAGCACTTTCAGGTCAGGTCGACCAAAACGGCGGTGGGTGCATTGGCTGCAACGGATGCAATGCCGTTTTCCATGCCGTCGGCGCTCTTGTACATCTGGCTTTGTCCAATCACCTGGTGGTTGGCGGCCTTGAGGACGAAATAGTGCCGTTCGTCCTTGGCGACCTTGCGTTCGAAGTTGTCATCATCGGTGCTGTTCTTGCGTACCGAATCGATGCCGTTCTCGCAGGCGGACTTGGTGGTGTATTGCTCGCTGGCGAGGATGATCTCGCCGTTACCGGCTTTCAGACGAAAGATGAACTGGTCATTGCTGGCTTTGTCGATCTCGAACTTCCCTGACATGGTGCTCTCCTTAGTCTGCCTCAATGGGGCGACTGCAACGAGAAAATCACTGCAGCATCAGGGATGCTAACTCAGCCTGTCAGTGGTGGATATTGACGATTTTATGACAGCGCACGGGGCAAAGATGATGAGGGCGTGATGGGGGAAGTAGGGAAGAGTAGGGCGCCTGAGGCGCCCCGGTTGGCTTTCAGCCGAAGGCTTTTTCGCCGGATTGCAGCGTCTGGAAGATCAGGGTGTTGATCGTCATCGGCCCGACCCCGCCTGGGACCGGTGTATAGGCGGCCACGCGATCAACCAGCGGCGCCAGTTCAATATCCCCGCACTTTTGCGGGTGAAAGCCAGCATCGACTACCACTGCGCCATCCTTGATCCAGTCCGCCTTGATGAATTCCGGTTTGCCCACGGCGCCAACAACAATGTCTGCCTGCTTCACCAGGGCCGGCAGGTCCTGGGTGCGGCTGTGGCAAATGGTGACGGTGGCATTGGCTTCGAGCAGCATCATGGCCATGGGTTTGCCCAGAATCGCGCTGCGACCCACCACGACGGCATGTTTGCCTTCCAGCTCCACCTGATGGTGCTCCAGCAACCGCATGATGCCCTTGGGCGTGGCGCAACCGTAGGCGGCTTCACCCATGCTCATGCGGCCAAACCCGAGGCAGGTGACGCCGTCCACATCTTTTTCCAGGCTGATAGCGTCGAAACAGGCGCGCTCGTCGATCTGGGCGGGGACCGGGTGTTGCAACAAAATGCCGTGTACATCGGGGTTGCTATTCAGTTCGTCAATCTTGGCCAGTAGCTGTTCTGTGGTGGTGTCTTCACTGAGCTCGATGGCCACGGATTCCATGCCAACACGCTGGCAGGCGTTGCCTTTCATCTTTACATAGGTGGCGGAGGCAGGGTCAGCACCCACCAGAATGGTGGCAAGAATCGGCGTACGGCCGTTGGCCTTGGCTTTCAGGGTGTCGACACGCAGGCGCATCTCCTGTTCAAACTGCTGGGCCAGGGTTTTGCCATCAAGAATCTGGGCGGTCATGTGGGCGGTCTCTCTGAAATTGACTACATATTAGGAGGTGCGGCTCGGCGGGATGCGCTAATGACAGCCAGCCGGGGTAGCCGTGAACGGCGCGATTCTCGCATGCGCAGGCACTGCGCGCAAAAAATGGACGCAAAAGTTGCCTAAAATCTGAACGTTAGACATTTTTTTGCGTCAAACCCCGTTGACGCTTATGGGGGTGCCGAGTATTATGCGCGCCTCGCTTTCGAGCTTAGTTGCTAACTTTGCTTTATGAGACGGGGTGTAGCGCAGCCTGGTAGCGCGCCTGCTTTGGGAGCAGGATGTCGGGGGTTCGAATCCCTCCACCCCGACCAGTTGGCTTGATGGCGATAACCTGCAAGCGCCTGTAGCTCAACCGGATAGAGCAACGGCCTTCTAAGCCGTCGGTTGCAGGTTCGAGTCCTGCCAGGCGCGCCAGGCAGGACAGGAAGAAAGCAGACAGTTTTATGGTGATTGTAGCTCAGTTGGTAGAGCTCCGGATTGTGATTCCGGCGGTCGTGGGTTCGAGCCCCATCAGTCACCCCATTTTAAAAGCCTCCNGGATAGATCCCCGGAGGCTTTTTCGTATGAGCTTCAGGAGCTGCGCTACAGGCAGACTGTAGGCAGCGAAGCTCCCTTTGATTATAATCTGCGCCCTTCATTAGGCCGTCTTCGCGTTATTTCGGCGGCGGGCAGAGATAAAAGTCTTTTTTAAAGAGGATGTTATGCAGGTTTCTGTTGAAACGACTTCAGGTCTTGAGCGCCGTGTGACGGTGGGTGTACCCGCGGAAAAAGTGGATGTGGCAGTAGAAGGCAAGCTGCAGGAAGCCCAGAAAACCATCCGTCTGGACGGTTTCCGCCCGGGTAAAGTGCCCATGCGTGAAGTGAAGCGTCGCTTTGGCGGGGCCGTGCGTAACGAAGTGCTGGCTGACGTCATGCGTGAAGCCTTCATCGAGGCGGTGGAGCAGGAAAAACTGCAGCCCGCAGGCATGCCTGGTTTCGAAGCCAAGACCAACGAAGCCGGCAAGGATCTGGAATTCGTGGCCACCTTCGAGGTGTACCCGGAGGTTGAACTGGCCGCGTTCGATACCATCGAAGTGGAAAAGCCCCAGTCCGACGTGACCGATGCCGACGTGGACACCATGATCGAAACCCTGCGCCAGCAACGTGCGGAGTTTGCCGATGTAGACCGTGCCAGCGAAACCGGCGACCGCGTTAACATCGACTTTAAAGGCCTGAAAGACGGTGAAGCGTTCGAAGGCGGCACCGCCGAAGGTCAGAACCTGGAGCTGGGCTCTGGTCAGATGATCCCGGGCTTTGAAGACGGCATCGTTGGCATGAAAGCCGGTGACGAAAAAGAAATCGACGTGACTTTCCCGGAAGACTATCAGTCTGAAGAGCTTAAAGGTCAGTCAGTCGTGTTCCAGATCAAGGTGAACAAGGTAGAAGGCAAGGCGCTGCCGGAAGTGGACGCCGAGTTCATGAAAGGCTTTGGTGTGGACGATGGTGATGAAACCAAGTTCAAGGCTGAAGTGCGCAAGAACATGGAGCGTGAGCTCAAGAATGCCATCACCAGCAAGGTGAAAGAGCAGGCCATGGACGGGTTGGTGAACCTGCATGAGTTTGATCTGCCGGCAGCTCTGGTCACCCAGGAAATCCAGCGCATGCGTCAGCAGATGATGCAGCAGTTTGGTGGTGGCCAGCAGTTTGATCCTTCCATCCTGCCGGATGACCTGTTCAAAGAGCAGGCCGAGCGCTCTGTGCGTCTGGGTCTGGTGGTGCGTGCCATCCTCGACAAGAACGAAATCAAGGCAGATGCCGACAAGGTAAAAGCCCGCGTTGAAGAGATTGCCGAGCAGTACGAAAAACCGGAAGAAGTGGTGAGCTGGGTCTACAGCAATCCGCAGCAGCTGCAGCAGATTGAAGGCGCAGTCCTTGAAGAGCAGGTGGTCGACCTGGTGCTGGAAAGCGCCAAGGTGGAAGAAAAAGCCATGCCTTACCAGGACGCAGTGAAGCCGCGCGAGCAAGCGGAAGGCTGATTTAATCCTTCGGTTTGACCTTCAAAACGGGGCCTTCGGGCCCCGTTTTGCGTTATTTATGTGCAATTTGCGCAAGAATTGTGCACTTGAACCCCTCTCCCGCCCACTTTTATAGACGCCCCCCAAGTGCCGTCATAAGATGCCTGAAGACCTATTCGCCTTGCTTGCCTTGTATTCCGGCCTTCTGGCCCCCAAGACAACGCTAGGTACATGCCGGTTGTTGACCTCCGGCATCAATAAACAGTTGAGAACGTCCACGGACGATCGACGAGAAGGAAAGCGCTACATGATCGACTTGAGCCGTATTAACTCGCTTACTCCGGAAATGAGCCAGCTGATCAAGGATCCGACGAATCTGGGGCTGGTACCGGTCGTTATCGAGCAGACCGCCCGTGGGGAACGTTCTTTCGATATCTACTCCCGTCTTCTGAAAGAGCGGGTGATCTTCATGATTGGCCAGGTGGAAGATCACATGGCCAACCTGATCGTGGCACAGATGCTGTTCCTTGAGTCCGAGAACCCGGACAAGGATATCCACCTGTACATCAACAGCCCGGGTGGCTCGGTTACCGCTGGCATGTCCATCTACGACACTATGCAGTTCATCAAGCCGGATGTGTCCACCATGTGTGTAGGCCAGGCGGCCAGCATGGGGGCCTTCCTGCTTACCGCCGGGGCCACCGGCAAACGTTTTGCACTGCCCAATGCACGGGTGATGATCCACCAGCCGCTGGGTGGCTTTCAGGGCCAGGCGTCAGACATTGAAATTCATGCCAAGGAAATCCTGAAAATCAAAGGGCAGCTCAACAGCTTGCTGGCTCACCATACCGGCCAGCCCATCGAGCAGCTGGAAAAAGACACCGACCGTGACAACTTCATGAGTGCCGACGAAGCGAAGGAATACGGCATCATTGACGCGGTGTTGAGCCAACGTCCTGTTTAAATAGGGCCTGTTCGTACAAAAAGTGTCCTAACGGAACGGCAGAGCGGCCCGGCGGGCTTGAAAAACACCGGGCTACCCTGCATCTTCAAAGCAAATACACAGGTTTAGAGGCAATTCGATGACCGATTCCACTGGCAAGGGCGACGACGGCAAACTGCTGTATTGCTCCTTCTGCGGCAAAAGCCAGCATGAGGTCCGCAAACTGATTGCGGGGCCCTCGGTCTTTATCTGCGACGAATGCGTGGATCTGTGTAACGACATTATCCGCGAGGAAGTGCAGGAAGACACCAGCGATACGGCTGGCGAGCGCCTGCCCAAGCCGAACGAGATCAAGGACACCCTTGATGAGTACGTGATCGGCCAGGAGCGCGCCAAGAAGGTGCTGGCTGTGGCGGTGTACAACCACTACAAGCGTTTGCGTAGCGGCGGCAAAGGCCGTGACGAAGTTGAGCTCGGAAAAAGCAATATTTTGCTTATTGGGCCTACCGGTAGCGGTAAGACCCTGCTGGCCGAGACCTTGGCGCGTCTGCTCAATGTACCGTTCACCATCGCTGATGCCACCACGCTCACCGAAGCCGGTTATGTCGGTGAGGACGTGGAAAACATTATCCAGAAACTGCTGCAGAAATGTGACTACGATGTGGACAAGGCCCAGCGCGGCATTGTTTATATTGATGAAATCGACAAGATTTCCCGCAAGTCCGACAACCCCTCCATCACTCGTGACGTGAGCGGTGAAGGCGTGCAGCAGGCACTGTTGAAGTTGATCGAAGGCACCGTGGCGTCTGTGCCCCCTCAGGGTGGCCGCAAGCATCCGCAACAGGAATTCCTGCAGGTAGACACCTCCAACATGCTGTTTATCTGTGGCGGTGCCTTTGCCGGTCTCGACAAGGTGATCCGTGAGCGCTCCGAGAAGGGCGGCATTGGTTTCTCCGCCGAGGTGAAGAGCAAGGACAATGCCCGCAATCTGGGCGAGCTGTTGGTCGATGTGGAGCCGGAAGATCTGGTCAAGTATGGCCTGATTCCCGAGTTCATTGGGCGTTTGCCAGTGATCGCGACGCTGGAAGAGCTGAGCGAAGAAGCGCTGATCCAGATTCTCACCGAACCGCGCAATGCGCTGACCAAGCAATATGCGCGTCTGTTTGAAATGGAGGGGGTGGAGCTGGATTTCCGCGACGATGCTCTGCGTGCGATTGCCAACAAGGCCATGGTACGCAAGACCGGCGCTCGCGGCTTGCGCTCGATCCTCGAGGGCGTATTGCTCGATACCATGTACCAGGTGCCGTCCATGGATAGCGTGGCCAAGGTGGTGATTGATAGCCCGACCATCAAGGGTGAATCCGAACCGTTGTTGATTTACGAAAACAACGAGCAGTCTTCCAAGGTGGCACCGGATTGAGATCCGGGCATGGTCCGGGTCTGTCCTGCTTACACCTAAGTCATAGAGGCAATACGTGCTGAAAGATATTCCGCTTTTACCGCTACGTGATGTAGTGGTGTACCCGCACATGGTTATCCCGCTGTTTGTCGGCCGGGAAAAGTCCATTGCGGCTCTTGAAGCTGCCATGGCAGCTGACAAGCAGATCATGCTGGTCGCCCAGCGTAATGCCTCCGACGACGATCCGGGTGTAGACGATATCTACCGGGTCGGCACGATTTCAACCATCCTGCAATTGCTCAAGCTGCCGGACGGTACCGTGAAGGTGCTGGTCGAAGGCGGTCAGCGTGCCCATGTGGCCAAGGCTGAATTTGGTGAAGAAGGCGCTGTTGCTGATGTACGCGAGCTGGAAGAAGGGCTCCCGGACGAAAGCGAGCAGGATGCGCTGTCTCGCTCCCTGCAGGGTCAGTTCGAGGATTACGTCAAACTCTCCAAGAAAGTGGCGCCGGAAGTGACCGGCTCCGTTTCTTCCATCGACGAAGTCAGCCGCTTGGCCGACACCATTGCCGCGCACCTGCAGCTCAAGCTGGAAGAGAAGCAGGACGTGCTGGAAATGGTGGACGTGCGCGAGCGTGTGGAACACCTGATCGCGCTGATGGAATCCGACATTGATGTGCTGAAAGTGGAAAAGCGCATTCGTGGCCGGGTGAAAAAGCAGATGGAGAAAAGCCAGCGCGAGTATTATCTGAACGAACAGATGAAAGCCATCCAGAAAGAGCTGGGTGATCTGGAAGACAGCGGTAATGACCTGGACGATCTGGAAAAGAAAATCGACGGCGCGGGCATGCCCAAAGAGGCCCGTGACAAGGCTCAGGCAGAGCTGAACAAGCTCAAGATGATGTCCCCCATGTCGGCGGAAGCCACGGTTGTGCGCGGCTATCTGGATTGGATGACCTCGGTGCCGTGGAAAAAGCGCAGCCGGGTACGTCATGATCTGAATTACGCCAAGGAAGTACTGGACCGGGATCACTACGGTCTGGAAGACGTAAAAGATCGCGTGCTGGAATTTTTGGCCGTACAGAGTCGGGTCGGCAAGGTGAAAGGGCCGGTGTTGTGTCTGGTTGGACCGCCAGGGGTAGGCAAGACCTCATTGGGGCAATCCATCGCCAGCGCCACCAATCGCAAGTTCGTTCGCATGGCGTTGGGTGGTGTCCGTGATGAGGCGGAAATACGCGGTCATCGCCGGACTTATATCGGCTCCTTGCCGGGTAAGGTTATCCAGAAACTGTCCAAGGTGGGCGTCCGTAACCCGCTGTTTTTGTTCGATGAAGTCGACAAAATGGGCATGGATAACCGGGGTGATCCTGCGTCTGCACTGCTGGAAGTGCTGGACCCGGAACAGAACGATACGTTCAGCGATCATTACCTGGAAGTGGACTATAACCTGTCCGAAACCCTGTTCATTTGCACATCCAATTCCATGAATATTCCGGCGCCATTGCTGGACCGCATGGAAGTAATCCGTCTTCCCGGTTATACCGAGGAAGAGAAGGTTAATATTGCGCTGCAGTACCTGATCCCCAAGCAAATCAAAAACAACGGCTTGAAAAAAGATGAGCTGTTATTTGATGAAGCCGTGTTACGGTACATCGTTCGCCATTACAGCCGAGAGGCTGGCGTGCGTGGGCTGGAGCGCGAAATCAGCAAAATTTGCCGCAAGGTGGTAAAAGAACATTTGCTCACTGGTGAAACGAAAACGGTCACCATGAGTGAAGAGCTGGTCGAGCATTATCTCGGTGTGCGCAAGTTCAGCTTTGGTCGTGCTGAAGAGCAGGATCAGATCGGTCAGGTAACCGGCCTTGCATGGACTTCTGTGGGCGGTGAGCTGCTCACGATTGAAAGTGTTTCCACGCCGGGCAAAGGGCGGGTGATTTCTACCGGCTCTCTGGGTGATGTAATGCAGGAATCTATCCAGGCTGCGTGGACGGTAGTGAAAAGCCGTGCAGGGACCCTGGGCATTCGCCGCCGGGCCCTGGATCGAAACGACCTGCACATGCATGTGCCGGAAGGGGCAACCCCGAAAGATGGGCCCAGTGCCGGCGTAGGTATGTGTACGGCCATGGTGTCTGTGTTGACCGGTATTCCGGTGCGTGCGGATGTGGCCATGACCGGTGAAATTACCCTGCGTGGGCAGGTGCTGCCGATTGGCGGCCTTAAGGAAAAGCTGTTGGCTGCCCATCGCGGCGGAATCAAGACGGTATTGATTCCGGAAGAAAATGAGAGGGACCTCAAGGAGATCCCCGACAATATCAAGGCGTCCTTGGACATTCGACCAGTAAAATGGATTGACCAGGTACTTGATGTGGCACTGACTCATCAACCAAATCCGCTTTCCGAAGCGGAGCTGGAAGAGGATTTAGCGCTGGCAGAAGAGAAAAACCAGGAAGGTAGCAAACGTCCTAGTACACATTAACGGATCACATTTAAACCTTTTTAAATTGTTGATCTGTATGGTTTTTCAATTGTTTTAACTTGGGTGAGATCGTGCTTCTCCTTTCTTGACGCCCCTGATACCCGTTGGTATAAAGGCGGCTTCGCATAAGGAGAGTGCATCACGCCTCGACCATAAAACCGGGAAAATAGAGAAAGGGGAACTTTGTGAATAAGTCAGAGTTGATTGATGCGATTGCCGCTAGCGCGGATATTTCCAAAGCCGACGCTGGTCGCGCTCTGGATTCTACTTTGGAAGCGGTAACTGGCGCCCTGAAAAAAGGTGACAGCGTTTCTCTGGTAGGTTTTGGTACTTTTGCTGTGAAGCGTCGTGAAGCTCGCGATGGCCGCAACCCGCAAACTGGCCAGACCATCAAGATCGCCGCTGCCAACGTACCGGGCTTCAAAGCCGGTAAGGCACTGAAAGACGCGGTGAACTAAACTGTTTGCAGGAGCGGTAGTTCAGCTGGTTAGAATACCGGCCTGTCACGCCGGGGGTCGCGGGTTCGAGTCCCGTCCGCTCCGCCAGTTTGAGAAAGCGTACTCGTAAGGGGTACGCTTTTTTGCATTTAAGGGAACCTGCAGTCATCCGCCGGTTCTGAATAATAAGATCGAATTTCGAGAGTATCCCTACGGAGTAATTTCATGCAGGAGTTCAGACGGTTTGTCCGCGGTCCCGTGGGCAAGGTCCTGCTTGCCGCAATCATTCTTCCTTTCGTGATTTCCGGCTTTTACGGCTACTTTGTCGGCGGAAGCACAGGCGACGTGGTAGCTGAAGTGGAAGGCAGCAAGATCACACGTAGTGTTGTGAACCAGCGGGTAGAGCGGGTTCGTAACATGCTTCGCGAGCAAAGCCCGAATATGAATCCTGCATTGCTGGATTCATTTGTGCGTCCGGAAATGGTGCTGGATGGCATCGTCAACGAGCAACTGATTCTGGCCGCAGCAGAACAATCCAGCATGGTGTTCAGTGAACAACAGGTTGCTGCCGATATTTACAAGGTGCCGCTGTTCCAGGAAGACGGCAAGTTTTCCGAACAGCGGTTCGAGCGTGAACTGCGCGCCCGTGGGATGAACCCGCAGAGTTACATCCAGGGGTTGCGTCAGGACATGATCAAGGAGCAGTTCCGTGCGGGCTTCATGCAGACGGACTTTTCGCTTCCTTCCGAGCTGAACGAACAGCGCCGTCTGGGCGAACAGTCCCGCGATATCCGTTATGCGCAACTGGATATCAACTCGCTGCGCAAGCAGTTCAGCGTGTCAGATGAAGAGGTCAAAGCCTTCTATGACGAGAATCAGGGTGAATTCATGCGCCCTGAAGAGTTCAAGGTGTCTTACGTTGAACTGTCCGCGGACAAGTATGCCGATCAGGTTAGCGTCACTGATGAGGATGTGAAGGCGGAATACGACGTCCGTAAATCCATCATGGAAGAAGCGGGTGCCGGTGACGCACCACGCCAAGTGTCACATATTCTCATCGAAGTGAACGGTGATCGGGATCTTGAGCAGGCGAAAGTCCGTGCCCGTGAAGCGGCGAAAGCCATTGCCGGTGGTGAGTCCTTTGCAGATGCTGCTGCCCAGTACTCCGACGACTCAGGCAGCGCCCAGTCCGGTGGTGATCTGGGTGTGGTTTCCAAGGGGGCCTTGCCTGAAGAAATGGAAGACGCCATTGCCGAGCTGGCTTCTGGCACCGTCTCTGCGCCTGTGGTAACGGACGCCGGGGTTCACCTGATCAAGGTGACTCAGGAGGAGGCCGCGCGTGACTTGCCGTCGCTGGCTGAGCTGTCGGATCAAATCCGCACTGACCTGAAAAAAGCCCGTGCGGAAGCGTTGTTGAATGACGATGTGGCGAAGCTGGAAGAGCTGCTCTACGAACATGCTGATCTGCAGAGTCCGGCAGAGCAGGTGGGCACGTCTGTGGTCACCACCGACTGGGTCGACCTGGCGGCGGCTGATGCACCATTGTCCCTGCCTCAGGTGCAACAAGCGCTGAATTCTGATCAGGTGCGCGAACAGGGGCACAACAGTGATCTGATTGAGGTTGATCCGACCCGTTATATCGCTGTACGCATCGCAGAGAACAAGTCTCCTGAACCGATGCCGCTTGAGGAAGTCTCTTTCGCTATTCGTGAACGCCTCAAAGGTGAGCACGCCATGGACAAGGTCCAGCAGCTTACCGAAGACGCACAGAAATCCATTGATGATGGTGCTGATCTGGCGGCAGTGGCGGACCTGTTCGAGGTAGAAGTTGAAGAGCAGGAAGGCCTGCAGCGTGGTGGTGCAGAACCGTCCATGGAAGTGGTCAACGGTGCATTCGGTGCGCCGCGCTTCGAAGAAGGGGAGGCCTCTCCTGTGGCGCTGACCCGTCTGGGTGACGGCTCTGTGGTGGCTTACCAGGTGACTCGCGTTGCCGACGGTAATGCCGAACCGTTGAGTGATGCCCAGCAGCAGGCGGCATTGGTTGAACTTGCCAATGTGGAAGGGCAGCGCAATTTCCGTCAGGTGGTTGCCCTGTTGCGCGATGAAGGCGATGTGGAATTGCATCCCTCTCGACTGAGCGCCAACCAGGGAGAGTAGTCTCCCTGCGGCGTTCAGCTCATAGAAAAAGCCCACCATCTGGTGGGCTTTTTCTATGTCAAAACACTATCGCTTGATGCATGGCCGGCGGCGTGATTACTCTTCGTCGGCTAGCTAGCGACACGCTTGCATGGAGGCGTTAAAGCTCCAGTTCAAACGGCATGGATACCGTGCTTGCACCAGCGTCTACATAGGTGATCTCGCCGGTAATGCCAGAGGCCAGGTCCGAGCAGAGGAATGCCGCAGTATTGCCCACTTCCTCGATGGTGACGTTACGGCGCAGAGGTGCCTTGGCGGCATTGTAGTCGAGCATGCTGCGGAATTTCTTGATGCCAGAGGCCGCCAGGGTGCGAATTGGACCGGCAGAGATGCCGTTCACACGGACACCGTCAGGGCCCATGCTTGCAGCGAGATAACGCACGGACGCCTCCAGGCTGGCCTTGGCCATGCCCATCACATTGTAGTTGGGCACAGACTGGCGGGCAGCGTGGTAGGTAAGGGTGAGCAGGGCGCCATTGCGGCCGGCCAGCATGCTTTTGCCTGCCTTGGCCAGTGCCACGAAGCTATAGCTGGAGATGTCGTGGGCAATCTGGAAACCCTCGCGGGTGGCCACATCCACAAAGTTACCGTCCAGCTCTGTAGCAGGGGCGAAACCCACTGCGTGAACGATACCGTCTAGCCCGTCCCACTGTTTACCCAGCTCAGCAAAAACAGCATCAATATCCGCGTCGCTGGTCACATCACAAGGGAAGCACATGGCCTCGCTGCTGCCATAGCGTTCTGCAGCTTTAAGAACGCGGCTTTTCAGTTTGTCGTTTTGGTAAGTGAAAGCCAGTTCGGCACCTTCGCGGTGCATGGCTTCGGCAATACCGGTGGCAATGGAGCGGTCGCTGGCGACACCGACAATCAGGTAGCGCTTGCCTGCAAGAAATCCCATGTTCGTCCTCGATGTGCTTTTGAGTTAAAAGTTGATCGTTGCACGCTTTGACGCACGAGCAGACGTGCTGTTCAAGGTTCAACGGTTAGCCATTTTGGGCAAGTATAGGCAATTTACCGTGCTATTACGCCCGCCCACAGTCGATCAAAGTGCAACCGTCTGTTTCCTGTTGCGGGCAAAGGCGGCAGCCATGAGTTTGTGGGTATAGGGCTGCTGCGGGTTGTCGAATACGGCTTGCGTATCACCGTGCTCCACTGTCTTGCCGTCTTTCATGACCAGCACACGGTGGCAGATAGCCCGGATGACCTTGAGGTCGTGGCTGATAAACAGGTAACTGAGTCCTCGGCGTGCCTGCAAGGATTTGAGCAACTCCAGGATCTGGTGCTGAACGCTGCGGTCCAGCGCCGAGGTGGGTTCATCCAGCACCAGCAGTTCCGGTTCCATGATTAGCGCTCTGGCGATGGCGATTCGCTGTCGCTGGCCGCCGGAAAACTCATGGGGGTAACGGTGGCGCACGTTAGTGGGCAGGCCCACTTCTTCGATAATTCGGCAGACCCGTTCTTCCCTTTCTGTGGCGCCCAGGGTGGGAGCGTGCACAGCAAGGCCTTCAGCAACAATCTGGCCCACGGTCATGCGCGGGTTCAGGCTACCGTAGGGGTCCTGGAAGACCACCTGGAAACGGCTGCGCCATTGTCGTAAACCAGAACGGGAAAGGGCACGAATGTCCGTGCCATCCATGTCAATTTCACCGTCACTCTGGATCAATCGCAAAAGGGCCAGAGCCAATGTGGACTTGCCCGAGCCGGACTCGCCAACAATGCCGAGGGTCTCGCCGCGGCGCAGTGTCAGATCAATTTGATCCACCGCGTGGAGCAGCGGGGGCGGTGAGAAGAGGGCGCGGCGTTTACCTTTGAACGTCACGGCCATGCCTCGGGCTTTGAGTAGCACAGGAGTGTCATCGGGTAGCGGCTCCAGGCGGCCCTGGGGCTCCGCGTTAATCAGGTGGCGGGTGTAGTCTTCCTGGGGGGAATTCAGCACGGTATGCGTGGGGCCAGCTTCCACCCGTTTGCCGTTATGCATGACCACGATATCTTCAGCAAAACGGCTCACAACGCCCAGGTCATGACTGATCAACAGAATGGAAAGGTTAAGTTCTTTCTGCAGCCGTTTAATCAGGTCGAGAATGGTTTCCTGTACGGTCACATCGAGAGCGGTGGTGGGCTCATCGGCAATCAGGATCTGTGGTTCATTGGCCAGGGCCATGGCGATCATGACACGCTGGCGCTGGCCCCCACTGAGTTGGTGCGGATAGCGGTCCAGCATGTCCGGTGTAGCGGGTAGTTCGACCTGCTCAAGCAGCGACAGGCAACGCTCGCGGGCGCGCTTTTTGCTCATGCCCTGATGCACGAACAGACTTTCACTGATCTGTTTTTCCACTGTGTGCAAGGGGTTCAGGGCCGTCAGCGGCTCCTGGAAAATCATCCCGATGCAACCGCCGCGCAGTTTGCGTTTCTGTTCAGTGTTAAGCGTTTGCAGGTCCGTATCGTCCAGTTGCAGGCTGTCTGCCTGCCAACTCGCGTTTTCGGGTAACAGGTCCATCACAGACAGGGCCGTAAGCGATTTGCCAGAACCGGATTCCCCCACTAACGCCAACATTCGCCCGGGATGGAGTTCCAGCGACATGTCATCGACAGCAAGCTGATCGGCAAAGCGGATACTCAGCCCTTCTATGCGCAGCAGACTCATTGCAGAAACTTCCTTGTGTCGAACGCATCACGAATGGCTTCACCGATAAACACCAGCAGGGTCAGCATTAGTGTGAGCGTGGCAAACACGCTGATGCCCAGCCACGGGGCATGCAGATTCGCCTTGCCCTGGCCTACCAGCCGACCCAGGGAGGGAGCGTCCGGCGGCATGCCGAAACCAATGAAATCCAGCGAGGTGAGTGTGACTACGGCACTGTTCAGAATAAATGGCAGGAAGGTCAGGGTGGCCACCATGGCATTGGGGAGCATATGGCGGAACATGATGACCGGTGTGCGTACGCCCATGGCGTGGGCGGCGCGCACATAGTCCATGTTGCGGCAACGCAGGAATTCCGCGCGCACCAGATCCACCAGCGCCATCCAGGAAAACAGTAGCAAAATGACCAACAGCGTCCAGAAGCTGGGTACCACGAAGCTGGAAATAATAATGATCAGGTAAAGCGTAGGCATGCTGGACCAGATTTCCAGAAACCGCTGGCCGGAAAGATCCAGCCAGCCGCCGTAATAGCCCTGGATGGCACCGACGATGATGCCGACGAGGCTGGAGAGAATGGTCAGCACCAAACCGAACAGAACGGAAATACGGAAGCCGTAAATCAGCCCGGCCAGTACATCGCGACCCTGGTCGTCCGTACCCAGCCAGTTTTCTGCTGAGGGTGGTGCGGGTGCTGGCACGGTCAGGTCATAGTTGATGGTGTTGTAGCTGTAGCGAATGGGCGGCCATATCATCCACCCCTTGTCGTTGATCAAATCCTTGACCACGGGATCGCGGTAGTTGGTTTCCGATTCGAAAAAACCGCCGAAAGTGGTTTCCGGGTAGGTGTTGAAGACGGGAACATAGAGATCATTGTCGTAGCTGACCAGCAAGGGTTTTTCGTTGGCAATCAGTTCGGCACCAAGGCTGAGCACGAACAGCGTGACAAAGATCCACAGCGCCCAATAGCCGCGTTTGTTGGAACGAAACGCCTGCCATTGGCGTTGCCAGACCGGGTTGCGCATTAACGGGTTACGGAAGGCCATCAGCTCTGCCTCCGTTCGAAATCAATGCGTGGATCGACCCACATGTAAGTCAGATCGCTGACCAGCTTCAGCAGCAACCCGATCAGGGTGAAAATGAAAAGGGTGCCAAACACGACGGGGTAGTCCCGGTTGATCACGGACTCAAAGCCCAACAGGCCGAGCCCGTCGAGTGAGAAAATAAACTCGATAAGCAGCACCCCGGTGAAGAACATGCCCACGAAAGCGGCGGGGAAACCGGCAATGATGATCAGCATGGCATTGCGAAAGACATGACCATAGAGCACCTGTTTTTCGCTAAGCCCTTTGGCCCGGGCAGTTTGCACATACTGCTTGCGAATCTCATCCATAAAGGAATTTTTGGTCAGCATGGTCAGGGTGGCAAAGCTGCCAGCGACGATGGCCAGTGTCGGCAGGGTGATATGCCACAGGTAGTCGGCGACCTGACCAATCAGACTCAGTTGATCGACGTTGTCAGACGTCAGGCCGCGCAAGGGGAACCACTCGAAGTAGGAGCCGCCGGCGAAGAGGACGATGAGCAGAATACCCAGCAGGAAGCTGGGAATGGCGAAGCCGACAACGATGGCCGTGCTGCTCCAGATGTCGAAGCGTGAGCCATCTTTTACTGCTTTACGGATGCCTAGAGGGATCGACACCATATAGGCAATCAAGGTGCTCCATAGCCCCAGCGACAGTGATACTGGAATGCGCTCTACAATCAGTTCGGTCACGGAGCGATCGCGGTAGTAGGATTCACCGAAATCAAATGTCAGATAGCTTTTCACCATGAGCCAGAAACGCTCTGGCGCAGGCTTGTCAAAACCATAGAGTTTCTGAATTCGCTCCACCAATTCTGGCGGCAGGCCCTTGGAGCCACGATAGTCACCGCCGCTGCTGAGCGTGTCCACGCTGCCGCCGGCGAAACTGCCGCCGGCACCGCCGCCGATGCCCTGTAATTCCGCGAGTGTCTTTTCTACGGGGCCGCCCGGGGCGGCCTGAACCACGACAAAATTCAGCAGCAGAATGCCGAACAAGGTGGGGATGATCAGCAACAACCGTTTGGCAATATAAAGTCGCATCATTGCGCGTTGCTGTCCCACCAGGTGTCGATTGCGCCATCAATGCCTACGTATTCAGGCAGGGATGGATGTTTCAGGCGGCTTCGGTATGACAAACGATGATGATCGGCATACCAGTTGGGGATCACGTAGAAATTCCATTGCAGCACCCGGTCCAGGGCACGGCAGGCGGTAATCAGCTCATCCCGGGTAGTGGCGGTGACAATGGCGTTGACCAGAGTGTCCACGGCAGGATTCTGAATACCGATGATGTTACGGCTGCTGGGGTCCTCAGCGGCATCGCTGCCCCAGTACTCCAGCTGTTCGTTGCCGGGTGAGGACGATTGGGCAAACGAACTGACCACCATGTCGAAGTTGAAATTACGAATGCGTTCCACGTATTGACTGGTGTCCACTTTGACCACCTGAGCATCGATGCCAAGCGCTTTCAGGTTTCGGGCGAACGGCAGGAGAATACGTTCAAATGCGGGCTGGTGCAGCATGATCTGAAAACTCACCGGAGCGCCGTCTGGAGTATGGAGCTGGCCGTCTTTGATCTGGTAGCCGGCTTTCTTCAAGAGTGTCTGGGCCCGGGCCAGGTTGGCACGGGGGCGGCCGCTGCCATCACTTTTCGGCGGTTCATAGCTTTCCGTGAAAACCCGCTCGGGAATTTCGTCGCGCAATGGTTCAAGCAGTTTCAATTCCGCATCGGAGGGCAGGCCGGTGGCAGCCATGTCGGAGTTCTGGAAGTAGCTGCGTGTGCGATTGTACTGCCCATAAAACAGGTTGGCGTTGGACCATTCAAAATCCAGTGCGAAGGTCATGGCTTCACGCAGCGCCTTCTCCTGAAACAGGGGGTTGCGCAGGTTGTAGACGATGCCTTGCATGCCGGCGGGGTTGGAATGGGGAATTTCTTCTTTTACCAGTTCGCCTTTATCGAAGGCCGGGCCCTTATAGCTGGTGGCCCAGTTTTTTGAGCTTACTTCAAAGCGCCAGTCGTAATCCCCTCGCTTGAAGGCCTGCAGGGCAACGGTGTCATCCAGAAAATAATCGAAGGAAACGGTATCGAAATTATTGCGACCACGCATGATGGGCAAATCTTTTGCCCAGTAATCCTTGCGTCGTTGGTAAGTGATTCGCTTGCCCGTATCAACGTTACCTACGGCGTAGGGGCCGGATCCAATGGGCTTTTCCAGGCCTGCGCTGGTAAATTTCCGGTTCTTCCAGACATGCTCGGGAAGCACCGGTAGCTGGCCAATAATCAGTGCCAATTCGCGGTTATCACCGGGTTTGAAATGAAAGGTGACAGTACGTGCGTCGTCGGCGGTGACGTGGTCCACGCCGCTGTAATAAAAACTGTAGAAGGGCGCGCCGTCGTTAATGAGTGTGTTGAATGTCCACACCACATCACTGGCCTGTACTGGCTCGCCATCACTGAACGTGGCTTTGGGGTTAAGATGGAAGCGCACCCAGCTTCGGTCTTCGGGCCATTCGATGGTGTCAGCCAGCAAACCGTACTGGGTGAAGGGTTCATCTTCGGCGCGGGTGGTCAGCGTGTCGTAAACGAGAGAGCCTATCCCGGCTGCAGCGGTACCCTTCGGCACGAAAGGGTTCAGGCTGTCGAAGGTGCCGATGACGTGGCGGCGCAGTTTTCCCCCTTTCGGGGCGTCAGGGTTCACATAATCCAGGTGCTGAAAATTTGCCGGGTACTTTGGGTCGCCGTGCATGGCGATGGCATGGCTGTGATGAACGTCGGCCTGCGCCAGGGCGGAAAAACAGCACAAGCCCACCAATAGCCCGCGCAAAAGGCTGCGGTTAACGGCCATAAAAACTCCTTGTTATTTTTTAACCCACCAAGTGTCCAGACCCAGTCCATAGGGGATTGGTTCCGGGGGGCGGGCAAACTTGTCCCACCAGGCAATGCGGTGTGTGCTGATATAGTAGTTCAGGACCCCGTATTGCTGGTAGCGCAACATCCGGTCGAGTGCTTGCAAGCTTAGCTTGTAGTCTGCCTCGTTGTCGGTGCTGAGGGCGTGGTCGACCAGAAAATCCACCACCGGGTTACGAATGCCGGCCAGGTTGCGGCTGCCTACCACCTTGGCGCTGTCAGAAAGGAAGTAATCTTTCAGCTCAGGGCCTGGATAGGCCTGAATCGGTAGCACAAACAGCACCACATCGTAATCAAAGCTGTCCAACCGCTGTTTGTAGGCAGCCGGGTCGATTTCCCGGTACTGGGCATCGATGCCTAAACGTTTAAGGTTGCGAAACCAGGGGGCGAGAATGCGGTAAATGCCCGGATTATGGTAATTCAGAACGGTGAATTGCAACGGCTTACCCTGCGCATTGACCAGGGTCTGGCCTTCGAGCCGCCAGCCACTTTCTTTCAGTAGTGCCAGGGCTTCGCGCATGCGGTGGCGTATCTGGCCGCTACCATCGTTTACCGGTGGGCTGATGTCAGCGTTGAAATAATTGTCAGGAAGCTGATCAAGAAACGGGGACAATAAAGTCTTTTCTGTTTCCGGAGCCGGTGTTGATGCCCGGTAATCGCTGTTGGGGAACCAGCTTTGGGTGCGTTGATAGGCGCCGCTGAACAGGTTCTTGTTGGACCATTCGAAGTCAAACAGCAGGCTGGCAGCGCGGCGGACATTGATGTCATTGAAAGGCGCGCGGCGAGTATTGAAGAAAAAAGCCTGCACCGGCCGGGGAATTTGATGAGGCACTTCGGCGCGTTTCACTTTCCCATCTTCCAGGGCGGAGAACGCATAAGCGGTGGCCCAGTGTTTGGAGCTGTAATCGTAGTGTAAATCGTAGCCGCCAGCCTTGAAGGCTTCGAAACCCACGTCAGCATCGCGGTAGAACTCGAATTCCACGGTATCGAAATTATAACGTCCACGGTTGACCGGCAGGTCTTTGGCCCAGTAATCCTTTACCCGGCTAAAGGTGAGCTTGCGGCCGGCATCCACCTCGGTGACCTGGTAGGGGCCGCTGGAAAGTGGCGGCGTGAGTGAAGCACTTTCAAAGTCATGTTTTTGCCAATAATGACGGGGCAAAATAGGAATGGCGCCGGCCATCAGGGGCAGGTCGCGGCGACCCCGGTGAAAGGTGAATTTTACCGTTTGCGGGTCAATGGCTTCCACGCTGGCGATATCAGCCAGGCGCAGGGTGAACTCCGGGTGGCCTTTTTCGCGCAGGGTATTTACCGAAAAGACGACATCGTCGGCGCGAATCGGGTGGCCGTCGTGGAATTGTGCCTCTTCACGGATATAAAAGGTGCACCAGCTGCGGTCTTCCGGGTATTCGAGCCACTCGGCAATCAGACCGTAGGCCGCGCCGGCTTCGTCACCAAGCGGATTATGCGGTTGGCTGCCCATCAGCAGACTGTCGGCGATTTCAGTGACCCCGTACATCTGGATCCCGGGGGTGTCCGCGGGGCTGCGGCCTTTGAGAATATAGGGGTTCAGGCTGTCGAAAGTGCCTTGGCCGAATAACCGCAAGGTGCCGCCTTTGGGGGCATCCGGGTTGACGTAGTCAAGGTGTTGAAAATCAGCGGAATACTTGAGAGTGCCGAACGGGTGGTAACCGTGGCTGCGAGTAGGCTCGGCGTGGCAGACCACGCCGAGCAACAGGCCCAGCAGGGCAAAGGTAAGTTTAGTGCGTTTGGCGAATATCAACGTAGAGTGTCAGCCGTTGCCCGGGTTGTATGTATCGATTGCTGGCTACACTGTTGTTCCAGCTTTTTATATCGTTGACCGATACATTAAAGCGGTCGGCAATGGCATACAAGGAATCACCGTTGCGAACCGCATAGCGGACTTTACGCACCATATTGGGATTGCTGGCAGCAGGCACATTGGCCGGGCTGGCTGCAAGGCTGCCTTTGGTCCAGACCGCCAGGCTCTGGCCCACACGCAGGCTGTCCTTGGGGGCCATGCCATTCCACTTTGCCAGCTCTGGTACACCGACTTTATGGCGGCGCGCGATTTCCCACAGTGTATCGCCGGACTGCACCGTGTAGTTGACGCGGTGGCGCCCCTTGGGTTGTTTCGACTGCTTTTTGGCAAGCCGTGCTTCCGCGCTAAGGCTGTAGTCATCGCTGGATGAGGATGGCCCCGGAATCAGCAGGGTGCGGCCAGCGATGATGGTGTTGTTCTTGAGGTGGTTGATGCTGCGCAGCACCTGCGGTGTGGTGCGGTACTCACGTGCAATGGCGCCGAGGTTATCGCCGGGACGAATTTCGTAACGGGCCCACTGCATGCGCTGATCCTTGGGCAAGTCGGCGAGTTTGGCCTGGAACCGTTCGGCCCGGTCGACGGGTACCAGTAGCCGGAAAGGGCCATCCGGTGACGTTGCCCAGCGGTTGTAGGACGGGTTGAGCAGGTAGAGCTCTTCCACGGAGATGTCTGCCAGACGCGCGGCTTGAGCCAGGTCGATCTGTCCCCCGGTGTTCACCGTGGCGAAGTAGGGCTCATTGGCGATGGGATGAAGGGTCACACCGTAGGCCTGCGGGTCCGCCACAATCTGTGCGATGGCGAGCAGTTTGGGCACGTAGGCGGTGGTTTCGCGGGGCAGATTCAGGTTCCAGAAATTGGTGGGTTTACCGGCTTCTTCGTTACGGCGGATGGCGCGGGACACGGTGCCGCCACCAGCGTTGTAGGAGGCCAGGGCCAACAGCCAGTCGCCATCAAAACGGTTGGACAGTTTCTGCAGGTAATCCAGCGCGGCGTTGGTGGACTTGAGAATGTCGCGGCGCTGGTCTTCCCACCAGGTGCGCTGCATGCCGAAATAGTCACCGGTGGAGGGAATAAACTGCCAGGGTCCGGCGGCGCGGCCGTGGGAATAGGCGAAGGGATCAAACGCACTCTCGACGATGGGCAGTAGCGCCAGCTCCAACGGCATGTCGCGGGCTTCGGCCTGTTCGATGATGTAATGCAGGTAACGCTCGGAGCGGGTGGTGACGCGGGTGAAATACTGCGGATGGCGTGCGTACCAGTCGCGCTGTACGCGAATCCGGTCATTTTCGATGGTCAGATCCAGCCCGTAACCAGCACGCAGACGTATCCACAGATCATCGTTGTCCGTCGTCTGCTTTTTGACATCCTCTACCGGGTCGGGTTCGTCCATGCCGTTGGCCAGGTTGACGTCATCCACGGAAGGCTCTGCTGCCGGCATGGGGGGGAGATCTTCAAGGGTCTTATTGGTTGCACAACCACCAAGAACCCCCAGCCCGAGAAAAAAGGCTAAAGGAATAATTTTTTTCATAATCATGGAGTAACGCTAAAAATTTCATGCATTCTGGCGACGGATAGGCGGCACGGCAAGGACGAGGCGCTAAAAGTTGTCCTTCCAGCGACGCAAGGCCGCAAAACACTGCATATCTGAATCCCCGCATTCTGGCTCGTGGCGCTGACAGGAATCTTTCAAGTCTTTGTCATCACTGCGTAAAAACGGGTTGGTCGCTTTTTCTTCCGCGAGGGTGGAAGGCAGTGAGATTTTACCTTTTTGGCGCAAATCGATGACGGCCTGCAAGCGCGCCTGCACGGCGGCGTCTTCCGGGGTGACGGCGGCGGCGAAGGTCAGGTTGGCCTGGGTGTATTCGTGGGCACAGAACACCTGAGTACTATCAGGCAGGGCGGCCAGGCGCCGAAGTGAGTGGAGCATTTGCTCCGGCGTGCCTTCGAACAGACGGCCACAGCCGCCGGCAAAGAGGGTGTCACCGCAGAATAGCCAGCCCTGTGCCGCGTTGAAAAAGGCGATATGGCCCAGGGTGTGGCCCGGTACGGCGATGACAGAGAATGCAAGGTCGGTACCGGCGGGGGTGACGGTATCGCCGTCGCGCAGCGGGTGGCTCATGGCTGGAATGGATTCCGCCGCGGGGCCGTACACGGGAATATCCCGGTCTTTGATCAATGCTGCGATACCGCCTACATGGTCGGGGTGGTGGTGAGTGATCAGCAGGGCGGACAGGGACAGCCCGTTTTCGCTCAGGTAGCGTTCCACTGGTTCGGCGTCGCCGGGATCGACGACAACACATTGATCCTGTTGATGAAATGCCCAGATATAGTTGTCATTGAAGGCGGGGATAGCGATAGGGCTGGCTGTCATGTCGTGGTACGCTCCTGTCTGTAAGCAGGTCAGTTGGCACCTGTTTCGGTGCTTCATCATCCGGCTCACGCATTCATGGATCAAGAGATTGTCCGTTATGCAGCTACCTCCACTCAACCGTATCTCGTTCAATGCTTCCTCCGGCGAATTGGGAAGGGGTTTCGATGAATGGCTCGACAGTGAGCCCGGGCAGGCCTTGTTGAGCGAAGAAAAAGCCATGCTGACCGAGTGGCTGCGCAGCCAGGCGGGGCAGCGCGCGGTGGCGATTTACGCCGGCGGCGGCCGTGATTTCCTGTCGGAATCGCCGCTGCGCTGGCAAACCAGTATTGCACCGCCTGGTTTTACCGGGGTGAAACTGCAGTCGCGGCTGGATCTGTTGCCGATCGCGAAAAGCAGTGTGGATGTGCTGTTGCTGCACCACACCATGGATTTTGCCGCGGACCCTCATCAGGCACTGCGTGAAGCGTCGCGCTGCATGGCGCCGGGCGGCAAGATGGCGATCATCGGGTTTCATCCCGTCAGTGTGATGGGGCTGGCCCGGTGGCTGCTCTGGTGGAAGTCTCCGGGGTGGATGGGGCGCTATTATCGCCCCAACAGGTTAACCGACTGGTTGCAGGTTCTGGGATTTGAGGTCGATGGCATGGCCAGTGGCTTCTATACTATGCCGCTGTCCGATCGTGGCCGTAGCCGGGTGCGCCTGCTGGACTGGCTGGGCCGTTTCCTCTGGCCGCGTCACGGCAATACATACCTTCTGGTGGCAAGAAAACGGGCCGGCGTAGTGCGTCCGTTGGCCACACGACAACGCAAGGTGCCACGCAATACCGTGGTGCCGGTACCGGTGGCCCGCTGGGGCCAGCAGAACAGGGAGTCTTGAGTCTTTGAAGAACGTGATTATCTATACCGACGGCGCGTGTCGCGGTAATCCCGGCCCGGGTGGCTGGGGCGCCATTCTCCTTTACGGTGACAAGGAGAAGGAATTATTCGGTGGTGAGCCGGAGACCACTAACAACCGCATGGAGCTAATGGCCGCCATCGTGGCCCTGGAGACCCTCAATGCTCCCTGTCAGGTGGTACTGACGACGGACTCCAAATACGTCATGGACGGCATCACCCAGTGGATGGCGAACTGGAAAAAGCGTGGCTGGAAAACGGCCTCGAAGCAGCCGGTGAAGAATGTGGATCTGTGGCAGCGTCTCGATGCAGCGGTGCAGCGCCACGAAATCGATTGGCAGTGGGTCAAGGGCCACAGTGGCCACCCGGGCAATGAACGGGCCGATGCGTTGGCCAACCGGGGTATTGATGAAATGAAACAGCAAGGGCGAGCAGGCTAATGCGTCAGGTTGTACTGGATACGGAAACTACCGGCCTGGAGCCCAATGACGGGCACCGGGTGATCGAAATTGGTTGCGTGGAGATGGAGAATCGCCGCCTGACCGGCAATAACCTGCACCTTTATCTGAACCCTGAACGGGAAATCGATGCTGGCGCGCTGGCGGTCCATGGCATCAGCACCGAGTTTCTGGCGGACAAGCCTACCTTCGACAAAGTGGTGGACGAATTTCTGGCTTTTGTCGACGGGGCGGAGCTGGTTATCCATAACGCGCCCTTTGATGTGGGTTTCCTTAATCATGAGTTGCGCCGGCTTGGCGCACGGTATGGGACCATTGAGCAGCGTTGTGGGGTGCTGGATACCCTGGTAATGGCTCGCCAGAAACATCCGGGACAGAAAAATAACCTGGACGCGTTGTGCCGTCGTTATTTCGTTGAAAACGGCCATCGAGAGTTGCACGGCGCCTTGCTGGATGCGGAAATTCTGGCGGACGTTTACCTGGCTATGACCGGCGGGCAGACCCGCCTGTTTTCAGGCGGTGGTGATAGCAGTGAGCAGGGTGGTGAGGCGGCTGCAGAGGCGATCAGACGCTTGAGCGGGGAGCGCTCGCCGCTTTCCGTGGTGCGCGCCAACGAAAGTGAAATACAGCGCCACAGGGACAAGTTGACTGCCATTGCGGGAAAGAATGGAGAGCCTACGGTTTGGCAGAACCTGACAGAGAGCGACACGGATACGCCATTGCAGTAGCAGTTACAACAAACAGCAGCGTCTGGACAGGCCATGCCGCTAGCGCGGCACCTTCGGCCTGTTGCCTCCTTTCTCCGAATAGTCCCTTTATGCCGGTAAAGCCGGGGCAGATCAGTGCCCCGGGATGACCGGTGTGTCCTGAAGATCGTCTACCTGGTGGTGTTGAATCCAGCCATTGTCGTACATGTAGTTGGTGGCCGGCTCAAGGGCGGTGGCGGTCATGATCAGGCCAGTCACCGACATGACCAGAGTGTAAGGCAGCGCCATCACCACCATGCGCCCGTAGGAGAGCCGCACCAGCGGCGCCAGCGCCGAGGTGAGCAGGAACAGAAACGCGGCTTGGCCGTTGGGGGTCGCCACCGACGGGATATTGGTACCGGTGTTGATGGCAACGGCCAGCAGATCGAACGTATCCCGGTCAATTTCGTTCTTGAGTAGCGCCTGACCCACTTCATCGACATAGACCGTGGCCACAAAGACGTTGTCGGACACCGCCGACAGTACACCATTGGCCATGTAGAAGGCGGGCCCTTGAACCTGTTTGTCCAGGGTCAGTACATATTCAATGACTGGTGCGAATAGCTGTTGGTCCGCAATGACCGCCACCACGGCGAAGAACACCGTGAGCAAGGCGGTGAAAGGCAGAGCTTCTTCGAAGGCGGCCCCCAGGCGGTGCTCTTCGATGATCCCGGTGAAGGAGGTGGCCAGAATGATGACGGTGAGCCCGACCAGCCCAACAGAAGCGGCGTGGGTTGCCAGAGCGACCACCAGCCACACGGCGGTAATGGCTTGAATGACCAGTGCGGCCCGGTTTTGCGGGGTGCGTTTACGGTCTTGCTCCAGGGCGTACTGACGCATGATGCCGCGAACTTTTTCGGGGATGTCTTCGCCGTAACCAAAGCTGCCGCTGATTTCCAGAAACACACAGGTCAACAGGCCCATCGCCAGTACCGGCAGGGTGATGGGAGCCATGCGAAGGAAGAACTCACCGAATTCCCAGCCCGCTTTGTTGGCAATCAACAGGTTCTGCGGCTCGCCCACCAAGGTGCAGACGCCACCCAGTGCGGTGCCCACCGCCGCGTGCATGAGCAAGCTGCGCAGAAAAGAGCGGAACCGGCGCAGGTCTTCGCGGTGCAGTTCTTCAACGGAGGTATCATCGCCATGGTCGTGTTTCTGCTGGAACGTCTTGCCGGAGGCCACCTTGTGGTAAATGCCATAGAAGCCGGTGCACACGGCAATGACTACGGCGGTCACGGTCAGTGCGTCAAGAAAGGCCGAGAGCAGGGCGGCGGCGGCACAGAACAGCAGGCTCAGGGTTACCTTGGATTTCACGCCCAGCAGGAGACGGGTGAACATGAACAGCAGCAGGTCTTTCAGGAAGAAAATGCCCGCGACCATGAAAATCAGCAGCAACATCACTTCGATATTGCCTACCACCTTGTGCAGGACGGTGTCGGCGGAGGTGAGGCCGATCATGACGGCTTCAATGGCCAGTAGGCCGCCGGGTTGCAGGGGATAGCACTTGAGCGCCATGGCCAGGGTGAAAATGAACTCGGCAAGCAGCAGCCAGCCTGCCGTTACGGGGCCCAGTGCCAGGGCCACCAGGGGGTTGATCAGCAGGAAGGCAACGATGGTGTACTTGTACCAGGCGGGGGCCTGCCCCAGGAAGTTCTGAATAAAGGCGCGGCCTAGCGTGGCTGACATGACGGGTTCCTGCTGAACGGCAAATGGGAAAGAGCGCCCGCAGTGCATGGAATACGGGCGCGGCAATGATAAGGACTTGCCATGCCCCAGTACAGTGCAAACAGGGGGCAATTTGTCTTAGATCAATGGAGGGATTGACGTGGCTGCCCGTGGCGCATACAGCACAGCCAGCCTCGGTGTGGGAAAGGAGTGTGGGCAGGTTAACAAATCATCAATAAATCAGTTGCTTACAAATGAAAGTTGACGCAGTCTTTGATGACGTGCAAAAGTTGATGCGCCTTGTTTTACAATCCTATTATGTTGATTGCGGGCGTATCCGGGGGTTTGCGCACCTAACGGAACGAACCCGATGATAATAACAGTTTGGTGCTTGCGGAGAGTCCATGGTTGCCATAACAAATACCACCTCCCTGACTTTTCTCAAGGAAGCGATAGATACCACCCTGACGGAAGCCGAAAACCAGCTTGAAGCGTTCTCGGATGACCGTAGTCGTCAGGATGAGTTGCAGCATTGTGCGCAAGCCTTTCAGCAGCTTCGCGGTATCTGCCAAGTGGTTGAGCTGCCTGCGGCAGCCTTAATGAGTGAAGAAATGGCCCTGGCCGCGCGGGAGCTACAGGACAAAGTGTCTGACGCCCGCATCCAGGCGCTGAGCAATGCGATTGTCCTGCTGACCCGCTATTTCGATTATGTGCAGCTGAAGAACCGAACACTGCCTGCCTTGTTGATCGGTGGTATCAATGAGTTGCGCCGTTCTGGTGGAAAGGGGCTGATTCAGGAAAGCCATTTCTTCAGTGCTGATCTGTCCCGTCAGCGCACGCCTGAAGCGCCCCAGCGAGAGATGTCGGTTAGCGAGTTGTCAGATCTGGCCCGTCGTTTACGTCATATGTATCAGGTTGGGCTACTGGGTGTTCTTCGTGGGCAGAATAATGCCACTAATCTCAAATTGATGGCCCGGGCGCTGGTGCGTCTGGATCGGGCGGCAGGCCAATGCGGTTTGAGCCGTTTCCTGTGGGTGGCCCAGTCGGTGCTGACGGCCATGTATTGCGACCAAATGGCCATCACCCCGGCTCGCAAGGCCCTGTTGTCCCAATACGATCGCCAGCTCAAGAAGCTGGTCTATGATGGCGATCAGGCGGTGACGGAAGAGGCGCCGTTGCTGCTGATCAAGGAGAGCCTGTTTATCGTCTCGTTATCTGCTGAAGACAGCGGAACCATTGGCGATGTGAAGCAGGCGTTTGGTCTGAAGTCCGAAGTCAGCGATACCGTCTTGCAGCGCGAGCTGGCACTGATGACCGGCGCGAGCGGCTCGGTGATCCGCTCTGTGGCCAGCGCCATGCGAGATGAAATTGCGGATTTGAAGGAAAGCCTGGATTTGGCTTCCCAGGGCGTTGCCGACACCAATTACCAATCGGTCGCCGCCAGCCTGAATCGTCTGGGTAGCACCCTGGACATGATCAACAAGGACGACGAATCGCGGGCGATCAAACTGCGGGCCAGGGAAGTGTCCCAATGGGCGCCTGATCAGAATGTGGAAGGTGAGGCGTTCCATGGCCTGGTCGATGATCTTCTGATCGTGGAGAACGTGGTGGCGGGCCTGGAGCGCAGCATCAGCCCGGAAGATGATGTCCATCGTACGGCCAACAATACCAATATATCCCTCTACCAACTGGACGACGCCCGTATGACAGTGGTGGGTGAGTGCCGCGCCGGCTTGGCGTTGGCCAAGCGGTCTATTTCCTCGTTCATGGATAACAACTGGGATGCCATGCATCTGTCCAACCTGCCGGGCACGTTCGCCTCGATTGCGGGCGGCTTGATGTTCCTGGAACTGGATCGGGCCAAAGCGGTTACCGAGGCGTGCCACAAATACATCAGCAACCGGTTGCTTGGCGGTGATCAGGTGCCTACCCGGGAAAACATGGAAACCCTTGCGGATGCCCTGACCGGAGTGGATTACTACCTGGAAAGCATGGAAGAGCAGAAACCCATTGGTGACGGCGTGCTGGAGGTGGCTGAGGAAAGCATGAATGCATTAGGCTTTCCGGTGTCAAAAGTCGCCTGAGTTTTCGCCGCATGAACAACGTCGCATGAGACCGCCATGATTGATCTTTCCAGCCCGGAACCCCAAGACGCCGATAGTGCGCGCTGCTATGTCATCCATGAACAGGATGTAATGATTTCCAGCCAGGCGGACTGGCAGTTCCCGGAACTGCCCGCCAAGTGGCTTCGTCAGCACCCGGATTACCATTTTCTGGGTTTTCTGTCCGGCCAGCCCTGTTATGTCTGCGAGTTGTCCCGCCATGAATTCGATGACGGCCAGTTACAGCGCGTACCACTGCGCCGCCTGATCGGCACGACATTCAGCGATGCCGAATTTTCCATGGCCAGCCGGGCCCTGCAGTTTTTGAGCTGGCGGCAGAATCACCGTTTTTGTAGTCGCTGCGGCTCACCCACAGAGCCACATCCCCGTGATTTGGCGATGACCTGTGCGGGCTGCGGCTATTTCCAGTACCCACGGATTACTCCCTGCATCATCACGCTGGTTACTGATGGTGAGCATGCGTTGCTGGGACGCTCTGCCCGTTTCCCCGAGGGGTTTTATTCCTGCCTGGCCGGATTTATGGAGGCGGGAGAAACAGCGGAGCAAGCGTTGGCACGGGAGGTCATGGAAGAAAGCGGCATATCAGTGAAGAATTTACAGTACCTGAATAGTCAGTCGTGGCCGTTTCCGCATTCCCTGATGCTGGGTTTCATGGCGGAATACGCGGGCGGGGAGATTCGCATCGATGACGATGAAATCGTTGATGCCGCCTGGTTCCATTATCAGGACCTTCCCATGGTGCCGCCGCCGGGCAGTATTGCCCGCTCACTGATTGACCAATGGATAGCCCGTTTCTAGAAGGATTTGAGTATGAACTACACCCTGGCACCCCTGGTGCTTATCGCTTTCAGTCTTCTGTTCGTTTTGCTGGGCGCCTGGGTATTGCTGCGCCAGAAGTGGGTGCTGCAATGGCTGAAAGGCACCGCTGGGCTGTTGCTGGTGGTGTTGGCCATTTATATGAGTGTCTTTGCGCTGAACCTCTACGGCTACAAGGAATATGCCCAGGAAGTCTCGGTGGCCACAGTCAGCTTTCGCGAATCCGGTGATCAGTCCTTTATTGCTACAGTCACCCGCACAGACGGTAGCGCTGAAGACTTCCGGTTGAAAGGCGATCAATGGCAACTGGATGCCCGCGTGATCAAGTGGAAGATGCCTTTCAGCCTGCTGGGCCTGAAGCCGGGTTATCAATTGGACCGTATCCAGGGGCGTTATTACGCCCTGGAAGATGAGCGCTCCCGCGAACGTACCGTTTATAGCCTGCATCGCGATCCGGTTGGTCTGGATGTGTGGTTACTGGCAAAAGAAGGCTGGAGCCTGATTATTGATGCCCGCTACGGTAGCGCGGCTTATCTGCCCATGGCGGATGGTGCCTTGTTTGAGGTCAATGTGGGGCCTACCGGGCTGGTGGCCCGCCCCATGAATGGAAGCGCCCAGCAAGCCATTTCTGGTTGGGACTGATTCTCCTGCCGCCGCCCGCCAGGTTGGCGGCACTCTTCCTGTCCGGGGCAAAGCCTCTTTGCCCGTCTTTATTCCCCGCTGATTACCCCAATGGCTCCGGCTTATGTAGAATCAACCGGAGTTTAATTTCCGTGAATTACTGGCGCCGCGCGCTGGATCCCCTGGAGAGTAGATAGACTGTGATCGCGTTTTTAATGGAATACGGCATGTTTCTGGCCAAAGTCGCCACCCTTGTAGTGGCGATTTTGTTTATTTTGGGCGGCATTGCGGCGGCAGCGTCGCGTAATCGCGGCAAGGGCGATCAAGATGGCGAATTGAAAGTTCGCCATCTCAATGATGAGTTCGATGACCTGAAGGAGTCCCTGGAAGCGGAAATCATTCCTGAGGCTCAGCGTAAAAAGGCCGACAAGGCCAAGCGCAAACAGGAAAAGCTTGAGGCTAAACAGAAGAAGAAAGCCGGCACTGAGGACAAGATCCTGCCGCGTCTGTTTGTGCTCGATTTCAATGGCGACGTTCAGGCAAGCGGTGTAGATCACCTGCGCCGTGAAATTACCGCCGTTCTGCAGGTCGCCAGCCAGGATGACGAAGTGCTGGTGCGGCTGGAAAGCCCCGGTGGTTTGGTGCACAGCTATGGGCTGGCATCCTCACAACTGCGTCGAATTCGCAATCAGGGGATCAAGCTGACCATCGCTGTGGATCAGGTGGCCGCCAGCGGGGGTTATATGATGGCCTGCATTGCGGATCGTATTGTGGCAGCGCCTTTTGCGATTATCGGCTCTATTGGTGTGGTCGCGCAGATCCCGAATTTCCATCGTTTGCTCAAGAAAAACGATATTGATGTGGAGCTGATGACCGCCGGTGAATACAAACGCACCATGACCATGCTGGGTGAAAATACCGAAAAAGGCCGGGCCAAGTTTCAGGAAGAGCTGGAAGATACCCATCAGTTGTTCAAGGGATTTGTCCGTGACAACCGCCGTGGCCTGGATCTGGACAAGGTGGCTACTGGTGAGCACTGGTTCGGCACCCAAGCAAAGGAACTGGGCCTGGTTGATGAAATCATGACCAGTGATGAGCTGTTACAACTGCGCAAAGACAGCCAAACGCTCTACCAGGTACAGTGGGAAGCCAAACGCAAGCTGGGTGAGAAGCTCGGTTTTTCCTTGGAGGCGACTGTACACAGAGTGCTGGAGAAATTCTGGCATCGAGGTAGTCAGCGCCAGATTCATTAACCTGGCTTCTACCCAACACTTTACCCAACACCGCAGAGGAGTAGCCCATGAGATTTCAGGCATTACAAACCCGCGAGACTGATACCGGCTATAGCAACTCGCTGGTAGAGCGCGAGCTGAGCGAATTGGGCGAAGGTGGTGTATTGGTACGGGTGCAGTGGTCGTCACTGAACTACAAGGATGCGCTGTCAGCCACCGGCAACAAGGGGGTCACCCGTCAGTTTCCGCATACGCCAGGCATTGATGCCGTCGGCGTGGTGGAAGAGGCCAGCGATGGTCCTTTTAGTGTGGGCGATGCGGTGATTTGCACGGGTTACGACCTGGGTATGAACACTGATGGCGGCTACGCAGAGTATATCCGCGTGCCTGCTGAATGGCTGGTGCCGCTGCCGGATGGCCTGGCGCCTCGTGATGCCATGCTCTTGGGCACCGCTGGGTTAACGGCAGCACTGAGCGTTGAGTCGCTGCTTGATACGGGCGTTAATCCGGATCAGGGACCGGTAGTAGTGACGGGAGCGACTGGCGGCGTGGGCAGTGTCTGCGTGGCAATTCTGGCCAAGCTGGGATTTGAAGTGGTTGCCGTCAGCGGTAAGGCGGATGCCAGCGCATGGCTCACGGATCTGGGGGCTGCACGGATCATAGATCGCCAAACTTTCCTGGACAGTGCGGCCAAACCGATGGCCAAAGAGCAATGGGCCGGTGCGGTGGATTGTGTCGGTGGTGAAATGCTCGCTGCTGCCCTCAAGGGGCTCAAGTACGGTGGCAGTGCTACTTGCTGCGGGCTTGCAGGTTCGCCAAAACTGGAGATGACGGTTTTTCCGTTTATTCTGCGCGGTGTCAATCTGCTGGGTGTCGACAGCGTTGAGCTGCCCTGTGAGATCAAGCAGCAAATGTGGCAACTGTTGGCCGATGAGTGGATGCCGAAGAACCTGGCGCTTCTTGAAGCCGATGAAACGGATCTTGGCGGTGTGGTCGAGTGGGTGGATCGCATTCTTGCCGGGGGCGTTCGTGGACGGGTTGTCGTGAAACTCCCGCAATAGCGACTGACTAGAGCAGGCCAGACAGAACGTAAAAGCGCGGTTTATCCGCGCTTTTTTATTTGTGCGCTTTTGTCCGCTAACGCATGCTGTGTAGCGTGGCAATATGTTATGCAGTGGTGAGTGAAAAGGACGCTTATGAACGAATCTCACTGGCTTAAAATAGCCCTGACACTGGATGGGCAGGGTGGCGCTACCGGTTTTGATGCGCAGGCGCGGTTATCCGAAACATCCCCATACTGGGTGCATCTGGACTATACGCAGCCACAAAGCGAACAGTGGCTTGAACAGCAGTCCATTCCGGCAATGGTTATTACGGCGCTCACCGCCACGGAAACGCGACCGCGTGCCACAGAAGTAGCGGGTGGCCTGCTGGTGTATCTGCGCGGGGTCAATTTGCATCCAGGCGCGAGGCCCGAAGACATGATCGCCTTGCGGTTGTGGGTCGGGCCTCAAGGCTTGATCAGCACTCAGAAGCGAACGCTGCTGTCGCTGGTGACCGTGCAGGAAGAACTCGATGCTGGCGAGGGGGTGGTTGCTATTCCAGGGCTGGTGACCCGGCTGGTTGATCAATTGATCTGGCGAATGGAAGACGTGATCGAAAGCCTGGAGTCTGAGGTGGAAGATTGTGCGTTGTCCATCGAGGAGGCCCCAACCATTAGCCTGACCCCGCGCCTCAGCCAGATTCGCCGCCGTTCTATCACGTTGCGCCGCTTCTTCGCGCCGCAACGGGAAGCGCTGATCAAATTGCAGAACGAAGCCATGTTCACCGGAGGTGATGCCTTGCTGCTTCGCGAAGCGGGGGACCGTCTACAGCGTCTGCTGGAAGATCTGGATGCGGCCCGTGAGCATGCGACCTTGTTGCAGGAAGAAGTTTTCTCCGTGCAGAACGAAGCCATCAACGATCGCATGTATCTGCTGGCGATGATCTCCGCGTTGTTTTTGCCGTTGGGCTTTCTTACTGGCCTGTTCGGCATCAACGTGGGAGGCCTTCCTGGTGTTGAAGACCCTGCGGGTTTCTGGTGGTTTACAGCAGGGATTGGGGTAATCAGTGTGGGGGTGCTGGTATGGATGCGAAAACGCCGCTGGCTGTAAAGCGGCAGCGGCGTTTTCATGGTGCCCGAAGCGGTTTAAAATCTAACCGCGCCGATATAGAGGGCGCGGTTCGTTGACGTCCCCTTGATAGGTGACGCTGAAATCTTTCAAACCTTCCAGTGCTTCTTCGATGCTGCGGTCTTCGCGCACTTCGAACGCGTTGAAGCCGCAACGGGTCATGTAGAAGAGCTGGTCACGGAGCACATCCCCGGTGGCGCGAACTTCACCCTTGAAGTTGTAACGGGTGCGCAGCTCGCGCGCATAGGAATACCCGCGGCCGTCTTTGAACGCCGGGAAGTGGATGGCGACCAAGGGCAGGGCTGCCAGGTCGTCTTCCAGGTCTTTCGGTTCTTCGCCCGGCGCCAGCCACACGGCCACATCGCCACGAGTAAGTAGCGCATCACGGTGGGCCTGCCAGTAGGCCAGCGGCACAATGATCTTGCCGCCGGGCAACTCTGCCTCCAGAGCATCACCTTCAAGGCGTTGCCACTGGTTGTCCACGATGGCGCCATCAATGATTACCTTACCCATAGATGCGCTCCTTGAACGGGTCCATGCCAATACGCTCGTAGGTGTCGATAAACGGCTCGTTCTCCAGACGCTTTTCCACGTAGAGCTTGATGATTTTCTCTACCACATCGGTGATTTCTTCGGACTCGAAAGAGGGGCCCATTTTCTCGCCCACGCGAGACAGTTTGTCGCCGCGACCACCCAGAGTAACCTGGTAGAATTCCTTGCCTTTCTTGTCCACACCAAGGATGCCGATGTGACCGATGTGGTGGTGGCCACAGGCATTCATGCAGCCGGAAATATTCAAATCCAGCGGGCCCAGATCGTGGACGTAATCCACATCATCGAAACGGCGTTGAATGGATTCGGCAATGGGGATCGACTTGGCATTTGCCAGCGCGCACAGATCACCACCGGGGCAGGCCACAATATCGGTGAGCAGACCCAGGTTCGGTGTCGCAAAACCGAGGGCATCCAGAGCTTTCCACAGATCATACAGATCGTTGGCAGCAACGTCGGACAGCACCATGTTCTGCTGGTGGCTGTTACGAAGTTCGCCAAAGCTGTACTGGTCTGCCAGGTCGGCGACCGCTTCCAGTTGCTCGTCGCTGATGTCGCCGGGTACACGACCGGTGCGCTTGAGCGTCAGGGTGACGGCCCGGTAGCCAGCCTGCTTGTGCGCACGGGTATTGGTGTGGAACCAGCGGCTGAATGCTTTGTCTTCGGCCAGTTTGGCGTCCAGGGCGGCCGTGTCGGCGCTTTGGTAATCCGGGGCGGTGAAGCAGCCCTTGATGCGTGCGACTTCTTCGGCGGTCAGGGTCATCTCGCCGCCTTTCAGCTCGGCGAATTCCTGCTCCACCAGTTCGCGGTATTTCTCCGCGCCGAGGGCTTTCACCAGAATCTTGATACGCGCCTTGTACTTGTTGTCGCGGTTACCGTACTTGTTGTAGACGCGCAGAATGGATTCGAGGTAAGCGAGCAGATCCTGCCATGGAACAAATTCACCGATGACCGCACCGGTCATGGGAGTACGGCCCAGGCCGCCGCCGGCCCATACCTGGAAACCGGTTTCGCCGTCGGCACCGTGTACCAGTTGCACACCGATATCGTGGACACCGATCAGGGCCGGGTCAGCGTCCGGTACGGCGTTAACGGCAATCTTGAATTTACGCGGCAAGTAGGCGAATTCCGGATTGAACGTGGACCACTGGCGAATGATTTCGCACCAGGGGCGTGGGTCTTCAATCTCTTTGGGATTAACGCCGGCGAATTCGTCGGTGGTGATATTGCGGATGCAGTTACCACTGGTCTGAATGGCATGCATCTGTACGTCGGCCAGTTCCGCCAGAATATCCGGCACTTCTTCAACGGAAGGCCAGTTCAGCTGGATGTTCTGACGGGTGCTGACATGGCAGAAGCCTTTGTCATAGGTCCGCACGATATGCGCCAGGCGGCGCAGCTGGCGGCTTGCCAACAGGCCATAAGGAACGGAAATACGCAGCATGGGCGCATAACGCTGAATGTAGAGGCCGTTTTGCAGGCGAAGGGCGAGAAACTCGTCTTCGCTGAGCTCATTGGCGAGAAAACGGCGGGTCTGGTCGCGATACTGCGCCACCCGCTCTTCCAGCAACCGTTGATCGTATTCCTGATAGACGTACATGGGACTGTATCACCGTCCTTAAATGCTTAAAATTCAATAGGTAAGCGTTGCTCCCGGAGGGGGCAGAGCGGCACTCTAGCAAAGCGCCCTTATAGTGAAAAGAAATATCTTGGCATATCTCTATTACACAGAGCTATTTAGCGGCCGCGTCCAGCACCAGATTCACAGTTACCACCATGCCGATCACCAAGGCCGCAACCAGTACCACATAGACACCAATAAAGTTGCCCGCATCGCCCTTGGTAAAGTCCCGTTCGCGGTTCTTGCTGCTTTGAACACCGAGCAAACCGGCCAGAATGCTGTGAATGGTCTGCCAGAGTGTCGGCTTGCTGTGATCCGGCTGCTGCGCCTGATCCTGTGCGGGGTGTTGGTCTGACATGAATAATCCTGTGTTTTGGCTGAAGGCTAAACGTTGGATGTCTGTGGCGCGCCGTGTGTAGAGCCAGGGCGGGGCACCGGGTGGCATATTGTACTCCTGACAGCCGCCTGGCGACAGCACCACAGGACCAGACTTGAATTGTGTATGTGGTGTCGCCATTGCAACTGGTGAGTACCTGACTAAAATAGTCAGGAAATGAGGCAGGCGCACGTCGCTGCCTTTACCTATTGCGCCTTTTATTGCGTATGGGCTCATTCATACCGACCAGGAATCATGATGGCAGAGCAGTTGATCGACATTACCGAAACCGCCCAGGATTACTTGCGTGACTTGCTGAGCAAGCAGGATCAGGCCGAGATTGGTGTGCGTATCTTTGTCGAGCGCCCCGGCACCCCGCACGCGGAATGCTGTATGGCCTATTGCCCGGAGGGCGAACAGGAAGAAAGCGATGTTCGCTACGACTATGAAGGATTTCATGCCTGGATCGAGGGTAAGAGCGTCCGTTACCTGGAAGACGCGGTTATCGACTACAAGAAAGACAGCATGGGTGGGCAGCTGACCTTCCGCGCGCCCAAGTCACGGGTGCCGGATATCAGTGAAGACGCCACCATCGAAGAGAAGATCAATTACGTGTTGTACGCGGAGATCAACCCGAATCTCGCGGCGCACGGGGGCAGTGTACAGCTGCTCGAGCTCACCGAGGATAATGTGGCGGTGCTGGAATTCGGTGGTGGTTGCCAAGGCTGTTCCGTCGTGGATGTGACCTTGCGTGACGGTGTAGAGAAAACCCTGCAGGAGCGGATTCCTGAGCTCACCGGGGTGCGTGATAAAACCGACCACTCGGTGACGGATAACGCGTATTACAGCTAACAGCTATGAGCTTCTAGTCTCTAGCTTCTAGAAAAAGCAAAAAACGCAGCCTTGAGCTGCGTTTTTTGCTTTTATGGATCTTGTTCTTTACTCGTTGCTAGCAGCTCGCCGCTATTCTTTACCCACACTGCGGGTTCCGCCCCGCGGCTTTCGCCTGGTTATAAAGCGGCATCACTTCCGGGATGCGCGCTTCCAGGCCATTAATGCGGGTGCTGTTGGAGGGGTGGGTGGACATGAACTCCGGTGGCTCGTTGCCGTTATTGGCACTCATGTTCTGCCACAGGGAGACACTCTGCCTGGGGTCAAAACCGGCTTGAGCCATCAACTGCAGCCCAATGATATCCGCTTCAGCTTCATGCTTGCGGCTGAAGGGCAAGGCCAGGCCATACTCGGCACCGACCCCGAGGGCCGCCAGCACGCCTTGCTTGGTGGCACTGTCTTCGCCAGCCAGTGCGCCCAGCACCTGCATGCCACTCTGGGTGGCGTATTGCAGAGACATGCGCTCGTTGGAGTGCTGTGCCTGCACATGGCCGATTTCATGGCCAATCACGGTGGCGAGCTGACTCTGGTTATTGGCCACTTTCAGCAAGCCGGTATTGACTCCAATCTTGCCGCCGGGAAGAGCAAAGGCGTTGGCACTGTCGTCCTGGAAGAGGTTGACTTCCCATTGCTGGGAGCCATCCAGGGTGGAGGTGATCGCCGTGGTCACACAGCGGACATAAGCCGTCTGCTGCTGGCTGCTGCTTAGCGGTTTCTCCTCTTTCATCTGGGAATAGGCGGTGACACCCATTTCATCCATCTGGTCGGCGGGCAACAACAGAAACTGCTGGCGACCCAGCGGCGAGGTGGCACAGGCAGCCAGGCTTCCGGCCAGTACGCCAAAGGTGAGAAATTTACGCAACGTCATCGTCTATTTTACTCCCATTCCCGCAGGAAACGTCGGGACACGAACATTAACCAGCCAGCCCAGCCGGCACTTGAGAGAAAGATAATAAAGCCAAACACCGAAATTCCCCAAGGGGCAGGGGGTACCCGGCCGCTCAACATGATGGCGCCGGCCAGCAATCCTCCAGTCACCAACAGGGTTTGGACCTGTCTGTACTGGCCACGTTCAATCCGCGTGATCAACCGTTCCAGATGCCGGGGATCAATGCCCGCCTCACCGGGAGAGGCCTGGCCCGGTACCGGTGGCGGTGCATAAACCTTGTCGACCACGTCGAGTGCACGAAGGCTCAGGCTTTTGGCGAGCCGCACCGGGGAATAACGTGTGCGGATCATGCGTTTGAGCAGGGGCTCGGCTTCGCTCATCAGGTCGAAATTCGGATTCAGCAGCCGGCCAAAGCCCTCAAGGGTAATGATGGCCTTGATAAACAGGGCGATATCGCTGGGTAAGACCAGGTTGTGATTGCGGACCAGGGCGGTGATGTCGTTGAGCAGGGCGGTGATGTCCAACTGGGAAATAGACACGCCGTGGTACTGGCTGATCACGTCTTCTACGTCGGACACCAGCTGGTCGAACTTGATGGGTTGGCCGTCAGACCAGCCGGAGAGGACGCCAGCGCACTGTTCCGCTTCGCGCAGTACCACTGCGCGGGTAATTTGCAGAATTTGTTCGCGGCGGCTGTGGCTGAGTTTGCCGACCATGCCGAAATCCAGCATGGCAATCCGGTTTCCCGGCATGATGATGAAGTTTCCCGGGTGCGGGTCGGCATGGAAAAAGCCGTCTTCCAGGGCCATTTTCCAGGCTGCCAGTGCGCCTCGGCGTGCGATTAACTCCCGGTCCAGCCCGGCTTCGTTTAGACGTTCCACGGCTTTTGCCGGAATGCCCTCGACATGTTGCTGTACTTGCACGGTTGGCGAAGAGAGGTCCCAATACACTTTGGGAATCTGCAGCCATTTGAACTGCCGTAGGTTTTTACGGATACGGTCCGCGTTACGCCCTTCAATGGTGAAATCCAGTTCCCGTGTCAGCGACCGTTTGAATTCGCGCACCAGTTCCACGGGGCGGTAGCGTCGTAGTTCAACGGAATTGTCGGCGGCCAGTTTTGCTAGTTGATCAAGTAAGCGCAGGTCTGAATCAATTTTGTCGCGAATGCCGGGCTTTTGAACTTTCAGTACGACTTTCTGACCACGACGAGTCAGCGCGCTATGCACCTGACCGATGGAGGCCACACCAATAGGGCTCGGATCAATTCGCGCGAAGAGAGCATCGACGGGTTTTCCCAACGCCGACTCGATGTCGCTCTTAAGCGATTCGAATGGCACTGCCTGGGCCTGGTCTTGCAGTTTTTCAAATTCGGCAATCCAGTCCATGGGGAACATGTCCACCCGGGTTGCCAGCACCTGGCCGAGCTTGACGAAGGTCGGGCCCATTTCTTCCATGGCGTGACGCAGGCGTTCTGCGGTGCCCATGCGCAGCATGTCTGGCTTCATGCTACTGCGAACCAGTTTGCCTGCATGCTCTACCGGGGTGGAAAGCCCCAGCCGCCGAATCACGTCGGCAAACCCGTATTTGAGCAGGATTGCCGCCAGCTCATTCATGCGCAGTAGATCTTTACCCGTGTGCAGAAGGTTCACAACATTATCCCTGTAAGCTGGGCGTGGTGCCCTGTCCGGACGCACTGTCGCATGGCTGCAACACACGGCCGGTAAAACGACGAGTTGGCTCGTTAGGCTGTCTTAACAGCATTATCGGTTTTCTGGCAAGATGCCATGGCAATCACTGCAAGGTAAAGCGCAAACATGTCTGAACACTATTTACGCGATGATCTGGTTGAAGTGCGCGACAGCCAGGTACACGGGCGCGGCCTTTTTGCCCGCCGGGACATTGTCCGTAACACGGAACTGGGCCAGTGCCGGGTAAAGCGCGCCAAGGGCAGCGGGCCTTATGTGTTGTGGCTGGATGATGAGGGTGAGGAGCGCTACCGCGTGTTGTGCGATTTGCGTTACATCAACCACAACAAGCACGCCAATGTGGCCTATTACGATGATTTAACAGTGGTCGCGCTGAAAAAAATCAAGGCGGGTGACGAGCTGTTCCACGATTACGGGGACGAGTGGACCTGAATCGTCAAGGCCGTATCCGCGGTTGAATGAAACACGGTGCGTGTTGAGCCTCAAAACGGGCAAGGAGAAGTGAACTCCTGCCACAGGCCCGTTATGGGGTGATTAAACGCCAGCCATTCTGCATGCAGCAGTAAACGCGGGCTGAGCGCTTCAACGTCTGGTGGCGCGTACATGTCGCAGCCAATGATCGGGTGGCCAAGTTCCCGGCAGTGAATACGCAGCTGGTGGCTGCGACCGGTCACCGGGCTGAGTAGCAGGCGAGTCCGGTTACCCGGAATATCCCGTTCCAGCACGCGATAGTGCGTCAATGCATTCTTGCCGGTCTCGTGACACACCTTCTGCAAGGGACGATTTGGCCAGTCCGCAATCAACGGCAGTTCGATCTTGCCGTTGTCATGCTCCACAAGGCCATGCACAACGGCCTGGTAGCGTTTCTGTACGGTACGAAGCTGGAATAACCGGCTCAATCGGCTTTGCGCCTGGGCAGTGAGCGCAAACACCATGATGCCGGAGGTGTCCAGGTCCAGGCGGTGTACCAGTCGAATGTCCGGATACTGCGCCTGCAATCGGCGCACAGCGCAGTCCTTATTCTCCGCTGCACGGCCGGGCACGCTTAGCAGGTAAGCGGGTTTATTGATCAGCAGAATATGGTCATCCCGGTACAGCGTCCCCACGCGCTCATGGCACAGGGGGACGATGTAGTAGGGAGCGCTCTCAGCGCCAGAGGGTGCGGAAGACATCGCTGTACTGCTCGGCAAAATGGACGGTGAGTCCCTGTTTCAGGTAGTCGGGCAGTTCATCAAAATCCCGGCGACAGGCTTCCGGAAGAATGACTTCCTTGATACCCACGCGACGGGCTGCGATGACTTTTTCGCGAATGCCGCCAACCGCCAATACTTGCCCAGTGAGCGTCAGCTCCCCGGTCATGGCAACTTTGCGGGGCACCCGCTTTTTCATCAGCAGGGAAAGCAGGGCTGTGGCCATGGTGACGCCAGCGCTGGGTCCGTCTTTAGGCGTTGCCCCTTCAGGAACATGCAGATGCAGGAAGGCCTCGTCGAGCTGCTCCGGGTTCAGAGAGAACTGCGACAGATTGCTCGCCACGTAGCTGTAGGCGATCTCGGCGGATTCTTTCATCACATCGCCCAGTTGCCCGGTGAGCTTGAAGCCTCGTTGTTTGCTGTGTACCTGATTGGCTTCAATGGACAAGGTGGCGCCGCCCATGGCGGTCCACGCGAGCCCGGTAACAACACCCACACCGCGTTGGGTTTTCTCTGTCTGGAAATACGGTTGGCCGAGGAAATCGGTCAGGTTCTTGCCGGAGATGCTGAGCTTCTTCTCGCCAGCCAACAGTTTCACCGCAGCTTTGCGGATGATCTTGTTGAGTTGCTTTTCCAGGTTTCGTACCCCGGCTTCACGGGCATAGCCTTCCACGACATGACGCAGGGCGCTGTCGCTGATGCGCAGCTGCCCCGGTTTGACGCCGGCCCGCTCCAGGGAGCGAGGCCACAGGTGTTGCCGGGCGATGGCCACTTTCTCTTCGGTGATATAACCAGAGAGACGGATCACTTCCATGCGATCGAGCAGGGGGCCGGGAATGCTGTCCAAGGTGTTGGCCGTACAGATAAACAGGGCGTGGCTCAGGTCCAGGCGTTCATCCAGATAATGATCCAGGAAGTCCTGATTTTGTTCCGGGTCGAGTACTTCCAGAAGTGCGGAAGCCGGATCGCCCTGAAACGATTGTCCCAGCTTGTCGACTTCATCAAGCATGATTACGGGGTTGCTGGTGCCGGTTTCTTTCAACGCCTGGACCAGTTTGCCGGGCATGGCGCCGATGTAGGTGCGCCGGTGGCCTTTGATTTCTGCTTCGTCGCGCATGCCGCCCAGGCTGAACCGGTAGAACTGGCGATCCAGGGCATCGGCGATGGACTTGCCGATACTGGTCTTGCCCACGCCAGGCGGCCCCACCAGCAGAATGATGGAGCCCTTCACTTCACCGCGCAGGGCGCCCACGGCGAGAAATTCGATGATGCGGTCTTTCACATCATCCAGCCCGCTGTGGTGTTCGCCGAGCACTTTCTGGGCATGGCCCAGGTCCAGATTGTCATCGCTGTACTGGCCCCAGGGGACGCTGGTCAGCCAGTCCAGGTAGTTACGGGTTACGCCATACTCTGGTGAGCCGGTTTCCAGCACGGACAGTTTCTGTAATTCATCGTCGAAGCGTTTTTGTACCGGCTCCGGGGGCGAGAGGGCTTCCATGCGTTCACGGAAGGCATCTGCTTCGGCGGTCTTGTCGTCCTTGCTCAGGCCCAGTTCACGCTGAATGATTTTCAGCTGTTCGCGGAGAAAGAATTCGCGCTGATGCTGGCTGACCTTCTCGTTGACCTCGTCGGAAATTTCGCTTTGCAGCCGGGCAACCTCAAGCTCCTTTTTTACCAGTGTGAGGACTTTCTCCATGCGCGGCTTCAGCGGCACAGTTTCCAGAATGGTTTGCAGCTCTACACCGTTGGCACTGGTGAGTGCGGCGGCAAAATCGGTAAGTGGCGAGGGTTCGCTGGGCGAGAAATTTTGCAGGTAGTGGCGCAGCCCTTCGTTGTAGAGCGGGTTAAGCGGCAGCAATTCCTTGATGGTGTTGATGATCGCCATTCCGTAGGCGCGGATGGTTTCATCGGCTTCGGCGCGGGGCTCCGGGTAGCTTACATCCGCCATAAACGGGTGTTTTCGGTTTAACCAGCTGTTAATGCGAAAGCGCGCGGTACCTTGGGCAACCAGCTGAAACTGGTCGTTTTCTTCATTGAGGGCATGGACTTTTACCAGACAGCCGAACTCGGGAAAATCCTCGGCGGTTACCGAGTCCGGGTTCTTTTCCCCCACGTACACCAGCCCCAGAGACTGGTGCGGCGTCTGGCTGACCCGCTCCAGGGTTTGCTGCCAGCGTTCTTTGTCGAGCATCACTGGCTGCACCAGCCCCGGCATAAAGGGCCGGTGTTTGACCGGGATCAGGTAAATGCGCTGGGGCGGCGTGTGGTTTGGTACAGCAAGACCGCCGGCGTGCGATTCACTATTCTCAGCATTGGGTTTGTCGGTATGGGGATGGGCGCTATCGTTGTCAGTCATAATCCTGTCACTTCCATGGTCCGTGGAAAGAACATGGTGGCGAGGCGGGAAAATTCAATTGTCGATGATTAACAGATCCGCGCACAAGGCTCTGGGGGTTTTCGTGCGGCGCTCTACCACGCGGCTGTTGAGCTTACCGGCTTCGCATTTCTCCGCCAGGGCGTAGAACGGGGAGCGGCCCGGGTCGGCAATGATGATTTGTTTGACGCCAGCGCGCAGGCTGCGGCGAATCAGGTTATAGAGCACCGGGGTTAGTTCATCCCAGAAACAGATATCCGCACCGGCGACGATATCCACATCAGCCAGCCGGGCCTGTGTCAGCTTCTCGAAGCGGGCCTGGAGCGGCGTAACATCCACCTTGTTGATGCTGGCATGCAAATCCAGATAGGGGTACACGTCCGGGTCCGCATCCACCGCGGTCACCCGGCAGCCAAAGCGTTTTGCCGTGAAAATGGACAGCGGTCCCCAGCCGCAGCCGATATCCATCAAATGCTCATCAGCGGACAGCTTCCGTTTGGTCAGGTGATCCATGATCAGGTAGCTGGAATTCCACACTTTATTACCGTGAATTGATGGCGTGTGGTTGGCCCGTTTCAGCCGGCGGACTTCCTTGTGGCCGGAACGCAGCAGGGTAATGCCGCGAGTGCGAATGGTATGGGGGTCTCCAGCACGTATAACTGTTCCTGACATAATTGTTCACCAGCGGCAAAGTTTGGAAACAGTACGGTCAAGCCCCCTGTGATTCAAGTATGAAATCACAGGCATAATGCAGGAATGGCGATACGAGTGACAAAAACAGAATGATCAGAAAAGGCATCGTGGGCCTGGGCGGTCTGGCTGCCGGGCGTTCGCGGTATATTCGTGCTGTTGCTGCGGTGGCCAGAATCGGGGCGGTGTATGCGTCCAGTCTGCGCAGTGAGGATAAGACTGCTTGCCATCGTCGCGGGGCACGAATTCTGGTGGCACTGTGCCGTCGCAATGGGGCTTTCTGGGTCAAGGCCGCCCAATTTTTCAGCTGTCGACCTGATGTGTTGCCGCTGGAATATATCGAAGCATTCCAGCAGCTGCAGAATGATGCCCAACCTGTTCCTTTCCCGTTGATTGAAAAAAGACTGCGACGTTCCTGGGGCAGTGACTGGCGTGAGCAATTTACCTGGCTCGATGAAACACCAGTGGCGGTGGCGTCCATTGCTCAGGTACACCGCGCACAGCTCAAGGATGGCCGTGAGGTTGCCATCAAGGTGCGTTTGCCGGGTGTGAAGAAAGTCTTTGAGCAAGATGCCAAAGTCTTTCAGGCAGTGGCGGCGCTGGTGGCCCCCACCTTTCGTGAATTCGACCTGCAGCAGGCCATTGAGCAGTTGCTGATCATGACGGCCATGGAGCTGGATTTCCGCAACGAAGCCGCGAACACGTTGCGTTTTTCCCGCCAGCCCCATCACGAACGCATTCGCATCCCGGATATCATTGAGGGTTTGTGCGGTGAGACGGTGTTGGTGACCAGCTGGGAAGGCGGGCAGCGGTTGCGTAATTACCTGGATGCCCACTCTGAAAAAGCCCAGGATCTGCTGGGGGTGTTGTTGACCAGCTATCTTCAGCAGGTCACCCGGTTTGGCGTCTACCAGGCAGATCCGCATCCAGGCAACTTTCTGGTGAATGAAGACGAGCAGGTGGTGATTCTGGATTATGGCGCGATCGGGGTGCTCACCGCCGATGAGGTGCGCCGTTACTCCCGTCTGCTATATGGTTTGATGGGCTTTGAGGGGCCGGTGGATATCGGTGAGCTTTTCGTGCAAGCCGGATTCAAGGGTGGTAGCCCGGAAACCCTGAAAGAGCTGGCGCTCTATGTTCTGACTGACCGCCTCAATGAACAGGGGCCGATAGGCGCCATGGGCGAATTGATGAACCGGTTCCGGGAAGAGCGCATCAGTATTCCCGATTCCTATATTGGCATTTCCCGGGTGCTGATTACGCTGGGTGGTTTCCTGATGAGTTATCAGGTGCCGTTTGACTGGACTCCGCCGGAGCAGCGCGCCGGCGGAGGTTGATCAGCTGGGGGCAGCAGTATTTCAGGGGCGTGCTTCGCGCCAGAAGGCACGGAAGGCATCGGCGCTTTTGCCGGGTGCTTCAGCCATGGGGACATGGCCAATGCCGTCAAGAATCACCGCGCGGGATTGTGGTAATTCCTCGAGAAAGGCAGCCACATTATCCACGCCAAGCAAGCGGTCTTCGCGCCCCCAGAGTACCAGGGTCGGTGTTTGAATAGTGGGCAGCACATTCTTGTCCTCGAGCCCCATGCCTGGATCGTCCATCAGATCCCCCCATACTTTTTCAGCCACATCCGCGTTCTCCGCTTTTTTTTGCCCCATGATGTCGATAAAAAATCCGGGCATGTAAGGCGGTTCTTCCATGGCCCATTTCAATGTGGTCTGGAATTGTTCAGCCTTGTGCGGGATCAGTGGGTTGCTCTCACTCTTGGCGAGAACATTTTTGAATTCCTCGGTCTGGCGAGTCAGGCCAGCAGAGTCCACCAGGCCCATGGAAAGCACGCGCTCTGGCGCCTGTTGGGCGATAGCCAGGGAAATGGCGCCGCCCATGGAATTGCCGGCCACATGAAACTGTTGGATATCGAGCGCACCCATCAGCGTTAGCAGGCGTGTTGCCTGGGCACCCATGGTGTAATCCAGATTGAGTGTGCGGGTGGTTTCGCCATGGCCTGGCAGGTCCGGGATGACAAAAAAGAAGTCACCTTCCAGTTCGTTGGCAAAGCGAATCCAGTTGCTGGAATCCGCGCTGAAGCCGTGGATCAGTAATACGGCTTCTTTGTCGGTGGTGTCGTTACTGTTTTGCTCACTGGCAAGCAGATGCCACTCGATGCCGTCCGCCGTTGTCAGGGTCTGGTCTTCCAGACCGGCGCGGCTTTTCTCCATGCTCAGGCCATTGTCATAGGCCCAGCGTGCTGCGTCTTCGCAGCCATTCAAAAAGAAAGTACACAAAATAAAAAGAAACAGGTGCTTCGGTTTCATGCCGAACTCTCCGTTGTATGGCGTCACCTTCAAGGCTCTTTTCGTTTTCCCTGTGTGGGGAAGCGAAAAGGAGACTGCCTTGCCCAAGCTGGGCCAAGCATAGGGGATATGCAGCGAAAATAGCCTTCTGAATGGGCCATTTTTCGAATCTGAGCGGGTTTCCTAACGGGACTTGAGATTCCAGATCCCGGCGGCCACGATCAGTAAGGTGCCAAGAACGGTAGTCAGCACCAGGGTTTCCCCCCAGAACATCCAGCCAAGCAATGCCGCCCAGATTACGGAGGAGTAATTGTAGACACCGACCTGGCCGGGCCGGGCAATCTGGTAGGCGGTGGTCATGGCGTATTGTCCGCCGGTGGCCACCAGGCCGATGGCGAGAAGCCAGAGGTAATCGGTACCCGCAGGCAGGGTGGTGGCCCACAGCAAAGGCAGGGATGAAAACAGCGTGGCAAACAGAGCAAAGTAGAACACTACCCGCTGGGCGGGCTCGGAAACCGCCATGCGCCGGATGCTGACTTTGGCAATGCTCATGATGGCCGCGCCGGCCAGGGCCACCCACATCACCGGGTCAATGTGACCCTGGCCGGCGCGCATAATGATGGCAACGCCGATAAAACCGGCGATGATGGCCAGCCAGGTATGTAATCCAATCCGTTCACTGAGCCATAGCCAGGCGATGACCGGCAGGAAAAACGGCACCGTCATTTTGACCAGTACGGCCTCTGCCAAGGCAATATGCCCAATGGCGTAAAAGAAACAAAACATGGCACTGACGCCGGTGAAAGCACGGATCAGGTGCAGATGCACAAAGCGGGTTCGCAACTGCCCAAAGCCGCCGCGAGTGGCGATAATCGGTAGCAGGAACATCAGTCCGAAAAGGTTACGGGCAAACACGATGACTTCGGTGTCGAGGTGATCAGACAAGTGCTTGATCATGGCAGCCATTACCGCCAGCAGGCCTTCCCCGAGTATCAGCAGCAAGGCACCCTTTAGTGGTTGATCTTTCATTGGGCGGCGTCCGCGGGTGAAGGTGTGAAGGGGCTGAAGAGAAAACGGTCAGACTGTTCGGCACGCAGAGCGTGTTTGTTGTCATGTTCGCATAGTGGCCGAGCTGATAGCCTGAGCTGCGAAGCTCTAATCCGAATACGTTCAGGGTTCCGGCCAGCCGGGGCGGCATTCTACCGCTGTCCCTGTCGGGACGCCATGCCATCGACTGGGAGGTCAAAGAGGACACATGCGCTGTTTTATCGGGATTCCGGTCACTGACGCACTGGCAGACCAGTGTGTGACATTGTCCCACAGCATGGGCCGAGCGACCCCCATAGCCAACCTGCACCTGACACTGGCGTTCCTGGGGGAGCAGACCCCATCGGCTTTGAGCCAGCTGCATGGCTCGCTGACAGAGCTCGCTGGCGGGAATCCACCGTTTCAGCAGTTGCTCAACCGTTGTGAGCCGTTTCCCCGGGAGCAGGGCCCGTTTATGGCGCTGACCGGTGCCGCGTGCCCGGCGCTCAAGCAGCTACACCATGACCTTTGGTTGTGTCTTCAGGGCTACGGTTTCTCGCCGGAGGCGCGGCCGTTTCGCCCCCATATTACGCTGGCCAAACCGGGGCCGACGCAGACGCCTTTCAAGGCCATTGGAGACTGGGTGCTACCCGTCAATACGTTGATGTTGTACCGCAGTGAGTTGGGCGAGCCGTTTCCGAGCTATCAGCCGCTGGCGCAGTTTCCCCTGATGGCCGACGATTAGTCGATTGACCGCTTAGTGTTCCACGGGCAGAGCATCCGGCAACTTGAATTCCCCGTTATCACCCGCATGCCTGATAGAGTATGCATGTAGTGCAACAAGGAGAGCTTACCGATGCAGTTACTTAGCAACAGCCTCACCGACCAGGCACCGATTCCGGAAAAATTTGCCTTTGCGGTGATCGACCCGGATACCCATGTATCCCTGTCGAGCAACATCAACCCGCATCTGGCCTGGAAGGGAGCCCCGGAAGGGACGCGCTCCTTTGCGGTGGTGTGCCTGGACCCGGACGCGCCCAGTGCGGCCGATGATGTAAACCAGGAAGACCGGGAAGTGCCGGCCAGCCTGCCGCGGGTAGATTTTTACCATTGGACCTTGTTCAACATTCCTGCGGACCAGAGTGAAATTCGCGAAGGCAGCCATTGCGACAGCGTCACCCCGAAAGGAAAACGCGGCCCGGCGGCGCCGGACGGGCAGCGCCATGGGCTTAATGACTACACGGGCTGGTTTGCGGGTGACGCAGACATGGAAGGTCAGTACTTCGGTTACGACGGCCCTTGTCCGCCGTGGAATGACAGCACAGTGCACCGCTATGTCTTTACGGTCTATGCACTGGATGTGGACACGCTGCCGGAGGGCAAGGATCTGAGCGGTGCTGCACTGGCTGAACAGATCAAGTCGCATGCACTGGATCAGGCCAGCCTGACGGTGAGCTATACGTTGAATCCGCGTTTGGCTGAAGGGTAAGTGGCGCAACCCTCGTTGGTGTTGAAAGCGTTTCACTGTGAGTGTTGGATTACGCTTGTCAGGCTCTCTGTACCCTTGGGTGAATTCAACCTACAAGCGAGCGAACACCGCGTATAGGTCGTGGTTGCCCAAGGGCACAGAGACCCCACCGCCAGACACAAAAAAGGCCGCTTTCGCGGCCTTTTTGTTACCCCTTCATGTCAGGGGTTTATTTGGTCGGAGTAGCAGGATTCGAACCTGCGACCCCTACGTCCCGAACGTAGTACTCTACCAAGCTGAGCTATACTCCGATGGCTGCGCATTCTAGCAGCCAATTCAGAAAATGCCATACCTAAATGCGGCGGGGACGCGTGGTTGCGCAGTTTCTGGCCAATCCTGCAATCAGCGGGCAAAATGCGCCCCCGCATGCATTTCACCATGGATACAGAACGCGAATGACACCTTTTCATCACCCTTGGGGCCAACTTGCATTACAGCGTTGGCCTCGTCGGAGAAACGAGACGTTACAGGCCTGGGACAATGCGGATCTGTACCTGCTCAACACGTTGGCAGAACGCGGCCTGCCTGTATCGGAAGCAGATGAAGCCGCAAAGGCCGGCGCAACAACCCTGGTGCTGAATGATCAGCAGGGCGCACTGGCATTGGCGTTACAGCAAGCGGCCTCGGCGGGGGGGGCAGTGGTGGAAAGCAGTGGTGATTCCTTCATGGCCCAGGCGGCCGCTCTGGCCAATGGCGAGGATAACAGCCTGCAGGGAATCCGGTTTCTGTGGCCTTTTGACGCGCTGGGCCAGACTCCAGATCAAGTGATTATGCGTGTCCCCAAGTCGGTTGCGCTGCTGGAGTGGCAGCTGCACTGGCTGAGCCAACATCTTCCACAGGGTGTCCCTGTGTGGTTGGCGGGCATGGACAAGCACTTGCCGCGGCAGCTGGTGTCATTGCTGCAACGTTATCTGGGTAACGGTCGTGCCGAGTACGGCTGGAAGAAAGCCCGTTTGTTCAGTGCACAGACCCCGGGACAGGTTCTGGCTGACACCAGCTACCCCAGCAAAGTGGAAGCAGGGGACTGGCAATTAACCGTGCATGCCGGCGTGTTCGCCCAGCAGCAACTGGATATTGGTGCGCGGTTCTTCCTGGATCATCTGCCACAGTCGTTGGCGGCAGGTTCCCGAGTGGTGGATTTGGGGTGCGGCAACGGGGTGATCGGCCTGGCCGCATTGCAGGCCAGCCCCAGCGCTGAAATGACGTTTTGTGATGAATCCTGGCTGGCACTGGAAAGCGCCCGTGACAATGTGTCGCGTTATTTTCCAGAAGCGCAATGCCAGTTTCACCATGGTGATGGCTTGCTGGGTCTGGAGAATGATTTCGACTGCATCCTGTTGAACCCGCCTTTTCATGACGGACACGTGGTCGGTGATCATGTGGCCCGGCGCTTGTTCAATCAGGCGGCGCGTGCCTTGGCTCCGGGTGGCGAATTACGGGTTATCGGTAATCGCCATCTGGGGTATCACAAGGTGTTGTCGCGCCGGTTCGGGTCGGTGACGGTATTGGGCAGCAACGCCAAGTTTGTGGTGTGGCGTTGCCAGGATCCTGTCCAATCAGGGGCTAAGGCAGGTTGATGTGATTGAAATCACTGACCACCGGGTGGCGGCTTTGCAGCCCGGCTTGTTCGCGGTCCAGCAGGCAGGTGTGTAAACCCGCTTTGGCGGCGGCATCCAGCTCGGCTTCGATATCGGACAAGAACAGCAGGGTGTTGGCAGGATGGCCAATGGCTTGCTGAATCTTCCGATAACTGTCTGCGGACTGTTTGGGGCCAGTGGTGGTATCGAAATAGCCGGATAGCAGACCAGTAAGGTCGCCGGCATCACTGTAGCCGAAGAACAGTTTCTGGGCAGCAATGGAGCCGGAGGAATACACATACAGGGCCAGACCGCTGTCGTGCCATTTTTTCAGGGCAGGGGCGGTGTCCGGGTACATGTGGGCAGTGTAGTCACCGTTCTCGTAACCCGCTTTCCAGATCATGCCCTGCAGGGCTTTTAAGGGTGTGGCCTTGCGGTCTTCTTCTATCCAGCGGCAGAACAAGTCGCTGGCTTGCGCCGGGCTGCCAAGGGCTTCGCCAGCTTCGGCTTCGGCGGCCAGAATCTGTTTCTGCACGGCCTCTTCGTTCCAGTTGGTATCCAGAAAGGCAGGAAACTGTTTGGCGGCGTAGGGGAACAGCACGTCTTTCACAAACGCGATACTACTGGTGGTGCCTTCGATGTCAGTGATGATGGCGTTGATCATAAATATTGACCCTGCTGTGGGTGGGACGGTGTTGCTCAATCCAGCCGGTTGAAGCGCTGGGCAATGTCGCTGCCGGTAAAGTTGGCCACCCAGCCATCCGGGTTATTGAACAGACGAATGGCAACAAAACGGGGGGCGGGGCCCATGTCAAACCAGTGCGGGGTGTTGGCGGGGACACTGATCAGGTCACCTTTGGTGCACAACACTTCGTAGACCTTGCCATTGATGTGCAAGGTGAACAGTCCCTGGCCTTCCACGAAAAAGCGCACTTCATCTTCGCTGTGTCGATGTTCTTCCAGAAACTTTTGCCGGAAGGCGGCTTTGTCGGGGTGGTCCGGAACCATGCTGACCACATCCACCGTCTGGTAGCCTTCATCGGCGATCAGTCGGTCAATGTCTGCCTGATACGCCTGAATTACTTCGCTCTGCTGAGGGCTTTCGGATAACGGCTGGTTGGCTTGCCATTGTTCGTAGCGGACACCGGCGCTGGCCAGCACCCGGGCCATGGCAGCCTTGTCGCTGTGGTGTTGTTCCAGCACCTCAGGTGCCTGGTCAGAAAAGACTTTCAGTTCGCTGTGCATGGCATCTTCTCTCTATCAGTTCTCTTTTGCGCGTTCTGTCAGATCGTCTTGCCGGCTGCGTCAGCAACCTCGCAGGCGACGGCACTCCAGCTCAATGGCCAGCAGGGTTTCCAGTGCTTCCAGTTGACGGTAGCAGGCCGGCAGGTCCTGCGCCCAGGTGTACAGGCCATGACCACGGATCAGATAGGCATGGCTGATATGACCGGCGCGCATTTCCTTGTCCACCTGGGCGGCAAGGGCGGCGATATCCTGGGTGTTCTCAAAGACGGGAATGGTCAGCCGGCTGTCATGGGTGGTGATTCCTTCCAGGGCTTTGAGCAGCTCATAGCCTTCCAGCGTAATGCTGTTGGCGGGCCAGTGCATGGTCAGCACGGTGGAGGCATGACTGTGCGTATGCAGCACTGCCTGAATATCGGCATCAAAGCGGTAAAGCTGGGTATGCAGCAGGGTTTCGGCCGAGGGTTTGCCGACGGAAGCCGGTTGGCCATTCATGTTTACGGCCATGATGTCGGTTTCGCGGAGCAGGCCCTTGTCCTTGCCGGATTGCGTTACGGCGGCAAAGTCTGGATTCAGGCGCTGGGAGTAATTACTGCTGGTGGCCGGGGACCAGCCATTGGCATAAATGCGTTGCCCGGTGGCGGCCAGGGCGCGGGCGGCGTCACGGAATGCGCTGGTGGAGTAGGGGCGATCAGTCATGGCGGCGATCCTTGACCTGGCTCAGGTGGGCCTTGAGCTTTTCAGTATTCGGGTGATGGATGACGCCCTGTTCGGTGACGATGGCGGTGATCAGCGCCGCCGGGGTGACATCGAAAGCGGGGTTGTACACCGGGCAGTTATCCGGGGCCACCGGCTTGCCTTGAATGGCACGCACTTCGCTGCCATCACGCTGTTCAATCACGATGTGACTGCCATCGGGCAGGGCAGAGTCCAGTGTGGAAACGGGGGCAGCAACAATGAAAGGAATCTGGTGGTGCTGCGCCAGTACGGCCAGGTTATAGGTGCCGATCTTGTTGGCGGTATCACCGTTGGCGGTGATGCGGTCGGCACCGACGATAACCGCCTGCACTTTTCCTTGTTGCATAAGTTGGCCAGCGCAGCTATCGGCAACCAGCGTCACGGGAATGCCGTCATTGAGCAGTTCCCAGCTGGTCAGGCGGCTGCCTTGCAACCAGGGCCGGGTTTCGCCGGCATAGACGCCGGAGAGCTGCTGACGGGCCCAGGCGCTACGAATGATGCCCAAGGCGGTGCCATGCCCGCCGGTGGCCAGGGCGCCGGTGTTGCAGTGGGTGTAAACGGTGGCGCCATCAGGGAGCAGGTCGGCCCCAAATTCGCCCATGGCCTGGTTGGCGGCCAGGTCTTCGCGGTGAATGCTCTCCGCGTCGTCCGTTAACGCCTGGCACAAGGCGTTGCCCTGAAGGTCGCCGGCCACACGTTGCAATCGTTCCAGTGCCCAGAACAGGTTGACGGCTGTTGGGCGGCTGGCTGCCAGGCAGGCAATGGCATTCTGTAGCGAGGCCAAGGTAGCGCTCTCGCCCAACCGTTGGGCTTCCAGCGCGAGCCCGTAGGCGGCGGTGATGCCGATGGCCGGAGCACCTCGCACAACCATATCGCGAATGGCGTCTGCCGCTTGCTGGCTGTCGAGAATATCCAGCCACAGGGTTTCCGTTGGCAGGTGGCGTTGATCCAGTAACTGCAGGCGATCGCCGTGCCAGCGAATGGCGGCGCTATTAACCGTTGGGGTAATGGCCATGGGAGGACTCCTTGAATGCGTCCGGGTGTTCCAGCGGGCGGCGATGGTACCGGGCCCTGATCCAGTTTGCGGCCCGGAAGACCCCGGGGCGGCGCATAATAGCGCGTTCCAAACGGTATTTCCCCGGAAAAGTGCTTGTCATGATGGCGATCAAAATGGTTAGCAGGCCCTGCCCGGGAAGGATCAGCATGAGGATGCCGGCGACCAGTAATAAAATCGCCAACAGGTTGCGCAACAGCCACACCAGCCAGGCAACCACTCCCCGGTTTTGGTGCGGCGAATAGGCCTGGGTAAAATAGTTTTCCGGTATTCGCACGAGGAACCAGGGCAAGGCCACCAGTGAGGCCGCGGCCATGATCACCCCGGTGATGGTCAGGGCCGGCAGCCAGGGTTCCAGTTGTTGGGCCAGTGGCGCGAGCCACCCGGGCAGGTCAGCGTTCAATCGGCCTCCGGAGAATAGTGTGAACGTTCGCTCAGTGGAACGTACAATGGCGTGATGACCGGCAATTTTCAATCATGATGACGCTGCGCAGATGCGTTGTTCATGAAGTATATTTTGTCATTTCCATACTGTGCATCAGAAAGGTGACCGCCGGCCTGATGGCAACGTAAATTATTGATGGAGGCGCGCGGTCCCGAGCGGCCCGATAGTGTCTTCCAGGAGAACCCGATATGACCATGGCCGGGCAGATAGTACTGGCAATCGTGATCGGACTGTTGATTGGCTCCGTGCTTGGTTTGCTGATCTGGAAGGGCTGGATGGTTCGTCATCGCAAGGCCCTCATGCTGGCGGAGCAGGATCGCAATGCAGCGCAATATACGCAGATACTCGATAGCCTTGAGGTGCTCTGCCGCGCGATTGATCAGAAGCAGGTCGAGCTGAGTGAGGCGGCCATTCGCATCAGTGCCTTGCTGGACAGCCTGCCGGCGGATATTTCCCCGAAAGTGGATGTGGCGGCAGTCCATCAGTTTGCAGAGACCTGCCAGCAGTTTGATCGGGGAGAGGTTCGCCAGGGGCTGACCGCTCGGGCCCGTTATAATCAGGACAATTACCGTTGGCAGCTGGAAGAGGAGCAGGCTGCGGTTGTTGGCGAGGCCGTTCAGCGGCTGGTAACGGTGTTGCCGTCCTGGCGTTCGGTGTTGCTGTCAGGCTCATCCAGGTAGCGAAAATCGGTCAGTTCGATACGGCCGCGGATGAAAGGGTTTTCCCGGTGATCCATTCGTACCATGAAATAATCCAGTTCCCGGGCGGCCCAGAATTCGGAATGGCGGCCCCGCTCTGCGTAATCCCGCTCCAGACCTGTTGCCTGCCAGGTGCCCGCTGGCGTTTCCAGTGAATCCGTGCCCAATGATGCATAGTGGTAGTCGGTCATCCCATCCGGCTCGGCGACGGCATAACTGAAGGCAGCATCGCCGTTGGCCATGTGGCAGCGTGCCACCATGGCGACACTGAGCGCATCCAGAGTGTCCGTTGCCAGTGCGTAGGTGGCTTTACTGCCCAGGGCTTGGCCTGTTTCCCAGTCGAAACGGATTTCACCGCCTCGCTGCATACCGAAGCCGGCACTGGCATGTTCATAGTGGTAGGGGGTGGCTTCGCAGTTATGCCAGTCGAAATGGGCGCTTTCTTCGTGGCTGAACAGCCGGTTCTGGGCGGTGAAATGCAGCCGGTAGCCGGGTTCGGCTTTTTCCAGGCGAATGGTGGCGTTAAGGCCCACAGGAATGCCATTTACCACTACCCGGTAGGTGCCCTCTGCGGGGCGCAATTCGAGGGGAAAGGGCTGCTGGGCAGCCAATGGCTGGTACGCCATGAAAGCCAGGCAGTAGAGCAGCCGTCCCGGCGTGAATATTCCAGTATGATTCGCCACTTTCCCTGTGTTCCTGCTCTGTTGGGGGCGGTGAAACCGCCATGTGCTTTCCGGTGTCTTCCTGGCAAGCCAAGATGGGCCACATGACATAACTGTGCACGTCATTGCTGACAGTTGTGTTTCAGGATGGCCAGATACAAAGGCCTGTTCATCTGCCCCGATGTTTGTATGAGCCTCTGAAAGACTGAGTACGCAAGGAGTTATTCAGAGGCTCCTTTATTAATACGGTCTCTCAAGTATGGATGAAAATACCCTGCACGTCGCCTTTCCCGCCCCGGCTCCTCTGCGCGATGCCATTGATGCATATCTGGTGAAATGTGAGAGCGAGCCGGCAGTCTCCCATGTGGTGGAGCTGGAGGTGTTGGTCTCTCGGTTTGTTGATGTTGTGTTAACCGTTTACTTCAAGGGCCCCATCGAAGCCGCGAATGCTCAGGGAGCGGCTGCGCGTCTGATTCTGGGGGCAATGAAGGTTATTAACCGGGCTGCTGATAGTCTGGTCGGGCGCCTGATTCGTAATACCACGGTGGCGGAGCAGCAAGCGCTGGCCGGTTATTTCCAGAGGCTGAGAAAAACCCTCAACGGTAGGGTTTACGCGGCATATCCACTGGAACCGGCGGTGGCGGAAAAGGCGTCCATGGTGTTTCTTGAGTATCAGCAAGGTGAGGGGCAGATAGAGCCATTATTGAGTGTGATGCAAAGCATTAATGACGGTGCCGTGGTGCATTTTATGGATAACTCGGTTTCTTGTTTACGACTGGGTCGGGTAAATCGTGCCCTTGTGTCTGCTGCTCGTGTTACAATATGTAAAGCTGCGGCCTCGGCGACATACAAGGGGCTGACAGCGATGGATACCAACGCCAGGAAGGCGGTGGTCAATTACTTCGACAACATGCTTATACGGTTCGATGATGGATAGCAGGGAAACGCGCGGCGCAAACCGCCGCAAGCTGGCACGAATCAACACGCAAATGCGTATCGACATTTATCGCCATCGGCTGTTCGGAGGGTGGCGTTTCATGACCCGGGCCAAGGCGTTGGACTATAACCGCTACGGTATCGGCCTCACTTCCCCAATCAAGTTCAGCAATGGCAGGGTTTTGCAGCTTGATCTTTATTCTCCAGGCATGATCCTGCGGCGTGTTTCCGCTGAAGTGGTGAGTTGCCAGCGAGCGGGGCAGGCTTACCGTATCGGGTTGCGCACCTATTCGAATTTGCGTGAACTGGTCGGTGATACGGATCAGCATCAAATCCGTTATCTGGCGGGTATGGAGCCATTGCTCGGTACGGCTGGCTCCCGGTAGCAATCAATGGAGTGAATGCTTCTTTTCCAGCGAATAGCCATAAAAAAACCGCCATGTAGGCGGTTTTTTTATGGTGCCAAAATCAGGATGCTCCGGGCGCCTTTTTGGCTGGAGCCTTCCTGGCCGCTGCCTTCTTAGCGGGGGCCTTCTTTACCGCTGCTTTCTTGGCAGTGGCTTTCTTTTTGGCCGGTGCTTTCTTGGTAGCCGCCTTTTTTGCGGGCGCTTTCTTGGCTGCGGCCTTTTTCTTGGCAGGGGCTTTTTTGCTCGCTGCTTTCTTGGGCGCTACCTTGCGCTCGATTTCCTTGGCGCGCTTTTCCAGGTCTTTTTCATATTGGCCAATCACGCGGGCCAGGCTGTGGGCCTGCTTGGCGGTGGCTTTGAGAACCTTGACTTCGGTTTCCAGAATACGCTTGCGAGCTTCTGAATCATCCACTTGCTTGCGGGTGTCGTCTGCCGTTTTGCGGGCGCGGTCGAGCTGACGCTTGACGGTGGTAGTGGCCTTTTCACGGTATTCGGCCTGGAGCTTTTCCAGCTTGGCGAAATATTCGCGCTGGCGCTTCAGTTGCTGATTGAGGCTGTCACGCACTTTATCCAGTTGCTTTTCCAACTGTGCGATCTGCTTCTCACGTTCCTTGTCGAAGCGCTCAGCCAGCTTGCGAATCTGAGCCTGAAGTTCCTCGACGGTATCTTTCACCTTGCTAGCAGCCATGGATGACTCCCTTTCCCCTACGGATTATTTCGTTAATGGCCAACCGGCTCGGGATGAGCGATGGCCCAGATCAACGCACTTGCCGTTGCAACTTTATGCCACATATGAACGTTGAACAACCATTGATCAATTATCGGGTAGCGGCAGGTTCCACGCGGGATGCTTGAAGCAAAGCTGTATGGGTAAATATCTCTGAACGAAAGAGGAGAGGGGAGCCGGTTTCACCAGGTGTTCCTGGCACTTGTCGGTCCCGCAATGTTCCAACAGGTCAGGTGAAGCATCCGCTATACCTCCATGCCGTTGCGGTTTCAGCAGCAGGACAGGATACTGGCTTACATACTCACCGGTTGAGATAGGAATTATGCCAGTAACCTTCGATGGCAAGTTAGTCATCGCGATCAGCTCACGGGCCTTGTTCAATCTTTCTGACAGTCACCGGGTTTATCTGGAGGAGGGCCTGGAAGCCTTTCAGGATTACCAGGTACAGCACGAAGATGATTTGCTGGAACCGGGCGATGCCTTTCCCTTGGTTCAAAAGCTCCTGGCCATTAATGATTTGGAGAAGGGCAAGGGGCGGGTCGAAGTCATACTTTTGTCGCGCAACAGCTCCGATACCGGGCTGCGGGTGTTCAATTCCATTGCCCACTATGGGCTGCCGATTACCCGTGCGGCGTTTGCCAGTGGCGAGAGTCCACACCGCTATGTCTCGGCCTTCGGAGCCCATCTGTTTTTGTCCACGGACCCAGGTGATGTGCAGCAGGTACTGGAAGCAGGCTATGCGGCGGCGACGATCCTGTCCGGCGGCCAATGCCAGCGCCCGGATGGCATTTTACGTATCGCCTTCGATGGTGATGCGGTGTTGTTTTCCGATGAGTCGGAACAGATTTTTCAGAACGCCGGGCTTGAAGCTTTTACAGAGAATGAGCGCCAGTCCGCCAGAAAGCCAATGAATGGCGGACCCTTCAAGCCGTTTCTGGCGGCACTGCATCAGTTACAAAACAGCTTTCCGGTGGAAGAGTGCCCAATCCGTACCGCCCTGGTGACGGCCCGGGGGGCCCCCGCCCATGAGCGAGTGGTGCGCACCTTGCGGGACTGGGATATTCGCCTGGATGAAAGCCTGTTCCTGGGCGGGTTATCCAAAGGGGAGTTCTTGCGTGCCTTTGGGGCGGATGTGTTCTTTGATGACCAACAGGGCCACTGTGAGTCTGCGGCCGAACATGTGGCGGCAGGCCACGTGCCCCATGGTATTTCCAATCAAAAGAAAGCGGGGGAACAGTAAAGGCTGTACCTGGTTCACAGGCTGAGACAGACTTGACGGCACAGCAGTAAACGCGGTTATCTATGCGTTGAATGAATAATCGATTATATTCTTATAACCGATTACGGTTTCAATGCGGAGGCAGGGATGAAACTGCAGCAACTACGCTACATCTGGGAAGTGGCCCGCCACGACCTGAATGTGTCAGCCACCGCAGCGGCGCTTTACACCTCGCAGCCCGGTATCAGCAAACAAATTCGCATGCTCGAAGACGAGCTGGGCGTAGAGGTCTTCGCCCGTAGCGGCAAGCACCTTACCCATATTACCCCAGCCGGGCAGGCGATCCTGCAGATTGCCGGTGAAATCCTGCAGCAAACGGAATCCATTCGTCGTGTCTCCCAGGAGTTTCGTGACGAATCCCGTGGTGAACTCAGCATCGCCACCACCCACACCCAGGCGCGCTATGCCTTACCGCCTGTTATCCACCAGTTCACCGGGCTTTTTCCGGATGTGTCGTTACATATGCATCAGGGTACGCCCATGCAGATCTCCGAGATGGCGGCCAACGGTAGTGTGGATTTTGCCATTGCCACCGAGGCTCTGGATCTGTTTTCCGATCTGATCATGATGCCCTGTTATCGCTGGAACCGGACTGTGGTGGTACCGGAAGGGCATCCACTCACCGACGTGCACCCGCTGACGCTGGAAGCGCTGGCCGAATACCCGATTGTGACCTACGTATTCGGCTTCACCGGGCGCAGCAAACTGGATGATGCCTTCGTGGATAAAGGCCTGGACCCGAAGGTGGTGTTCACTGCGGCAGATGCCGACGTGATCAAAACCTATGTCCGCCTGGGGATGGGCGTGGGGATTATCGCTCACATGGCGGTGGATGCGGTGGAAGACAAAGGGCTGGTGGCACTGGATGCCAGCCACCTGTTTGAGTCCAGCACCACACGTATCGGTTTCCGCAAGGGCACCTTCCTGCGGGGCTTCATGTACGATTTCCTGGAAGCATTCGCCCCTCATCTGAGCAGAGAGTTGGTAGAAGCTGCCATAAAGGCCCCCAACCGGGAGGAAAGAGAGGCCTTGTTCGAGGGCATAGAGCTACCTATCCGCTAATATTTCGACGCTAACATCCCGCAGAAATCAGAGTGGGTGAGGCGTTTTAGATGCTCCCCAATATGCACCGCCTCCCGTAAACCCCTCCCGTTCACAATGTGTATGCCCTAGCTCCCCCGTTGCAAAGCCCCCGGGGCGCGGCTACATTGTGCGCGCCTTATCAACCCAAAGGGGAAACACCGTGGAATTGTTGTGCCTGGACCTGGAAGGGGTGCTGATCCCTGAAATCTGGATCAACTTCGCTGAAAAAACCGGCATCGATGAACTGCGTGCCACCACCCGGGATATTCCGGACTACGACGAACTCATGCGTATGCGCCTGAAGATTCTGGATGAGCATGGCTACGGCCTGCCCGACATCCAGGCAGTGATCGATACGCTGGACCCGATGGAGGGCGCCAAGGAATTCGTCGAATGGGCCCGCGAAAACTTCCAGCTGATCATCCTTTCGGACACTTTCTATGAGTTCGCCAAGCCGTTGATGAAGAAGCTGGGCTGGCCGACCCTGTTCTGCCACCGCCTGGAAGTGGACGAGAAAGGCCGGATCACCGACTACAAACTGCGCCAGAAGGACCCGAAGCGGGCCTCGGTTATTGCGTTCCACAGCCTGAACTACCGGGTGATTTCCGCCGGTGATTCCTACAACGACACCACGATGCTGGGTGAAGCCGAGCAGGGCATCCTGTTCCACGCCCCGGATAATGTGATCGCCGAATTTCCGCAGTTCCCGGCGGTACACAGCTATGATGACCTCAAGAAAGAGATCATCAAAGCCAGCGAGCGGGATATTCCGCTTTAGGGCACGCTGCACGCAACACGCTTCATGCAGCAACGCGAAGTGAGTGTGTTAGTCCTGAAAATGAAAAGCCGCCCCCAGTTTTGGGTGCGGCTTTTCCGTTGGTGAGGCGGGGCTGTTTGGCGTGTTGACTGCTTGTTGTGGCCGCTACAGAAACCTGTCCTCCAGGGCGCCCATCAGCTTGGCAACCTTGAAGCGGCTCTCTTCGTACTCCGCCTCGGGTATCGAGTCGAACACAATGCCTCCTCCGCCGTGACAATAGAGCCTGTCGCCCTCGGTTTGTAGCGTGCGAATCAGTATATTGCTGTCCAGATTGCCCAGGTCATCCATCCAGAAGAAGCTGCCGCAATAAGCCCCGCGGGGTACGGGCTCCAGCTCGGCAATAATCTCCATGGCCCGTTTCTTGGGCGCCCCGGTGATCGAGCCGCCCGGAAAAGCACTGAACAGGGCCTGCAAAGGGGTGACATCGGCTTTTAGTGTGCCGGTGATCGTGCTCACCAGGTGCTGCACATTACTGAACCGGCGAAGTTCGAAAAGCGGGGATGCCTGGATGCTGCCGGATTCACAGCTAATGCCCAGATCATTACGGAGCAGGTCCACAATCATCAAATTTTCAGCCTGATCCTTGGGGTTGGCCTGCAGCTCGGCCGCGAACCGGTCATCCTCATCGGGTGAGTGCCCGCGCGGGCGTGAGCCTTTGATGGGTTCAGTCACCACTTTCCTGCCCTTAATAGAGAGAAAGCGTTCCGGTGAAACACCAAACACGCTGTGTCCGTTGCCCGTGTCGAAATAGCAGCTGTGCGGGGCAGGGTGGGCCTGTTGTAATGCCAGCCAGGCGCTGAGGGGCGAACCACTGAAAACAGCAGAAAAGCGTTGCGCCAGGTTCACCTGGTAACAATCACCGGCCTGAAGGTACGACTGAATCCGGGCAAGGTTGCTCAGGTATGCCTGCCTGTCTTGCTCAGCCTGAAAGGGCGCGGCGAGGGAAAAATCGTCGGTATCAGTGAGTGTGCCGTCAGGTTGTGTCGCAGGTGCTTCCTTATACAGGTATGCCCAGGCGGTGAAAGGAGCGGCAGGTAGCCCTTGTAATACGGAGCCGACTTCATAGGGCAACACGCCTGCGGCGAAGCGATATTCTCCCGCCAACGCTTGCTCCACGCGGACCCGCAAGTGCTGAAGCTCTGCCAGTGACCGGGCTGTCAGTATCGCATCAGGTTCGCCAAGCCAGCGTAAGCCGCCTTCAGATTGAAAAACGCAACGGTATGTCATGGGCTGCCAGAATCAAGTGAGGCGGCTAGTCTAACCCTGTAACGCAACGATGCCCATTCCTGTTACTGAGGGTAACAGTTGTAACAAAAGGGGCTGCCAGTCCCAGTCAGGCCAACCTGTTACGCTTGTTCTAGAAAAGAAGAAAGATGAATAATTACAGTGACTTGGCTTTGGCTTTGGCGCCGCGAACGTTTTGTAACGGGCATATTTGTTTTTGTAACTGTTGTGTTAACGTAACTGTGTGCTCTGCGAAGACTGGGGCGCACATAAGCATTACAAAAAACGTTGTGCACACGAGGAGAACAATATGAATTTCAAGAAACTTGCTCTGGCTGCCGCTGTAGCCGTCGCGCCGATGAGCGCCCTGGCTCTCGAGCCGATGCAGGATGAGGCACTGTCCGGTGTGACCGGTCAGGATGGTATCAATATCGGTATCACCACCAATAACCTTAACTTGGATGTTTACGTTCACGATAAAGATGGTTTGACTGGCTCTAGCCTGACTGGCGACTCTGGCGCGATCGTTATTGAGGGTATGGCGATCAACACCAATGGCGGTGAAATTGGGATCGAAATCGATGCTGACGGTAACAGCGGCGCTGGCGTATTGAACGTAGGTGTAAGCCTGCCTAACAACATTGAAATCGTAACTGGCGATCTTTCTGTTGCCGACTCTGATCGTGATACTGGCGCTTGGGGTATTGTCGCCGGGACTCAGTCGAACACTATTCTCAAGAGCAGCACCATTACTCTTGGCGCAACTAACCTAAACATCCAGTTGGGTAATGAAGTTCAAGGCGCCATGATCGCGCTGGATACCACGATTACCAATGGTATTACTGTCACTAATGGCGGTCTTCTTGATGCTAATGCGGTGCCAACTACACCCGGTGAGGATGTCGGTATTCTCTTTGACAGCTTGGCAATTAAAAATAATGGTAATGCAGATCTGACGGTCGCTGCCAATGTGGATGTAGTAAACGATGGCCTAGTCGTTGCTCTTACCACCCTGGGTGACGCAGGTGGTGTTGATATGCGTATCGAAAATCAACGCCTGGGTGCTGAATCTACCAACCCATTGGGTGATATCGAGATTGTAGGGCTGAACCTGAATGGCACTACTTTGCGCATCGGCGGCAAGTAACAAGCCAGTCAGAACTGTGTTTTTTGCATAAATGAAATATGCCCAGGTGAAAACCTGGGCATATTTTTTTTGTAGATAACGCACGGTGAATCTGGAGTTTCGCCGCTTCGTGGAACAGCAAAACAGTGAGATGCAAAGAGTGGGTGCCTGTCCTGCACGCACTTTTCGAGCTTTGGGTGGAAGTGATTAAGGTTAATCTCTGTTGTTGCCTGCTTTTTTGCTTGGCAGGTGAGTGCTTTTTCGTGCGGAGCGATTAATCACGACTAATGTATACAGGAGGGTGACAGTTTAGCCCAGCCGTCTGCCCCTCGGGCGAATCAACATGGTTGCCAGTCTTGGGTGACGTGGTTAACATGTCTGCCACTATAAGAAACAAACAATAACAATAACGCTGGATTGCATAGATGCTGACTTCCATGCTGGGTGTGGCGCTTATTTACTTCGCCGCCAATGAGGCTGTAGTGATCAAGCCCCCGCAGAAGGGCGAAATCTACTATGAACACCCGACTCAACCGGTGTCCTTACGCGAGCGTGATCTCGTGGTGAAACCGGTATCCGAGTTCCGCTACCACAACGTGACGCGACAGGCGTATGACTATTCCTGTGGCTCGGCAGCGTTGACCACCGTGCTCAACCAGTATCTGGGACGGCAGTTCCAGGAGCGCCAGATTATGGAAGGCCTGCTGCGCTTTGGTGAAACCGACAAGATTGTGGAGCGCCGCGGTTTCTCTCTGCTCGACATGAAGCGTCTGGCCACGGCACTGGGCCACCCCAGTGGTGGTTTTCGGGCGGAAATGTCCGACATTCAGTCTCTGGATCACCCCGCTATTGTTCCGATTGCCTACGGCGGATTCAAACACTTCGTCGTGCTCAAAAAGTACCAGGATGGTCATATTTATGTGGCGGATCCGGCGCTGGGAAATATCAGTTTTACGGAAACGAAATTCCAGGAAGTCTGGGACCAAAACGTGTTGTTCATCGTGTTCCCGAACGGTTTTGAGCCCCAGGATGGCCTGGAGCTCACCGATTATGATCTGCGCTTGCTTGATGAGCGCACCATTAATCGTTTGGCGTTTGATGTGTTTCCGGTGTTTACCGCACCGATTGAGAATTGGGCAGATAAGGCCAGCACACTAACCCGGGTTCAGATCACAGAGGATGACGGGGAGAAGAGGGTCATCAACGTGCCGACACGAACCTACTTCCGCCAATAACAACAGCCTGCAGTGGCGTATAACAAACATAATAAAGGAAGGCTTGCATGAAAATGATGTCTGGGAAGGTGGCAGCCATGGCCGCACTCTTGTTGGCGCACCATGTTGCCTGGGCCGCTGAGGTTGACGAAGCCCGAGAAGCCCTGCAGACCACTGACGAGGACGTGACCCAGGAAAAAAACCTGGAAGAGGTCTTCCAGGCGGCCGAGAAGCAATACTCACTGCTTCCCAGTGGCGAAATGTCGCTGAATTTTTCGGCCAATTACAACTACTACCGTGATGACCGAATCGACATTGCCATTGACGAAAATACCGGCGACATCAGCCGTTTTCGTATTGAGCAGGATGCGCAGCATGCATTTTCTTCAGCGCTGTCGCTGGATTACGGTATCTGGAATAACCTGACGTTCAACACCCGTCTGCCCGTATCCTACAAATATGACACGCAGAAAGATGTCTCCCAGGCTGCACTGGGGGATGTGTCTTTCAGTCTGCGTTATCAGCCCTTCCCGGTGAAACCGGGGGCCATGAATACCACTCTGTATACGACGCTGAGCACGCCTACTGGCGATAGCCCCTATGACATCAACGTGAATGAAGAGGTGTCCAGCGGCTCTGGTTATTATTCTGTGGGGGCAGGGGTCAGCGCCAGCAAGGTGATCGATCCGGTCGTGCTGTTCGGTTCGCTCGGTTATACCTATGCGTTTGATGCGACCGGGCTAAACCAGGTTCGGGGTGGCGAGATTCTCAATGAAGTGCAACCTGGCGACAGCGTTAACTTTTCCATGGGTCTGGCGTATTCGCTGTCCTATGAGGTGTCGCTGAGTGCGAGTTATCAGCAGTCGTATAACTTCGAAACCAATTTTCTCTTCGAGGATTATACGGCGGCATCGGAAGACTCCACCTCCAGTGTTATCAATACCTCGTTGGGGCTTCGAACTTCCAGCAACCGCATCGTCAACCTCAGTTTCGGCTTCGGCTTGACGGAAGATTCCCCTGATGTGCTGCTTGGACTTTCTTTGCCGATTGATTTTTCAGGCCTGAAACCCGGGGCATAAGCCGTGATAAGCAGTTGGAAGGGGCTAGCCATGAACAACAAGAATAAAGGGCTCGGCGTGCGTATTCTCGTCCTGGTGGCAGGTTTTTTGGCCGTTTCTGCTCATGCGCAGTTAGCCAACAACATTGCTATTGATGTGAAGGCAATGAGTATGGGGCATGCTGTCACCGCGGATCCGCCTGGGGTCATGTCTATCCATTTTAATCCTGCGGGCCTGGCTCGGCTGGACGGTCGGCGTGTGGATCTGCAGTTTGTCGGCGCCGATTTCTCTCTGGAATCTGAATTCTCTGCGCCACCAGATTACAATGTCTTTGGCTTCTCCGATGATCCCGTGGTCTGTGATGATGTGCCGGACGATGGCGTGGACTATTGCCGTAGCTTCAAGACGGCCACCAGCTCGGTAGAGGGGATATCGCTGTATGTTCCGTTTATTAACGATACGGTGGATTTGCCCCCCGGGCCACTGATCGCCGGGCCGCTACCGGCATTTTCCATTCGCCCGGCAGGGTCCAAGTTCACTTTCGGTACGGCTACATATTTGCCGATGGCGGCCGGTTTCTACCGTGATGAAGATGATGTCGGTAACTATATGGGCGAGCGTGTGGCGCTTGAGCGTATTACCTACTTGTCTCCTTCAGTGGCCTACCAGGTCAATGACGAACTCTCTATTGGTGCATCCATCGGCATGAGTTACCAGGCCATTGCGCTGGAGCAGGATTTCCGCGCGCCCAATGAATTATTGGGCTTTGCCCGGGTGATTGATGAAAGTATTTGTGCGCCCTTTGCTGGTGAGTCCAATATCGCACTGGATCTGATTTTGTTCGGGATCTGTAATCCGGATGAAGGGCTGGGGCCTTTCAAGAACCTGGCGTCACTGGAAGTCTCCATGGATCAGCGATTCAGTCCCTCCTATAACCTGGGTGTGTTGTGGGAGCCGAACGATCGGTTTGCCTGGGGGGCGGTGTGGCGCTCTGAAGCGAAGACGCACATGAAAGGGGATTACAAGATTTCCTATTCCAATGCGACCCAGGAAACCGTTAATGGTATCGGTAGTTCTGCTACAGGCGCACTGGCGTTGGCGGTATTGGGGATTCCCTCACGGATCGGCAGTGAAGAAGTTGGCTCGGTGAGTATGGACTTGACCATGCCCGCTACCTTCCAGACCGGTATCAAGATCAAGCCCACTGAGCGCTTGCAGTTCAATGTGGACGCGGTTTGGGCAGACTACAAGGAGTGGGATGCGTTTAATATCGTCTTCGACCGCAGTTCTGCGGTGCTGAGTCTGGCGCGTTTGTTTTCGCCCGGATCCACGTCTACACAATTAAGTTATCCGCTGAATTTCCAGTCCACCTGGAATCTGGCCTTTGGTGCCGCCTATGACCTGACTGGCCGTATCCAGCTGCGTGCAGGCTATGAACCCCGTGCGTCGGCGATTCCTGAAGAGCGCCGTAGCCCCATGGTGCCGATCAACGAGGCGCGCTATTACAGCTTGGGGATGGGGTACAAATGGGACACGGATACCGATATCGACTTGGGTATTGGCATGCTTCACAGCAAGGATGAAATTCCTGCGGATACCAGCTGTGCAGCCAACTGTACCGGTATCGACAATGTGGTGTACAACCCCTATGCCGGGCTGGATATCAAAACCGAGGCCAGGATCATGATGGTCGGCCTGGCATTCAGAACCAAGTTTTGATGCGCCTGCCGATCTTGCTGCTCGTGGCGCTGGCGACCGGCTGCCAGAGTCAGGGGCAAAGCATCAGTCAAAGTGAGCCCCAGCGCGCACCCGGAGGGGGCGGGCTGTACGTCTACACGGATGCACAGGGAAATCTGGTTACTCTCGAGCGTCCGACCACGTCAGGCAAGACCGGTACATCAAGCGACTCTGCTGTGGCTGCTGATTCTGCCACCAGTCAGAAAACACCGAGCAGGGGTTCTTCTGATCGTGAGTCTGTGGAAGACTACCGCCCCAGCGCCGAGGTGGACCAGGAGCTGGAGGCCCGCGAGAACGACCGTTTCATCAGTTATGTGGATGAAACAGGTCAGCTGGTGAGTCGTCCTCTGGACATGGGGGCTGAACGAGAGGCCGCCAGCTCGGCGCCGGCGCCTTATGAAACCCTGGATTCAGGTGACTACCTGGAAACTTATCGTGCCCTGCGCGCTGATTGTTGCCAGCATTTGCTTGAAGAGGCGCAAAGTCTGGAATCCGGTAAGGAGGCGCTACTGGCTTTTGGGTCAGACACTCCCGTTCTGGTGGGGGAATCCGCTTACCGGGCCAGAATTTATTCATTCCCTGATGAGGTAAGCCGCGTATCGCTGATGGCGTTTATTCGCAAGCAGGGGTATCTCGCTGTTGAGTTGCTCTGGCTGGACAAGAACGGCTTGCCGGTCATGCTCGTAGACCAGCCGTTCAGCCGTAAGTACCCGGAAACCTGGTACCGCTATGGCTACTTGCAGGGAACCGTTGAAAGGGAACCGGGTCAATACTATCTGGTTGTTTTTCTTCCTTATTTTGAAAACCGCCCTGGCACCGACGGGTTGAAACAGGTGACGGCTGGTGAGTTGGTTCTGACGGCCCCTTAAAGAGCGTAACGAACCCCACGCAATGCACAGGAAACCGATATGCGATTTCTTTTTGTCCTGACCACGCTCTCTCTGGCGCTAGCCGGGTGTAATGGCGGTGAAGACTTTTCCGACGCAACTGTGCCGGGATGTCCGGCTGGAGCAGGGTGTGATCCCTCTTCGCGCGGGGATGTGCTGATTGAGCTGGCGGGCCCCCATGTGAGCAATCTGGGATATACCTGTACCGGCACCAATGTGGTGTTCTTTACCTCGGCGACGGACCAGCAGTCGGTGGATTCCGACGGGAATGTGGTCACCGTACCGGCGTTCAATGCGTTGTGTCCTGATGGTGCTCAGGGAGTGGAGTTCCTGATTGGTAACGCCTTGTTTGAAGGTAACTACTTGTCTCTGGGCAGCATCGAATTCCCTAGCCAAGAGGCCTATACCCGTTATGCCGTCACGGTGGCCGATTTGAAAAACTCGCCATTCCGGGAACCCGCCTCTGACGCTCAGAGTCGCAATGTGGCTGCGTTGATCCAGGGCCTGGATGTGGATCCGGCGACACCCGACGTCGTGGAAATTCCGACTGCGGCTCATGAGGTTTATGACAATAACCCCGAGACCTATGAGCAACCTCTTGATACTGCTGTTTACGCCGATTTTCGCAGTGACTGGGATCCCTTCTTTGTTGCGGTTAATGCACAATTGACCTCCGGCTCGTTGGCCGGGATGGATCCGGATCCTAATGTGCCACTGGCCAAGGTAGAGCGAGCCAATGGTTATACTGCTGCCGGTAACTACAGCTTTCGATCTTGTCTCATTATCACCTGCCGGGATGACAACCCGTCCTCTTCCGCAAGTGAAGATATCGTTACCATTAACTTGCCGGGTCGCCTGACCAATGACACAGCTTTGGGGCAGCCACCGCTGATCTTGCCAAACGGTAAAGTCATGGGGCTTGGTTTGGCCGCACGAGGCTCTACTCAGGCGGATTTCAAGCAGGAGCTAGTGGCGTTTACTGCGTCTACGGCAGTGAACGAAAAGCTGCAGTTCGAAAATGCCTCGGTGGTTTCTATTGAGCCCGGTGGTGATACCGACCTGGCGGTTCAGGGGCGTTTTCTCAACAAGATTGTTTACAATAATTTCTTGCCAGAAAACGGGGTTGGGAAGACGGATATCGAGTTGAACTACCCGAGCCAGGCCTCTTCTTTGGCCAGTAATGACGAAGGGAATCTGACCGGGACACTGGTTGGCGATGCCGTTGATCTGCCGTTGTCCGGTGAGCTGGAAGCCGCGCCCCAGGCTGAGCCAGATGAGACCGTGATCGATGATCTGGCGCTGGCAGGCCCCTTTACTGTACGCCTGATGCGTGCCTGTCTGTCCCAGGACGATCCTGCTGACTGTACCGAAATTGCCAATCTAGACATTGAGGCAGCGGAGGATGGTAGCGGTAACTATCGCGCCGAAATCAACGCAAAAAGCGTAACGGACGAACAGCCTCGTGCGGACTACTATGGCAGCGCCGTTTTCTGCCTGGATGTGATTAGCGATATCTCCAGCCCGGATTACGGTGTGGTCATGGCTGGCCCAGCGGATGGCACTTGCCCGACCAGTGCAGCCAACAGCTGGGCGGTGGGTTTTGTTACCCGCACGCTGACTGATTCAAACTCTGCCAACATCTCGCTGTTGTTGGCGCCGGATGCGGCTCAGCCGGATGTCACTGCGAACTTTGGGGTGACTATCGAGGGGCGTGTTGATCTCGATGATGCCTGCACGCCAATGTATCGTACCGGGGATGACAATTTTGATGCTGGTCTTCGCGCCCTTTGGGTCGATGGCTATTATCCCTATATCCAGCAGAAAGAGTGGATTGATGCCTTGCCTGCACCAGGGCCTGACGAGACCAATAATGTGAACGATCTCACCGAAGACCAGCAGGAGATGCTGGTGGCCATTTCCCAGGGGGCCGTCCAGTTCTTCGCTGGTGCCCCCGGCGGTGGTTGCGATCCTCTGGCGCCTTGATGGTTTAAGTCAGTCATTGTCAACAATTGCCCTTGAAGTCCCTATCGTGAGGGCGTAAAGTCCAGCCCGGTCGTTGAAATTGTCAACAATCGGGCTGTTTTATGTCTGTTACTGCACCAGAATCTGCACGTACCCTGGCGGACCGGGTTTTTGCCCGCCTGCAGGACGATATTGTGCGTGGCGAGATTCCGCCCGGTTCCAAAGTCAGCGAAACCGAGCTGGCCGGTCGTTACGGTGTCAGCCGTGGCCCACTCCGCGAGGCCATTCGACGTCTTGAGTCCCGCAAGCTGCTTGAGCGTGTTGTCCATGTGGGTACCCGTGTTGCTTCGCTGAGTTTTGATGATCTGATCGAAATCTACCATGTACGCGAAGCGCTCGAAGGCATGGCGGCGCGATTGGCCGCTGAGCAAATGTCAGCGGAGGAAGTCAGCGGCCTCTATGACGTGCTGGCCCAGCATGAGCAACAGCAGGATTTGCAACAGGACACCGCCTATTTCCAGCGCGAGGGTGACCTGGATTTTCACTACCGCATTATCCAGGGCAGCCATAACGGGACCCTCAGCCAGATGCTGATTGGTGAGCTTTACCATCTGGTGCGCATGTACCGTTATCAGTTCAGCTCGGTGGCCAATCGCCCGCAAAAAGCCCTTAACGAACATCGCCGTATCGTGGAAGCCATTGAAGCCCGCGATGGTGAGATGGCGGAGCTGTTGATGCGCCGCCATATCAGTAGTGCCCGCAAGAACATCGAAACCCAATATGCCGCTCACAAGGCGGAAAACCTGAAATCGGATAACTAGGAGAACGCCATGTCAGCAAACCTGACCGCCGGCGGCCGCTTCCGTAAAGCGCTCGCGGAAGAAAAGCCCCTGCAAATCATGGGAACCATCAACGCCTATGCGGCAATGATGGCGGAACAGGTTGGCTATCGTGCCATCTACCTGTCCGGTGGCGGTGTGGCCAATGCCAGTTACGGTATGCCGGACCTGGGCATGACCAGCATGAATGATGTGCTGGAAGACGTGCGCCGTATCTCCAGTGCTGTGGAAACGCCGCTGTTGGTTGATATTGATACTGGCTGGGGTGGGGCGTTCAACATTTCCCGCACAGTGAAAGAAATGATCAAGGCTGGCGCTGGCGCGGTGCATCTGGAAGACCAGGTGGCCCAGAAGCGTTGCGGTCACCGTCCGAACAAGGAAATCGTTTCCCAGGATGAAATGGTCGACCGGGTGAAAGCTGCTGTTGATGGCAAGACGGACGATGATTTCTTCATCATTGCCCGTACTGATGCATTCCAGAAAGACGGTCTGGAGGCAGCGATTGAGCGTGCACGCGCGTGTATCGACGCGGGCGCTGACGGCATTTTCGCAGAAGCGGTACATACCCTGGAAGATTATAAAGCCTTCAAGAAAGGCCTGGGCGATGCGCCGTTGCTGGCAAACATAACCGAATTTGGCGCGACGCCGCTGTTCAGCCGCGAAGAGCTGGCCGAAGCGGGCGCCGATATGGTGCTGTACCCGCTGAGCGCCTTCCGGGCCATGAACAAGGCCGCTTTGCAGGTTTATCAGAGCATTCGTGAGCAGGGCCACCAGAAAGACGTGGTAGACATCATGCAGACACGTATGGAGCTGTATGATTTCCTGAACTACCACGACTACGAGCAGAAACTGGACGCACTCTTCGCCAAGGGCAAGGGCTAAGCGAACACGATCATTGTAGGAGCGGCGCTTGAGCCGCGAACCAGCGACCAACGTTGCCAGCCCTTCGCGGCCCAAGCGCCGCTCCTACAGAAAAGATTCCGCCACGGCGGTTGAACAAAAGATTCAAAAGGAGATAGATCATGGCAGAAGCAAAAAAACTCGGCGGCGCGGGCCTGCGTGGCCAGGTAGCCGGTAAAACCGCACTTTCCACTGTAGGTGTTTCTGGCTCTGGCCTGACCTACCGCGGTTACGACGTTAAGGATTTGGCGGAAAATTGCGAATTTGAAGAAGTCGCACACCTGATCCTCAAGGGCGCGCTGCCGACCCAGGCCGAACTGGATGCCTACAAGACCAAGCTGCAAGGTCTGCGCAGCCTGCCGGCGGAGCTGAAAACCGTCCTGGAGCAGATCCCGAAAGAGGCTCACCCCATGGACGTGATCCGGACGGGTTGTTCCATGCTGGGCAATCTGGAACAGGAAGACACTAGCACGATGGGTGTCTTCCCGACCCAGGAAGCTTGTGTCGATCGCATGCTGGCCTGTTTCCCGTCCATCATCTGTTACTGGTATCGCTTCAGCCACGATGGTGTGCGTATTGACGAAAACACTGGCGATGCCTCTATCGGTGCGCACTTCCTGCACATGCTGCGTGGCGAGAAGCCCAACGAGCTGCATGAGCGTGTGATGAACGTTTCGCTGATTCTGTACGCAGAGCATGAGTTCAATGCCTCTACGTTCACTGCCCGTGTTTGCGCTTCCACACTGTCTGATATCCACAGCTGCATCACAGGTGCCATTGGTACTTTGCGCGGCCCGCTGCACGGTGGCGCCAACGAAGCGGCCATGGACATGATCGAGAAGTTCACCGATGCGGATCATGCCGAAAAAGAAATGATGGGCATGCTGGAACGGAAGGAGAAGATCATGGGCTTCGGTCACGCGATCTACACCGAGTCCGATCCGCGTAACGCCATCATCAAGCAGTGGGCGGAAAAGCTGGGCAAGGATGTGGGCGATACCGTGCTGTATCCGGTTTCTGTGCGTTGTGAAGAAGTCATGTGGCGCGAGAAGAAACTGTTCTGTAACGCCGATTTCTTCCATGCTTCCGCTTACTTCTTTATGGGCATCCCGACCAAGCTGTTCACACCGATCTTTGTGATGAGCCGCTTGACCGGCTGGGCTGGCCACGTAATGGAGCAGCGTGCAGACAACCGCATTATTCGCCCAAGCGCGGATTACACCGGTGAAGAACTGCGTGCCGTTACCCCGATCGCAGAGCGAGGTTGATAGCCTTTTGTGGCAGTCTGCCTGCAGACGAAAGATTTCGTTTGCAGGCAGACTCCCACAGTTTCATCTAATCCCAAGCCCATTCTGAAAGCACAGTCAAAAAGAGTCCCAGGCTATGAACACCGAATACCGCAAAACCCTTCCCGGCACCGAGCTGGACTATTTCGACACCCGTGCGGCGGTCGATTCGATCCAGCCTGGGGCCTATGCAAAACTTCCATACACTTCCCGAATTCTGGCAGAACAGCTGGTACGCCGCTGTGCGCCACAGGATTTGACCGATGCGCTCAAGCAGCTGATCGAACGCAAACGCGACCTGGATTTCCCCTGGTATCCGGCCCGAGTGGTTTGCCATGACATTCTTGGCCAGACCGCGTTGGTGGATTTGGCAGGCCTGCGTGATGCCATTGCTGAAAAAGGCGGTGATCCTTCGCAGGTCAATCCGGTCGTGCCAACGCAGCTGATTGTGGATCACTCCCTCGCGGTAGAGCATCCCGGCTTTGAAGAGGGCGCGTTCGAGAAGAACCGCGCGGTGGAAGAGCGCCGTAACGAAGACCGTTTTCACTTTATCAACTGGACCAAGACAGCGTTCGATAACGTGGACGTGATCCCGCCGGGTAACGGCATCATGCACCAGATCAACCTGGAAAAGATGTCTCCTGTGGTACAGGTGCGCGATGGTGTGGCCTTCCCGGATACCTGTGTGGGCACTGACAGCCACACCCCCATGGTGGATGCGCTTGGCGTCATCTCTGTAGGCGTGGGTGGTCTGGAAGCTGAAAACGTCATGCTCGGTAACCCGTCCATGATGCGTCTGCCGGATATCGTTGGTGTTGAGATGACCGGCAAGCTGCATCCGGGCATCACCGGTACCGACCTGGTGCTGGCATTGACCGAGTTCCTGCGTAAAGAACGTGTTGTTGGTGCCTACCTGGAATTCTTCGGCGAAGGTGCCGACAGCCTGTCCGTAGGTGATCGCGCCACTATTGCCAACATGACACCGGAATACGGTGCTACCGCTGGCATGTTCTTTATCGATGATCAGACCATTGAGTACCTGCGCCTTACTGGCCGTGAAGATGATCAGGTTGCACTGGTGGAAAAATTTGCCAGGGAAACCGGCCTGTGGGCTGACAGTTTGAGAGAAGTGGAATACGAACGCGTGCTGTCGTTCGATCTGTCATCCGTTGGTCGTAACCTGGCCGGTCCTTCCAATCCTCACTCTTTGCTGCCGGTCTCCGAGCTGGGCAGCCGTGGCATTGCCAAGGAATGGAAGCAGGAAGAGGGCCTGATGCCGGATGGGGCAGTCATCATCGCTGCTATCACCAGCTGTACCAACACCTCGAACCCGCGCAACATCATTGGGGCGGGTTTATTGGCCCGTAATGCGAACAAGCTGGGTCTGGTGCGCAAGCCTTGGGTGAAAAGCTCTCTGGCTCCCGGTTCCAAGACGGTAAAAATGTACCTGGAAGAATCCGGGTTGCTGCCAGAACTGCAACAGCAAGGCTTTGATGTGGTGGCCTTTGCCTGTACCACTTGTAATGGTATGTCTGGTGCACTGGATCCTGAAATCCAGAAAGAAGTGATCGAACGGGATCTGTATTCCACTGCGGTGTTGTCTGGCAACCGTAACTTCGACGGCCGTATTCACCCTTACGCCAAACAGGCGTTCCTGGCATCGCCGCCATTGGTGGTGGCTTACGCTATCGCTGGCACCATTCGCTTCGACATCGAAAAGGATGTGTTGGGTCACGATCAGGACGGCAACCCGATCATGCTCAAGGATATCTGGCCGTCTGATGAAGAGATCGACGCGATCGTGAAGTCGGCGGTGAAGCCGGAACAGTTCCGCAAGACCTACATTCCCATGTTCGAGAAGAAGGGCGATGGCGTGCGTGCAGCGAGCCCGTTGTACGATTGGCGTCCACAGTCTACTTATATTCGTCGGCCCCCTTATTGGGAAGGCACTATGGCAGAAGCCCGTGCACTGAAAGGCATGCGCCCACTGGCGGTACTGCCGGACAACATCACCACGGATCACCTGTCACCGTCCAACGCGATCCTGCTAGACAGTGCCGCCGGCGCTTACCTTGATAAAATGGGGCTGCCGGAAGCGGACTTCAATTCCTACGCCACCCACCGTGGCGATCACCTGACGGCACAGCGCGCCACTCTGGCCAACCCGAAACTGTTCAACGAAATGGTCAAGGATGAAGATGGCAATGTGATTCAGGGGTCTCTGGCCCGGGTCGAGCCGGAAGGTGAAGTGAAGCGCATGTGGGAAGCTATCGAAACCTACATGGAGCGCAAGCAGCCGCTGATCATCATCGCCGGCGCGGATTATGGTCAGGGCTCGTCCCGTGACTGGGCGGCGAAAGGCGTGGCTTTGGCCGGGGTGGAAACCATCGTGGCTGAAGGTTTCGAACGGATCCACCGCACCAACCTGATCGGCATGGGCGTGATGCCTTTGCAGTTCGAGGAAGGGACAACGCGCAACACCTTGAACATCGACGGTACGGAAACGTTTGATGTGGAAGGCACTCCAGCGCCGCGAGCTGAGCTGACACTGATAATGCACCGTGCCAACGGTGACGTAGAGCGCATCCCGGTGCTGTGTCGCCTGGATACGGCGGAAGAAGTGTCCGTGTATTCCGCTGGCGGCATCCTGCAAAAATTCGCCAACGAGTTCATGGCGGAAGCGGGTTAAGGCCGAAGTCCCTGTGGAAACCTGCCTGTAGGCGATCTTTTCGCTTGCAGGCATACCCAAAGGACACAGAGAGCTCCCACAGCCAGACTTTCTGTAGGAGTGTGCTAGCACGCGAACATCCAACCCCGCCGGGCGATCCCGCCGGGGTTTTTTAAGGAGCAATACCATGGCTCACGCACCACAAATTAAAATTCCCGCCACCTACATGCGCGGCGGGACCAGCAAAGGCGTTTTCTTCAGCCTGACGGATCTGCCTGAAGCGGCACAGGTTCCCGGCGAAGCCCGCGACAAGATTTTGCTCCGGGTGATTGGTAGCCCTGATCCTTATGGCAAGCACACTGATGGCATGGGGGGCGCCACGTCCAGCACCAGCAAGTCAGTGATCCTGGCAAAAAGCGAAAAGGCCGATCACGATGTGGATTATCTGTTTGGGCAGGTTTCCATCGATAAGCCTTTCGTAGACTGGAGCGGCAACTGTGGCAACCTGACCGCCGCCGTCGGGGCCTTTGCCATCAATAACGGCCTGGTGTCTGCTGACCGTATCCCCGATAACGGCATTGCCGTTGTGCGCATCTGGCAGGTCAATATCCAGAAAACCATCATTGCCCATGTTCCCATCACCAACAGTGAAGTCCAGGAAACCGGTGATTTTGAACTGGACGGCGTAACCTTTCCGGCCGCCGAGGTAAAAGTGGACTTTATGGACCCGGCAGACGGGGAGGGCGCCATGTTCCCCACCGGTAATGTAGTTGATGAGCTTGAAGTCCCGGGCGTCGGCTCTTTCCCGGCCACCATGATCAATGCCGGTATTCCTACCGTTTTCGTCAACGCAGAAGATATCGGTTACACCGGTACCGAGCTGCAGGGTGACATCAACGAAAACGAGGAAGCGCTTCAGAGGTTTGAAACGATCCGTGCCTACGGTGCCAAGCACATGGGATTGATCGACAACATCGAAGAAGCGGAAGCGCGACAGCACACCCCGAAGATTGCCTTCGTCTCCAAGCCCAAGAGCTACGCCGCCTCCAGTGGCAAGCAAATTGGTGAAGAGGATGTGGACCTGTTGGTGCGAGCGCTGTCCATGGGCAAGCTGCACCACGCCATGATGGGCACCGCTGCCGTTGCCATCGCCAGTGCCTCGGCAGTGCCGGGCACCCTGGTCAATCTGGCGGCCGGCGGTGGCGAGCGCGACAGCGTTACCTTCGGTCACCCGTCGGGTACGCTGCGGGTTGGCGCGGGCGCCAAACAGGTCGATGGACAGTGGACGGCCACCAAAGCCAGCATGAGCCGTAGCGCCCGTGTTTTGATGGAAGGCAATGTTCGCATTCCCGGGGACAGCATCTGATGTAGGCGTGCCTCATCACAGCTAACGCCACTTCATGTATAGCCTGAAGCCGTAATCCGACAAATCCACTGTTGGGTTATGGCTTTCCTCTCTGTACGCTTGGGTGAGCCCGGCCTACAACTGTAAAAGCCGCTCAATTAACCTCCTTCAATGCTTGACCCTCTGCCATCCCGGGGGAGACCCTGAAAGCCAACCTATCCAGGGAGGCTTCTACCATGGCCAGCAATGCCGACCAGAATCTGCGACCCGATTACGACCAAGTCATTCAGGACATTGTCGACTACGTTCGCGATTACCGCATCGAATCGGAAGAGGCCTGGCAAACCGCGCACTATTGCTTGCTCGACACCCTCGGTTGCGGGCTCCTTGCCCTGCGTTTTCCTGAATGCACCAAACACCTTGGTCCAATAGTGGAGGGCACCATGGTGCCTCATGGCGCTCGGGTTCCCGGCACCCCGTATCGTTTGGATCCCGTAAAAGCGGCCTGGGACATCGGCTGCATGATCCGCTGGCTGGATTACAACGATACCTGGCTTGCTGCAGAGTGGGGGCATCCATCGGATAACCTGGGCGGCATTCTGGCGGTAGCCGATTATCTCTCGCAAAAACGGGTAGCAAACGGTGAGCCGCCATTGACCATGAAGGCTGTTCTGGAAGCGATGATCAAGGCCCACGAAATTCAGGGCGTGCTGGCGCTGGAAAACTCCTTCAACCGCGTTGGGCTGGATCATGTGTTGCTGGTCAAGGTTGCGTCCACCGCGGTGGTTTCACACCTCATGGGTGGCAATCGGGAGCAAATGCTGTCTGCGGTTTCCCATGCCTGGGTTGATGGCCAGGCACTGCGTACTTATCGCCATGCCCCCAATGCCGGCTCACGAAAATCCTGGGCAGCGGGGGATGCCACCAGCCGGGCTGTACGCCTCGCCGATATCGCTCTGCGTGGCGAAATGGGAATTCCAGGAGCGCTCACCGCCCCGCAGTGGGGCTTCTACGATGTGCTGTTCAGCAAGACTAACAAGGACCAGGCCATCAAGCCGGATGAGAAACGCCAATTCAGCTTCCAGCGCGGTTATGGCTCTTACGTGATGGAAAACATCCTTTTCAAAATTCGCTTCCCGGCCGAGTTTCACGCGCAAACGGCGTGCGAGGCTGCGGTACTGCTGCATCCGGAGGTAAAAAATCGCCTGGATGAGATCGACAAAATTGTCGTAACCACCCATGAATCTGCCATCCGCATCATTTCCAAAGAGGGACCGCTCGCCAACCCGGCGGACAGGGACCATTGCCTGCAGTACATGATTGCCGTGCCCTTGATCATGGGAGGCCTCAGTGCCGACCACTACGAAGACAACTTCCACGCCAAGAATTCAATGATCGACACGCTGCGGAATAAAATGGAGATCGTGGAAAGCGCAGAGTACACCCGCGATTACCTGGACCCGGAAAAGCGCTCCATCGCTAATGCGATACAGGTATTTTTCAGCGACGGCACAAAGACGGATACGGCAGAGGTGGAGTACCCGATAGGGCATCGACGTCGCAGGGAGGAGGGCATGCCCGTGCTGAAGAGCAAGTTCCATCAGAATTTGCTGACCTGCTTCCCCCCAGCCAAAGCGGAACGGATCCTCGGCGCCTGCAATAATCCCCAGTCCCTAGCCTCCATGCCAGTGCATGAATTTATGCACATGCTGGTGCAATAAACCCGGGCCTGTTGCAGCGCAGCGGAGCAGCGACAGAAGGTCGGACCGTAGGGTGAGCGTAGCGAATGACGTCCCTCGCGGCGCGATACGACACTTTCACGCTTGGGCTATGGCCACCTTGGGTCCTTGCACCAAACCGGCAGCCCTGGCTCCTTATCCAGTTGCCCGTGAGCAGGGACCATCAGCCTTGACCGTCAAGCTGAATGAAACATAACCAATCGAGATATTCCGGCACTATATGTGCACTTTGGTAACAAGGCGTTTTCTAGGTATAGAGTACAAGTATGCATATGGCTGGTAGACGCTTTGTTTACGTCATATAACCTACTGATATTTATAGATTAACAATGCCGACGCTGCGTGGCGTTTGTGTTAACAAGTGTTGCTATACGGTTTGACGCTGTGTAGCCTTGTGACTAAAGATCATCAGACCTGACCAAAGTACTCAATGAAAGAATCAGGCTGGAATAACAAGAAAACGAGGTCACAGTGCGCCCAAGACTCCAATCGACCAACCTGCTGTTGGCTGCGACCCTCACCTTGGGCGCCGCTCAAGCGCAAGCCCTTACTGAACTCAGTGATGACTCTCTGTCAGATGTGCAGGGGGCGGGCTTTGCCTTTGCACTTGATAATTTCAGCATGCGATTTGCGCCGGAAAGTTTTATTGAATTGACCGGTGCGGGGGTGAATGGTGTTGGCTGGCAGCGAGGCGACGCACGTTATTATGGGTTGTCCATGACAAATGGGGCCCAGCCCGGCGGCACGGACTGGTATGCCACGCTTAATGGAGGTTCCAGCGCTTGCGGTGGAAGCAGCGCCTATGGCAATACCTTTCTTGCTTGCCCTCTAGGTAACGGCAATAGTCTTGGGGCGGGTGTGACGCCAAACCAATACGGCATCGGTGCCATGGCTTCAATCTATGACCCTTACGTGCTGCGTGTTTTTGATTACGAGGGGTACGATTTTCAAGGCAATTACCTGGACGGATCTGCAGGCAATGAAAAGCCAACGATTCTTGAGTTGATTGGCCCCAGCCAAACAGAAGATTGGCGCTGGAGTTTCTGGGGCGAGCTGGAGGTAGACCGTGTAGCCGGTGACCCTAGCGCAGCTATCGGTGCAGCAAACTGCTCGTCGGGAGGGGCGGACTGTGCCGATTTCCTGCAAAGCCAAACGATCATTCATGGTAAACCCACAACAGCTGATGGCAAGCCTGCCATTCTGCGGCTCATGCAAACGGAAAATACGGCCGATAATACCTTGGGTATTACCTACCAAAGCGCGCTTTCCGGTGACTTCCGTTTCTCCGTTCGACAAAAAGATACCGGCGCGTTAGCTGATACGCTTCATAATGTTCCGGATTTTGATGATGCTGAAGGCATGTATTTCAAAAATGTAGATGCCTTCTTGCCTCTTGGCGTTTTGCATTACCAGGCTCTTACGTTGGATGCTGTCAGGAATGGTTCAGGCGATGCTACTGGCGATTTCGTTATTGAATTAACTCGAATTCCTGACATTCCCGAGATTTATAACAATTTCTATTGTGGCGATGTCGGTAACACAGGGGATTGCGCTCTGAATTCAGATGGCAGCATCGCTAGCCCCAACGAAGATACCCGTGGCTACGTGCGCTGGGGCGATTTTGATAGTGTCAATATTGCGACAGGGGCTGGGCTTCCATCTGCTACAGCAACCGATAACGGCATTTATTTTGTGAATCCTTCAGCCGCAACCCCAGTCACCAATCTGGGGATCTCCCGCATCGAAGGTATGCGCATTCACCACATGAAAATTACCACATTGGGGGCTAATTAATGACCAGTTCATTTTTCCTCCGCATGAGTGAGCTTTTTCCTGAAAAAGCCCCCCCAGCTTTTGCTGTCCTTGCCGTGGTGTTGTGCCTGCACACGAATCCCGCCCAGGCCCTCGAAGCCATGGATGACACAGAGATGGGTACAGTTACAGGGCAGAAAGGGATTCTCGCGAGCTTTCAGTACTACTACAACAGTAGTCCCGCGGAAGCCGATCTCGGTGCCCCCCTGTCTATTTGTGATACTCCTAATGGTGGTAGCAGCCTGGCAAATATGAATTGCCGCTTCGGCCTTCAATTGAAAAATCGCGAGAGCGAGTGGTTGGTCTTTAAAAACGGTCACGCGTCAATTGATCTACGGCGTTTGGCAATTGACGCATCCTTGTTGGGTGATTCCCACGGTGGCACTGCCGCTTATCATGGTTACTTCAATGAGGCTAAATTTACCGACCAGGATGGCTCTACTTGTTTACTGCCCAGCGGGGATTGTTCCGGAGCAGCAGCATCAGGATTGGCTGAGATGCCAGGTCTTCGCTTGAGCTATCCAGAGGGTGCGGCTGATGGGCTTGAGTTCAATGACGTGCGTTTCGGGCTGTACTTCGAGGGGCTGGCTGTAGAACCCAATGCGCTTGTTCCAAGCGGCAATGGTTGGGAAGGCAACAATAATGGCTCCTTTATGGGCCTGAATATTGCGGATAACAATGGTCACCAAGCGGGAATTGCGTTTGGTGGCGATTTTTATCTTTACGGTTATTAAGGCGGCAGCTGCTTTCCACACGGTGATTGCTATGTGTTTAAAGACAGAAAAAAATAACAACCTGCCGCACGTGCCGCCTGCGGTTTTTGCAGCAATGCTGTTTATCTCTTCTAACGTTCACGCATTGGAAGTTCTTTCTGAGCAAGAAATGGGCGCTGTGCAAGGCCGTGATGGTGTGACTATCGGCTTGGAAGTACCGCAAGGGGGCGAGATCACAGCTGAACAAATCCGCTGGGAAGTGGATAACGGTGAAGTTGATGCAAACAGCAACTCACTTCAGAACCATCTGATCATTGGTGGTACAGCCGTCGACGCAAACCAGTTTGCGATCAAACCGATTGATCTGGATGGCACAGCTGCAAGCCAGGCGTTGGATTTTGCATTGGCCATCGATTCCTACACCAATAACGAGGGCCGTTCTGGCCTGGGCCTTGATGCGACCTGGAACCGGATGCGTGTGCAGATGGATAGCTTGTCTGTCACAGACACATCACGTTCATTCGGGGCCGTAGCCCTGGATGCGGGTGGGCGTTTTGCCGTTTTTGGTGACGGCGGGTTCGCCAACTCATCACTCAGTGCAGATCAGGCACGTGTGATTGTTAACATCGGGGATATTGATAACACCGACCCGGATCCGAATACATGGACCATGGGGCAGCCCGGTCGTCTGTTTTATCGAATGGGGCCGGCAGGGAGTACGGAGGTGCAATTGGACAACTTCGGTTTCCTGTTTGACATGCACCAGGGAACGGTGGGAGTAAACTCTGACGGAATCGTTGTGAGTAGCGCTCCGGGGTCGCGGACTGACTTGAATCTCACTTTTGATGTTTTTGCCAATGTTGCCAATGGAGCGTCGACGGCGTTTCAGTTCAATGAGCAATCCATTCCCATGCTCCTGTTTGGCTGGCGCGGTGGCATCGAGGACTTTGATTTGCAGCTGCGCCCTCAGGGTGCTTGGTTACCGGATGACGGTACATTCACACAAGGCCTGACGGCTTCACTGGGTTTTGATCTAGCCGATAATTTCCAATTTGTTCTTGGCGAAGCCAGATATGAAGATAGTGGTAATGAGGGGCAATCATATCTGGAATTTACGCAACCCATCAGTATGCCGACGACCTTGGGGCAGAATCGAAAGGATATTGAGTTCGGCTATCTAACACTGGATACCGTTTCAGCGGCTCATCAAAGTGTTGGGGGCATCTGTTTTGGTGGTGCCAACACCTATGGTAGCACCCCATCGGCTTGCGCCACCTCAACGGGCGGGGTACTTCCCACTGAACTCCTGGATATTGCGCCTTCAGACACAGGGCTTGCGATTATAAATCGTGAATGGGGTCTTCATGCCTATTCTTCCAAGGTCGTCTATCGCGACGGTGTTTCAGCTGCAAACAATATTGATGAAGGGTGGGCTCTAATCTATACCCTTGGCGATATTAGTACCAACTGGTACCTCTACCCACAGTCAGGAGATGGTGCCACGCCGGGATCCCCCGGATTTACCATGGATGTGGTTGCTGCCATCCAGACAGAGGGTGGGGCCGACGCCAACGGGAGACCGGATCGCTCCCGCTGGGAAAATGGTACCCACCTGATGATCGGCGATACGGACTTCCAAACCAGTTATCACGACCCGAGCAACCCAACCGCTGATGGCCTAGCCATTGGTTTGATGGGGGCTGACTTGCTGTTTGCCACCAATGATATGGGCGTCGGTGTGTCCCTTGGGGACGGTCTGAATCTTTCTTCCAATGAAGTACGGTTGCAGCTTCGCGGGATGTTCGGTGGAGGCGATGTGCCTCGCATGGAGTCTCCGGTTTACGGTAGCTACATTGATATGAACCTGGAAATGGACGAATTCGTTTTCAAGATTTTCCCTTCATTGAATGGAGATGCGATTAACTTCGGCGGCTTCCTCAGCTTGGCAAACCTTAATAATGGTTTTTCCAATGACACCGGTAGCGGTCATGGACATGATGACGGAACCTATATTTCCTTTGCCGAACCCAATTTGAATAAATTGAATGTAGATGTGCGCTTAGCGGATATTACAGGCGATATCGAAATTCCTTCTAACTCCATTCTTGCTGGTGGTGGCGGGAAAATCGATCTCCTGTCGGCTTCTGGTGAAGCTGATGGTAAACCAAAACTGCGCATTGAGAACAATCTGAATATTGGGGCATTGGCAACTAAGCCTGGTGGTGGTGCTGGTGATCCTCTTGAGATTGGAAGACTCGAATTCGGCGGTAAAAATCTGGGCTCCATGATTATTCCATCAGCGAAAGTTTATACTTCACTGACACTGGAACAACAATAAGTACGAATATCGGCTAAGGCCTTTAAGAATAACATCTTCGGGTATTGCTAATGAGAATTAAAATAAAATCCAGCTTCCGATTATTGCCGATAAATTCCTCTGGTTGCTTTTTTGCACTTGTTTTTTTGCTGTTCTCGCAAGCCGTGCAGGCTATGGTTGAGCTTAAAGATGAACAGTTGGCTGACGTGACCGGGCAAGCTCTGTTGCAAATGAATAAAGAGTTCACAAATGGATATACTTTTTATAAGGCGGGATTAGATGCAGAGTTGAGGCTCAATATGAACATTGACAAGCTTCAGCTTGGTTGTGGGGGTGTTAACGGTACAGATGGTTGCGATCTAGATATAGATAATTTTTCTCTGGGGTGTGTCGCAAATAGCAGTGGGCAATGCATTACGCAAAATCCCGTTTTAGGGAGCATTCAGAAGCCGGGTCTTTTGAGGGACTGCGGAAATGGAACTTGCGTAGGCACGAATATTGATAAAAGCATTCAAGATCAACTAAAAGATTTCATCATCAATAGACCCTTTTTCCAGTTTGCAATTAAGAATGATGGCAGCACAACGCTGCGTGAAGTTGTTGGCGTTCGCATGGGGGGGGAGCAGGTTTCTGGGCCGATGTCTTTTGGGTCACTGAATGTTTTTAGTGGTTTTATGAGCGGTAATGCTCAACTTGACCTACAGGAACAGGGGCGGGGAAGAAACCCTCAGGATGTGGCTGTTACCTGTGGGCCTTTAACGGGTCCATGTCCTGGTAGCTTAGGAGGGTCAGGCGTTAACGTTTTTGGCCTTAATGAGCCTGATAGGTCTTTAGGACTTGATAATGATGAGGCGTGCGTGCTTTTTATATGTGAGGAGTTTCGCAATCTCACAGTTAGTTTCGATGGAGTGACAAGAAATTCGCCGGTATCCGTGCTTGGGAACAGAAGGAGTCAGGCATTAATTTCCAATTTGAATCTTGGTCGTAATACTCATGGTGGCGTTGAAGGTGCCGTGGCAGCAATTGTGGACTCCTTATCGATTGAACGCTCGAGTGGCCTACCGTCTGGGCTAATTAATCTGATCAAAGGGTTAATTCAAGGTCAGATGGAGCAAAAGATCATTAACCAGCTTGCCGCTGGCTTGAATACTTCTGTTGCATCTTTGGATAACAATACTTATCAACTGCCTTATAATTTATCTAATGTTCATCAGCTTGACGTGTCTTCTTCACTTTTTGGTTTGTCCTTTCAGAAAGAAGATGTACGGTACCCTGGCTATTCAAACGCTGTCCCCGTAGGCTGGGCAATGTATGCCCCTGATGCATTTACACTTGATATTAGTGATAGAACAACGGCTTTTGTTAGTAATATCGCAGGCAATGCAAATGCGAGGAACGGAAATATTGTGGGCTTGGAGGCGCCCTTGAGGAACTGCTGGGGAAGCTCGCGCTTCTGTTAGAGCCAAAGAAAACTAAAAGCCTGCTGGCTTGATTGGCAATTTGAGCTTTTGGGGGCAGTGCTTAGCGCTCCCCTCATCCATAGCTCACGTCGGAGTCGTGGTATTTTCCCTGAAAGACATCAATGCTGCCTTTTCTATGTGCTACGTTATATTGTGGTGAAAGGGCGCTTCAATTTACCTGTTTTCCTGCCAGCTTGGCTTCTTGATTTTTGTTGACTACATAACATTAAAGCCTTTAGGTCAGATTAACTATGGCTTTATTCAGGCACAAACTTATATGCTGGTCGCTACTGTAACCGCCGCTGCAACCCCTTCATGGCCAGAACTCGCGTACTGATCTCCTCAATAGACAGCTCTGTCGCATCCAAATACGGAATATTGTGTTTGTTGTACATGGCTTCAAGGGCCCGTAATTCCATGTCGCATTGTCGAGGGGAGGCGTATTTGCTGCCGGCTTTGCGCTCACTGCGAATGGCGCTGAGGCGGTCGGCGTCGATGGTGAGGCCGAAGAGTTTGTGTTTGTGTTCGACCAAAGCTTTGGGTAGACGCAGGTCGTCGAAATCGTCTTCGGTGAGCGGGTAGTTGGCGGTGAATAGCCCGAACTGCAGCGCCAGATAGAGGCAGGTGGGCGTTTTGCCGGAGCGGGAGACGCCAATCAAAATGATGTCGGCTTGATCATAGTGTCGAGTTCGGGCGCCGTCATCGTTATCCAGGGCAAAATGCACCGCATTGATACGAATGCGGTAGGACTCGGCGTCGCGGATGGCGTGACTTTGGTTAATCTTGTGATTGGAGCGCACGCCGAGCTCGTCTTCCAGTGGGCGAAGAAAGGCGCCGAACAGGTCGAGGATCAGGGCATCACAGCTGTGCAGAATAGCGCGGTGATCGGTGTTGACCAGCGTTGAGAAGACGACAGGTTTGGCGCCATCTTCTGCTGCTGCTTTATTGATGCGGGCAACGGCTTCGCGGGTCTGCTCATCGGATTGAACGAAGGGCAGGGTGATTTGCACAAATTCGATATCCCCAAACTGGCTCAGCATGCTGTGACCAAGAGTCTCTGCGGTAATCCCGGTGCCGTCTGAAAGGTAAAAAGCGCTTCGTTTCATTACGTTTGCCCATTGCTCGGTCGCTGGAGTGCCGCTCATTGCGCCCTTTGGATGAGCGCTGGAGCAGGTGATTCATGGCTCGAGTGCCGCTCCTGCGGTAAGTCGTTGTTTTGAATGGAGCCAGTCTAGACGGTGTGTCGTTATGCAGCCAGTGCTATCTGACGGCATTGGCCGGTCCGTCGGGCAGTTTGAGATGCCTTGCATTGTCCGGGCAAGACACAGGCACTACACTGCGCTCAATAATTCTACCCTGATAGAATACCTCTTCATTTTCAATGAGATAGCTCGTGATGTCCGCCAGTAGAGTGAGGCGGTACAAGGTGTTGACCAAAGTGATGCCCAAATACCGGCCAAATCTGAAAGAGGGGGCAGGCAAACTGTTTCGGTTTTGAGTAGAATGTCGGCTCGATTTGATCCGGCACCTTGTGCAGCCACTCATTATGGCGCTATCGGCACAAGGTGTGCCGACACTGCTTTGGCCAACAAACCAACCAGTAACACGTAAAAGGAGATGACCTTGGCGGAATATGTAGTCTGGTTTCAGGACCTGGGTAAAGATGACGTTGAGCACGTAGGCGGCAAGAACGCATCCCTGGGCGAAATGATCAGCAATCTGTCGGCAGCGGGTGTCTCCGTTCCGGGCGGTTTTGCTACTACCGCTGAAGCCTTCCGTGAATTCCTTGAGCACAACAACCTGACCCAAAAGATCAACGAAGCGCTGTCTGCGCTGGACGTTGAAGATGTGGTAGCGCTGGCGAAGACTGGCGAAGAGATCCGTCAGTGGGTGGTTGATGCGCCGTTCCAGCCTGAGCTGGACAAGGCTATCCGTGATGCATACGCCCAGATCGGCGAAGGCAACGCAGACCTGCCCGTGGCCGTGCGCTCTTCCGCAACGGCAGAAGACCTCCCTGATGCGTCTTTCGCCGGTCAGCAGGAAACCTTCCTGAATATCCGTGGCGTTGATAGTGTCATGATTGCGGTTAAAGAGGTATTCGCCTCCCTGTTTAACGACCGCGCCATCAGCTATCGCGTTCACCAGGGCTTTGACCACAAACTGGTAGCTCTCTCCGCCGGTGTTCAGCGCATGGTGCGCTCCGAGACGGGCGCTGCTGGCGTGATGTTCTCCATGGATACTGAATCCGGTTTCAAGGACGTAGTCTTCATTACTGCTTCCTACGGGTTGGGCGAGATGGTCGTACAGGGTGCGGTTAACCCGGACGAATTCTACGTTCACAAGAAAACGCTGCTGAACAAGAAGCCTGCTGTGTTGCGTCGCAATTTGGGCAGCAAGATGCAGAAAATGATCTATGGCGCTGAAGGCAGCGCGGGCAAGTCTGTTGAAATCGTTGACGTGGACAAGGATGAGCGCATTCGCTTCTGCCTGACGGATGAGCAGATCGAAAACCTGTCACGCCAGGCGATTGAAATCGAGAAACACTACGGTATGCCCATGGATATCGAATGGGCGCTGGATGGCGACGATGGCAAGTTGTACATCGTTCAGGCTCGCCCGGAGACCGTGAAGAGCCGTTCCGACGTGAACGTGATGGAACGCTACCTGCTCAAGCAGACCGGTAAGGTGCTGGTAGAAGGGCGCTCTATAGGCCAACGCATCGGTGCGGGTAAGGTGCGCGTGGTAACCAGCATCAAGGAAATGGACAAGGTTCAGCCTGGAGACGTACTGGTAACCGACATGACCGACCCGGATTGGGAACCGGTTATGAAGCGTGCTGCGGCCATTATTACCAACCGTGGCGGCCGTACCTGTCACGCGGCTATTATTGCTCGCGAACTGGGTGTGCCGGCCATCGTTGGCTGCGGTGACGCCACTGATATTCTTAAAGATGGCCAGGAAGTGACCGCCTCCTGTGCAGAGGGCGACACCGGCAAGATCTACGAAGGTCAGCTGGAGTTTGATATTCAGCGTAACTCCATTCAGTCCATGCCCAAACTGCCGTTCAAGATCATGATGAACGTGGGTAATCCGGACCGGGCCTTTGATTTCGCTGGCTTGCCGAACCAGGGTGTGGGCTTGGCCCGTCTGGAGTTCATCATCAACCGTATGATTGGCGTGCACCCCAAGGCGCTGCTGAACTACGACTCCATGCCCAAAGACGTGAAGCAGAACGTAGACAAGCGGACTGCCGGTTACGGCGATCCGGTCGATTTCTACGTTGAGAAGCTGGTTGAGGGCGTTTCCACCCTGGCAGCGGCCTTCCATCCTGAGAAAGTGATTGTGCGTCTGTCGGACTTCAAGTCCAACGAATACGCCAACCTGATCGGCGGCAAGCTGTACGAGCCTGAAGAAGAGAACCCGATGCTGGGCTTCCGTGGCGCCAGCCGTTACATCAGCGAAAACTTCCGCGACTGCTTTGAACTCGAATGTCGTGCCATGAAGAAAGTCCGCGATGAGATGGGCTTCACTAACGTGGAACTCATGGTGCCATTCGTACGCACGGTGGGTGAAGCAGAGCAGGTTATTGATCTGCTTGGCAAAAACGGTCTTAAGCGAGGCGAGAACGGTCTGCGTGTCATCATGATGTGCGAACTGCCAACCAACGCCTTGCTGGCGGATGAGTTCCTGCAGCACTTCGACGGCTTCTCCATCGGTTCTAACGATTTGACTCAGCTGACGCTGGGCCTGGATCGGGATTCCGGTATTGTCAGCCACCTGTTCGATGAGCGTGATCCGGCGGTGAAAAAGCTGCTGAAGATGGCCATCGACGCCTGTAATGCTCAAGGCAAGTACATCGGTATTTGTGGTCAGGGCCCGTCAGACCATCCGGATCTTGCCAAGTGGCTGATGGAACAGGGCATCTCGTCTGTTTCCCTTAACCCGGATTCGGTGCTGGATACCTGGTTCTATCTGGCGGAAAAGCACGGCAACTAATGCCGGCTTGACCGACCGGCTGCTTCGCAGCACAGTAAAAAGCCCGCTTCTGCGGGCTTTTTACGTTACGGAATCCGGTGAGGGGCAAATGTTTCATCGACTTATCCGCATCATGGATCTTTACGACGGCCTGCGGCTGCCTGTTACCGTGGGGCGCAAGGAGTTGCTATTGATTCATGAAGACGGTCGCACCTGGCTGATGCAGCGACGCTGTCCCCATGCGGACTTTCCGCTCGACCGTTGTACGGTCATGAATGATCAATTGCGTTGCCCGGGGCATGGGCTAACGTTTTCGCTGCGCAGCGGTAAATGCCAGACATCAAGTTATCAGCTCGAGCAGTTTCGAATTGATTATGATGGGCAGTGGCTGGGTGTGGAGATTTGATGGGCGTTGGGTTTGTTGTCTGATTACGCCTTTAGGCTAATCAGACCTACGCAGCAATGATCAAACGCTGGTTTTGTATTTTGTAGGTTGAATTAGCCTGAAAGGCGTAATCCAACACTGGTGTTGACGGACCTGACTGAAGGGGTGGGGACGGCTTACCGTGACGCAAACACCGTTTCTTCCCCCAACTCAGCCACGAACTGGTGTGCATAGCGCTGGCGCAGTTGTTTCACTTTCTTCACGTAAGCCTGGGTTTCCTTGAAAGGCGGAATGCCGCCATAGCGTCGCACATTGCCTTCGCCGGCATTGTAGGCGGCGAGAATATGGTCGAGATCAGAAAACTTGTTCTTCAGGTAGGCAATGAACTGCGTGCCGCCGGTGATATTGGCACGCGGATCGAAAGGGTTACTGACTTTCAGGTAGGCCGCGGTTTCGGGCATCAGCTGCATAAGCCCTTGGGCACCCACGCGTGAAATGGCGTTGTGGTTGAACAGCGATTCCGCATGAATAACGGCTTTGACCAGTGCAGGGTCTACACGGAAACGGGTAGCCGCCTGGGTAATGATGGTGTCGTACTGGTCACGCTGGGCGTTGGACAGGGCGCGCGGAGTGTAACTCCAGCCTTTGCGAACGGATAGCAGGGTGTATTGTTGGCCCACCTGTTCTTGAGCTTGATCGGTGAACAGGATGGTGCCATCCGCAGCGCGGTACTTGTAGATATTGTCTGCCTGTACGTTGTTGCTGGCGACTAGCATACAGCCAGCCGCAAAAGCCCCCGACAGCCAGGATTTGGTCAATAAAACCCGCATTGAACCCCGTACCCCTTCACTGGTGTAGCAAGATGCTTGTTGGGCACCGTGAACACCGTTAATTTGTTGTTCTTCCGTCGTTCTGGCTTATGGCCAAGCGTTACCCCCATGATAACGCCATTCTTTTTTCTTTCTGGCCAGCACCAGACGAATTGACCACACTGGCCGCCAAGCGTAACAAAAACGACGGACTGACATCATACTATTGCGCTGGGGGTGACCCAAGTGCGCTGGCGCACATTTCCGCCTTGAGCCACCCAGCTGCGAATACAGCGAGCGAGGAGAGCGAATGTTTCCTGAGTACCTGGAACCCTGGTTGAACAGCACCATTGCCTGGCTGGAGCTGGGCTTTTTACTGCTGGTGTTGCTGCTAACGCTGGTGGCTGTTGGGTTATGGCTACAAGACCGTTTTTTTCAGAAGCGTCACGCCATTCGCCGTAATTACCCGCTCATCGGCCGTTTTCGCTACTTTTTCGAGACTCTTGGTGAGTTTTTTCGCCAATACTTCTTTGCCATGGACCGTGAGGAGTTGCCTTTTAACCGGGCGCAGCGTGCCTGGGTTTACCGGGCCGCCAAGGACCTGAGCAACACCATGGCTTTCGGCTCTACCAAGCAAATTGGGGCAGGACGGGTTATTTTCATGAACTGCCCGTACCCGACGCTGGAGAAGAACGCGGCGAAAACCCTGCCTTTGATGATTGGCCCGCACTGTGATCAGCCCTATGTGGCGCATAGTTTCTTTAATGTCTCCGGTATGAGCTTTGGCGCCCTGTCGCGTCCGGCGGTTCAGGCGTTGTCCCACGGCGCAGCTATTGCCAATTGCTGGATGAATACCGGGGAAGGAGGGCTATCGCCTTACCACCTGGAAGGAGGTTGTGATGTGGTCTTTCAGGTGGGCACTGCTCGCTACGGCGTACGTGATGCGCAAGGTAACCTGAATGATGAACGGCTTGCTGCAATTGCGGCGCGGCCACAAGTCAAGATGATCGAGATCAAGCTCAGCCAGGGCGCCAAACCGGGCAAGGGCGGTATTCTGCCCGCCGCTAAAGTCACCCAGGAAATCGCCGACATTCGCGGTATTCCGGCAGGTCAGGCGTCCATTAGCCCCAATGGCCAGCCAGATGTACATAGCGCGGAAGATCTACTGGACTTGATTGCCCATGTGCGCGAGGTGAGCGGCAAGCCCACTGGCATCAAATGTGTGCTCGGCGCCTGGGCGTGGGTGGAGGACTTGTTTCTGGCCATCCATGCGCGTGGCCTGGAGTCGGCGCCAGACTTTATCACCATCGATAGTGGTGACGGCGGTACCGGCGCGGCCCCCATGTCATTGATGGATGATGTCGGCTTGTATCTGGCGGAATCCTTACCGTTACTGGTGGATCTTCGCGATGGCTACGGCCTTACAGACCGTATTCGTATTATTGCGTCGGGCAAGCTTATAACTCCCAGCATGGTAGCCTGGGCGATAGCCGTGGGAGCGGATTTCTGCGTGTCCGCGCGGGGCTATATGTTTGCTCTGGGTTGTATTCAGGCACTGCAGTGCAACCGTAATACCTGCCCGACTGGCGTCACCACGCATAATCCGCGATTACAGCGCGGGCTGGTGCCGGCGGAAAAGTCCCAGCGGGTGGCGCACTTCCATAACAATCTGGTCAAGGAAGTGGAAACCATCGCCCACTCTTGCGGTGTGACCGAGCCTCGCCAGTTACGCCGGTATCATGCTCGTATGCTTAGCAGTAATGGTGAGTCGATTCCCCTGGACCGACTGTGGCCGCAAGTAGAAGCGGGCCTGTATCTGCGTGAAGGTCGCCCCAGTGAAAAGCAGCCGTTTATACGCTGGCAGGGCATTGGGACCGGTCCATAATTGGCGGCAGCTATAAGCATTATCGAATGGCTGCGTTTGTGCTGATTGTCGCAGCCATCACAATGAACAAAACGAAGAGGAGTTTTCAGTGACCACGGAATTTGATCTTGTTGTAATCGGTGCCGGCTCAGGTGGCGTACGCGCCGCACGCATGGCTGCCTCCCATGGCGCCAACGTTGCGATTATCGAAGAGCGTTTTTTCGGGGGCACCTGTGTCAATGTCGGTTGCGTGCCCAAGAAACTGTTTTCGTACGGCAGCCATTTCCCCCAGGAATTCGCATTGGCTGAAGATTATGGCTACACCGTGAAAGGCTGGGATTTTGACTGGCCCACACTGCGTGATAACAAAAGTCGTGAAATCAGCCGGCTGAACGGTATTTACCAGCGGATCCTGAATCAGGCCGGAGTGACCATTTTTGAAGGTCACGGGCAGGTGCTGGGTGGCGGCAAGGTTTCCGTGGGTGAAACTGTACTGACGGCGCGCCATATTCTGGTGGCGGTAGGTGGCAAACCCTTCGTGCCGGACTTGCCAGGCCGCGAGCATGTGCGCATTTCCGACGACTTGTTCTATCTGGACACGCTTCCCAAGCGTGTTGCCGTGGTGGGGGGTGGCTACATCGCCACGGAGTTTGCGGGCATCCTGCACGGCCTGGGCTGTCAGGTGACGCAGGTCTACCGTGGCGATCTGTTTCTGCGTGGCTTCGATCAGGACATTCGTGAGTTTATCGCCGAGCAGATGAAGGAGCAGGGCGTAACCCTGAAATTCAATGCGGACGTTGCCAGTATTGAGGCGATCAACGACGAAAAACACGTTACCTATCAAAGCGGTGAGCAGGCTGTATTCGATGAAGTCTTCTATGCCACCGGGCGTATCCCCAAGCTGGATGACTTGTTCGCTGAGGGCGCTGCGCCGACCATGACAGAGGGTGGCGCTATCAAGGTTGATGACGGCTTTGCTACCAGCATTGACGGTCTCTATGCGCTTGGCGATGTGATTGATCGCGTGCAATTAACCCCGGTGGCACTGGCGGAGGGCATGTGGCTGGCTGCGCAGCTTTATGGTGAGCACAAGCCTGAGGCGGCGATGGATTATCACAACATTGCCACTGCCGTATTCAGCCACCCCAATATTGGTACGGTTGGTTTGACGCAGGAGCAGGCGTTGGCCCGCGTGCCGGCGGTGCGGGTGTATAAAAGTGCGTTCCGGCCCATGCGTTACACCTTGGGGGACAAACAGGAGCGCTCACTTATCAAGCTGATTGTGGACGATGCCACCGACAAGGTGCTTGGTTTGCATATGGCCGGTGAAGACTCAGCAGAGATTACGCAAGGGTTCGCTGTAGCGATCAAGATGGGGGCCACCAAGGCGGATTTTGATGCCACCGTGGGGATTCATCCAACTGCGGCGGAGGAGTTGGTTACTATGCGCCAGGGGGTGTTGGTCCAAGCTTGATAGCAAGGCGTACCGAGTTGCGAGAAGCGGGTTTCGAAGAGAAACGTTCATGGAAGCCTAGTGGCTCTCGTAACTCGTAACTTGCTTCATATTTTTTCCAGTTTTACCGGCAAACCATCGGCAGGCACTGGCAGGCTGCTGGTATCCACTGGCATTTCGTAGTCGGCGGGTACCGACCACCGATAGCTGAGCAAGACCTGGTGTAGAACTGCTTTCACTTGCAGGTCGGCAAAGTGTAGACCGATGCACTTGTGGGCACCGCCACCAAAAGGCATCCAGGCATAGGGATGCACCTTGTCTTCACGCCGTTCAGGGCTGAATCGTTCCGGGTCGAAGCGCTCCGGGTCTGGCCAATATTCCTCCATATAATGGGTGAAATAGGGGACCACGTTGATAAAACTGCCAGCGGGAATAAAGAAGCCCTCATACTCCACATCCTTGACAGTCTTGCGGGGCAGGGAGGGTACCGGTGAGCACAGCCGCAAGGCTTCCTTCATGGCCAGGCTGATACCTTCCAGCTTGGGTAGATCGTCATACTCCAGCTCCCGTTTGTTCAAGGCACGGCTCTCTTCGCGCAGCCGCTCCTGCCATTCGGGACTCTTGGCGAGATAGTAGAAAAGTGTGGAGAGGGTGATCGTGGTGGTGTCGTGGGCAGCCATCATCAGAAATATCATATGGTTGACCACATCATCGTCGCTGAATCGCTCACCGTCCTCGGTGCTGGCATGGCACAGCGCGCTGAACAGGTCCGACTCCTGGCTGGTGCGCTTGGCGGGTAATTCCTTGCGGAAAAACGCTTCCAGAACGCGCCGGCCTTTAAGCCCTTTGGACCAGCGCAGCCCGGGCACGTTGGTACGTACGATGGCTGTGCCAGCACGGACCGTATCCACGAAGGCCTTGTTGAGGGAGTCTGCCTCCGGTCCCAGCTCATAGCCCATGAACACATCCGTGGCCAGATCCAGGGTCAACTGCTTTACCTCTGAAAGCACCTTGAATTGATTGATGCTGTGCTAGTCCTGAATTCCTCTGGCGATGTGTGGTCCCATGCGGTCGAGATAGCCTTTCAGCACGTCCTTATTAAAGGCCTGCTGCATGATCTTGCGATGCCAGCGGTGCTCCTCGAAATCCAGTAACATGATACCGCGATGGAAAAACCGGCCGATAAAATAATCCCAGCCATCATGGTTAGAAAACAGATCGCCCCGATTAAGCATGACGAACTGGTTGGCGTCAGGGCCGAGCATCTGGATCATGCGTAAACCAAATACGCTGCTCCAGGATACCGGACCGTAGGTATCGTAGCGTTTGCGCATTAACCCGATCGGATCGCGCATGAAACCCAGTGTATGGCCGATAAGGGGCAGCCCCGCATCACCGGGGATAGCCTTGAGAGTGCTAGTCCTTGGCGGCACGCAAAATGGCTGAGACATATAAAACACCTGAGAATAGCTGTGAACGACGCTGGCCAGTGATGCGCCGAAAAGCGAAACACTTTGTTTACTTTTAGCTCCATTGGTAAATCTCAGCAAGGGGAAGTAAATAGATTTCGTGCCATCGTTTAATTTGAGTGTTTTTTAATCGAACCGTAACTTGCGTCTGGTTCACCCCGGTTTGCCGATTCCGCTCAGCGGTTATTCACCAGGTTATCCACAGTTTCTGTGGACAGTCTGAGCGGCAAGTCGTGGCTGTCGCTTTGGCACTGTGAGTGGCTTTGCAGGCTGTGTATGATTCGGCAACGCCAATACTTGCTGTTTAAGGAGAACAAGGAATGCGTAGAGTGGTGTTCAATCAGAAAGGGGGCGTGGGGAAGTCCAGTATCACGGTCAATCTGGCCGCGATCAGCGCGTCGGAAGGCAAGCGCACCCTGGTTGTCGATCTGGATCCACAATGTAACGCCAGCCAGTATTTGTTGGGCATGCCGGCGTACAGCAACGGCCACGGTCCGAAGCCGAATATCGGGACTTTCTTTGCACAGACCCTGTCGTTTCGGTTGAAAGAAAAAGACCCGCGTGACTATGTGCATGGCACGCCGTTTGAAAACCTCTTTGTGTTGCCGTCTGACGGCGAGCTGGGGGAAATCGAGCATATGCTTGAGTCCAAACACAAGATCTATAAATTGCGCGGTTTACTCAAAGCACTGGCGAAGGATTTCGACGAAATTTTTGTGGATACCCCGCCTGCGTACAACTTCTATACCTTGTCATCGCTAATTGCGGCCGACCGTGTGCTGATTCCCTTCGACTGCGATGCGTTTTCCCGCAAGGCGCTGTACACACTGCTGGAAAATATTCAGGAAGCCCGGGAAGACCATAATGATGACCTGCAGGTGGAAGGCATTGTGGTGAATCAATATCAGCCCAGAGCGCGTTTGCCACAGGAGTTGGTGGCGTCTCTCGAAGAAGAGGGATTGCCGATTCTTGCCAACAAGCTCTCCAGCAGCGTGGTGATGCGAGAGTCCCACGAAAAAGCCACGCCACTGGTCAATATGCAGCCACGGCACAAGCTTACCGATGAATACCGTGCGCTGTTCAAGGAAATCAGTGCCGGTTAATCCGTTCCGGGTCGAGGCCCGGCGCCGGGCGGGGCGAATCCTTCGTTCTGCCACGGCCACCCGCTGGCTGGTCCAGGCAGTGTTCAATCGTTCTGACCAGTTCAAGGCCAGGCTGGGGGAGACGTTTTCGGACCTGATCCTGCTGGCATCATTGCTACGGGATTGGGTAACCGGGCGATACCGAACGGTTCCCTGGGGTACCTTGCTAACGATCACTGGCGCGCTGGTTTACTTTTTGATGCCGCTGGACGCTATCCCTGACCCGATTGTGGCGTTGGGGCTAATAGATGATGTCGCTGTGATATCGCGCACGCTTAAACTGACCCGCACGGATCTGGAGCGCTACCAACAGTGGCGTAATGAGCAGGGTGATGCCGGGGGAGAAAACAATGAATGATGCCTACGGGGGTGGATCACTCAAGCCCGGTTATCAGGGCAAGGGCATGATTGTTTATGAGTCTCTCTCTGTGCTCAGCTTGCAGCAGCGGCTTGGCCGCCTGCGATTTGCGTGTTACCAGTTTGGTGCTGCGCTGCTGTCCGGCTTGCTGATTGCCCTTTTCCTGTTGTTATCCGTTGAACTGTTGCCGCAGTGGGTGGGTTGGGGCGTCGCCGCAGTGGTGTCGTTGGCGCTGTTGGTCTACCAGATCGGACTTCTGGTGCGCCGTTTGCACGATATGGAGAAAAGTGGCTGGTGGGTCATCCTGGCGTTTGTGCCGTTGGTCAATTTGCCATTCCAGCTTTATCTCTATCTTGGTGATGGCAGCAGCATGGTGAACCGCTTCGGAACGCCGAATCCACCGGTCAGCGCCGTGGTCATGCTGGTGGGCGGTTTGTGCTGGTTTATCAATGTGTTAGCTCTTTTGTTCATGTTGGTCTTATTGGTGCTGGGTTGGTTCCTGCCCGACCTTCTGGCGCCTTATCTCGGCCACCTTCCGCAGGGGTGGGCGGAGCCGGCACAGCAGGCCCTTAACGCCCGATAACTATTAGTCGCAGGCTCCTATTTTTGCTACCTTTTATGCTATTGTCTTGTGACTCAGGTCCGGGGATGAGCTGACCTGACGAAATAAATAAAGCCATAACAAGTTAAGGAACCTCTGAATAACTCCTTGCGTACTCAGTCTTTCAGGCTGGCTCGCAATCTAGGCGCGCTTTTGAAGGTGTATTCCATCCATCGAAAAAGTGCAACAACGAGTGCGGGCCAGCCTGGAAGACCCGAAGGGCGCGGCCTGAAGCGCACATCTGCTGCGCCTTGCCTCTCGGAAAGGGAGCCACCCTGACCATCGAGACAAGACACAACAGCTGCACGCTTCAGGCTCACGCTGAGCATGCAAGGAGTTATTCAGAGGTTCCTTAGTAACAACAAAAATAGCGATTATTAGGGAGTAGCTATGAGAAAGCGTCTTCTGGGGTGTCTCATTGCGATGGTGTTGCTGCCAATGCAGGGATTTGCGTCAATCAGCAATGCAGAACTCGAAGATTTTGAATTGGCGCTGTGGAAAGTCCGCGCCGATTTTCACATGTTGACCGTGATGGTTGGCAGCAAAACCTATATTTCCAATCTGGATGATGCTATTGCCCAGGCACAGTCCGGCATGGGGGCTTTGCGCAGCAATGCGGAAGGCAGTGAAGAGCGCGCGCTGGTGAACGATCTGGACAAGAATTGGGGCATTCTAAAAGCAGCGGCCCAGGGTAATACTATGGCCGAGCAAGGCTTTACCAACGCCTACACCATTCAGGATGTGAATGAGCTGCCGACAGAGATGTCACTGCGGATCGAATCCTTCAACGGTGCCACCGAAGGCCAGTACGATGATATCCGTGAGCTTTCAGCGTACCTCCAGCGCATGACCTCCGAGTACCTGAATATCGCTGCAGACCCGGCAGGGGGGATGGCGTCAGGGTCGGATGAAGGTCGCCTTGAGTTCAAGGATGCGGTGCCTGAGTTTGAGCGGATGCTGGCCGCGGCGAAAAAGAACCACGCCAACGATGAAGCCATCAGCCGTGCCTTGAACCAGGTGGGCGTGAAGTGGATGTTTATCCGTGAATCCATGGTGAAGTTTTATGAAAATGCGGTGTCGTACCTGATTTATCGCTACACCAACCAGATGGTAGACACCATGAGTCAGGCAATCAGTCTGGCGTCTACGGATGTAGAAAAGCCCAGCTTCGGGCCGGTTGAATAAGGCGGAGCCATCACTGGCTCCTTTGTGCTGACCCTCGCATGTGTGCGGGGGTTTTTTGATGGTGGCTTATATCAAGCCGCTCTTGTTTAAAATGTATAGGGGGAGTTCGGGGTGAATAAGGAAATTCGACATGGCCTGGTTGCGGCACTGCTATTGGTGTCAGCAGGGGCTCAGGCAGCGATGTCCGCCACGGAATTGGCACTGGTTCAGGCAGATGCATGGCGGGTCCGGATGGGATTTCATCTGCTATCGATTCGTGGGGATAACCCGGAAGACCGGGCAGCACTGAAAGCCTTGCTGGCGGATGGAGAGCAACATCTTGATGCGCTGAAGGCGCAAGCCGCACCCGGCGAGAAAGACACTGCGGCGCAACTGGATGCGTCCTGGGATGCCCTCAATCAACGCGCTCTGGATAACCCGCTGGCTTCATTGGGCTATGCGGACTACAGCGCCATGAGTGAAATCAATACCACCACGCTGGCGGTGGATGCGCTGGTACGCAAGGCAGAAGTAGCGGGCGATGCAACCTACCTGGATATCGCCCAGTTGTCTGTGGCCATGCAGCGTCTGGCCAGTGAGTATGCCGCTCTGGCAGCCTTTCCCTCGGCGGGCCTGAAAACCGGTACTGGCCTGCAGTCCATGGACTTTGGCGCGGAAGCCCGGGCTATCGACGAATCACTGGTCAGCCTGAAAGGCAAATATGCGGGGGATGAGCAGGCCCGTGAAGTGCTGGCATTCATCGATCAGCGCTGGGCGTTCGTGCGCAAATCGATTCCCAGTATGGATGACCCGAACACACAGAAAATCCCGTATCTGTTCTATCGGTATGCCACACAAATGGCGGAACGGGTGAGTGACCTGGCCCAGCCATAACGGGCTGATGTTCCCGGCTTGGTGGCGTGGCTACTGCGAGCGCGCCACTAGCCAGTCTGCGCTGATGCGCCAGGCGTGGGAGGGGGCTTTGGAACCCGAAAAGACCCCCGCATGGCCGCCTGGCACTTCCTCGAAGCGCTTCTCTTTGCTACCGACAAGGTGCATCACATCCCGTGCTGCGCGCAGGCTGACAATGTTGTCGGTGATGCCGGCAAAGGAAAGCAGGTCCTGCTGAATGGATGAGAAATCCACGCTGCGCCCGCCTATCCGGATTTTGCCTCTGGCCAGGCTGTTAGCCAGAATCATTTTCTCGATCACCTCGCGGACTACCGCACCGGGATAATCCACCATATCGTTGAACCACTGGCCCATGGTCATGTACTCGGTCACGTATTCACGGTCACCAAGATTGCGGATCAGATCCATGTAAGCCTGTACCACGCCGGGGGGGTTGGTCATCTTGAAGCCCAGCGTGAGCAGATTGGCAGGAATGTGAAATAGCTTGTCGCTAAGCGGCTCAAGGCGAATCTGGAACCAGTCGTGGACCTGCATGGCAGGAATGGCAGCCAGGCCCAGGGCCTTGCCAAAGGGACCACTTTTGTGAAAATTCACCGGGCTGGCAATGGTGATAAGGCTGCGCACTGGCGCATCACTGTGCCCTCCCAGGTACATCAGGCACAGTAACCCGCCCATGCAGTAGCCCATCATGTTGATGGTCTCGGTTTCCGCATGGGTCTTTACGGCCTCTACCGCAGAAGGAAGCCAGCGATTGACGTAGGTGTCCAGGTCCAGGCTGCGATTGGCGTTGGACGGTTTGCCCCAATCCACCAGATACACGTCGTAACCGCGGGCCATCAGATAACGGACCATCGAGCGGTTGGGCATCAGGTCATAGGTCCAGCAGTGGATGCCCAACGCTGGCACCAGCAACAGGGGAATGCGGTGCTTGTCGGTGGAAACCGGGAGAACGTCGTCGTTAAGCGGAATTTCGGCCATCGGTGGGAGGCTGTAATGGCGCACAGCCATAATACCGTCACGATAAATCTCATCCCACGGGCATTTATCCACCTGGATAAAGCGTTGCGGGTGACGCCTGCGTTCCACAATGTGGCCAACGGCCCGCAGGCTGTTCTTTAATCGTGATGTCGCCATTTTAACGCCTCCTGAAATGGGCGGAGAAGGCTAGCAGAGAGCAAGACCGTTTCTATGGTAAAACGGTAACACTTGCAGATTAGCCAACAGCCGTTAATCTTGCCCCCGATATCACTTGGAGACATTGGCCGCCGTGACAGAAAAAACACTTCCGTATACACGCTTGGACATATGCAACCGCTTCCTGGAGTCTGTGCGTCACTCCGTTGTGCTGGGGCTTGAGGTCGTCAGCGCTACTGAGGAGTGCGTCCGGGTCCGAATGCCCTGGCGAGACGACCTGGTCGGTAACCCGGAGACCGGGGTCATGCATGGCGGGGCCATTTTCGCGATGATGGATCAGGCTGGAGGGATGGCGATTACTTGCCGCACCTTCCCCACGTTTGAGATTACCCCGACCATCGATTTCCGCGTGGATCATTTGCGTAGCCCCGGAAAAGGCCGGGCTGTGGTGTGTGAGGCCAGATGCTATCGGCTTACCACCCATGTGGCTTTTGTCAGTGTAACGACCTGGGAGGAAGAGGGGGATGACGAACCTATTGCCACCGGGTTGGCAACCTATACGCGGCTAAAAATTGACAAGGCAGGCACGGTGGTGGGCCAATGAAAGCACTGAAAACGCTGATCGAAGAGTGCCGCAGTGGCAAGGCAGACTATCAGGCCCTGATCGACCGGGTGCCGTATGCACGGTTTCTGGGCATTCAGGTCATCGCCCAGGGGGATGAGCTGACCTTTGTGTTGCCCAAGCACGACAATGTGGTAGGCAACCCTACTTTGCCTGCGCTGCATGGCGGGGCGGTGGCCGGTTTTATGGAGCAGGCGGCGATTATCTTCATCCTGCTGCAAATGGGCGAGCCCAAAGTGCCGAAAACCATCGATTTCACCATCGATTATCTGCGTGCGGGGCTGTTCCGTGACACTTACGCAGAATGCAGCGTCACGCGTCTGGGGCGGCGAATTGCCAACGTGCACATCAGTGCCTGGCAAAAAAACCGCCAGGAGCCAATCACCATTGCCCGTGCTCACTTTCTGCTCTCTGACGATGGCGCCACGGACTGATATCACATCCATTGTGTTTAGGCGCCACGGACGGCGCTAATTGTCATAACACGACATTGCTCCCTTCCCGGCATCCGCCTAGCGTTGAGTTATGACTTAGCGCTACCAAGGATGCCTAATGAAAATAACCAAAGTCAGCACGCCGCCTACCCAAGTCAGTATTTACGACAACTGGGATGGGCCAGGCCACGAAGACATCGAAGACAAATTGAGTGCGCAACACGTAGAAGATGTGGTGGAAATATTCCAGACCCCGCTCACGGGCCACTACAACTGGGATTATTCTTCCGCCGATGGTCGCATCCGCAAGCTCTACAAACTGGGCAAAGAGCTGAACTGGAATGCGGACATGGATGTGGATTGGTCAGAGAGCTTCCCCAAATCCGAGGTGCCACTCGATCAGTCCTTCAACCCGTTTCACGGCTGGGACACCTTCGAAGCATTAAGTGAGGATGAAAAGCTGCGTTTTGGCTGGCATAACCTGGCCTGGATGCTCGCGCAGTTTGTACACGGTGAGCAGGGGGCGTTACTGGTGGCCTCCCAGCTGGCTAGCTGCGCGCCCACCTATGACGCCAAACTCTATGCGGCCAGCCAGACCTTTGACGAAGCCCGCCACGTGGAAGTGTTCACGCGTTACCTGCAGGAAAAGATCGGCATTCTCTACCCGGTGAATCCGAACCTGAAATCCCTGCTGGACAAAATTCTGTCCGACCCCCGCTGGGATCTGAAGTTTATCGGCATGCAGATCATTATCGAAGGGCTGGCGCTGGCCGCATTCAACACCTTGAAAATGACTGCCCAGGACCCTCTTTTGAAGCAGATTATTCATCTTGTTATTCGCGATGAGGCGCGACACGTTACCTTTGGTGTCAATTACTTGGAGGACTTTGTTGAGACTCTGTCTGAAGAGGAAAAAGAAGAACGCGCCCACTTTGCCTTCGAGGCTTGTGTGGTCATGCGGGAGCGATTGATCAGCACCGAAGTGTTCGAACACTTTGGTTGGGATGTGGAGGCTGCCCGCGAGCAGGTATTGTCGTCCACCATCATGGCGCAGTTCCGTAACCTGCTGTTCACCCGCATTATGCCCAACCTCAAACGCATTGGCTTGCTCACGGATTCCGTGCGGCCGCGCTTCGAGGAGCTGGGTATCCTGCAGTTTGAAAACCTGGTGGACGACGGCCAGATCGACTGGGCCGAGCTGTCCAAGCCGCTCTACGACGAGGCGTCCTGAACCGATTCGATAATCAGCGCATCTCCCACCGGCCGGGCCAATGCCCGGCCGGTGGCGTTATAGGCCTGGTGCATGGCCTGGCGCCCCTGTTCCAGCTTGCCGGGACCGGAGCGAACCAGGCCGTCAATGGCAAGGGTGACCAGATTTGGGCGAGAAGGATGATGCAGAGCCTTGCTGTGCGAGCCGCGCCAGGGAGAGCGGGACTGCAAATGGTGATAGAGTACGCGCTCTCCGGGGTAGGTTGCGGCCAGCCCGTGCCGGTCGGCAATGCCGCCGTCCCAGTAGTAGCGCCCGCCAATCCGGGCCGGCTGAAACAGCAAGGGGACGGCGCAGGAGGCGTATACCGCTTCCACCAGGTTACCTTGTTGTAACACCTGCGTACGCCGGCTTTTCGCCTGCCAGGCAGAGACCGCCAGCGGGGTGCGAGCTTCTTCCATGCGCTGAGCGGGTAGCAGGCCCGCCAGCATTCGGCGAAAAGCCTGACCGGATAACAAACCCAGCCCGGGGGAGGGATCCCAGAACTGGGATCGATCAAGACCGAGCAGCATGTCTTCGATGGCATTGATGCTGGCGCCGGAGGCCACGCAGGCCCCCACCAGCGCGCCGGCGCTGGAGCCACAGAAACGAGCAGGAGCCAGGCCGTGCTCAAGCAGGGCGCGCAGAGTGCCGAAATGGGCAAAAAAACCGAAAAACCCGGATGACATGGCGAGAGTAAAAGGTGTCTCGGCCAGCCAGTCCGCCAGCACCCCCTGATGCGATGTGCCCCGCAGCGGTGCGTAATCTGCCACACCTTGAACCGGAATCTGTAATGTCACAGCTTGACCCTTCCACCGAAATCGCTGGCAAGCCTACCTCGCGGACCTTCAGTCACACAATGCTGTTGGCGGCAGTGGCGGTAACAGCACTGGGGCAGACTCTGGTTTTTACCCTGCTGCCGTCATTGGGGCGAGCCACCGGTATGACGGAAATGCAGGTAGGACTGATCATCAGTTGTTCATCACTGGTGTTTGCCCTGGCCAGCCCGGTGTGGGGCACCTTGAGTGAATCGCTGGGTCGCAAGCGGGTCATGGTGATTGGGTTGTCGGGGTATTCGCTGGGCACGCTGTCGTTCGCTGTGGTGTTTGATCTGGGCCTGCGCGGGGGATTGGTGGGCGTCGGTCTGGTGGCGGCTCTGGTACTGAGCCGTATGCTGCAGGCGGCGATTATGGCTGCAACGCCGGCAGCGGCAGCTGCGTATACCGCTGACATTACCACCCCGGAGCAGCGCACTCAGGGCATGGGACGCATCGGCGCGGCCAACAATATCGGTACCGTCGTCGGGCCTGTGTCCGGCGGCATTCTGGCTGCCATTGCATTGGTGTTCCCGCTGTACGGTGTGGCGGTTCTGACTGCCCTTATGGCGATTAGTGTGGCTCTGTGGCTGCCGCCATCACCGCATCGTCCCACTGCTCGCACCGTGCCGCTGCGTTCCGTGTTGCGCCACGGGCTGGCCGCCTATGCGGACCCGCGCTTGCGTGATCTGTTGCTGACCGGGGTGATGCTGTTTATGAGCTTCGCGCTCATTCAACAAACCCTGGGTTTCCTGTTCCAGGACCAGTTCCTGATGAGCCCTGCCGAAGCGGCGAGGGCACTGGGGCTGACCATGATGATGGCTGCACTGACATCGCTGTCGGGACAGTTGATTGTGGTGCAGTGGCTAAAAGCCCCGGCGACCCTGTTGATTGCGCTGGCTGTGCCCAGTATCGGTGCCGGTGCCGTTATTCTCTGGCTGGCGGACACGGAGGCCCTGATGAGCGGGGCGGTGCTGCTGGTCGGGCTGGGCCTGGGGTTTGGCATGCCGGCAATCATGTCCCTGGCCAGCCTGCGGGTGCCCACGGAAGAGCAGGGGCGCGTGGCGGGTCTGGCCAGCGCCTGTCCCGCGCTGGGGTTTATTGTCGGGCCGCTGGTGGGTACGGGGTTATACACTTTCGATCATCGCTGGCCGTATCTGTTGGTGATCGCGTTGCTGGTGCCGATGTCCGTGCTGGCCTGGCGACTTGCTCGCAAGGTCTGAGTCAGCGGTTAGGCCTGCACGTTCAGCGATTGCCACAGGTGTGCCGCAACCAGTGCCCGCCATGGTGTGAATGCGGCCAGCCAATCCCGGGTCGCTTTCGCAGTCGGGCGTGCCTTCAAGCCCAGCAATTGCTGCAGTGCTTTCTGCACTGCTACATCGCCGTGCAGGCTGCCATCCAGATAGCCATACCCTCTCAGCAGGGTGTAATTCACACTCCAGGGCCCCAGCCCGCGAATGCCAAGCAGGGCCTGCTCCGTGCTCTGTGCATCAGCGTCAGAGTGCAATGCGTCAGGCAGCAGGGCGTGCTCACAGCAGCGCTGCGACACCGTCAACAATGTGTCTGCCTTACTGGCTGAAAAGCCGACACTGCGTAGTGCGCTGGCATCCAGCTTGTTCACCGCGGTGGCGTCAGGGTAGCAGTACAGGCCGCTGACCCGCGCTTGCCCCGCCAGCTGAATAAACCGTCGTCGGATGGCGGTGGCCGCACTGACACTGATCTGTTGCCCGATGATGGCCCAGCTTAGTGCCTCGAATGGGGTCGCGGACTGTGGCACACGCAGCCCGCGCTGCCTGTCGATCAGCTGGCCGAGTGGTGCCGCCTCTCCGGTAACCGTTTGCTCGAATGTGTGTACAGGTTGGTCGAGGCCAAGCATGGCACGAGTCTGTCGGGATAATGCGGTACGGGTGAGTGTGCTGGCCGCGGCGCGGACCTGCCCGGGATGATTGAAATCCAGTGCGAGCAAGCAGGGGTGGCCATCAAGAATCACGGCCTTGCGAAGCACATTACCTTCTACCTGCTCGGAAATGGCGTGCTGGTCACGGCCGTGGAAATCAAGGAAAGCGGGCACGCTAAAGTGAGACGGCAAGGCAAGGGTGAGGCTGCTCACGCCTTTTTGTTTCCCTGTTCCCGGGCGAGCAGAGCGGCCTTGCGCTCAACCCCCCAGCGGTAGCCAGACAGACCGCCGTCGGCGCGGACAATACGGTGGCAGGGCACCAGAACCGCCAGCCTGTTACTGGCGCAAGCCCTGGCCACGGCGCGAGCAGCAGTGGGCCGCCCCAGCGTTTCTGCCAGCGCCTGATAGGAAAGGGTTTGTCCTGCCGGAATAGCCCGGAGCGCGGCCCACACCTGCTGCTGAAAGGCCGTGCCCCGTATATCCAGTGGCAGGGCATCCGGCAGCGGAGTTTGTGTGGCAAGGGGGGCGTCAATCAGCGTAATGACCATGGCAACACGTTGTTCAAATGCGCTATTGCCGGGTAACAGCTCTGCACCGCTGAATTCCTGCTCGAAATCGCCCAGCAGGGCATCCGGATCATCGCCCATGGCAACGGCACAGATACCGTTTTCGCTTTCTGCTACCAGTACGGCGCCCAGTGAGCTGTCAGCAATGGCGACGCGCAGCGCCAGGCCCTGGCCTGCCTGACGATACTGCCCCGGTTTCATGCCCAGGGTTTGCCCGGCGGAGCCATGGAGATGGCTACTGGAATCAAAGCCGGCGTGATGTGCGGCGCGGGTCAGCGGCTGGTCGTCGCGTAACTGTTGGCGGACTCGACGGCGACGGACGGCAACACCGTATTGATGCGGGGAAATTCCGGTAATGGCCTTGAACTGGCGCTGAAGGTGGGAGGGACTCCAGCCAGATTGCTCGGATAATTCCGCCAGTGTGGGTTTGTGTTCCGCCGTGTCGATGGTGCGGCACAAGGCAATCACTGTGGCCGCGATGGGCGATGGGGAATCCCCCAGAGGGTGGCAGCGGCGACAGGGACGATAACCGTTCCGCAGAGCTGCCCCGGCATTATCGAACAGACGAATATTCTCGTTGCGTGGACGGCGCGAAGGGCAGGTGGGCAGGCAGAAAATACCGGTTGTGACGACCCCATACACAAAGGTATCACCGGGGATGCATCGATGTTCATCGATGGCTTGCTGCCGTTGCTGGTCTGCATTCATCGTTGTGCGTTGGCCTGTTCGCATGGGTCCTGCCCCGTAGTATGAAGGGAAGTATGAAGGGAAATGAAGCTAACGGGGAGCATGGCGAAAAGGGCGCGGGCGCACATTCGAAATGTTGCGGTTGTATTGGAAAAAGCTGAATGGGCAAAAAGGGGAACTAAAAATAACGAAGAGGGCGAAAACAATGGCGGCGAGCCAGGCTCGCCGCCATGCGGGAATCGCTGCTGTGCTTACTTGGTGTAAGGCAGCAGTGTCAGTTCCACGCGACGGTTCTGTTCCCGGCCGCTGGCCGTATTGTTGCTGGCAATGGGCTGGGTTTCACCAAAGCCCACGGTGTCCAGACGAACCTGTTCAACGCCATAGCCAGAAAGTTTGTTGGATACCGCCTGGGCCCGTTGCTGGGACAGCAGCAAGTTGTAGCGATCGCCGCCAGTGCTGTCTGTGTGACCAGCCACCTGAATCATGGTGGATTTGTATTCATTAAGCACTTCGGACACCGCATCCAGCACCGGATCGAAAGAAGACTTCACGCTGGTGCTGTCAGTGGCAAAGGTCAGGTTACCCGGCATGTTGAGGATGATGTTTTCGCCATCACGGGTAACGGAAACACCGGCGCCTTCGAGCTTCTGGCGCAGCTTGGCTTCCTGAACGTCCATGTAATAGCCCACACCGCCGCCGGTAACCGCGCCAATGCCAGCCCCGGCCAGAGCACGCTCTTTACGTTCTTTGGCGCTGTCGGAGGTGGCGATACCGATCAGCGCACCGGCTACCGCACCAATTGCCGCACCGGATGTGGCTTTGGAGGTCTGTTTTTCACCCGTATAGGGATTAACCGTGCTGCAGCCCGTAACGGCAATCGCACTCGCCAACGCAAGTGACCCGGCAAATCGTTTCATGGAAGCTCCTTGGGATTCGATAACATATTGGTTTTTTTACTGGTTTAGGCCTGAATGAACCATAGCGGTAGTGTAAAAGCTGGTAAAGTGCCGGCGTCACGACTGCACTCAATTTGATCAAAACATTACAGGAAATCGCTTGGCTATTCAGGATTTTTCCCCGCCATCGCTGGCGACAATGGACCGGCTGCTGGCTGTGTCCCGGCATTATTTTGCTCCCCGGTTATTGGGTGCCGACAATGTAGACCCACAGCGCCCGGCGCTGTTTGTGGGCAATCATGGTCTGTACGGCCTGATTGATTCCCCGCTTTTCGTGCTCGAGCTGTACCGGCAAACCGGCGTTTTCCCCAGGGCCCTTGGAGACCGGGTGCATTTCCGCGTGCCGGGCTGGGGGCCCTTGCTGAAACGCTGGGGGGCAGTGGAAGGCAATCCTGACAATTGCACACAACTGATGCAGGCCGGACAGCCGGTGCTGGTGTTTCCCGGCGGCGCCCGGGAAGTGGCCATGCGCAAGGATGAAGTGCACAAGCTGGTGTGGAAGCAGCGTACGGGATTTGCACGCATGGCCATTGAGCACGGCTACGACATTATTCCGTTTGCCTCGGCCGGTTGTGACGAAGCTTACCGAGTACTGGTTGACGGTAACGATTTCCAGCAATCCTGGCTGGGCCGCACTTTGCTGAAGCGCCCACGGCTCGACAAGCTATTACGTGGCGGGGACATGTTCATGCCGTTGAGCCGGGGCGTGGGGCCGACCTTGATCCCCAAGCCGGAGCCGCTCTGGTTCCAGATCGGGGAGCCTATTTCTACCGCTCCCTGGGCCGGCAGAGAAGGGGATGGCGACGCCTGCTGGGCGGTGCGTGAAACCGTCGCAGCCTCGATCTACAGCATGCTGGGGTCTCTGAATCAGGAGCGCGCGGTGGCCCGCAAGCAAGGCTGGCGACGCTGGTTGCTGTGATCGGTTCGCCACCCAGCCCCTTGGCCTGTTGCTCCCCCAAACCTCCTTTGTCACAAATAGTCCATGCAATGTCCTGCCACGCCAGTGAAAGCCCGGCGTGTCAGGACTACTATGGGGAAAAATAAGGAGTGCATGCATGCGACGCTGGAATGGCTGGGGTGACAGTAACAATCACTATCCGTTAAAACCGTCAGGACTGACCTTTATTCAGTCCCGCCTGGGCCGGGCGGAGCCGCTACCGGACGCGGAAATGGCCGCAGTGATCGCCCAGGTGCCGGCGTCCCGGCTGCCGGACCATCCGGGCGTGAAGACAGACCCGGAAACCCGACTGCGCCATGCGCGCGGCCAGAGCCTGCCAGACTGGCTGGCCATGCGCTCCGGCGAGTTCGAGCGATTTCCGGATGGGGTTGCCACGCCCTCCAGTAGCGAGGAAGTTCGCGAACTGCTTGATTGGGCTCTGGCCCAGGGCATTACCGTGATTCCCTATGGCGGTGGCACGTCCGTGGCAGGGCATATCAATCCCCCCGATGGCGATGCACCGGTTCTGACCTTGAGCCTGGCGGTCATGGACCAGCTGATGGATTTGGATACACAAAGCCAGATCGCCACCTTTGGTGCAGGCACACCGGGCCCCAAGGTTGAGCAGCAGCTTCGTGAGCGGGGCTACATGCTGGGGCACTTTCCCCAATCCTGGGAGCTGTCCACCATTGGCGGCTGGGTGGCCAGTCGCTCCAGCGGCCAGCAATCCATGCGTTATGGCCGTATCGAACAGATGTTTGCCGGTGGTCGAGTGGAAACGCCCAAAGGTACATTGACGATTCCTACCATTCCGGCCTCATCAGCAGGGCCTGACCTGCGGGAAATTATCCTCGGCTCGGAAGGGCGCATGGGGGTGATCACCGAAGTCAAAGTGCGGGTCACGCCCTTACCGGAAACGGAAACGTTTCAGGTGGCGTTCGCCCCGGATTGGGATACCGGCAAAGAGCTGGTACGGCAGATGACGCAGTCGAAGATACCGCTTTCCATGCTGCGACTGTCCAATGCAGAAGAAACCCGCACGCATCTGATGCTGGCCGGCCACGAAAAGCTGGTCGGTATTTTGCATCGTTACCTGGGGGTGCGTGGCTGTGGTGACGGCAAATGCATGATCACGTTCGGTGTAACCGGCGAAAAGGCCCAGGCGCGTCACGTGCTTGCTCAGGCTCGCAAGCGCATCCGTCAGGCTGGCGGCGTTATGGTGGGCACCCTGCTGGGGAAAAAATGGGAAGAGTCCCGTTTTCGCTCGCCGTATCTGCGCCACGGATTGTGGGAGCACGGTTATGTGGTCGATACCTTTGAAACCGCCGTGGACTGGAACCGGGTGACTCCGGCCATGGTTGCCATGGAACAGGCGGTCCGCGATAACGCGGGTGACGGCGAGCAAGTGCATGTCTTTACGCACCTGTCACATTTGTACTCGCAAGGTTCCAGTATCTATACCACTTACGTGTTTCGCTGCGCGGACAGTTACCAAGCCACGCTGGCTCGCTGGCGGGTGCTGAAGCAGGCAGCCAGTGAGGCCATTGTGGCGAACGGTGGCACCATCAGTCACCAGCATGGCGTAGGCCGTGACCACGCGCCCTGGTTGCACCATGAAAAAGGCGAGCAGGGAATGGCGGTGTTGAACCGGCTGGTCGATCACTTCGATCCCCAGCATCGCCTGAATCCCGGTTGCTTGATCGACGACTGATACGGGCACGATTCGCTTACCACCAACAGGAAAATTTCTATGCTCGGCCAACGCCGCACGCTGACAGAACTGGCCGCACCCTCCACACAGGGAAAGCCGCAATGGGACCTGATCGTCATCGGTGGCGGAATCACGGGTGCCGGTGTGATGCTGGAAGCGGCTCGTCGCGGACAACGGGTGCTGCTATTGGAGCAAACCGATTTCGCCTGGGGGACCTCGAGTCGTTCCTCCAAAATGGTGCACGGCGGCTTGCGCTACATTGCCCAGGGCGATATTGCCCTGACACGCCATTCACTGCTGGAGCGTGAACGGTTGCTCAATGAGTTGCCGGGGCTGGTTGAGCGCGCTACCTACCTTTTCCCGTTGCGCAAGGGCGTATTCCCCGGGCGCTGGCCTATGAAGGCGGTGTTGTGGCTGTATGATTTCCTGGCCGGTATTCGCGATCATCGTTACCTCAACCGGACGCAATTGCTAGAGCGGGTGCCCGGGCTGCAGGATCAGGATCTCACCGGGGCCATGTGCTATACCGACGCGCTCACCGACGATTGCCGCCTGGTCATGCGTACGCTGTTGGAGGGCGCGCGTCATGGCGGTGTAGCACAAAATTACGCCCGTGTCGTTCAGGCTGAGCGGAGTGAAAAGGGGGAACAGGGCTTCTCTGTTACCGTGGAAGACCGGGTCAGTGGCGAACTGTCCACGCTCAAGGCGACTGCGGTGGTGAGTGCCACCGGCGCCTGGGCGGATCGTTTTTCCGGTACCGAGGCCAGGGTGCGACCATTGCGTGGCAGCCACCTGTTTATCGACCCGGCGGTATTACCGGTCAACGATTGCCTTACGGTGATGCATCCTGACGATGGCCGGCCGGTGTTTGTCTTTCCCTGGGAGGGGGTGACCTGTGTGGGCACCACGGACCTGGATCACCCCCAGGACATGGATATTGAGGCCTCAGCCAGTGACCGGGAGGTGGTCTATCTGCTCAAGCTCATCAATACCCAGTTCCCCGGCCGAAACGTAACCCGCGAACACATCTATTCGACCATCGCCGGCGTGCGCCCGGTTATCGCCTCAGGCAAGGGCGTGGATCCGTCCAAGGAGCGTCGGGATCATGCGGTTTGGGGTGAAAATGGCATTGTCACCGTCAGCGGCGGCAAGCTCACCACCTTTCGGTTGATTGCACTGGATGCGCTGCTGGCCACCGGTTTGATTGACGATAAAGAGCACCGTCGCAGCCAGAAAAGCAAAGCACGTGGTTTTGAGCCCATCGAGAATGCCCCCCAGGCGGTGGAGGCGTTTCTGCATGCGGATCAGACGAATTCAGCCTTTATTGCGTGGATTCTGGCCCATGAGTCGGTGGTGCATCTGGATGACCTGATGTTGCGTCGCACTCGCCTTGGGTTGGTCAAACCCGCTGCAGGGATCGCGGTACTGACCACCTTGCGTGCGCAAATCCAACAGGCCCTGGGCTGGGATAACACCCGTTGGGATAAGGAGCTGATCCGCTACCGGGAGATTCACCAACGCTACTATGGCGTGCCCACGCCTGTTGGCGACGTTGCTGAGCCGAACGTCTCGGCCGAGCCCCGGGAGAGGCAGGCAGGATGATGGATGAGCCGCTGGTACTGGCGCTGGATCAGGGCACGCAAAGCGTGCGTGCCATGCTATTCAATCGCAACGGCGAGCTGATCGCCCGTTACCAGCAGCATATCGAGCCTTATTTCTCCCACGAGCCGGGCCAGGCAGAACAACATGCCAGCTATTTCTGGGAACAACTTGGACTCGCTTGCCAGGGACTATGGGAGCAGCACGGCGCACTCAAACATCAGGTTAAAGCGGTGGCACTGACCACGCAGCGCGCTTCGGTGGTGTGTCTTGATGAACACAAGCAACCGATACGCCCGGCGATTATCTGGCTGGACCAGCGTCGCACGGATTCCATCCCCCGGCTGCCCTGGTGGCTGGCTGCCCCGGTGACGGTGATGGGGCAGGGGGAAACCCTGCGGCAGTTCCAGGCCAAGGCCGAGTGCAACTGGCTGGCAGTGGATGAGCCTGCGCTGTGGCAGAAAACCCGATACTTTTTGCTGCTGTCGGGCTACCTGACCTATCAGCTTACCGGGCAGCTGCGCGACTGTACCGCGTCGCAGGTGGGCTACATTCCGTTCGATTACAAAGGGCGCTGCTGGGCGCCGGCCCATGATCTTAAATGGCAAGCCTTGCGGGTTCGGCGTGAACAGTTGCCGGAGCTAGTGGTGCCTGGCAAACCACTGGGTACGATCACCGGGCAGGCCAGCCTCGCCACAGGCATCCCCGAAGGGTTGCCCCTGATTGCGTGCGGCGCGGACAAGGCCTGTGAAGTGCTGGGGGCAGGCGCGTTCACCCCGGAAATCGGAAACCTGAGTTACGGTACCACCGCCACGTTCAACACCTGTAACGCGCGTTACGTGGAGCCGATCACCTTTGTCCCGGCCTACGGTGCCGCCGTGCCCGATCGCTATAATTCCGAAATCATCGTTCAGCGCGGTTACTGGATGGTCAACTGGTTCAAACGCGAATTCGGGCAACAGGAAGTGCAGCAGGCAGAGACACTTGGCGTGGCACCGGAAACGCTCTTTGAAGCCTTGCTGGAAGAGTCTTCGCCGGGCGCCATGGGGTTAATGTTGCAGCCATTCTGGAATCCCGGTGTGCGCATTCCCGGTCCAGAGGCCAAGGGGGCCATTATCGGGTTTGGCGATGTACACACCCGCGCTCACATGTACCGGGCGATTATCGAAGGCATTGCCTATGCCCTTCGCGAGGGAAAAGAGCGGCTGGAAAAACGTAACCGCATCCCGGTCACCTCCCTGCGCGTATCCGGCGGTGGCTCGCAAAGTGATGCGATCATGCAGATCACCGCGAACATCTTCAATTTGCCTGCAGTGAGGCCCCACACCACAGAAACTTCCGGCCTGGGGGCTGCGATCAATGCGGCCGTCGCTTTGGGTCTGCACCCGGACTATCCCTCTGCGGTGGCCGCAATGACACGCCCGGGTGACACTTTCCTGCCAGAGGCGGCCCCGGCACGTCACTACGACGCCCTGTACCGGGACGTCTACCGCAAGCTGTATCCCCGCCTGGCACCTCTATACCGCTCCATTCGCCGTATTACCGGCTATCCGGCTCGGGTTTAATCACGCCCGAGCTGTCCTCTGTGGTAGGGTCTTCCCTCCATTGTCCTCACGGTTTGTGTCCATGTTCCGCTGGTGCTCAACGCTGTCTCTGCTTGCCGCTGTGTTGGTGCTGCCTATGGCTGCGCACAGCGACGATAACAGCAACACTCTGAGCCAATTACGGGCCGATCTCTCGCAGGGCCAACTGGGTGTGCTGCTACAGCGCCAGGATATCGTGCCGCTGCCTGCATCGACCATCAAACCCTGGATACAGGCGCAGCCCATCGACCGTTTTGCGATCACTGGCTTCAATGAAAACGACAGTCGTTTTGCGGCACGGGTACGGCTGCATTTTCCCGGCGGGGGAATCAGCTTTCTCCGCCTGGAAGGCACCCCGGCCAAGCCCTACACCTTGACCGACTGGTACGACTATAGCTCCGGGCTGCGGCTAACGGCGTTGCTGAAAGAAGGGCGCTGGTTGCAGAGTGAGGGCGGCAAGGCGTTTCTGGAGGCACTCGGCGAGTCGCCAAACGAGGCTCGGGTGGCCGATTTGGCTGAAGGGCGATCCGCAGCCTTGACCTTGTGGCTGACCCAGTGCCTGGGCAGGCCCTGTGAGCGCATTGCGGCCACCCATCAGCTTGAATCCGAACAGCCGATGATCTGGTTGTTGCGCCGGGCCATCGCCAGTGGCGACACCGATCAATATCGGCAACAGCATGATGCGTTGCTGGGCGCACTGGGCGATGATGCTTACCTGTGGTGGCTGGAAGGGCAGTATGCGCTGGAATTCCAACAGTGTGCCTGGCTGGCCTCGCCGTTGCGTGATGCCTGGCAGCGCCATGAGGATGAGCTGTTGCTGGCCGATGTGGCGCTGCAATGCACACTGAATCACACGCCGGAACAGACCACTTTTGGCACCGCGCTGACCCGGCAGCTGTCTGTCTCGACTATCATGGATTCTGTAACGGCGTTTTTTGCCGCCCATAGCCGACCGGTGCCGCAAAGCTGGCAGCTGTGGGGGCAGACCTATCTATCACCCATCCTGCCCGCTGATCAGGAGTAACAGCATGCGTGTATCGGAACTGGCAAAACAGGGGAATACCACCGCTGAAACCGTTCGCCATTACACGGATATTGGTTTGCTGTCACCGAGCCGTGACAGCCATAACGGATACCGCTATTACGGGGCAGAAGATTTACGTTTGTTGCGCTTTGCCCTGAAAGCACGCTCTCTGGGATTCACGCTAGGCGACATCCAGTCCCTGACCCAGGCATCCCGTGAAGGGGAAACGCCTTGTGGGCAGGTCCGCACCTTGATTGAAAACCGGTTAACGCAGGTAGAGGCCCGCATCGCCGAGCTGCAGGCGTTGAGCACGCGCATGCGTGAGGCGATGAATGAATGGCAGGGCGCGCCAGATTGTCGACTGGATGATGGCCGGGTATGCGGCCTGATTGATTCGTTTGTGGGTGATGAGGCAGAGCAACCGCGCACCACAGGCTGAGCTCTTGCAGTCTGCCGGGACGCGCCCGACTCCGTTGAGGAGAGCGCGCACGCCTGTCGCCGCTCATTTGGGGCGACAGGCGTGCTTGCGGAAGCGCTAAGCGCCTGGCGTTTTCTGAGAGCTTCCTGTCTCTTTGCCCACAGGGGCTGGCCCGGACTTGTCCTTGTTGGATTTGTCGTCAGCTTTTCCTTCTGCCTTGCTGTCCGCTTTGTTCTCCGCAGCGGTTTTCTCCGCGGCGGCTTCCGCACGGGCTTCGGCTTTCTTTTCTTCCTTGGCGGCGTCTTCCTTCACCAGCCCAAGAATATGCCAGCCGGCCTTGGGATCGGGCTGTACTTCTGCGGAGAACACATGAATGCGCTCGCGGGCATCAATAGCAAATAGTGGCCAGACCTGGCGTCCTGGTGCTTCATTGTAGGCTTGGAAACTGAACTCTTCAGTGAGGCGTGTTTTACGAATTTCCGCACCCTGGCTGAGCAAACTGGCCAGTCGGGCGTAGGTCATGTCCGGCGCAAACAGGGTGGCACCACGATGCTCCGGCGCCACTTCATGCTTCACCTCTTTTTCCGTCTTCTGGGTTGGCAGACTGAAAATGTTCTGCTCCCCGAATTCCAGCCGATAGCGCATGGTCGCCATGGTATTAAGTTCACGGCGGGGGCTGAGGCCAAGTAACTTGCCATAACCCACCAGATCCAGATATTGATCCGCATGCTGGGATACTGGGTTGCCATAGAATGTCCCCAGCCCCTCCATCCGGGCAGAGCGAATGGATTCCCAGCTGGAATCGGTGACGACCACCGGGTATTGGTTTTTCTGCAAGGCCGCGCCAATGGCTCGGGCCACCGGGTTAGCGCCGATGATCAGGAAGCCGCGTGCGGCAGGTTCCGCCACTTTCAGCAGGCGGGCTAGAGGTCGAGCCGTGAGGCTCTGCAACGCCACCGTGCCAATAATCACCATAAACGTGAGCGGCACCAGTTTTTCAGCCCCGGGCACACCGTTTTGCTGCAAACGTTCGGCGAACAGGGCGGAAATCGCCGCGGCAACAATGCCGCGCGGAGCAATCCAGGCGAGCAGGGACTTTTCTCGCCAGTTTAGCGATGAGCCCAATGTGGATACCCAAACCGACAGGGGGCGAGCCACGAACTGGATGATCGCCAATACCGCCAGAGCGGTGAGCCCAAGCTGACTCAGTTCACTCATTTCCAGCCGGGCTGCCAGCACGATAAAGAGGCCGGAAATCAGCATGACGGACAGGTTCTCCTTGAAGTGGAGAATGTCGTCGGTGCGCACGCCTTTACGGTTGGCGAGCACGATACCAGTGACGGTAACCGCAACTAGCCCGGATTCCTCACTCAAGCCGTTGGCCAGAACGAATTCACCGATGATCGATGACAGCACCAGAAAACTGCGCAGGTATTCGGGGATCAGGTGGCGACGTAGCAGCTCAGCAAGCCCGAACGCCACCACAGCACCAATTGCGGCGCCCACACCAATGGTCTGAATGAACAGCCAGAGTGTATGGAGCACCGCACCATCCTGACCGCTCGCCACCACCAGCTCGTAGGCCAGTACAGCGAAAATCGCCCCCAGCGGGTCGATCACGATCCCTTCCCAGCGCAACAGTCGCGCCACGCTGCTCACCGGTCGCACGCTGCGTAACAGGGGAACAATTACGGTAGGGCCGGTCACCACGACCAGGGCGCCGAACAGCAAAGCCAGGCCAAGCGGCAGCTTCAGCACCCACCAGGCGGAAACTGTCACGATACTCCAGGTCACCAGGGCGCCCCAGGTGACCAGCCGGCGCACCGTTTTTTCCAGCCCACGAATTTCATCGAAGCGCAGGGTCATCGCGCCTTCGAACAGGATAATGGATACCGCCAGTGAGACACCGGGAAGCAGCAAGTCGCCGAACAGCTCCTTGGGTTGCAGTACGTCAAAAAACGGGCCAAGGGCAAGGCCGGTAAGCAGCAACGGCAAAATGGCGGGGAGCTTGATTCTCCAGGATAGCCACTGGCAGGCGAACGCAACCACGGTGATGATGGCTAACTGGAAAGGGACGCTTAAATCCATGAAGTTCCTAGGTGATGAAACGAAATCCACATCTGACGAGCACTTATCCATGGGCCGGCGAGACGGGGCATTGACGATGCCAACAGGGCAGGCGCATATCGTTGCCGGCCATGCTGCCACGAGGTAGCCGCATTATGCATGATTGCCGGTGCCGGTAAACGTGTATTGCGGCACGGTGCATCGGGCCGGCTACCTGCTAAGCCGGGTAATAGTCACAGCCCACCCGCTGCGCCGCAACTCGTTTTTTCTGCTTTTTGTTCAAAGAAAATGAATCTGATTCATAAAACAACTGAAAGGGCGCACCCATTGCGGTACCATTCCGGGCGATTGCGCTCTTGGGGGAGGAACTCCAGGCATCGTGGAGCTGCTCTGGCGCGCCATCTACCCTGTGCATCATTCCCAATCCGGTCCCGCGAGGTGAGACAACCTGCACTCGCGGACCAGCACCAGGATCTTCCATGCAAAATCTGTCTCCCGGCCGTTTGGCATTGATGCTCGCCACGCTGGTGGCATTGGGGCCGCTGGCCATCGATACCTACCTTCCCGCCTTGTTGGCCATGTCCGGCCATTTCTCCGTTGAAATCCATGCGGTTGAAGTGTCGGTGAGCGTCTATGTGTTGGGGGTGGCGGCAGGGCAGTGGCTGGGCGGACCGCTGTCTGATCAGTTCGGACGCAAGCCGGTTGCCTATGTGGGCTTGACCCTGTTTATCCTCGGCTGTCTGAGCATCCCGCTGTCTTCGACTATCGACATGCTTTACATGCTGCGGTTTTTGCAGGCCCTGGGCGGGGGCGCCACGGTGGTAATCGCGGCGGCCTCGGTACGAGACCATTTTACCGGCAAGGAAGCGGCCAGGGTGATGACCACCATTGGCCTGGTGATGCTGGTGGCGCCCCTGGTAGCGCCGGCAGTCGGTGCACTGCTACTGAAGCTGTTTGGCTGGCAAAGCATTTTCTACATGCTGGCGATGTACGGGTTCATGGTGTTCGGTATTGTGCGTTTTCTGCTGCCCACCGTGGCGGTGAAACCGAGTACCGAACCGCTGCGCCAACGCATTTTTCTGGCCTATGGCCGGGTGCTGCGAAACCGTCAGGCCATGGGGTTTATTCTGGCCAACGCCCTGGCATTTGCCGCCATGTTCACCTTTATTACCGATGCGGCGTTTCTCTACATGGAATACTTCGGTATCAGCCCGGAACAATTTCCACTGTATTTCGGCGCCAACGTGGTGACCATGCTGGGCATGAACCGCTTGAACGTCTTGCTGCTGCGCCGGTATTCCAGTGCCGCGATCATGCAGGTGGCGCTGACGCTGCAGGTGATGGCCTGCGCGGCCATGCTGGCACTGACCCTCGCCGGGATGCTGACCCTGTGGCTGGTAGTCCCGCTGATCATGATCGCAGCGGGCATGGTGGCGCTGATCATGCCCAATGGCATCGCCAGCTTTCTCAACCTTTTTGATCGGGACAGCGGTGCCGCCACCGGCCTGAACGGGGCGTTGCAGTTCCTGCTGGCCGGGCTGATCGGGACCGTGTTGGGCATGCTCCACGACGGCAGCACGCTGCCCATGACCGGGTTGATGGCCGCCAGCAGTGTGGCGGCCTGGGTGGCATTTTCTCTATTGGCTCGCCGACAGGCCTGAGCCTTTTGGCATCAACGGTGGCGCCAACAGGGCGGCCACCGTGACCAGCCCGGCCACGGCCCACGGCAGTAACAGCCAGCCGCTCAATGGCAACTGACTGTCGAACAGGCGTGCCCCGAGCGGGATCAGCGCTGCCAGATGAATCAGGTTGGCCAGCAGTGCGGCCCCGCCGAACAGGTAGAACGCCTGCAATGCCGCGGTTTTGCGCAGCAAGGCACGGCGCCCGCCGATAACGATCAGCAAGCGGTTGTCCCGGCGCAGGGCGTCGGTCATGGCCAGCAGAGCGGCCATCAGCACCAGCAGGGCCGCCAGCAATAACAGGACGCCGACCACAAAGGCCGCACGGCTCGCCTGGGCGATAATGTCCTGCAGTGTGGCCAGGATGGCGTTCACGTCCAGCAGGCTGATTTGCGGAAATTGCTGCACCAGTTCGCCCAGCTCGCCCTGTTGATCTTCAGGAAGGAAAAAGCTGGTGATCCAGGTCCGACCCTGGCTCTCCAGGGTGTCGGGGGAGAAGATAAAATAAAAATTGGGAGCAAAGCTCTCCCAGTCCACCTCTCGCAATCCCACCACGGTGGCACTGATTGCCGGGCCAGCACCGGTGAAGGTAAGCGAGTCCCCAAGCTTGAGTCCCAGCGAGTCCGCCAGTTTGCTTTCCACGGTGACTTCCTGAGGGCCGCTGGCCCAGCGACCCTCGGTGAGGACGTTGCTGTCCGGCAGGGCATCCGCTTCAGTAAGAGACAGGTCCCGGTTCAGGGCACGCTCCGCTCGGTCTTCTTCCTTGGTAACGGCGCTGCGCACGGGTTCGTCGTTAATGGCGGTGAGTCGGGCCCGGACCACAGGATAGAGCGGTTGTGACTTGCTGTTGTGTGCGCCAAGCCAGTCTTTGAAAGCGTCCAGATCCTGATCAAAAAGATTGATCACAAAATAGTTGGGTGCCTGTTCCGGGAGTGTTGCCCGCCAGTCGCCCAGCAGCTCACGACCGGTTTGCACCGACAGGGAAAGCACCGTCAGGGAAATGATCAGCGCCGCCAACAGGGGCAAGGTGGTTGCCTTGCGGCGACTCAGGCGGCGCAGGGCCAGCCGGGCAGGCAGGCTCAGGCGCGTACTGAAACGATCCAGCAGCTGCACCAGTGGCCACAGAATCATCGGCAGCCCCAGGGAGACCGCCAGGGTGAGCAGCAATAATGGCCACAGCGCGGCCAGTGAGCCGGTCATGATTGCGGCCAGCGGAACAGGGGTCACAATGGCGATGAGCAAAACCCGCCGCCCCAGCCGGGTCGGCGCTTCACGCCCACTGAGCAGTGCCGTGGCGGGCAGCGACAGGCTGACCCACAGCGTGGGCGCGGCAAAGCCCAGCCAGAGCAGAATCGGCCCCACTAGCCCCCAGGTAATCGGTGCCAGGAAGAGCTGTTCCGCACCGAGCAACGCGGAGAGTTGCCAGCCCACCAACACCGCAAGCGCGACACCGGCAACAATCGGTAACACCAGCGCAAGCACATCACCACCCAGCAGTCGCCTGACGATTTGTTGCTGCCGGGCGCCCACGGTTTTCATCACGGCACATAATGTTTGCTGTTGCCGTGCACGATGGCTTGCGGTGAGGTAAATGGCGGCGGCGCACAGTAGCACGACCAGCATGACCGCCAATTGCGACCACAGGAACATTTGCTCCACCGGGCCACGGCTACGCAAGTCGGTGGTGGCGACGGTTTCGATGGACTGGTCCGGACGCAGGGTGGCGCCAAGCAGTTCATCCAGTTGGCTGCGCTGCTCTGCATTCGCGGCGACCTTAAGGTGGTGCCGATAGCGGCTCCCCGGGCCGAGGACGCCGGTGCTTTCCAGGTCTGAGAGATGGATAAGGGCTCGGGGATTCATGCTGTAGAAGCCTGCCTGCTGGTCCGGCTCCTGAACCAGCACCTTGTCGATCAGCAAGCTGCGCTCCCCGAGCGTGATGAACTCGCCGGTTTTCAGGCCCAGCCGATCCAGCGCCTGACCGGCCAGCCAGACCGTTCCCGATGCGGGGCCATGGTCCACGGTGTAAGGGTTGCTGAAACGCGAGTCGCTCACCGATAGCTCACCATAAAGCGGGTAGCCGCCGGACAGCGCACGAATGCTGGCGAGCAAAAACTGGTCTTCATTGATCAGCACGCTGGCAAAGCTGACTGCCTCGGCATGGTGTAAATCGGCAACGGCCTGTTGTTGAGCGGCTTCCGGGAAGCGGGTGCCTTCCAGAATCCAGTCCGCCCCCAGTGCCACGGCGGTGCGTTGATTAAATCGCTGGTCCACGCTGTCACGCAGAATCAGCATGGCCGTCATGGCAAAGGCAGCCACCAGCAAGGCCAGGGCCTGAACCCGAAACGCGGGCGATCGCCAGGGTTTAAACACTGAGACGGCCCTCCGTCAGGGAAACGGAGCGCTGGCAGCGACCGGCCAGTTGAGGGTCATGGGTGACCAGCACCAGCGCGGTTTTTTGCTCCGCGTTCAGCGAGAACAGCAGATCGGCTACGTGTTCACCGTTAGCGAAATCCAGGCTGCCGGTGGGTTCATCGGCAAACAGCAGGGCGGGTGACACCACAAAGGCTCGCGCAAGGGCAACGCGCTGCTGCTCGCCGCCGGAAAGCTGTGCCGGGAAGTGGTGCTGTCGGCGCCCCAGGCCCACCTGTTCCAGCCAGTGCATGGCCTGCTCCCGGCGCTTCTCCCGGTTGAGAATTTCCAGCGGCAGCATGACATTTTCCAAGGCGGTGAGATCGTTGATCAGCTGGAAGTGCTGAAACACAAAGCCGCACTGTTCGCCGCGCAACCGCGCCCGTTCATCTTCATTGGCCTGGCTGAACGAAGCCCCATTCAGCTTCACGTCGCCGGCGGTGGGCACATCAAGACCGGCCAGCAGCGACAACAAGGTGGATTTGCCGGAACCGGAGGGGCCGGTAATGGCCAGGCTGTCACCGGCATTCACTTCAAGCGTGATATCCTGCAGCAAATCGAGCCCACCCTCCGGGCCTTGAACGCGCTTACTGACATTGTGGGCAAGCAAAACGGGAGACGCTGTATTCATGGCAAGATATCTTCTACTGGTTCAATTGTTGTGCCTGACGGTATCGGTTCACGCCAGCGGTGTGCTGATACTGGGCGATAGTATCAGTGCTGCCTATGGCATTGAAAAGTCAGCCGGCTGGGTTGCACTTATGGACCAGCAGTTGCAAGAAAGGTGCCCGGGTTATCCCGTCATCAATGCATCGGTTAGCGGTGAAACCACCGCTGGCGGCAAATCACGTTTGCCGGCGCTGTTGTCACGTCATCAGCCGGAGTTGGTGGTCATCGAGCTGGGTGGCAACGATGGTTTGCGCGGCCTGTCGCCCATGGCCATGGCGAGCAACCTGGAACAAATGATCATGCTGTCACGGGAAGCGGGGGCCACCGCAGTGCTGTTGGGCATGCGCATTCCGCCCAATTACGGTCAGCAATACACGGTCTTGTTTGAGCAACAATTTCGTGACGTTGCGCAATCCACATCCGTCTCCTGGGTGCCTTTTTTTCTTGATGGCGTGATTGAGCAAGGCTGGGTGCAGGGTGACGGGATTCACCCCACCATTGATGCCCAGCCGCTGTTACTGGATACCGCCTTGTCAGTGATAGAGCCGCAACTGCCGGAGCGCTGTGAGGCCAAGGGCGGTCAGTAAATAAAACCGAGTGAGAGTCGATGTTTGATTTAGGCCCATCGTGGCAGGAAATACTGGATTACTGGTTTAAGGATGGCATGGCGCTGGGCTGGCCATCGGGCAATATGGCCAAACGGTGGTTTGCAGCTACGGCTGGAGACGACGCGGACATCGAGCATCGCTTTGGCGTGCTGGTGGATGCGGCACTGCAACAGGAGCTGGTGGACTGGGAGAGAAACCCCCAGGGGCGACTGGCGTTGATTCTGTTGCTGGACCAGTTCACTCGCAACATCTACCGCGGCCAGGCCAAGGCTTTCCGTGGCGATCACCGAGCGGCTACGCTCGCCATCGAAGGGGTGTCACGGCAGATGCACAGCAAGCTGCCGCTATGCGGGCAGGTTTTCTTTGTGATGCCGTTAATGCATGCCGAAGACGAGGATTTGCAGCAGCAATGTCTGTCTGCACTGGAAGTGATCAAAGCCGAGGCTCCGGACGCATTAGCCGGCCATGTGGACAGTTCGCTGAAATCGGCGCGGGAGCACCAGCAGATCATTCAGCAATTTGGCCGCTTCCCTCATCGCAATCGCGCACTGGGTCGGGACAGCACCGCGCAAGAGCTTCGTTTCCTGGAAAACAGTTCCGGGTTCGGGCAGTAATGAAGCCAGTTTTGCGGTTGAGAAGGGGCTACGTGGGCTTTCGGCGAATGTAGAGCGTCTTGTTGACCACCGCAACGCGGTTGCCATCAGCATCCACGATTTCGACTGGCCAGCACGGCAGGTATTTTTCACCCCCATCGGTGTTCGCACGGATATCGTCGATCATGGCATCGGTGAGCTGAAAATGGGCGAAGACCCGGCCTTTGCCGGGTCGGACAAACTCGATATCCGCCGCCTTGTCCCACACCACGTAGTCGCGACCAAGCACGGTCATCACCATCAGCATGTAGAACGGGTCCACCATGGAGTAGAGGCTGCCACCGAAATGGGTGCCTACATAGTTTCGGTTGTACCAATGCAGTCCCATGGAGACATTCAGTTCGCGGAAGTCTGCTGCCAGATAGTCCACCCGAACACCGGCGCCCAGATAGGGCCCGTACAGGTTCAGAAACCATTGCAGACCTTTCGGCGAGCGCGTAAAGCGCGAGAGCATATTACGCATTGCCGGGCTCTAGAACCGCGATGGCGCTGTCCAGTCGCGCCTTGACCGCGGCGGACACGGGGGTTGGGTGCTGTTTGAGAAGCCGCTGCATTTCTTCACGGGCATCAAACTGCTGCTGCTTCATGGCGCTGGGGAGTTGCTCCAGCTGCCATTGCAAGCGGCGTTGGCGCTCCGGTTCCGGGCTGGGCACGCCGGCGAGGGCTTCAAAGGCCACAGCCAGGGTCAGGGCGGCGTCAGCAGTTGTGTCACTGTCGGATTCGTCAGGCGATCCGGTGCTTTCCGGCAGGGCTGCAACGGCGTCACGCAGCTGCTGCCACTGCTGCCAACGGCCGAGTTGTTGGAGCCGCTCGCTGGCGCGCCGCTTCAGCTGCTGCGCTTTGCGAACCAGCGGCTGGGGCTGATTGCCATCCAGGTGTTCGTCCACGCTAGCGGCTGCATTGCGCAGGTTGTTGGCCGTGTCGTCGCTGAATGGCTGCGCCAGAGACTCCTCCAGTGCTTCAATGTGTGCTGTTAGCTGTTGGCTGGCCTCCGCCTGCTGCTCGCGGCGGGCAGCGATATCCCGATTGCGGGCATCGAACAGCGCATCCATGGTTTTGCGGAACGGTTTCTGAAGCGCACGGTGCTGACCCGGTGGCAGCCAGGCGGATTGCCTCCAGCGTTTCTGGATCGCCTGCGCTTCACGCGTGGCCTGCTGGGCATCGTCCAGTTCCGTTAGGGCGCGGGCCTGGTCCAGCAATTGCTGGCGCTCGCTTTCGGCTTTTTCAATATAGGTATTCAATTGTTCGTCGAGCCGGGTGAGCAGGGATGAAAACTGTTTCTGGACATCCCGCCCATCGGTGAACCGGATCGGGTGCAGGGCTTTCCAGTCTTTCGGGGCCTGTTGACGAATCTGCCAGACACCGTGCCAGTCAGCCGTTTCCCAGTTTTGCGCGGCGATAAAGCCTTCCAGTTGCTGGCACAGCGCCCGGCGCTTTTCCAGGTTGCGGGCCTTGATGGCGTCCAGTTCGGCAAAGTGTGCATGGCAAGGCTCATAGGCCTGGTCGGAGGCCTCTTTGAAGCGTGCCCACAAAGCCTGATCCTCGCCCTGGTCCGAACTCATCAGGGCACGCCATTCGTCATGGAGAGCCTGGATGGCAGTGGCCAATTCCGGGGCGTCCATGCTGGTGTCCTTAAGCGCCTCCATGCTTTCGCACAACGCTACTTTTTTGGGCTCCGCGGCAAAACGGTGCCAGTCCTGCAGTTCAGCGCGGCGCGGCGCAAGTTTGGACAGTTCAGCGTCGAGGAGGGCGTCACCGTCGCTCTCGATGATGGATTGGGCCTTGTGCCAAAGGCGATTGGCATGGCGAAGATTGCCTTGGCGAAGCTCCCGCTTCAGGGCAACCAGTAGCCCCCGATGGGGTTGGGCAGGTTGTGATGGCCGGGTTTCTTTTGTTGTGTTTGCATCAGCGGCTTCGGTCTTTTGGCTGCGTAGCGCCACTAACGCTGAGGGTGGCTGATATTCGTCTGGCCAACGCTCGGCCAGCTCGGCTAGTGCGTCCGGTGATTCTGCCGCATTGATATCGGCCGCCAGGGCCAGCAGCTGCTCAAACGCTGTTGCCAGGTCGCTGAAAGCCTGTCGGTCTTCATCGAAGGCCTGCGACTGCTCATCGGCGCTGTCCCAGCGGCGGCGTTGGGTGGCCAGGGCGGAGCGCATTTCGCCCAGCTGATGGTCCCAGGTTTCCGGTGTCGCCTGACTCAAGAGCTGATACAAACTGTGCGCGGCCGCTTCCCGCTCGGCTTTTGCGGTTTCTGCCAGAGCTTGTTGGCGAGTCTGTTCCTGCAATTCGGCGAGCTGATTACGGCACTGGTGAAGTGCTTGCTGCACACGGGAGGCCAGATCCGGTGTTGCCTGGCGTGTCAGTTGCTGCCACTGCTGCTCCAGCTGTTCCAGCTGCGGCCCGTACAGAGCATCCACGCGGCGGCGCGCGTGTTGTTCGAGGCGGTCCGCGAGATGATAGACCTTGGCGGTTTCCTGTTCATTCTGTTGCTGCTGTTGCTGTAGTGCTCGGGCCTGGTCACGTGCCAGGCGGGTGACGCGCTTGTCGCGGCCCTCCTTTCCCAGGCGCTTCAGCAGGGAAAGGGAGGCGATATTCTGTACCGAGGCGACACGCAGCGCTTCAGTGGGGGCATCCAGTGCCAGCTGATAAAGCACGCCCTCATCCTTGAGACGCTCAATGGCGGCCATGCGGCTGTGCATATCCGGGCTGTGGCTGGCCACATGAGCAAGTACGTTTTCGTTACCCGTGAGTCGAATCAGGCGCAAGCGGGTGTCGCTATTGGGGGCGTCATCGGTGGTGCCGGCGAGGAGGGCCATGATGCGCATGGAGGCGGCTTCGCGAACGGAAGGCGCTTCATCACGCTGGTGTACTTCGTCCAGCGCAGCAAAATCCGTGAGGCGGCCAGTGGCAGCTGCACGGACCAACGCGCTGGCATCCCCCCGCGCCAGCTGATTCAGCAGGGTCGCGTCCTCGCAGAGATCCAGTTGCTCAACGGCTTTGAGGCGAATATCGGGGTTGGCGTGTTGCCAGCGGGGTTTCAGAAATCGGCCAAACATAACAAGTCTCAAAAATGCGCAAATGCCCGACGCTTGAGGCACGACGCCATGATGATGCTTATGTCAGGCGTCCGGCGTCAGGCGTCCGGCGTTCTTTTTGTCGAGTAATGCGTCCTTGTCTTCCCAGAGTTCGCCAATCCATTGCTGAAAACGGGCGCGGAATTCCGCGTCATCTTCGTAGTTGCCCTCTGAGGCCCAGGCCGGAATAACACGCTGCTGCACAACGATTTCCACCTCGTCCATGGCACCACCAAGAAAGGCCATCAGCGAGCGAGGTGTGCCCGGGGGATAGATAATGGTCACATCAAGCAGATTTCGCAAATGCCCGGACATGGCATTCAGGGTAAAGGCGGCACCACCTGCCTTGGGTTTCAACAAATGTTTATACGGTGAGCCTTGTTTGGCGTGCTTTTGCGCGTCAAAGCGGGTGCCTTCAAAGAAATTCATCACCGAGGTCGGAAAGTAGGCAAACTTCTCGCAGGCTTTGCGGGTGGTTTCCAGATCCTTGCCTTTCAGTGAAGGCGTTTTTTCCAGCTCAGCCTTGGTGTAGCGCTTCATGAAGGGAAAATCCAGTGCCCACCAGGCGAGTCCAAGCAAAGGAACCTTGATCAATTCCTGTTTCAGGAAAAACTTGAGGAAGGGAATGCGGCGATTGGAGATACGTTGCAAGACCAGAATGTCAGCCCAGGACTGGTGGTTGCAGGTCACCAGATACCATTGGTCTTTGCTCAATGTGTCCATGCCGCTGATGCGCCATTTGATCTGGCTGGTCAGCGCGATGATGGCGTTGTTATTGCCAATCCAGGTTTCCGCAATGACAACCAGGATTCGGGACAGAACGACTTGCGCCTTCTCAAATCGAAGCACCAGCCGCAGCAGGGCGAAGGCGTAAAGTGGCAGACAAAGGAGCAGGGTGTTGATCAGCATGCCTAGCAGGGCGAGGGCGCCCCGGATCTTGTGCCAAATGGTCATAGCGCGATTCGTTCAGTCAACGTAAACGGGCATGCTACCCAAAGGTAAACGCCTTGTCCCGTGTCCGTTTCGGTCAGATTGCCGTTTATCATTGCAGGATTCCGCAAATGATTTCATGTCGCTATGCTGCTGGTATGCGCACTGTGGAACGATGTTTGTTGGGCTTATTACTTGTGTGTTCGGTATCCGGACTGCTGCTGCCGGCTTACGCCCGGAGTGCTCCGCAAACGCCCAGTGAAAGTGACCGGGCGCTAAATGCGACGGCTTCTGGTGAGCAAGCGTCGATCGCCACGGATAACTCCCCCGACGCAGATCTGGAAGGGCCGCCCAGGCCGTTTCATCCCAACCCCTGCGGGCATCTTTCCGGTGAGGCCGGGTGGGTCGACAGGACCCATGATTGGATGTCCCGGACCGTGTGTGGCCCTACCCGGTGGGTCGATGGTTTCTTTATCGGCCCTAATGAAATTGATACAGAACAACCCGGCACCCAGCTGCGCATTATTGGCGCCAGCCGTTGGCAGGATAACGATGACGATGGCAGCGAGGTAAAGGTACGCGCCAGGGTCGAACTGCCTAACGCCCAGGAACGGCTGAGCCTGCTTTTTCAGAATGACGATGATGTCGATGATGAGCTGCGTAATGATCTGGATAGTCGCCCGGAAGAGGTGGGCAATGATTCCGGTGGTTTCCGCACTGCCTTGCGCTGGGTGACCAAAATGCCGGACCGCATGAATCTGGATCTGGATGCCGGGCTGCGCTCTGAGTTCACGACCTTTTTACGTGCCCGCTATCGCTGGTATACGCCCTTGCCGGGAGGGAAAACCTACTTCAGGTTTACCCAGAAAGGTTACTGGGAGGACCCGGAAGGGTTTGGGATTAACTCCCTATTCGAGCTGGATCGCCCGCTGACGCAGTTGTCGACCGTTCGTTTCAGTAGCGAATACGAATTGACTGAAGAGAATAACGCGCTGAACCGGGACTGGTATTTCAATCAGACGGTCAGTCTCTACACCCGGCTGGGCAAGCAATCGGGCATCGGTTATTCGGTGGGCTTTGACGGTTTTACGGATCCCGTCGCTGCCATCGAAACCTGGCGCACCAGTGTGCGTTTTCGGCGCAGCGTCTGGCGTCCCTGGTTTTTTTATGAAATCGAACCCTATGTGTTCTGGCCCCGCTCGCTGGGCTACGAGGGCATCACCGGGATTGTGCTCAGGCTGGAGGTTCAGGCAGGTTTGCCCGTGTGGGAATATCCAGAATAGGGAGAAGAGCAGGGAGGTGCGGCCCGGGCTGCCCGGGCCGCATTGAACTAGTTGGCCCAGCCGCCTCGCTGGCGACGGCCGGAACGGGAGCGCATCAATACGCCGGCAATCAAGCCGATAACCAAAATGCCGACACCGGTGATCCATTGCTGGGAGGTATTATTGTTGCGCAGCATCACGTTCTCGCCTTTGACTTGATCCAGCTCGGAACGCAGCAGGCTCAACTCTTCATTGAGGCGACGGTTGGCCTGGTCCAGGCGTATAGGGTCAGAGGCGACCTCCTGAAGCTGCTCCAGCTCATTGCTGCGTGAGCTGAGGGAGTTTTTCAGCTCACTGGATTGCTCGGACAAAGCATCACGCTCACCCTTGATTTCGGCGAGCTGGGTGCGCAGCTTGGCCACTTCCGCCTTGGCCTTTTCGCTGGCCTGGGTGGCGCGCTCCAGGCGAATCTCTGCGGTAGGGCTTTGGCTCAGGTACTGCTTGCCAATATAGCCTTCGGTATCGCCATAGCGAATCTTCGCCCAGTCACCCTCGAAACCGAGAAATTCAATGCGGGTGCCACTTTTAATCCCGCGGTGCAGGATGCGGCCGCTGGGATTGGCGGCGGCACGAATCGGCACATAAATACTGTCATCTACCCATGCCGCAGCAGCGAGGGCGGTGCTGGATGCACTCAGCAATGCCAGTACACAGAATAATCTAGCGAGCATCAGTTACTCCTTGAAGTCAGGCCGCGCAGTCTAAAGAAGTCATACCGGTAGGGGCGCTACCATAGTCACATTTCGCCGCGTGAGCCGTGGTGTCTTTGTAAAAAATGGCAAATTGCCATGATCGCCGCCTGCCATGGCCGGCTACTTTCAGGGCAGCACGCGCTTGAACGGTTTCACCGTGACATTGGCGTACACGCCGGCATCAATATATGGATCCGCATCTGCCCAGGCCTGGGCGTCACCCAGGGATTGGAATTCGGCAATGACCAGTGAACCGGTAAAGCCGGCAGGGCCGGGGTCGTCGCTATCGATCGCGGGATGTGGGCCAGCCAGTTGCAGGCGCCCTTGGTCACGAAGGGCTTCCAGGCGCGCCAAGTGCGCGGGGCGAGCCTGTTTGCGTAACGGCAAGGAGTCAGGGACATCTTCACTGATGATCGCGTACAGCATGGGCATCCTTTTTTTCGTTGTCGGTGGGGGGCTTTTCAGTGCTGGCCTCAGCGCTGTCCTGTTTCATGATGCGTTTGCGATCTTCTTCAGGCATTTTCTTAAAAACATACGCGAAAACACTGATATAAAAGACCATTTGCAGAGCGGTAAAGCCGAATAGCTTAAAGTTTACCCAGAAATCAGTGCTGAAATTGAACGCAATGTAGAGGTTGAGCGCGCCGATAAAGGCAAAGTAGAGCACGAATGCGATATTCAGCAGCGCCCAGTCCCGACGCGACAGCGCCACCACAAACCCGAAGCCGGAAACCATCAGTGATTCGCACAGCCGTTGCAGCAGGTTGCGTTCGCGTAGAAAGTGGCCAAGCAGCAAAATGCCACCCAGGGTGAAGCTGATAATGGAAGGGCGCCACTTGATAAAGACATCGTTCTGGAAAAACAGGGTCATGGAGCCGAAGATCAGGGTGATCACAAAGACGATCAGGTGCATTTTTTGCACCTTGCGCCAAATTAGCCAGCCGAGTGTGACCTGGGCAGTAGTGGCAATCAGGATGCCCCAGGTGGCCAGCATGATGTCTCGGCCGCCAAGAAAGTAGAGGCCAAAAAATACAATTACCGGAAGGTAATCAAACAGTTGCTTCATTTGCAGCGCCTTATTTTGTGCCGGTCCAGTAGCCTGAAAAGGGTGCGGGAGCCGCACGGCCGACCATCCGCAGGGCAACGATGGTAACGGCAACAGGCGGGCAATTCACCCTGCCACCCTGCATTATTTTTTGCTTCATTGTGGTAGCGTAATCGACCCGTTTTCCACGAGACGGTTCCTGCGATGCCGCTGTTGCTTGCGAAATAACCTGATAACCACCTTTATATGACCGTGTGTTTTGACCTGCATTGCCACAGCCTGGCCTCTGATGGCGCCTTGTCGCCTACTGATTTGGTGGCGCGGGCGGCGGATTATGGCGTCACCCATCTGGCCTTGACCGACCACGACACCCTGCGCGGCCTGGATGAGGCCCGCCAGGCCGCGCAAGCGCACGGGATGACCCTGATTAACGGGATCGAGCTGTCGGTTCGGCACGAAAACCGTGAATTCCACGTCCTGGGGCTATGGGTAGATGTGGCAGACCCGGTCTTGCAAGCCCGAGTCAGTGCCCAGAATGACGCCCGCATCAACCGCGCCAAGGAGATCGGTCGACGACTGGATCGGGCTGCCGGCTTGGCACACAGCTACGAGCGAGCCTGTGAGTTGGCGGATAACGATGCGCCGGGCCGCCCCTGGTTTGCCAAACTGCTGGAAGAAGCAGGTCGGGTCCGCAACCACCGGCATGCCTTCAATCGTTTCCTTAAACAGGGTCAGTCGGCCTTTGTCGCCACGCCCTGGTGCACCCTTGAGGAAGGCATTGCCGCGATCCATGCCGCCGGCGGCACCGCGGTGCTGGCGCACCCCCATGCCTACAACATGACGCGCAAGCGCTTGCGGCACTTCCTGGGGCAGTTCAAGGCGGCAGGCGGAGATGGCCTGGAGGTGGCCATGCCTGGACTGACGCCCCATCAGCAGGCGCTACTGGACGAATGCTGGCAGCATTTCGACTTGAAAGTGTCAGCCGGGTCCGATTTTCATTCCCCGGAACAGCGGTGGCTGGCACTGGGCCGGCTGCCGCCGGTGCCAGCCGGCGCCACGCCCGTGTGGGAAGGGCGCTACTGAAAGAGGCGCCCCTGATATCGGGTTTTATACGTAAAGCGGCTTGCGCCGTTCCTTTGCGAAGCTCAGAATTGCCAGCCATGACTGAAACGCTATACATACACCCGGAAACCCCGCAGCCACGGCTGATTCGTCAAGCTGTGGAAGTGATACGTGGCGGCGGGCTGATTGCTTACCCTACAGACACCACTTATGCGCTGGGATGCGGCATTGGTGAAAAAAATGCCCTGGATCGACTGATCCGCCTGCGCCAGCTGGACAAGAAGCATGAGTTCACGCTGCTGTGCCACGATCTGTCCGCCCTGGCGGTGTATGCCAAGGTCGATAATCCGGATTATCGCTTGCTAAAGGCCCACACCCCTGGGGCCTACACCTTCATTCTGCAGGGCACCACGGAAGTGCCGCGCCGATTGATGCACCCGAAAAAGCGCACTATTGGCATTCGCGTCCCTGACCATGCCATCTGTCAGGCACTGCTGGCCGAGCACGGCGAGCCGATAATGACGTCGACTTGCCACCTGCCCAACGATGAGTTCCCGCTCACCGACCCCCAGGACGTACGTGATTTTCTGGAAAACCACGTGGATTTGGTCATTGATGGCGGCTTTTGCGGCACCACCGAAACCACCGTAATCTCATTGTCTGAAGGTGAGGGACCGGTGGTGGTGCGCGAAGGGGCAGGCCCAATCGACGCCATCTATTAGCCAAATTGCAGGGATTTGCTCAGGGTTTGATCAGACACTGACAAGTCGCTGTCCCTCACGGCGCGGTTCACCGTATAATCGCGGGCTTTCCCCGCAGCATTCCCCAAGGAATGCCACCTATAGGGTATAAGGAGTTGGCTTTGAGTTCCGTGGTTCCCTCCCAGCGAGTTGTTTCCGGCATGCGCGCCACCGGCCGCCTGCATCTGGGGCATTACCATGGCGTGCTGAAAAACTGGGCGCGTCTGCAGCATGAGTTTGAGTGTTTCTTCTTTGTCGCAGACTGGCACGGACTCACCACCGAATACGAAAACCCGCACAAGATCGAGCAGCATGTCTGGGACCTGGTGATCGACTGGCTGGCCGCCGGTGTGAATCCGGGGTCTGCCACGCTGTTTATCCAGAGCCAGGTACCGGAGCACGCGGAGCTGCATCTGCTGCTGTCGATGATGACACCACTGTCTTGGCTTGAACGGGTGCCGACCTACAAGGATCAGCAGGAAAAGCTGCGCGAGAAAGACCTGAGCACCTATGGCTTTCTCGGTTATCCGCTGCTTCAGTCTGCTGATATTCTCGCCTACCGCGCAGGCCAGGTGCCGGTGGGGGCGGATCAGGTTGCCCATGTGGAGCTGACCCGGGAAGTGGCGCGTCGCTTCAATCATCTCTATGGCCGTGAACCGGGCTTTGAAGAAGCCGTGGATGCTGCCATCAAGAAGATGGGCAAGAAACAGTCCAAGATTTACCTGAACCACCGTCGCCAGTATCAGGAAAAAGGCGATGAAGCCGCACTGGAAACGGCGCGCGCACTGGTGGACGGGCAACAGAACATCACCCTGGGTGACAAGGAGCGCCTGCTGGGCGATCTGGAAGGCGGCGGTAAGGTGATCCTTGCCGAGCCCCAGTCATTGCTTACCCAGGCGTCCAAGATGCCGGGGCTGGACGGTCAAAAAATGTCCAAATCCTACGGCAACTTTATCAGCATGCGTGAAGAGCCTGCGGATGTGGACAACAAGATTCGCCGCATGCCAACAGATCCGGCTCGGGTGCGCCGCACCGACGCTGGCAACCCGGATAACTGCCCGGTATGGCAGTTTCACATGGTGTATTCTGACGAGACTACCCGGCAGTGGGTGCGTGAAGGCTGCACTAGTGCCGGGATCGGCTGCCTGGATTGCAAGAAGCCGATCATCGAAGCGGTTCAGGAAGAGCTGGAGCCCATTCGCAAACGTGCGGAAGAACACCTGCGCAACCCGGACCTGGTTCGCACCATTGTGGCTGAAGGGTGCGAGGAAGCACGCGAAGCCGCCCGCGCCACACTGGAAGAAGTGCGCGCAGCCATGGGCCTGAATTACCGCTAGGCGGAGCAGAGCATGACGGAAACGGTAGAGCAGACGGCAGAAGAGACCCCGGGACCTGAGCAACCAGCAGGCATGCTGGGGCCCTTGCACCCGAGCCAGTCGGAAATGCCGTTTGGTCTGGTGTATGGCAAAGCCATCACCAAGTTGCCCGATGACCTCTACATTCCGCCGGATGCGCTGGAAGTTTTTCTGGAGGCCTTTGAAGGTCCGCTGGACTTGCTGCTCTACCTGATCAAACGCCAAAATCTCGACATTCTCGACATTCCCGTGGCCACCATCACCGTTCAGTACATGGAGTACGTGGAACTGATGAAGGCCATGAACTTCGAGCTGGCGGCGGAATATCTGGTCATGGCAGCCATGCTGAGCGAAATCAAATCGCGCATGCTGCTGCCACGCCCAAAGGAAGACGAAGAAGAGGATGGGGAAGACCCCCGTGCAGAGCTGATTCGTCGTCTGCAGGAATACGAACGTTTCAAGAAAGCCGCAGAAGATATTGATGAGCTGCCACGCCTGGAGCGGGATATCTTCCCCGCGGAGGCCAAGCGCCCGGAGTACACCCGCGAGAAAGCCCAGCCAGATGTGGACATGCGCGAGTTGTTGCTGGCCTTGAAAGAGGTGATGCATCGGGCTGACATGTTCGAAAGCCACCAGATTTCCCGAGAGAAACTGTCTACCCGTGAGCGCATGGCCAGCGTGCTGGACAAGCTCAAAGGTCGAGACTTTGTTCCTTTCATCGAATTGTTCAATCCGGAAGAAGGCAAGCTTGGCGTGGTGGTGACTTTCCTCGCCACACTGGAGCTGGTCAAAGGCTCACTGATCGAGCTGGTGCAGACCGAAGCATTTGCACCGATCCATGTTAAGGCCAAGACCCTGGTGCTGGAAGAATCCGATCTGCTCGCCAGTCTTGAAGTCGATGATGAACCGGGCGCCACACCGGATGCCTACGAAAGTGATACAGACTCCCTCGACGTCGCGGATGACGATGCACACGATGGAACCAAGGGGTAAGCGTGGACGCTGAGCAAATAAAAAGAATCGTTGAAGCGGCTATTCTTGTAGCCGAAGGTCCGCTGGACCGTGACGGCATGCTGGCATTGTTCGATGAAGAGGACCGCCCCAGCAAACAGGACTTGTCTAAATATCTTGAGCAGCTGGCCGACGAATACGACGGTCGCGGCATTTTCCTAAAGGAAGTGGCGTCCGGATTTCGCTTTCAGGCACGCTCGGAGCTGGGCTCCTGGGTCAGCCGTTTGTGGCAGGAAAAGCCGCCACGTTATAGCCGGGCCATTCTGGAAACCCTGGCCCTGATCGCGTATCGCCAGCCAATTACCCGTGGCGAAATCGAAGAAATTCGTGGCGTTTCGGTAAGCTCCCATATCGTCAAAAGCTTGCTGGAGCGAAACTGGGTGCGCGTTGTCGGACACCGTGATGTGCCGGGCCGCCCGGCCATGTTCGCGACCACCAAACAGTTTCTGGACTACTTTGACCTCAAGAGCCTGGAAGACTTGCCGTCGCTGGCAGAAATCCGGGACCTGGATAAACTTAACGAAGAGCTGGCCCTGACTGATGTCCCCCCCAGCAAGGCGGGAGAGGGCGATGCCGACGAAGCTTCGGAAGGTGATATTGACGATGATGACTTTGGTGAGCGCGAAGCGCGGCTGCCGGGTGATCAGGAAAGTATCCCCGGCTTTGAGCCGGAACCGGAAATTGATGATTCCACGCAGATGAGCATGGACAAGGTGGACTCCGTGCTCGCCAGCTTTGAACAGGAATTTCGCCGCAAACCCGGCGAGCAAAATGACGAAGCGCCAACCCCGGCCAGTGAAGACGCCGGGGCGGATGATAATACCCCCGCGGAGCCGAGCGGGGCGGCAAACGATAGTGATGATGTCGCGGTAGACAATACTTCTGATCAGAAGCTGGAACCGAGCGACAGCGCAGAGGAAAGCCGAACGCCCCATGAGTGAGAAATTACAGAAAGTCCTGGCCCGTGCCGGGCTGGGTTCCCGCCGGGAGCTCGAAACCTGGATCAGTGACGGTCGCGTCTCGGTCAATGGGACTGTTGCGACCCTGGGCGACCGAGTTGGCAGTGAAGATACCCTACGTGTAGATGGCAGGATTATTAAAGTGAAGGCCGAAGAAGATACCGTTCAGCGTGTCATTATGTACCACAAACCCCCGGGGGAAGTGTGTTCGCGCAATGACCCGGAAGGCCGCCCGACGGTTTTCGATAACCTGCCGCGCCTGCAGGGTATGCGCTGGGTGCAGGTTGGCCGGCTGGATATCAACACCACCGGCATGATGTTGTTCACCACTGATGGCGAACTGGCTCACCGGTTAATGCACCCCTCAAACGGCTTTGTGCGTGAATACGCTGTGCGTGTGCGCGGCGGCATGACGCCGGAAAAACGCCAGGCCATGCTCGACGGCGTATTGCTGGAAGACGGTGTTTCCAAATTCGACAGCATTGAAGACGCCGGTGGCGCAGAAGAGGGCGCCAACCATTGGTACAAGGCTACACTTACTGGCGGTAAGTACCGGGAGGTGCGTCGCCTGTTCCAGTCACAGGATCTGGAAGTGGCACGCCTGATGCGGATCCGTTTTGGTGACCTGACACTGCCCCCGCAATTGCGTCAGGGCCGCTGGATGGAGCTGGAGCCGGAGCAAATGAAAGCGCTGATCGACAAGGTGGAACTCAAGGGCAAGAAGTACACGGGGCTTTACGGCCGTGCTCGTCTGCGCCACCAGCGCAGCGGTAGCAAGCCGCCCCGCAAGGCCCGCCGCGGACCGTATCGCCGCTAGCACCTTTCCTGTCTTTGCAGTCGAGGCCGTGATTCGTATGCGGTTCGGCTGCAGGGCATGCTGCTACGGCAGCCTCATCAGCCGGCCGACCAACGCTGGCAATGCCGTTTCCACACGTAAGATTCTTGCTCCGAAACGGTGACAGGCAAATCCCTGTCGCTGCAGCATATCCACTTCATAATCCGTCCAGCCTCCCTCCGGGCCCACGGCCAGTGTGACTGGCTCGCTCAGGTCACAGGGAAGGGCGGGGTAATCATCCCCTGGGTGAGCAAGGATGCGCTGGCCGCTACCGGCCCATTTACCCAGCGAATCTTCCACAAAGGGTTTAAAGCGGGGGGCCAGAATCAGCTCTGGCAACCGGGTATCCCGTGCCTGCTCAAGACCGAGAATCATCTTCTCGCGAAGCAGGTCGGCTTTGAGATTGGGGGTTTGCCAGTAGCTCTTGTCCACTTTCCAGCTGTTGATCAGCACAATGCGTTTGATGCCCAGACTGGTGGCGTCGATCAAGATTCGCTTGAGCATTTTGGGGCGAGGTAACGCCATCAACAAGGATAACGGCAGGGGAGGCTCTGGCTGAGACTCCTCTTTAAAAAAAACCGTTATTTCATTGTTTACTATGGATTTTATGGTGGCCGTTCCCGTGCCACCACCCAGCAATCCTGCTCGGCATTGCGCCCCCTCCGCCAGGTTAAGCACGGTGCGCACATGGGTGCACTGGCGGGGATTCAGGCGCCAGAGGGCGTCGTGCAGGTATTGGTCGGGGTGCAGCAGGAGCAAATTCATGGCGCGGATTATGGCACACAGCGTAGCCCCTGGAACAAAGGTTTACAGGTCAGGCCGATTGCGCCACAAGCAGGATTGACAGCAATCTGTTGACGCAAATCACTGTTTCCTTGGCTATTATGGCCCTTTGCCCGGCGGCACTGGATTGCTAGAGTGTGCCGCCTGATCACCCGTTCGATTAACTGTTCAGTTTGGAGAATTTCATGCAGTTTCAGGGTACTGACCAATATGTGGCCACAGATGACCTGAAAATGGCCGTGAATGCAGCCATTGCCCTCAAGCGCCCGCTGCTTATCAAAGGCGAGCCCGGTACCGGCAAAACGCTGCTGGCCGAACAGGTTGCTGAATCCCTGGGTCTGCCACTGCTGTCGTGGAATGTGAAGTCCACCACCAAGGCTCAGCAGGGCCTGTATGAATACGATGCAGTATCGCGTCTGCGTGATTCCCAGCTCGGCGCCGAAGGGGTCGAGGATGTGTCCAACTACCTGAAGAAGGGCAAGCTCTGGGAAGCCTTTACCCATGAGGGTCAGGTGGTGCTGCTGATTGACGAAGTCGACAAAGCCGATATCGAATTCCCCAACGACCTGCTCCAGGAGCTGGATCGAATGGAATTCTTCGTTTATGAAACCGGCGAACTGATCAAGGCGCAACAGCGCCCGATCGTGATCATTACGTCCAACAATGAGAAAGAGCTGCCGGACGCCTTCCTGCGCCGCTGCTTCTTTCATTACATCAACTTCCCCGATGCGGTCACCATGCAGGCCATCGTGGATGTGCATTTCCCCGAGATCAAAAAGAACCTGGTGAGCGAAGCGCTGGAAATCTTCTTTGACCTGCGAAAGGTACCGGGCCTGAAGAAGAAACCTTCCACCAGTGAGCTGATCGATTGGCTCAAGCTGTTGATGGCCGACGATATCCCGGAAGATATTCTGCGTAGCCGAGATACCAAGAGCGCGATCCCGCCCTTGTACGGCGCTTTGCTGAAGAACGAATCCGATGTGCAGCTTCTCGAGCGTCTGGCGTTCATGAATCGCCGCGAAAGCTAACCGGTCCACGGGCAAACTATGCTTATTGGTTTTTTCGAAAATCTGCGTCGCTATCGGGTGCCCGTCACCCTGCGCGAACTGCTGGATTTATTCGATGCACTGCATGCGCATGTGGCGTTTGGCTCCATTGAGGATTTCTACCTCCTGAGCCGGGCGGTCATGGTGAAAGACGAAAAATACTATGACCGCTTTGATCAGGCGTTTGCCAACTATTTTGAAGGCCTGGAAAACCTGGAGCCAGACTGGCTCAGCAAGGTAATCCCGGACGAGTGGTTGCGCAAAGAGCTGGAAAAGAACCTGAGTCCGGAGGAGTTCGAGAAACTCAAGGGGCTCGGCAGCCTGGAAAAAATCATGGACGAGTTGCGCAAGCGGCTCGAAGAACAGGAAAAACGCCACCAGGGTGGCAACAAGTGGGTTGGCACCGGTGGCACCAGCCCGTTCGGTGGTTACGGCGAAAACCCCGAAGGGGTGCGCATGACCGGGCCTTCACGGAACAAGAAAGCCGTGAAAGTCTGGGAGAAGCGGGAATTCCGTAATCTGGATGATTCCGTGGAGCTGGGCACCCGTAACATCAAGCTGGCCATGCGCCGGCTGCGAAAATTTGCCCGCACCGGCCGCGATGAAGAACTGGACATGGACGACACTATTTCGTCCACTGCCCGCAATGCCGGGCTGCTCGATATCAAGATGCGCCCGGAAAAGGAAAACCGCGTCAAAGTACTGATCTTCTTTGATATCGGTGGCTCCATGGACCCCTATGTGAAGCTGTGCGAAGAGCTGTTCTCCGCTGCCCGGGCAGAGTTCAAGCACATGGAGTATTTCTACTTCCACAACTTCATCTATGAGTATGTCTGGAAAGATAATCGCCGTCGCTGGGATGAGAAAATCTCCACTTGGGACGTGCTGCACAAGTATGGCAGCGACTACAAGGTGATCTTCGTGGGCGACGCCGCCATGAGCCCCTATGAGGTCAACTCGGTGGGCGGCAGTGTGGAGCACTGGAACGAAGAGGCCGGCGCTGTGTGGTTTCAGCGAGTCACCGACACCTACGAAAAAGTGGTGTGGCTGAATCCGGAACCGGAGCGCGCCTGGCAAATGACCACCTCTACGCAGTGGATCAAACAGCTCTGCGAACACCATATGTTCCCGCTGACCATCGAGGGGCTTGAGAAAGCCATGCGGCAACTGAGCAAATAAAGAATTAATGATATCCCGGGTGGCGAAAGGCCAGCCCGGGGCATCTCTTCCTGTACCCCTGCCAGCTTGTTGTCGCCCTTGGCTATATCCAATGCAGTTAGTTTCATTCCGCCCGTCAAATTTTTACCTTTTATGCACCAATAAACAGCACGTTTAGTGGTTGTCGCGCTGACAGTTCCGTATCCTGCGCGCCTTCCACGCATCGCCATACCGATTTACCCCGCCCACAAGGCAGGGCAGCGGAAAAGGCGCTGCCACATTGAGCGCCCACCGTGATCCGGTGGACCTTCAGGAGATCGTCATGTCCAGGGTGAAAACCACCGCCTGGATGACTGCTTTCAGCCTTGCCGCACTGACCAGCGCCGCCCATGGGGATAACACCCAGGCTGAAATTCGTCGTCTGCAATCCGAGCTAGACCAGCTCAAATCCCGTCTCGGCGATGAGCCGACTGATTCCGCGCTGAACTGGCCCAGCTTGAAAGTATTCGGCAGCGTCAGCGTCGATGCCATCTATGATGACAAGGATGCCGGCTTTGACGAACTACTGATCCCCAGCACGATTCCCGGTGGCGACACGGATCAGCAGAATTTCGTCATGAGTGCCAAGAACAGCCGCTTTGGCTTTCAGGTGGGAGAGGGTAGCGGCCCGCACATGGTCTTTGCGATGGACCTGTTTGGCAGCCTGGACAGCTATGAGCTGCGCATCCGTGATTTTTATGTCGAAAACGGTCCGTGGCGCGCCGGTTACGGTTTTACGGCCCTGCTGGATGGTGCGGCCTGGCCGTTAACCCTGGACGCACAAGGTCCCAATAGCGCCATCTTCGCGCGGCAAACCGGAGTACGGTGGCAGGGCGACCACCTGACCCTGGCCTTTGAAGATCCCAACAGTGAAATTTACGACCCCGCTAACACAACCAGTGCTGCCGGCCGCAGGCCTGATGCCATCGCCACCTGGAAACAAGCGTTTTCTGCAGGCCACGTTAAGGTCGGGATCGTGAACCGGGAGATTGGGGTGGAATTCACCGACGGTGACCAACAGTTTACCGACGCAACCGGCGGCGTGATTAGCACGGCCCTGGCGATGACAGACACGGTAACGCTGTTTGCCAGCGCCAGTTATGGTCAGGCCATGGCGCATTATTACAACGACCTATCCGGTTTCGGCGACAGCGGGATGGACGGTTTTGTCTATGCCGGCCGGGATCTACAGCCTTTGTTGGCTCAAGGCGGCTACCTGGGGTCGCAATGGAAACTGAGTCCAGCATGGACCCTGGGTATGGTGGCAGGGGAGGTGTCGATTGAAGGTGACTCGGCCTTGCCCACAGCAGCCATGCGCCGCAGCCGCTATGGCACGCTCACTGCGGTTCGCCAGCACACATCATCACTAAGCTATGGGGCCGAACTATCCTACGGCTTGCGTGACAACCAGGGAGGCGATCGCAGCGAAGCTCCACGGATTCAGTTGAATATGACGTACCGTTTTGAGCATAGCAGCCAGCCGCCTCGGTAATCTTTCGGGATATGAGTGAGGCTCAACGAGTTAACGTTGAGCCTCACTGCATCAGGACTGCGGATCTTTTTGGTCTCTGCTGTGCAGCCAATGATAGAGCACAGGCAGAACAAGAAGCGTCAATAGGGTCGAGGAAATAATCCCTCCGATAACCACTGTCGCGAGCGGTCGCTGGACCTCTGCCCCCGTCCCGGTGTTCAGCGCCATGGGCACAAAGCCAAGGCTGGCGACCAAGGCAGTCATAAGGACCGGGCGTAACCGGATCAGTGCGCCGTCAATGACGGCATGCCGGAGGTCGCCTGTCCTGTGCCAGAGGTCACGAATGAAGGTTACCATGACCAGGCCGTTCAGGACTGCCACACCAGACAGGGCAACAAACCCCACACCAGCGGAAATAGAAAGTGGCATCGAGCGAATCCACAGAGCAAGGACACCCCCCGTCAGCGCCAGAGGAACACCGGTAAAAATGATTACCGAATCCCTCACAGAACCAAAAGCCATTATCAGCAAGCAAAATATGACGGCCAAGGTTACCGGCACGACCAGTGACAGACGCTGACTGGCTGACTCCAATTGTTCGAAGGTACCGCCAAAATCCAGCCAGTAGCCACTGGGTAAATCGACTCGCTGGGTGATGCGCTGCTGCACGGCTTCAACAAAACTGCCCAGATCCCGGTCGCGCACATTGGCGGTGACAACGACTCGGCGTTTACCGTTTTCCCGGCTAATTTGTGCCGGGGCCGGTTTGATCTCCAGCCGTGCGACTTCATTTAGCGGAATGTAACCGCCCCCAGGCAGTGGCACGGGAAGCAACTGCAGACGGTCCACGTCCTGGCGTAGTGATTCGGGCAACCGCACCATCAGCTTGAAGCGCCGATCCCCTTCATAAATCAGCCCCACTTGTTCGCCACCAATGCCGCTCGCGATCAGGTGTTGAACCTCATCTACGGTAATGCCATAACGACCGAGTGCTTCTCGATCAGGCACGACCGTCAGCATGGGTTGTCCGGTCACCTGTTCCACGCGTACATCGGCTGCCCCGGGCAGCGATTGCACCTGCTCCATGATGACATTGGCGGTTTCGCGCAGGGTATCCAGATCGTCACCAAAAACCTTAATGCCAAGATCCGCTCGCACACCGGAAATCAGTTCGTTAAAACGCATTTCGATGGGTTGGGTAAACTCGAAGTTATTGCCGGGCACCTCCAGCACTGCGCTGGACAATTCCTCGATCAGCGCCTCTTTGCTTTTCGATGGGTCCGGCCACTGATCTCTGGGTTTCAGTATCAGAAAATTATCGGACACGTTAGGTGGCATCGGGTCGTTAGCGACTTCCGGGGTGCCGATCCGTGAAACCAGTTTGTCGATTTCTTCGATATGCTTTAAACGCTCATCGAGCATGATCTGCATATCCACCGATTGTTCGATGCCGGTTCCAGGTATGCGAAGGGCATGCATGGCAATGTCGCCTTCGTCCAGTTGCGGAATAAACTCCGAGCCCAGTGTGGTCATCAGCCACCCACACAGCAGCACCAGAACTACTGCTGCAGCGACCACTAGCTTGCGCAACACCAGGGCCTTTTCCAGCAAGGGCCGGTACAGGGATTTGGCGGAACGAATGATGGGGCTCTCTTTCTCGCTGATCTTGCCACCCATGAAAGTGGCAACCGCAGCCGGGACCACAGTAAGTGAAAACAGCATGGCGGCAAGTAGCGCCATCATCACCGTGGCCGCCATGGGGTGAAACATTTTCCCTTCCACGCCAGTAAGACTGAAGATCGGGATGTACACCATGGTAATAATGGCCACCCCAAACAGGCTGGGGCGAATTACCTCAGTGGTGGCCTCATAGACCAGCTGCATCCGCTCACCTAATGGCAGGACACCTTTGCTTTTGCCCTGAGCTTCCGACAAGCGTCGAATACAGTTTTCCACGATGATCACCGCGCCATCCACAATCAGGCCAAAGTCCAGCGCGCCCAGACTCATCAGGTTGGCTGACACGCCGGTTTTGACCATACCGCTAATGGTGGCGAGCATGGATAGCGGGATTACCGCCGCGGTAATCAGGGCTGCCCGAAAATTGCCCAACAGCAAAAACAGCACGGTGATAACCAGCAGCGCGCCTTCAAACAGGTTGGTTCGAACGGTGGCAATGGTTTTTTCAACCAGGGTGGTGCGGTTATACACTGCCTCCAGCTTGATGCCGTCGGGCAGGGAAGGTTTGACCGCCTCCAGTCGTTTGGCCACGTCCCGAGCAACCTGATTGGAGTTTTCTCCCATCAGCATCATCACCGTGCCAAGCACGGTTTCACGACCATCACGGGTCGATGCCCCGGTGCGCAGTTCTTTACCTATCGCTACAGAGGCCACATCCCTCACTTTTACGGGGGTGCCGTCATGCACAGTGATAACCACATTTTCAATGTCGCTAAGGGTTTTCAGTTGCCCCGGTGTCCTCACCAGTAGCTGTTGACCATTGCGTTCTATGTAACCCGCACCACGGTTACTGTTATTTCGCTTCAGCGAGGTAGCGAGCTGCTCGAGCGTAATACCGAACTGAAGCAGCCGTGTTGGGGAAGGAAGGACATGGTATTGTTTGTCGTACCCGCCAATACCATTTACTTCTGCCACCCCTCTGACCTGGGCCAGTTGCGGCTTGATGATCCAGTCCTGGATTTCCCGCAGCGCTACCGCATCATACTCACTGCCATCTGCCTGGCGGGCACCAGGCTCCGCCTCTACGGTGTAGAGAAAGATTTCGCCCAATCCGGTGGCCATTGGCCCCATTCTTGGTTCAAGTTCTGCGGGAAGCGCACCTTTGATTGCACTTAGCCTTTCATTAACCAGATTACGGGCGAAGTAAATATCCGTGCCTTCCTCGAATACGACCGTGACCTGGGACAAGCCGTATCGGGAGATAGAACGGGTGTAATCCAGATTCGGCAAACCGTACAGGGCGGTTTCTACCGGGAAGGTGACCCTTTGTTCCGCTTCAAGGGGGGAGTAACCCGGTGCTTCGGTATTGATTTGTACCTGTACATTGGTGATGTCAGGGACTGCATCAATAGGCAGCCGCTGATAACTCCACGTGCCCAAACCGACTAACCCAAGGATCAGCGTCAGCACCAGAATGCGCCTCTCAATGGAGAAGCGAACGATGGCATCTATCATTCGGTTTTCTCCTTAGTGGTGATGCGCCGCGCCGGCTTTGAGGATGTCGGCTTTAATCAAGTAGCTGTTTTTTACTACGTATCGATCCCCGGCTTTAATGCCATCCAGTACTTCGCTGTACTGATTATCCCGGCGACCCAGAGTGACAGCCCGGCTTTCGTAGGCTTCCCCGCTATTGATAAATACAACGGTTTTGCCCTCCATTTCTTGCAGGGCATGGTTGTCCACACGCAGTGAAACTGTGTCACTAGCGGTGACGATGTCAGCTTCAACCAGATCTCCCGGGGCCAAACGGCCATCTGTGTTAGCCACTGGGGCTCGAGCAATCATGGTCGCTACAGAACCGGTTTCGGCCTCTGGGACCAGGCTTTTTATCTGGCTTTGCCATTGGTCGTCGCCAAGATGCAGGGTGACGGCTTGCCCTTTCTTTACGGCTCTACGCTGCTGGGGAAACAGTGTCAGTTCAGCCCACAGAGATTCACTATTAATAAGAGTAAACAAGGGGTGTTGACCTGCCACTTCGCCAGCGTTGGCATGACGCTGCTGAACAACACCACTGAACGGGGCGCGAATACGATAAGCTCGCAGGCTGTCGTTGGATTCAACCACCGCGAGCGTGTCGCCTTTGTTAACAACGTCGCCGACAGAGGCGCTCATTGACGTGATTAGCCCGGGGAAACGGGCCCGTAAATCAGCTCGGTGCTCAGGGGGGATGGCCAGACGCCCGTAGGCTTGGGTTTGTGTGGCGATGGCCCCGCCAAGGGCTTTCTCGGTGGTGATGCCGGCGAGCTTTGCAGCGCCAGCAGAAATGATCGCGCGCCCCTCGTAGGATGCCCATTGCCATTGATGGTGCTCAAGCTCTCCATCAATTTTCAGCTCGATGCTGATATCGAAGGAGTGGGGCGGCTGTATCTTTTGTTCTCCTTGCCAGTGATCACCGTCATGCTGAAATGTGACGACTTTCTGCTCCCCATCCAGGCGAGTGAGGGTTGCGGAGAGGGTGAGATCATCCAGCGGTTCGTCGTCACGGGTTACCCATGCCAGCAAGGAAGCCAAGCCGTCCTCTTCTTTCTTGAGTATTTCAACAATGATGTCCTGTTTTTTTAGTAAATGCCCCCCGTTGGGTCCGGCCGTTTCTTGTTCATGCGAACCATGATCATGTTCCCCGTGCCCGTGGTTTCCACTGGCTGCTGCCAACGGGGAAAGCATCAGGAGATAAAGCGCAAAAAGGATAGTTAGTGTTTTCATTGGGAAATTTCCTGTTCGTCAGCCTGGGAAAACGGCAGGCCGGTGAGGCGCTCCAGTTCGTTTCGTTGCAAGTGGAACTGTGCGGCAAGGTTAATGGCCCGGCGCTCCAGATTGAGTTGTTCCTGTTGGGCATCGACCAGCTCAAGCAGCCTGTACCGGCCAGAGCGGTAACCTTTTTCGATATCCGCGTACAGTTGCCTGGCCAGTGGCAGGGCCTGATCTTCAATCAGCCCGAGTTCTTCACGTAACAGGTTCAATGAGCGATAGAGGGTGTCCAGGGCTGCTACCAATTCAATCCGGCGAGCCTGCAGCAGGGCCTCACTGGCGGCCAGTTGCGACTCAGCACGAGCGATATTTCCACGATTGGGGTTGTTTAGGTTGAGTGGGACAGAAAACCCCAGCACCAGGGTATTGTTATCCTCCACGCGATCATGCCGAGCGCCAACAGAAACGGTGACGTCACGGCTGCCCCGGGCAGTGGCAAGACGGCTCTGGGCCGCATGCAAACGCGTTTCGCTCGCCAGCTGTAACAATTGCGGAGCCTGCACAAGCTGATCCAGGATTTGATTCCGTGCGGGAAGTTCAGGGAGCGGCCTCAGTGAGGATGCGGGGTGCAGTTGATCTGCCCCTTGCTGGCCCCAGAGTGCAGCCAGTTGCTGGCTGGCGCGCCCGCGCTCCATATTGGCACGGCGGCGAATAATATCCGCATGCCGGCTGGCGAGGGTCATTCGCGTCAAGTCAGCCTTCGGGGCGGCACCCGCATTAACGCGGCGGCGGGTTGCCTGTTCCGCTTTTTCGGCCAACCGGAGAGTGCGTTCTGCCAGTGCGAGTTCTTCCTCAAAGCGGGCCAGCGTGATGTAACGAGTCACCGCTTCGCCCAACACATCAAGTCGTGCGATGGCGTAGCCTTGTCGTTCCGTATCCAAAGCTCGGTGAGCGACGTCGCTACGAGAGTCTCGCTTGTTTCCCAGTTCAATCAACTGACTGAGGGCAACCGTTATCTGCGCACCCTCAACACCGTTTAGCGGTGCGTCACCGGCTATATTTTCTATCTCAACGGAGAGTTCTGGTTGCGGGCCAAGACTGGACTGGATTACAGCCGCATCGGCTGCTCTGAGCCGATAGGGATAAACGGCAAGTGCAGGGTTTTGCTCGATGGCACGGCTGAGTACTTCTTGCAGGGTAATCTCGGTGCCTGTCGGCACGGATGCATTACTCGCAATGAGATTGCCTGACGCGAACAGGCACAGCAGGGACGACGCAACAAGGCGCCAGCCGGGAATTCGGCTTTTCATGAAAATCTCCCAATAACGGATTGCGGCGAATCTCGCCGACGAAGATCAGATCAAACCGTTGCTATTGGGAGGTGGGACAGGAGGCTGCGTGACAAGAGAAAGCGCATCAACAGGGGAGGGCTTGTGCCATTCGCTGGCGGGCACAGGTCTGAGCGTCATGGCCTGATGGGCGAGGGTGGCGCATGAGCTGTGTGGGAGGCAACACTGATGTTGATCACATTCACCGCTATGGCGTTCTACGGATTCGCCATCCGGTTTGGCATCAGCGACATGAACCTGGCAGGTCGCATCCACATTCACCGAGTGCGGAATCGACTCGGTTGCACCCGCTATGGCACTGCACAGCATCAACATGCCGAGCAGCAGGGCGGTGAAGGAATGTCTGGACTTGCTGAAATTCATGTTTTGCCAGTGCCAAAAGAACCAAGCTGCATACTCTAGCAAGCCGCCTTGGTGCGTCAATCTGATTCTGATCGCTAAGCCCTTCTATTTACAGCTGGTGGCGAAATATGGAGCATATGCATATGTTTACTTGGGCTCGCTCATGGATCAGGCGTGCGTGATTTGCTAGGTGGAATGAAGTCCTGGCATGCGCAGCCTTAAGGAATAAATGCTTGTCTGGCGGCCTGGAGCTTTGCAGTGGTCAATAGAAAGCAACAAGTTATGTACGCGAGAATAATATGGCAAGTTTTGATAAGTTTGTTCCACCCCTGTATTTGGCATTAAGTGAACCGTCGTCATGGTCAAGTAAGGATGCCCAAAGTTATTGCGATTGGCTAATCGGATCTATAGACGAAAAAACAACATTTCTCATTGATTTTTTTGAAATAAAAATAAATTTTCAATCCATAGATAAAACATCTGCAATCGAGGCTTTGCTAGTTCTGGGGGAAGAGATAGAAGGAAACCGCGATAGTGGTATTTTCTATAATGACTCTGATTTAACCAATGAGGGATTCTCTCTTGCGGCTCATGTTGGTCTATTAATATCGAGATTACTTTTTATTTTTAGAGATGACTTGCGGTGGGAAATTGTAAAAAAACCAAAATCACATATATCTTACAATCTTCCGGTTATTTCGGGGTTTGGTGTACTTTCTCTTGATCCAATCAATGGAGCAATCTCAGAGCTCTATGGTGTGTTTGAAGACGGTCAGCCTTCAGATATATGGGCTGATTTTTTTAAGGAGTGGTTGAAAAAAAAGGCTTCACGCAGCAGCAAATAAGCAACTTAGCACTTGGAGGTGTCCGTAATTGATGGCTTTCCTAAAGCACTTATAATTCTTGGTTGGGATTATTCCTCTGACCCATTTTGCGGGCTGTTAAAAATCTTCGAGCGCCATCCCCTGACATCTATCTTGGAAGCAAACTTAGAGCCGATGATTTCAATGTGTTCACCCGAGGAGGGAAGTCCCCATGCAATGGCCCTGGTGGCGTCATTCCTGCGCTTTAGAGTGACGGAGGGGCAAGGACTTCAGTTACAGGACAATCAACCGTATTACTCTATTTACCATGTATGCACACCAAGTGGTGTATTTTATTATGATAATCAATCGGGTAGCACGAATGCCGTGTCAACTGTGCGCGACGCAACCGCTGCATCCCTGTTACATTATTGGTGGCGCCGGGCAGGGGATCACAAAATCTCTTTACCGACCGGACCATCGCTAAGCCACTCGCGGTCTTCCTCGCTCAGTGCGGTATTCTCTGGTGTACAAGCTGCCAACATCTCTTCCAAGGTCGGCATGGGCTTTGGGCGAATGATCAACTGCTCATCAGTCAGTTCCATATCAACGATACTTCCCACATCAAGACCAAGATGCTGCAAGACAGTTTTAGGGACTCGAAGTCCTGCGCCATTACTAATTTTCTGCACTTTCAATTTCATAAGCACCTCACACATTGGGTGTAACCTCAATTTAAATAGATAAATCACCCGTAACAACCATGTGTAGTGGTCAAGTGTTTTAGGCCACCGTCTTTTGAGCTTTCCAGTAGGCCTGTTCTGCCACATTCGGCGGCAATCCGCCGTTGTGTTTATGAGGCCG
>NZ_PBSH01000003.1 GCF_002726155.1 Alcanivorax sp. | reverse complement strand
CGGGCACCGCCGCCCACGCTGGCATGCCGCCGTTGCTGATCGGCATGCTGATTGTCGGCTTTGGCACCTCGGCACCGGAGATGGTGGTGTCGGCGCTGGCGGCGCTGGAAGGCAACCCGTCACTGGCGCTGGGGAATGCCTACGGTTCCAACATTTCCAACATCGCCCTGATTCTCGGGGTGGTAGCGGTGATGAGCCCGATACTGGTGAACTCCGCCATCCTCAAGAAAGAGCTGCCCATTCTCACGCTGGTCACCTTGCTGGCGGGTTACCAGCTTATCGATGGGCACATTTCCCGCATGGACGCCTGGATATTGATTGGCGTGCTGGCGGTGCTGATGGGTTGGTCTATCTATGCCGCCATGACTGGCAAGGGGGACGTGCTGGCCGGGGAAGTAGAAACCGACCTGGCAGAGCATCCGCTGCCGCTGAAACAATCCCTGTTCTGGCTGGTGGTGGGCCTGATCCTGCTGGTGGTCAGTTCCCGGGCGCTGGTCTGGGGGGCGGTGCTGATTGCCCAGTCTCTGGGAGTCAGTGACCTGATCATCGGCCTCACCATTGTTGCCATCGGCACCTCCCTGCCGGAGCTGGCTTCCAGCATTGCGGCGGTGCGCAAGGGGGAACACGATATTGCCTTTGGTAACGTGCTAGGCTCGAATTTGTTTAACACCCTGGCGGTGGTGGGTATCGCTGGCGCTATCAAGCCCATGTCGGTGGATGCGGGGGTCCTGCAGCGTGACTGGTCCCTGATGATGGGGCTGACGCTGGTGTTGTTCGTCATGGGTTTTGGCCTGTGGGGGCGCAAAGGGCAAATTACCCGGAACAACGGCATCGCCTTGCTGGTGGTTTATGTGGCGTACATGGCCTATCTGGGGTCGACTATGCTGACGGGGGGCTGATCCCCGCCGGCGTAAGCAGTGGCCGACACTGATGCTAATAGCATGACACCTAATGACGAAAGACAAGGAAGCGGCAGGGTATGCGGGATACGGGAATATCGGAAAAACTGGAGCAGCGCGCTTTTCTGTTCTCCCTGGTGGCGGTCAGCGCCGTCTTTGCCCTGCTGATTCAGCCTTTCTTCGCGCCCATTTTCTGGGCCTGCGCCATTAGCGTTATTTTCTATCCTTTCCACAAAAGGTTGCTGGCCCGCTGGCCGCAACGGCGCAACCTGGTGGCGCTGTTCACCTTGCTATTGTGCGTGGTGTTAGTAGTGATTCCAGTGCTGGCGGTGGCCACGTCGTTTGTATCCGAAGGCGTTGGCCTGTTCCAGAAAGTGCAAAGCGGGGAAATTGATCTGGCCAGCTATGTGGACAAGATCAAGCACGCCTTCCCGGGGGTGCAGTCGCTGGCAGAACGTTTTGATGTGGACCTGGAGAAAATCAAGGAACAGGCGGTCAAAGCCTTTACCGGGGCGGGCCAGTTCCTTGCCAAGCGGGCGCTGGCGGTGGGGCAGAACACCTTCCAGTTTTTCCTCAACCTGGGCCTGATGCTGTACCTGGCGTTTTTCCTGATCCGCGATGGCGACTCCATGGTAGCCATGCTGATTCGCGCGTTGCCGCTGGGCGATGAGCGTGAAAAGTTGCTGTTTGCCAAGTTTGCCGAAGTCACCCGTGCCACCATTAAGGGTAACCTGTTGGTAGCGATTACCCAGGGTGCGCTGGGTGGCCTGATCTTCTGGTGGCTGGGCATTCCCGGGGCCTTGTTGTGGGGCGTGGTGATGGCCGTGCTGTCGTTGATTCCGGCGGTGGGCGCGGGCCTGATCTGGTTCCCCGTGGCACTGTACCTCTACGCCGTAGGTGACATGAAGGAGGCGACGATCCTGATTCTGTTCGGGGTGTTCGTCATCGGTCTGGTAGACAATCTGCTGCGCCCGATTCTGGTGGGTCGCGATACCAAGCTGCCCGACTATGTGGTGTTGTTTTCCACCTTGGGCGGGCTGGCCATGTTCGGGATAACCGGGTTTGCAGTGGGGCCTTTGCTGGCTGCCCTTTTCGTGGCGTTCTGGGGTATCTTTATCCGTGAATTTAACGAGGAAGGTGTGCCTGCGTTACCGGTCGAAAGCGAACCGGATGAGACCCCTTCCGGGAGTGAGGAACGATGATTTTTCTACGATTGGTGCTGGCGGCTTCAGTGGCCGGGTTGTCCGCCTTTGGCTGCGATGAAGACGACGATGGCGGCCTTTTTTCCTCCAGCGACAGCGCCCAGCTTTACTTCCATAACCAGCTCACCCAGGTGGGCGGGGGCAGTGAAGACGATATCACCGTGGATCTGTTCGTGGATAACCAGACCACTGCGGTGGAGAGTGGTGTGGCCTACACCACCCGGGGCAGCGTGAGCTCCAACAGCCTGGAACTGGATGATGACAGCGAGTCCGTGGCGTTCGATGCCCGCGGGGTTAACTCTGGCAGCACTCTGGTTAACGGCCCGATCAACCGGACGCTGACCGGGGGCAACCGCTACACAGTGGTTTTGATGGGCGATACCACCCTGGATAACCGCCAGCTGAAAACGTTCAGCCACCAGAGAATGGATGTGGGTAGCGGGCAAATTCGGGTGCGCTTTATCAACACATTGTCGCGTCTGTCCGGCGATGAGCTGAGCGTCACCGCCAGCGGTAGCGCCCCCGGTGGCCAGGCGTTGGTCAGTGGACTGGAATATGGCGATGGCAGCAGCTACGTATCCTTGAGTGCCGGCAGCAATCTGGCGGTGACCGTCAACAACGAAACCCAGGGCGTGATCATTGATGATGTGAGTTGCAGCGTCAGCAGCGGCCGCAGCTACGATGCCATCATCGCGTACACGGAATTCGACAGCGACGACGACCAGATTTCCCTGTACTGCCAGCCGTTCAGTAACTGAGCGGCGGGAACTTCTCACTACGAAAAACCTCTGAACTGCCAACCAATACCAAAACGAAGGGCATCGGTATGATTACGATGCCCTTTTTCGTGTTTGTCTCGGGAGAAGTTATGCGAATGATCGGGATGCTGGCGGTGGCCAGTGCAGTAGTCTTGTCCGGCTGTGGCGGTGACGATGATGACGTGGAAGATTTGCTGCGGGCGCCAGCCAGCCTCTATTTCCACAATCAGCTGACGGATTTTACCGCCCCCGATGCAGCAAGCATTCGCGTGGATGTGGTGACCAACAAGGCGTCAGACCCGCTGTTTGAGGATGTGGGGTATTCCACCGATGAACAAGGCGGGATGAACCTGAAACTGGATGCCGATACCGAAACCGTCAATTTTCAACCACGCAGAAGCACTGTGGATTTACCGGATAAAGACATCTCGCTGGCAGCGGGTGGGAATTACACCCTTGTCTTGATGGGGGATTTGGCAGACAGCTCTCCGCTACTGAACGCTTTCCGCCAAGAGACGCCTTCTGTGATGGCATCAAACGTTGGGGTGCGCTTTATTCATGCCATGAGCCAGCAGGCAGGCATTGCTTTCTCTATCGGCACAATTCCAGATCTGCAGTATGGCAAAGCCACAGCCTATTTTTCGGATACCCCCAATGGTAGCAGCCGTCTGGAAGTGGAAGTGAAAGATGCTGCGGATGACAGCTTGATTGCGACGGTGTCTTGTCCGGTTCAGGCAGGCAAGGTTTACGATGCCATCATTACCCACAAAGGGTTTGCTGATCCCGACATGGCGATGTTCTGCCAGCAGGTCGAAGGCAGTTAGTTGATTTTGTAGGTCGGCTTAGGGCGTAGCCGTAAGCCGACTCCACCCTGTCCACTTGCACCACCGCTAAAGGGCGGTTTAGCTGGTGTTTATTTCAAACGCACCGATGGATCCAGCGTGGGCGCCGTCAACGGGGCCCCCTGGTAGGTGCGGACCTCACCAAAGCGATCGTTGGGCCATTGTTGCCAGTCGATCACCGCCTGCTGCAGCCGCTCCTGATCTCGACCGACAAAATTCCACCATAACAACACTGGCTGTCCCAGCGGCTCGCCGCCCAGCAGCATGATGCGGCTGCCGGCCGAGAGAGTGAGGACCAGAGTGTCGCGGCCCTGCCCCAGATAGTAGAGCTCGCCGCTCTCCAGGGTTTTTCCTTCCAGTTCCGCATGGCCTTCATTGATACACAGCCCCAGCTCAAAATCCGCAGGGATGGGCAAGGTCAGTCGGCAGGCTTGTGCGGCAACAATATCGGCGCCCACCAGTGGCGAGAAAATCGTCGCTGGAGAACGGCGCCCGGCCAGCTCGCCCACCACCAGGGTGATGTCGGCGCCATCCTGTTGCCATTGGGGCAGGTCAGTGTGGTGGGCAAAGGCCGGCGGGATATCCTCATGCTCGGCGGGCAACGCGATCCAGAATTGCAGGCCGTGCATGGGGCCGCTGAATCCCGGCGGGCTTTCCTCGGAATGGCAGATGCCATGGCCGGCGGTCATCAGATTCAGCTGGCCGGGGGCGATTACTTGCTCATAACCCAGGCTGTCCTTGTGTAGCAGTGCGCCCTCAAATAACCAGGTCACGGTCTGTAGCCCGATGTGCGGATGGGTGCCTACATCGACTGCATTATCGGGGGTCAGGTCGGTGGGGCCTATGTGGTCGAGGAAACACCAGGGGCCAATGAGCCGCTGTGAGCGGCTGGGCAAATGCCGAATGATGGGCAGGCCGCTGCCGAGGATGCTTTTGCGCGAATCCACGGGCGTCAGGGTAGGCTGGCTGGCAAGGTTGGGGCATTCCACCGTTTCGCCGCTGGCGTGGGTATTGCTCATGGCTGTCTCCGTGGCATAGTCCAGATGCGGGGCGTGACTATGCTTCGAGTATGGAACGCGGTGACAACAATGGAAAGCAAGGGAAAGGACACGCCTTATGGCCACAGTCAGCCTTCACAGCCACCATCATTATGCCCAGCAAATCAACGTACGCCAGCATCGCCTCAGTGCCGATGAGGGCGCGGCAATGGGGGGCGAAGATAGTGGCCCCAACCCGTATGAACTATTGCTGTCCGGGCTCGGTGCCTGCACCTCGATTACCTTGCGTATGTATGCCGAGCGTAAAGGCTGGGAGCTGGGTGATATTGATGTGCGTTTGGATTTTTACCGGGATGAGGACGGTGGCGAGCACATCGACCGTATCCTGGTCTGCAGTGCGCCACTCAGCGATGAGCAGCGGCAGCGTTTGCTGGAGATCGCCGCCAAAACCCCGGTAACCAAAACGGTGCGGCAGGGCGTTGCCATTACCAGCACGTGGAAATAAGCGGCGATTTGGCCCGGCTTTTGGCATACTCGCGCCTCCATTGAATCAGCGGAGTTGCTTGTATGTTCAAGGTCAACGAATACTTCGATGCCAAAGTGGCATCCATCGCCTTTCAAACCGAATCCAAGCCGGCCACCGTGGGTGTGATGGCGCCGGGGGATTATGAATTCGGCACCAGTGAGTATGAAACCATGACGGTAACCAGTGGCGCCCTGACGGTGAAACTGCCGGGCAGTGCCGACTGGCAGACATTTTCTGCCGGTGAGACTTTCGAGATTGAGGCGAACCAGAAATTTCAGGTAAAAGTGGCCATCGATACGGCCTATCTTTGCCTGTACGGCGAATAATCTGCACGGCCAAAAGAATAAGAGCACCTGGGAAAAACAGGTGCCAACACCAGGGGGAGCCTGATGCCGTTATTTCCTGCCAGGGATGGTGCCACGCTGCGCGTGCGTTTGCTGGGCCGAGGTCAGCCGGTGCTGATGCTGCATGGCCTGGGGATGCAAGGCCGTGACTGGCTTCCCTTCGTGTTCCCCTTTCTGCGTCGTTTCCAGTTTGTGATTCCTGATTTGCGCGGTGCTGGCGGTTCGGCAGCGGCCCGTTTCAACCAGGCGGATGTGTTCCACAATCACATGCAGGACATGGAAGACCTGGTTCACCATTTTGGCCTGCGCGATTTCCCGTTGGTGGGTTATTCCCTGGGGGCGACCACCAGCCTGCACTGGCATGCTCATGGGGATTTTTCTCCGGTAAAACGCTACCTGCACATTGATCAGTCGCCCTGTACCGATAACAAGGCGGACTGGTCTCACGGGTTGTTCGGCGCGCGGCAGGGGCATTTCTTCGCCCAGTTGCGTGAGCTGCTGGCTTTGCTGGACGGTGCGCCAGACCAGGGCCGCATTGCCAACCTGGCGCCGGGGTTGCGCGCGGCCATCCTGTCAAGGTTGACCGATATCCTCGGGCAGATTGCTGGCCGTCGGGGGCTGCACTCCGCCTTCAGTGCAACGGCCCGCTGGTCGTCGCTATGGGCGCGGGTGTTGCCGGTGACGGAACTGGCGGATATCCGTGCGTACCTGAATGCCTACCTGTTTGGTGCCCATGACTACCGGTCCTCTGCGGCCGATTGGGGAGTGCCGGCCACGGTGATTACCGGCGCCCGCTCCCCCCTGTATCCCGCCCAGGGGCAGGCCGAGTTTGCCCGTTTGATCGGTGCCCGACATGTTGTTCTGCCCAGATCCGGGCATGTGCCGCTGATGAGCCAGCCACTGGCGTTTACCCGCGCATTGGGTGATTTTTTGGCCGACACAGAGTGATTTTGCGTGTCGCCTGCGGCGTGGTGCGTGCTGCTTCCCTTTGCTGATAGTGGAATGCTATTTCGCTCTGCCCCCGTTTCTCGCTAGCATAACGGGCCTTTCTGGAGCGGATATCGGAGATATCGGGTGGTCGCCATTCATACCTCAGCCCCGGCGCTGACTCTGCGCGCGGGCAGCGATGCGATTGCGCATTTACGCGAGCATGGCCTGCGGGCCGCCGATGTGGACATCGTTCCCGGGGCGGCCGGTGGCCCGAAGGCGTTGGGGATCAACGGCCTGGATCAGGCGGTGTTCGGGGATTTTCTGCCGTCGGCGCCGCGCCTGCGTACCTTGATTGGTGCCTCCATTGGCAGCTGGCGGTTTGCCGCCATTACCATGGGCGATGCCCGCACCGGCTTGTCCCGCCTGGCCGAACTTTACACCCGGCAGCGTTTCCCCAAGGGCATTACGGCGAAAGACGTGAGCCATCGCTGCGAGCAGATGTTGTCGGAACTATTACAGGATCGCGACCAGCGTATCTTGCATAACCCGGATTATCGGTTGGTAATCGTGGTGATTCGCAGCCGTGGGCTGATGGCCCGCCGCGGCGGTTTGGGCCTGGGGCTGGGGTTGGCGGGGTTGATTGGCACCAACCTGCTCAGCCGCCGTGCCACGGGCCTGTTTATGGAGCGCGGGTTGGTCTACCCGCGAGGCGCGGATTTGCCGGTGGGCCCGCTCAATGATTTCACCACCCACCACGTGGACTTGCAGGCGGACAATTTGCGCGCAGCGTTGCTGGCCAGTGCCGCCATCCCCATGGTGCTGGATGGAGTGACGGCCTTGCCCGGCGCCCCGGATGGCGTCTATCGCGACGGGGGCATGCTCGACTATCACCTGGACCTGCCTTACCAGAGCGACGGCATCGTGCTGTACCCGCACTTCACCGATCGGGTGATCCCCGGCTGGTTCGACAAGCCCCTGCGCTGGCGCAACGGTGACCCGCAGCGGTTGCGGCGCCTGTTGCTGGTGTCCCCGTCCCGGGGGTATCTGGCCAGCCTGCCCCACGGCAAGCTGCCCGACCGCACGGACTTCAAACATTACCTTGGCGATGATGCTGGCCGTGAGGCGTATTGGCGCAAGGCGGTGGCCGAAAGCCAGCGGCTGGGAGATGAATTTCTGGAGCTGGTGGAAACCGGCAAAATGGTGGACCGCCTGCAACCGCTGTAAAGACCCTCCGTAGAAGCGGCGCTTGAGCCGCGAATCGTACTTGGCACGGCCTGCCTCAAGCAGGTTCGCGGCTCATCCCTGTAGGGCACAGAGAGCGTCGCTCCTACGGGGGAACGTGTTACCCTCGCCACGTTTTCCCATTGACCCGGATCGCCCGTGACTGAATCCAGCCTCTCAACAATGACTCTTGTCCGCCAGCTCTGGCAGCAGACCTGGCCCATGGCCTTGGGCGTCATGTCCCTGCTGGGGTTTTATCTGGTCGACAGTATCTTCGTGGCTCGGCTGGGCACCGCGCCGCTGGCGGCCCAGTCGTTCACCTTTCCGTTGGCGTTTCTGGTCATCGGTGTGCAGGTGGGCATCGGCATCGCCATTGCCGCGCTGATTTCCCGGGCTATCGGTGCCGGCCAGCAGGAGCAGGCCAACCGGCTGGGGGCGCTGGTGCTGGTTGGTGGTGGTGTGCTGCAGGGCATGCTGGTGCTGGTGCTGTGGTTGATCCAGGAGCCTGCCTTTGCGTTGCTCGGCGCCAGTGAAGAGATTCGCGCCATGATCCGGCCCTTCTGGGCCTTGCAGGTGCCGGCCATGTGGGTCGGTGGAGTCGTGTACTTTGGCTACAGCCTGTTTCGCGCCCACGGCAACACGCGTTTTCCCGGCATGATGATGGTGCTCACCAGCCTGCTGAATCTGTTGTTCGACCCGATCCTGATTTTTGGTATTGGTGATTGGCAGGGCTTTGGCCTGCCCGGTGCGGCGCTGGCGACACTGCTGGCGTTTTCCATCGGTGGGGTGATTGTGGCGTTGTCCCTGCGGGGCAAGGGTTGGGTGCAGCGCACCGGCATGCTGGTGCAGATGCGTGCGTCGGCCTGGCCGTTTGTGCACATTGCCGGCCCGGCCATGATCAGCCAGCTGATGCCGCCGCTGGCGGCCATGGTGGCCACGGCACTGGTGGCCAGGTCCGGTGACCAGGCGGTGGCCGCCTGGGGCATGGCCAGCCGGCTGGAAAGTTTTTCCATCGTGTTGGTGTTGGGCATGACCATGGCGCTGCCGCCCTGGCTGGGACGCTGTTATGGCGGCAATGACTGGGCCACTGTGCGGCGGCTGATGCAGGTGGCGGCGGGCATGGTGATCACCTGGCAGGTGCTGCTGGGGCTGGTCATGGCGTTGCTGGCGGCACCGCTGGCCAGCGTATTGGTCGACACCCCGGCGGTGCAGGCCTACCTGACCGTGCTGATTCGCTGGATGCCGCCCAGCTATGGTTTTCTGGGCGTCTGCATGTTGGTGGTATCGGCCAGCAATGCGCTGGGTTGGCCCATGCGCGCCATGCTGATTTCTTTTTTGCGTTTGTTCCTGTGTTACCTGCCGTTGTTGTGGCTGGGCTTCGAGTTGGGTGGCTTTGGTGGCTTTGCCCTGGGCGCGGCATTCGGCAATGTGCTTGCCGGGGTGATGGCGTGGGGTTTCTATCAGCAGGCGCTGGGAAAGGCAATTAATAGTTAATAATGAATAATTAATAACGTCACGGTCACGTTTTGTTTTACTGAAACACATGAGGCCGCGCCCAGAGTCTGGGCGCGGCCTCATGTGTTTTGAAAATCCCGGCGAGTAAACGCGCAACTATTCATTATTAACTATTAATTGCTCTCCCTCTCCCTCTCCCATTCCGGTGGTTTCCATAGATGTTTCAGGCGTTGTGTTAGTGGTCCTTTCTGGCCGATAGCCCGGAACATGTCCACGTATTCGTGGCACCAGTTCACCACCAGGCTGTTGCTGTACACCGGGCGGGTGATGCCGTATTCCACCGGTTGGTCGTCTTTTTCTTCCACAAAGGTGCCGAACAGGCGGTCCCAGATGATGAAAACGCCCGCGTAGTTCCGGTCGATATATTCCGGATTGCGGCCGTGGTGTACCCGGTGGTGGCTGGGCGTATTGAAGATATATTCGATGGCCGGGTGCAGTTTGCCCACCAGGGTGGTGTGGATGAAATACTGGTACACCAGCGACAGTGCATAGCACACCCCGATCCATACCGGGTTGTAACCGAGAAAGGCCAGCGGCACATAGAACAACCAGCCGCCGTTGAAAATGTTGGTGGCATTCTGGCGCATGGCGGTGGAGAAATTCATCCGCTCGGAAGAGTGGTGGGTCACATGGGCGGCCCAGAACCAGCGCACCCGGTGCGAGGTGCGATGGAAACCGTAGTAGCAGAAATCCACCAGGAACCACAGGGCGATGGCGGTAAAGACGTTGAGCTCAATGTCGAGCAATCGGTGCTGATACGCAAAGGCATAAAGTGGGAAGGCAATCAGCCCGGCGAATAGCAGCTCGGTGGTCTGGTAGCCCGCCCCCAGCATGAAATTCAGCCAGGATTCACGACCATCCACCAGTTTCTTGTTGTGGCGAATTTTGCGGTACTCCCACAGGAACAGGCCAATAAAAAGCGGCGTCGCCACGACAAAAATCAGCTGTCGGGCATCCAGGGCCAGCCAGTCGGGCAGGGCATTCCATAGGGGGGCCAACCCGCTGTTCAGCCAGATAGTGTTGAACCAGTCCATCAGTGCCATAGAAACCTCGAAGCTCGGTGAGGAACGCGGTGGAATGTTGATGTTGGCAGTGTGCGACAAGCGCGGCTGATAGTATTGACTCTTTATGCCTTATTTTTGACAATTTACGCCAACAGGGTAAATGTCACCCGCAAGGAGAGACCATGGCCGCTGCCATGCGAGTCACCGGTGCCTGGGTTCAGTTGCTGACCGACTGGCTGGACCGGGAAAACCTGCCCGCCCCCGCATTACGCACAGTACTGGACAGCCGTTCGCCAGCGGATGTGGTGCCGTTACCGCTGTGGCGGGATCTGCTTCAGCAGGCAGTGTTGCTGCGCCCGGAGCGGTTGGCGCCGGGGCTGGAAATCGGCGCCATGATCCAGCCCCGCCACGTGGGCATGCTGGGCTATCTGATTCTCACCTGCCGGACCCTGGGCGAAGCCATGCTGGCTTACCAGCGCTATGAGACCTTGTTCTATGGTCAGGATATGGTGGAGGTGGTGGGGCAAGGTGATCAGATGCTGGTGCGCTGGCCCGGGGAAGATTCCACCGGGGAGCTGGCGGACAGTGTGGCTATCGCGGCGCTGGTCAGCTTCCTGCGCCGGCAGGTGGATACACCACCGGTGCCGACCCGTGTTGCCTTTGCCTTCCCGGCCCCCAGGGAGTCGATCCAGGCGGCGTTTGAAGCCTTCTTCGGGTGCCCGGTCCAGTTCGCACAGGCGCATACCTGTGTTGCCTTTCCTGTCCATTTTCTTGCCATTGCCTTACCGCACAGCGACCCGAGCATGCGTAGCCTGCTGGATCGGCAGGCCCAGGCCATGCTGTTGGCGCTGCCGGATTCCGACAGTTTTGATCGGGCCCTGCAACAGGCCATGGTGCGATTGATGCCGGAAGCGGCGGTGACCCTGCCACGCCTGGCAGCGGAGCTGCATATGTCCGTGCGCACCCTGCAACGGCGCCTCGCGGAACGGCAATTAACCTGGCGGGAATTGCTGGACCGTACCCGTGAGCAACTGGCCGGCCACTACCTGGCCGACCTGTCGCTGACCCTCGGGGATATTGCGCTGTTGCTCGGGTTCTCCGAGCACAGTGCCTTCAGTCGGGCCTACCGTCGCTGGACCGGCAACACCCCGGCACGGGCCAGAAAACAGACCGCGCTGGCATACAAAACAGACAATGCTGTGTAACGTGGTCCCTGCGACAGGAATGCTCCGGATCGCCGTACAGCCGCGAATTCTGTGCGTGTCGGGCGATCTGTGCCGGGACTGCTATCCGAACTGACCCCGGCGGTGAGAATTCCTGTCATTGCTGGCACGCCCTGTGGCGTGATTAATTCCCCCATCGCGCTCCGTGGGACGCCCCGATCTCGCCGCATTGACGCTCGCCATCAAGGTGCATGCGTCACTCCTGTGAGTCGGCGCCGCGTCTGGAGACAGGCACCATGCAGGCACAACGAGGCAGGCACAACGAGAGAGGAACACCGATGAAAACGCGTATTACCGAATTGCTGGGTATTGAGTATCCGATCGTTCAGGGTGGCATGCAGAACGTGGGTTATGCGGAGCTTGCCAGTGCAGTTTCCAACGCTGGCGGCCTGGGCATCATCACCGCCCTCACGCAGCCGACCCCGGAAGACCTGGACAAGGAAATCAAACGCTGCAAGGAAATGACCGACAAACCCTTCGGTGTGAACCTGACCATCCTGCCGACCATTAAGCCGGTGCCCTACGATGAATACGCCCGGGTGATTTGTGAAAACGGTGTCACCGTGGTGGAAACCGCTGGCCGCAACCCGGAACCGCACATGCCCCTGTTCAAGGAATACGGGGTGAAGGTGGTGCACAAATGTACGTCCGTTCGGCATGCGCTCAAGTCAGAAAAAGTGGGCGTGGATGCGGTGTCCGTGGATGGTTTCGAGTGTGCTGGTCACCCGGGTGAAGACGATATTCCTAACCTGGTTTTGCTGCCTGCGGCGGCTCGGGTGCTGAAAATTCCCATGCTTGCGTCCGGTGGTATCGGTACGGGTGCGCAGATGGCGGCGTGTCTGGCGCTGGGTGCGGACGGCATTAACATGGGCACCCGTTTTCTGGCCTCCAAGGAAGCGCCAGTACACGAAAATATGAAGCGAGCGATTGCTGAGGCATCTGAGCTGGATACCGCTTTGATTTTCCGCCCTTTGAAGAATACCGCCCGTGTTTACAAGAACCGAGTGGCCAGCAAAGTGAATGAAATCGAACGCGAAAAAGGTCAGGACATGAAGTTCGACTATATTGTGGATCTGGTTGCTGGCGTGAAAGGCAAGGCCGCGCTCACCTCCGGTGAAATCGATGGTGGTATCTGGACGTCTGGCATGGTGCAGGGCCTGATCGATAGTTACCCGAGCTGTGCGGAAATTATTGATGACATCATCAGCGAATGTTCCGGCACCATCAATCAACGCTTGGCCGGTTTCATGAACAGCTAGGGAGCCTGGCCAGATTGCTGGAGAACGGTCTTCCAGCAATCAAATACAGTTAATGCTCTCCCGAGCAAGCCAGGGCAATGCCCTGGCTTTTTTTATGCTGCTTTGCGGCTGCACCGCAATGCATTTAGCAGGGTGCTTTGATTGCCCCGAGGTCAACAGGGGGCAGGCTCGACAAGCCGATGGTTGTGCGCTTTGCCGAAACAAGGCAGTCTCGGTGCCCGATTCCCGGTGCGGTGACATTCTGTCGTCGGGGTGCTTGATTCCTTGTCAGAAGGATCTGATATGTATCGCCTGTATGAATTTTCCTCTTCCGGTAACTGCTATAAATTACGCTTGGCCATGGCACAGCTTGGTGTCCCTTTCGAGCGAGAGGAAAAAGACATTACCCGTGGCGAAACCCGCAGCGACGACTTCCTCGCGATCAACCCGAATGGCCGTATCCCGGTGCTGGTGACCCCGGAGGGCAGAGCCCTGCCGGAATCCAACGCGGCGCTCTGGTATCTGGCGCGAGACAGCCAGCTAATGCCCGTTGATGCCTTCGAGCAGGCACAGGTACTGCAATGGATGTTCTTCGAGCAATACAACCACGAACCGAATATCGCGACTTCACGTTATTGGCTGCATGTGCTGGGTGAACCGGAAAAATATGCGGATGCCTTGCAAGAGAAACAACAAAAGGGGCATGAGGCGCTGGCGGTGATGGAGCGGCACTTACAGGCTGCGCCTTTCTTCGTGGGCGGGTGCTACTCCATTGCGGACATTGCCCTGTACGCCTATACCCATGTGGCCGATCAGGGTGGCTTCTCGCTACAGAATTATCCGGCAATCAGGGCGTGGTTGGGGCGAGTAAAAGCACAGCCGGACTATGTTGGTATGCTCGATTGAAAGCGCGTTCCAGTGGATGAGTGTGGCACGGCAAGGCAGCCGGGATGGCGCCTTGCCGTGGAGGTATCACTGGCTCAGGTGGTGAAAGTGGTACTTTAGATGGTCATCAATAAAGCTGGCGATAAAGAAATAGGAATGGTCGTAGCCGGGCTGCATCCGCAGGGTGATCGGCACGCCGGCTTCCTTGCAGGCAGCGCTCAGCGCTTCCGGGCGTAGCTGACCATCGGTATAGAAATTATCCGCATCCCCCTGATCGACCATCAGTGGTAACGCACTTCCCTTTTCCTTCAGCAGCTCACAGCTATCCCAGGTTTTCCAGTTCTCTTTGTTATCACCCAGATAGCCCCCCAGCGCTTTTTCGCCCCAGGGGCATTGCATCGGGTTGCTGATCGGTGCGAAGGCGGAGACGGAGGTGTAGCGGCCGGGATTCTTCAGCGCACAGATCAGGGCGCCGTGCCCGCCCATGGAATGGCCGCTGATGGCCTGTTTACCGTTGAGTGGAAAATGTTCCTGTACCAGCGCCGGCAATTCTTCCGTCACATAGTCGTACATGCGGTAGTGCTGGCTCCAGGGTGACTGGGTGGCATTCACATAGAAGCCGGCGCCGGAACCGAAGTCGTAGCTTTCATGCTCGCCGGGCAGGTCGGTGCCGCGAGGGCTGGTGTCGGGGCAGACAATGGCCAGCCCCAGTTCGGCAGCGGTTTGCTGGGCGCCGGCTTTCTGCATGAAATTTTCATCCGTGCAGGTCAGCCCGGACAGCCACCACAGCAGTGGAACGTCATTCGTTTCCGCCGCTGGCGGTAAATAAATGGCAAAGATCATCTCGCAGTTGAGAACCTGGCTGCGATGCTTGTAGCGTTTCAACCAGCCACCAAAGGATTTGGTGGCAGAAACCAATTCGATATCAGACATGATTTATCCTTTCTGACGAAGCCGCTGTAGGAGTGCCTCTCGAGGTGCGAACCTGCTTGAGAGAAGTCCTTGCCAGGTAAGGTTCGCACCTCGAGAGGTACTCCTACGGTCGGAATTTATTGCCTCTTAAAAAAGAATCACAGAGCGAATGCTCTTGCCTTCATGCAACAGGTCAAACGCGGTATTGATGTCTTCCAGGCCCATGGTGTGGGTGACGAATTCATCAATCTTGATTTCGCCTTTCATGTAGCGGTCAACGTAGCCGGGTAACTCGGTGCGGCCTTTGACGCCGCCAAACGCGGAGCCTTTCCAGACTCGACCGGTGACCAGCTGGAACGGGCGGGTGGAAATTTCTTCACCGGCACCGGCCACGCCAATAACGATGGATTCACCCCAACCCTTATGGCAGCACTCCAGGGCGGAACGCATCACGTTCACGTTACCAATGCACTCGAAAGAATAATCCACGCCGCCGTCGGTGAGTTCGACAATGACTTCCTGAATGGAGTCGTTGTAATCCTTCGGGTTGATGAAATCGGTGGCACCGAATTGTCGGGCCAGGGTTTCCTTGGCCGGGTTGGTGTCGATGGCAATGATGCGTTCCGCCTGGGCCATCACGGCACCCTGAATCACAGACAGGCCGATGCCACCGAGGCCGAACACAGCCACGGTAGAGCCGGCTTCGACTTTGGCGGTGTTGAGGACCGCGCCGATACCGGTGGTCACGCCGCAGCCCAGCAGGCAGATCTTGTCCAGTGGCGCTTCCTTGCTCACCTTGGCCAGGGAAATTTCCGGCACCACGGTGTACTCGGAGAAGGTGCTGGTGCCCATATAGTGGTGTAGCAGTTTGCCGTTCAGGGAAAAGCGGCTGGTGTTATCCGGCATCAGGCCCTTGCCCTGGGTGGCGCGTACCGCCTGGCACAGGTTGGTCTTGCCGCTGAGGCAGAACTTGCATTGGCGGCATTCGGCGGTATAAAGCGGGATAACGTGGTCGCCGGGCTTCAGGCTGGTCACGCCTTCGCCCACTTCCTGAACGATGCCGGCGCCTTCATGACCGAAGATGGACGGGAACAGGCCCTCCGGATCTTTCCCGGACAGGGTGTAGGCATCGGTGTGGCAGACGCCGGTGGCGACGATCTGTACCAGCACTTCACCGGCCTTGGGGCCAGCCACATCGACTTTTTCGATAACCAACGGTTTGCCTGCTTCCCAGGCCACGGCGGCGCGTGATTTCATGATGACTCCAACGATAACGGCGTTTGGGGAGTGGTCCGGCCCTGTGGGGTTCCCGAACCACGGATAACGGGATTCACTATACGCAGACACGAATCAGGCTATAAGGCACAATCTGGCAATAGATTATTGCTCAGGAGCAACAATGCAGCATTGGGACCGAATCGAAGCCTTCGTGGAAGTGGTGCGGCTGGGCTCCTTTGCGGGTGCCGCCCGGGACCTGGGGGTCTCCAGTTCCCACGTGAGCCGGCTGGTGGCGCGGCTGGAAACCCAGCTGGGCACGCAGTTGCTGTACCGCACCACCCGGCGGCTGACGCTGACGGATGCCGGCGCGGTTTACTTTGATCACTGCTGCCAGTTGTTTGATGGGTTTCAGGAAGCGCTGAATGCGATCAGTGACTTCCAGCAGCAGCCCACCGGCGTGTTAAAGCTGACCTGCGCTACCACCTTTGGCGAGCGTTTTATCGCGCCGCTGGTCAACGACTTTCTGGCATGCCACCCGCAGCTGTCAGTGCAGCTGGATTTCACCAACCGGCGAGTGGATATCGTGGATGAGGGATTCGATGTGGCGATCCGCACCGGCGCCTTGCCGGACTCCTCCCTGATTGCCCGCAGGCTCTGCCCCCGGCGGGAATATGTGGTGGGATCGCCGGCGTATTTTGAGCGTCATGCCCGGCCCCATACCCTGGGCGAGCTGGCTGGTCATAATTGCTTGCGGGGGTCTTCGGAGCAGTGGGCCTTCGATGTGGATGGCCAGCATCGCCACAGCAAGGTGCAGGGGAACTGGAAGGGCAACTCGGGGGTGGCGTTGCTGGATGCGGCGCGCAAGGGTATCGGGCTGGTGCAGTTGCCGGATTATTATGTGGCGGACGATTTGGCGCGCGGGGATCTGGTGTCGGTGCTGGATCAGTATGCCTGCACACACACAGCGGTCTGGGTGGTGTATCCCCGTCATCGGCACCTGTCACCGAAGGTACGCCAGTTCGTGGACTTCTTGGTGGAGCATATGGCGGGTTGAGAAGCGTCCGAAAGATTCTTTTTGTAGGCGCGTCGCTGGCGGCGCGATAAAAGCAGCTACGAGTATCGAGCAACGAAAACCGTAAACAATGTGGTTTTCAGTTTTTGAATTTCGAAACTCGCTTCTCGCTTCTCGCAACTCGATACTCAGGTAATCGCGCCGCCAGCGGTGCTCCTGCAGCAACTAAAAGGGAATGAATATGTACACAGGGAGTTGTCTTTGCGGTGGTGTCGCGTTCGAGATTGACGGTGAGCTGGAACCGATACAGGTGTGCCACTGCCAGCAGTGTCGCAAGGCCCAGGGCACCGCGCTGGTCACCAATATTCCGGTTGCAACGGCACAGCTGCGCTGGGTGCGAGGGGAAGATTTACTGAAAGGGTATGAGTCCACACCGGGTAAGCAGCGCGTGTTCTGTCGCGAGTGCGGTTCGCCGATGTTCAGCCGCCTTGAAAGCCTGCCGGGCGTGGTGCGTATTCGGGCGGGGTTGCTGAATGAGCCGTTGGCGACTCGGCCAGCGTTTCACTTTTACGTGGATTCAGCCTGTAACTGGTGGGCCATCAACGATGACTTGCCGCAGTACCCGGCGGGTCGCTCGTGAGCGTCGTCAGGGCCGGGTGCGGGGTAACCGCAACCCGGCCTCGCAGCTAACGCCTCTCAGCCCAGCTGGGCCTTGAGCGAGGCAATTTCCTGGGCATCACTGTTACGCGCAACGAATGCCTGCCAGCTATCCGTGGCGTGGCTTTTCAGTGCCTTGGCAACGCGCTGCTCTTCTCCTTCCGGCAAGTGCCCGAACAGACCCAGCAGGTTGCTGTCGTGGGCCTGGCTCAGCGCCTGATCCAGAGTCTGGGGTTGGCGTTCGGTGAGCACGTCCAGTGCCGGGGCCAGGTGAGCATGGTCCAGCAGCGGCAGCAGGGGCAGTAGTTCATCCCAGCTGTTTTCTTCTGCCACGGTGGTGATCAGGCTTTCCATGATGTGCTCTTCGCGCAGCTTGGCCACATTGACCACGGCCTGCTGATGCGTATTGTCCATGGCATTCACCGCCTGCAGCAGGTTGGTCCACAGCTGCTGGTCGCTGGCCACTTCGATGATATGGCTCAGCACGGTGTCGCCCTGTTCAGCTACCAGGTTGCCCATCTGGCCGCGGAGCCGGGTGTTCAGGTGGCCATTCAGGGATAGCACGGCGGGCCACAGCTCATGGTCCGTAGCGGCTTTCAGGGTGGCCCGTTGCTGGGTCTCGCTGAGTAGCCCAAGCAGGGTGTCGAGCTTGCTTTTGTCTTCCAGGTACAGCGCGATTTTCACCATGGCTTCACCGTCATTAACGGTGCTGGTGACGGCCTTCAGGGCGGATGGCTGGATCACGGCGACAAAACGGGCCAGCGTAATGTGCTCGTTCATGGCCAGCAGTGCCTTGGCGACCGTGGCGACAATCTTGTCGGGCATGGCGGCAAGCAAGGCGCGGGAATGGGTCGGCTCCAAATGGATGCACAGCTTGGCAAGAAAGTCGTCGGGCAGTTTGTCCGCCAGCTTGATGGCGCGCTCGGCGGGCAGCTCGGAGGCGATGCCGGCGGCGAGTACGGAGCCCAGCACGGTGGTCGCCAGTTTGGCGCTGGCTCCGGTGGGTACCAGCTTGCTGATGCCGGCCAGACGCTGGTAGCTGTCCTGGTGCTGTTCATAGAAAAAACTGGACACGCTATTACGGAATGCGGCAAGAGCGTTCAGTTCCTGGCCGTCCAGAAAGGTCATGTCGGCTTCGTCGGTTTCCAGCAGACGGCTCAGCTTGAGTAGCTCGGCCTGGGTTTCAATGTGCATGATTTGTCTCCTGCTGATTTAACCGAACAACATCTTTTTAACCGGGCGGCGGAAGGGCCCGGGCACCACGTTCAAGGCATTGTTCATGGCCTTTTCCACGCGGGCGTCTTTGGTTTCCAGTGCGGCGAGCACGGTGTCCGCCAGTTTGCTGGCCTGGTCAGCGGGCAAGGACTCGATAAAGGCCAGCGCATCGGCTGGCAAGCCCTTGTTTTTCAAGGTACTGATGGAATCAGACATGGTTCCTCCTTCAATTCAGGCGCTACTATGCCAGCAAAGCCGAAAGAAGACTGTTGCCGAAAAGCCGTATTCGGGCGGCGCTTGAGAAAGCGTTGGGAGGAGATTTTACAAGTAAGAAAGCGGGAAGCGTGGCTGCACAGGCAGACATGGATTGCCTGCGCAGCCAGCGGAGCAGCCCGGGTGTCAGGAGAAGGTGGTGGTCTCGCTGATGAAACCGACATTGACGGCACCTGGACCAAGATTGACGCCGCCGGTGAGGCTCATGCCCGTGCTGAGCAGTTCCACGCCGTGCTGTTTGGCGCACAGTTTTAATTCACGGAAACCGGGCAATTCGGTAATACGGTTTTCGTCGCCGGCATAGCTGACACAGACAACCGGTTCCAGCAGGCCCTGACGAATGCAGTCACAGGCATGCTTGAACATTTTTTCCACAGCGGTCGGGTAACCACGCACTTTGTCTGCCGGAAACGATTCGCCTGCCCGTGCGCAGAGGATGGGCTTGATATCCAGCGTGCTGCCCAGTTTTGCACTTAGCCAGCTGACGCTTTTGTCGCCTTTCTTGCGCGCGCGTTTCTGCACATAGTAAAGATCATCGACTACAGAATAGCCGCTGGTGAACGGGATCAGGGCGTTAACCCGGTTGCGGATATCGCTGACCCGCATGCCCTTGCCAATCATGTTGACGGTGGCAGCAGCCAGCACCGCCTGGCCGCAAAACAGGGTCTGGCTATCGGTAACCCGCAAGGCAAAGGGACCTTCAACGCCAGCTTCTGCGCGCACTGCCTTGTAGTCGCGCAAGATGCCATGGGATGCGCGAATGGCATTGTTGAACATGGGGCTGCGGCTGCCGGGCAGGGTTTGCACCAGCGCATAGTCGTACTGACGGACAATTCTGTCGAGGAAGAACTGGCGGAAGGCATCCGTGTCCAGGGGGACGGATTCGGCATCCTGGCCTTTGTCCAGACGGTTGTCCGCGTAAAAGTCCTGACGTTGTTGAGGGTCGCGATTATCCACAAAAACGGTGTCACCGATGCGGATAGAAATGGGCAGGACCTGAATCTGGTGTTGATCAATATAGTGTTTTGGCAGGTCGCACGTTGCGTCGACCACCAGACCGATTTGCATTGTTCTCTCCCGTTAGCCAATGAGGCAATCGTGCTTTTGTGTGCCTGCGCCGGGATTATTGTGTGTTCAGTCCGGCGTCATTATTGGTGCACGGTGCGCGGACATACTAACGGGTTTGTCGCGGGAAAAAAGGGGCAAGGGCCCTGGCCGCTCCAATGGTCGGTAATCGGTGATTATTGGAAGTTTTCCTGATCGGTGATAAAGCCCACGCTGATGGCGCCAGGGCCGATATTCACGCCGCCGGTGAGCCCCATATGGCTGACCAGCAACTGTACATCGTGTTTCTCGGTGGCGGCTTTCAGGGCGTTGAAGCCGGGCATCTGGAAGGCCGCATCCGGGTCGCCGGCGTAACTGACGCAGACGATCGGTGTGAGCAATCCGTCTTCCACGCATTGGCAGGCGTGGGCAAACATTTTTTCCACCGCGCTTTCAAAACCTCGCACCTTGGCGACTGGAAAGGTCTGGTCCCGGCGAGCGCAGAGAATCGGTTTGATATCCAGGGCGGAGCCCATCAGCGCGCCGACAAAGCCAACGCTTTTGTCGCCCTTCTTCCGGGCGCGTTTGTGCACGTAGTAAAGGTCTGGCACCACCGCATAGCCGGTGGTTTTTGGGGTCAGGTCGCTGATGCGTTGGCGAATGTCGCCGATTTTGGTGCCGGCATTGATCAGGCGAACGGTTTCAGCGGCGAGCACGCCCTGGGCGGCGAACAGAGTCTGGCTGTCGCTGACACGAATGCGGAAGGGGCCTTCCCGGCCGGCGGCCTCTCGGACTTTTTTATAGCCGGACAGGATGGCGTGGGCGGCTTCGGTGGCGTTGTCGTAAATGGGGCTGCGGCTTTTGGGAACGGTTTGCACCAGGGCATAATCGAATTCGCCCACGGCACGGTCCAGTAACAGGGTGCGGATCTGCTCTACGGATGGCGGCGCGGTTTCTGCGTCGTGGCTCTTGTCGATTTCGTGGCGGGCATAGAATTCCCGGGCCCGCTGCGGATCCCGGTCATCCACGTAAATTTCCTTGCCGATGCGAATCGGAACCGGCATCACCAGGATGTTGTTGGCATCAATAAAGTCTTTGGGCAGGTCACAACCTGAATCCACAACCAGACCGATTTTCATTGTTATACGCCTTACGGAGCCTGTTTGATTTCAGTCTAGAACGGGCGTGCCGTTATTGGCGTCTTTTTGCGTATGGGAATGGTGTAGGAATGTTATTTGAGCGCTGCAGTCTGGATGCCCGATGCCTGACCTGGAAAACCTGCAGGCTGCAGGTTTTTCGTCGGGCATCTGGCGTTAGGCGTCTTGCCGGCTGGGTTGTGCGAGGCGTTATTCAGGGGAGCCTCAATTTTGCAGGAGCTTCCCCCTATTGAATGTTGCCGCCCACTTCCACGATTTTCAGTGTGTTGGTGCCGCCGTGGGCGTCGTCGTAGTTGCCTTTGGTGATCAGTATCCGGTCGCCGGTCTGCACGACGCCCATGTCCTGGAGCATGCTCACCGCCTGACGATTAACGGTGTCACTGGCCAGTGCGTGGCTGTCGAAGGGGATAGCGTGAACGCCGCGCAAAATTGCCACCCGCCGCTGGCTGGAGGGGTAGGGCGTAAAGGCATAGATAGGCATGCCCGAGCGCAGTCGTGACATCAGCCGCGGGGTGTTGCCGGTTTCCGTCATGGCAATAATGGCCGCCACGTTGCTCAACCGGTTGGCGGCCTGCATGGCGGCCATGGCGATCACTTCATCAATGTTGTCCGCGCGGTCATTAATGGGCTGATCGGTCCTGCGTTCCTGCCAGGTGCGTTCGGCGCCAAGGATAATGCGGTCCATGGCTTGCACGGTTTCCGCGGGGAAATCGCCCACTGCGGTTTCCGCTGACAGCATTACGGCATCGGTGCCATCCAGCACCGCGTTGGCCACGTCGGACACTTCGGCCCGGGTCGGCTGGGGGCTGTGGATCATGGATTCCATCATCTGGGTGGCGGTAATCACGAAGCGGTTCAGTGCCCGGGCCCGGCGAATAATGTGTTTTTGCACGCCCACCAGTTCCGCGTCGCCAATTTCTACCGCCAGGTCGCCGCGTGCCACCATGACCCCGTCGGACGCCACAATGATGGCGTCCAGGGTGTCGTCATCGGCCACCGCTTCTGCGCGCTCAATTTTGGCAATAATGCCCCCTTTGCCGCCAGCATCCTGATAGCGGCGGCGGGCTTCTTCCACATCGTCGGCGTCGCGGGGAAAAGACAGGGCGAGGAAATCCACATCCATATCGGCGGCGGTGATAATGTCGGCCAGATCCTTTTCGGTAAGGGCGCGGGCGCTGAGTCCCCCGCCTTTGCGGTTTACACCCTTGTGATCAGACAGCTCGCCCCCTACTCGTACGGTGCATTCCACACGGGTGCCGTTGATGGCGTTCACTTCCAGTTCCAGCAGGCCGTCATTCAGCAACAGAATGTCCCCGGCCTGGCAATCGGTGGGCAGTGGTGGGTAGCTGACGCCGACTTGGTCTGCATCGCCAGCGTCATCCGGCAGGGCAGTATCCAGGGTAAAGGGGCGCCCGGCAGTGAGCATGATGGGGCCGTCACGGAAGCAGCCAATACGGATTTTCGGCCCCTGCAGATCTGCCAGGATCGCTACGTGCTTACCCCGTTGTTCGGCGCAACGGCGAATCTTGTCGGCAGTATCGCGGTGAGTGTCTGCGGTGCCATGGGAAAAGTTCAGCCGAAAGACGTTAACGCCTGCACCGATCAGTGTGTCGAGCATGGGTTCCGGTGCAGAGGCGGGGCCGACGGTGGCAACAATCTTGGTGCGACGAAGTGGGTGCTGCGGGGTGCGAGAGGGCATGCGTGTCTTTCCATCAATCATTTCGCCTTAGCATACCATGGGGACGCGAACGAACGATGACAGTGCTGGCGTGGGGCGCTGCATCGTTGCAAGGCAGCGATGATGAAAAAGAAAGCCCCGCCCCTGCGGGCGGGGAAAGGGGAACCCCGTGGCCGGGAATCAATGCAGCATGGCAAAGGCACACGCCTGGGCTTGGCTGAGACGAAGGAAATCGCCCATGCCCATTTTGATCACTTCCGTGTGTGTGCCTGCATTAAAGGCAAGCCAGTCTTCGCTCAGCAAGGTGTCGTCCACATACACGTTCATGTTGTAGAGATTCCCGAAGGGGGGCTCGCCACCGGGTTCGCAGAGCGGAAAGCAATCCTTGAAGTCCTCTTCCTCGGCCAGCTCAACGCGGTTGGCATGGAGGGCCAGGCGTAACTTTTCCGGATCCAGATATTGGTTGGCGGGCAGCACGGCCATGGCCAGTTTGCCATCCACGTCCACAATCACGGTCTTGGCCATATGCCGGCCGGTAATATGGGCGGACTGTGCCACCTCGGAAGCGGTAACGGCGGGTGCGTGGTTGTAGCAGTGATAATTCACATTGTTGTTGTCGAGAAAATCGGCCAGTGCGCGGGCGGGCATGATGAGCCTCCTCCCGGTTTCGTATTACCGGGATTGGGGAGCGTCCTGACAAAACCGCTTGTGGCTGGTGCGCAGGAGACGCTCCGTGACGGTGTGTCTTAAGGGTAGGGCGAGTGAGGAAGGAGGAGAAATACAAATATGCGCTAATATTTATAGCGGAAAAGAATAGCTACGAGCGGTCGGTGTATCTTGTGTGGTGGCTGTAGGAGTTCCCTTCCAGGGGACGAACCGAGCGCAGCGAGGAGAATAAAAAGCAAATTTCTTTTTGAGGGATGCCTGCCCAGCTGGCACGCCTGAGCATATTGCCGGCGATTTTCGCGCAAGCGCGATTCGTCCCCTGGAAGGGAACTCCTACAATGTTCTTTAAGGGATAGGGTTCAATAAAAACGCGGGCAGTGATCATGCCGTCTGGCATAACTCCTGCCCGCGTTGTTGCATGCTGCCTGGCGCGTGCAGCGTCTCTTGTCACATTCCCAGATTGTCGAGAATGCGCAGGTTCGGCCCGGCCTGGTTCATGGTGTAGAAATGCAGCCCCGGTGCACCCATGGCCAGTAGTCGTTCGCACAGGCGGGTGACTACTTCTTCGCCAAAGGCTTTTACTGCGCCATCATCATCCTTGATGTCGTTCAGTTTGCTCTGCAACCAGCGTGGCACATCGGCGCCACAGGTGTTGGAAAAACGCAGCAGGTTGGCCACATTAAGAATCGGCATGATGCCCGGGTAGACGGGGGCATCACAGCCAGCCTTGTGCAGCGCATCCATGTAATAACCGTAAGCATCCGCGTTATAGAAATACTGGCTCAGGCCACTGTTAGCGCCAGCGTCGACCTTGCGCTTGAAGTGAGCAATGTCGTCTTCAAAGCTGCGCGCCTGCGGGTGCATTTCCGGATAGGCGGCGACTTCCAGGGTGAAGTGATCGCCGGTTTCCTGACGGATCAGTTGCACCAGTTCGTCGGCGTACTTGATCTCGCTCTGGGCATAGCCCATGCCGGAGGGCAAGTCGCCACGCAGGGCGACGATGCGGGTGACACCCGCATCCTTGTAGCCGTTCACCAGTTCAAGGATTTCTTCCTTGCTTTGGCCGATGCAGCTTAGGTGCGGGGCGGTATCGTCATGCTGCTCGCGCAGCTTTTTGACCATGTCGCGGGTGTTGTCACGGGTAGAGCCGCCGGCACCAAAGGTGCAGGAAAAGAAGGCCGGTTTTTTGACCAGCAGCTTATTCTGCGTGGCCAGTAATTTTTCCTTTCCTTGTTCTGTCTTGGGAGGGAAAAATTCAAAACTGATTCGTTTCATAACGAGCTCGCTTCATGCTGCACGCATCACGCACCACGCCTGTTGCGTGATGCGTGTCGCGTGCCTGCGTTAATACTTGTAATGTTCCGGCTTGAAGGGGCCTTCCACGCCGACGCCGATGTAGTCGGCCTGTTCCTGGGTGAGCTTGGTGATCACACCACCGAAACCTTCCACCATGTAACGGGCCACTTCTTCATCCAGCTGTTTGGGCAGTACTTCCACCTTGAGCATTTTTTCTTTCACGGCGTCAGAGTGGTTGGCGTAGCCCTGATCGAACAGGTACATCTGCGCGAGGACCTGGTTGGCGAAGGAGCCGTCCATGATGCGGCTGGGGTGGCCGGTGGCGTTGCCCAGGTTGACCAGACGCCCTTCGGAGAGCAGCAGCAGGAAGTCACCGTCAGCTTTGTTGCGCCATACCTTGTGCACCTGCGGTTTCACTTCTTCCCATTCCCAGGTTTCACGCATGAAGGCGGTGTCCACTTCGTTGTCGAAGTGACCGATGTTGCAGACCACGGCGCCTTTCTTGATGGCTTTGAGCATGTTGGCATCGCAGACATTGAAGTTGCCGGTGGTGGTCACCAGCAGATCGGTGTTGCCCAGCAACTCGGTGTTGATGGAGGCTTCGCTGCCATCGTTGATGCCGCCCTTGTACTGGCTGACCACTTCAAATCCGTCCATGCAGGCCTGCATGGCGCAGATCGGATCCGCTTCGGTAACCTTTACGATCATGCCTTCCTGGCGCAGGGACTGTGCGGAGCCCTTGCCCACATCACCATAACCGACAACCAGTGCTTTCTTGCCTGACAGCAGGTGGTCGGTGCCGCGTTTGATGGCATCGTTCAGAGAATGACGACAACCATACTTGTTGTCGTTTTTGCTCTTGGTGACGGAATCGTTCACGTTGACCGCCGGCACTTTCAATGTGCCTTTTTTCAGCATTTCGTAGAGACGGTGCACACCGGTGGTGGTCTCTTCGGTGATGCCGTGAATGCTGTCGAGCATGGCCGGGTAGGTCTCGTGGATGTAGCCGGTCAGGTCGCCACCATCATCCAGAATCATGTTGGCTTCCCACAGCTCGCCGTTGCCGTCGCGACAGGTTTGCTCGATGCACCACATGTACTCTTCTTCGGTTTCGCCTTTCCAGGCAAACACCGGTACGCCGGCAGCGGCGATGGCAGCGGCGGCGTGGTCCTGGGTGGAGAAAATGTTACAGCTGGACCAGCGTACTTCGGCACCCAGGGCGACCAGGGTTTCGATCAGCACAGCGGTCTGAATGGTCATGTGGATACAGCCGATGATTTTGGCGCCTTTCAGCGGCTGCTCGGCGCGGTACTTTTCGCGAATAGCGATCAGTGCCGGCATTTCGGTTTCGGCAATATGGATTTCTGAGCGGCCGTAGGCGGCAAGGGAAATGTCGGCGACTTTATAGTCGGTAAAAGTATCTGTTTTTGCGTTCATGGTGTTCTCCATTCGTTTTTGACGAATGGGCGCAGTTGTTCTGGGTGTGCCTGCCTTGCGAGCCTCACGGTCATGCCGCTGCAGCGCCCCTCACAAGGCAGATCAAATTTGCATTCGTGTTTAAAGCGCCTTGGCCAGGTCGGCAGCCTTGTCTGTTTTTTCCCAGCTGAAGCCTTCGCGGCCGAAGTGTCCGTAGCTGGCGGTAGGACGATAGATCGGCTTGCGCAGGTCGAGCATTTCGATAATGCCACGCGGGCGCAGATCAAAGTGTTCGCGTACCAGGTCGACAATGGCGGTGTCGCTGATTTTGCCGGTGCCGAAGGTATTCACCGAAATGGAGGTCGGCTCGGCCACGCCGATGGCGTAGCTCACCTGGATCTCACATTTGCTGGCCAGGCCTGCGGCAACAATGTTCTTGGCCACATAGCGACCTGCGTAGGCGGCAGAACGGTCCACCTTGGACGGATCCTTGCCGGAGAAGGCACCACCACCGTGACGGGCCATGCCGCCGTAGGTATCCACGATGATTTTGCGGCCGGTCAGGCCACAGTCACCCATGGGGCCACCGATCACGAAAATCCCGGTGGGGTTTACGTGGTACAGCGTGTCCTTGTGCAGCCATTCTTCGGGCAGCACCGGCTTGATGATTTCTTCCATCACCGCTTCGCGCAGGTCGGCCAGTTTGATGTCCGGGGAGTGCTGGGTGGAGAGCACCACCGCATCCACGGCTACCGGCTTGCCATTGTCGTAACGCAGGGTTACCTGACTTTTTGCATCCGGACGCAGCCAGGGCAGGGTGCCATTCTTGCGCAGCTCGGCCTGGCGCTCCACCAGGCGGTGGGAGTAGTACACCGGGGCGGGCATCAGGGTGTCGGTTTCGTCGGTGGCAAAGCCGAACATCAGGCCCTGGTCGCCGGCACCCATTTCCTTGTCTTCGGCTTCGTCCACCCCGATGGCGATATCGGCGGATTGCTTGCCGATGCCGTTGAGGACGGCACAGCTGGCGCCATCGAAGCCTTTATCGGAACTGTCGTAGCCGATATCCAGGATCACCTGGCGAACGATGTCTTCCAGTTCCACATAGGTGTTGGTGCGCACCTCACCGGCGACCACGGCCATGCCGGTTTTCACCAGGGTTTCCACTGCCACGCGGGCGTGTGGGTCATCCTTGATGATGGCATCCAGAATGGCGTCCGAGATCTGGTCAGCCATTTTATCCGGATGGCCTTCGGACACGGATTCGGAGGTAAAGATGGAATATTCACTCATTACTGGAGTGCTCCCTGTGGTTAATGCTTCACGCCGCATGCATCACGCCGCAACGCGGAAAATTGAGTTGAAAGTGTAAAGTTCAAAGTTGAAAAGCGCGGGTGGGGTGATGTGCACCCTGAGAGGCCGTGCCCGCGTTCCACTGTGTCGAGGCGCGAAGTGGTGTCTCTGCCGTTTGGCACGGTGCCATCTTCGCGTTTGAACTTTGAACTTTAAACTTTCAACGCCTTCTTGAAGGTGCGTACCTGCACCTGAAACCCATTGCGCAGTGCCAGAAACTGGCTTTCCTGCAACTCAAGACCGGCGCGGCCGGCCCAGTCCACCAGATCGGTTTCATCAAAGCCGAGCCAGAAATCCCCGCAGGTCTCGTGGGCCCAGTGCTGGTCATGCCGGCACAGGTCGGTGATCAGCAGGGTGCCGCCGGCCTGCAGTTGTGCTGCTGCGGCGCGGATGGCGCTGGCCGGTGCGGGCAGGTGATGCAGCACCATGTTCAACACCACGGCGTCGACCGTGGGCAGGTTTCTGGCGGCTTCCGGCCAGTCTCCCAGTATTAACTCCACATTTGACCGTTTAGCGACCGTCTTGCGCGCCCGTTTGAGCATGGCCTCGGCATTGTCCAGCCCGATAACCTGTTCAAAATGCCCGGCCAGCTCCAGCAGGAACAGCCCGTCACCGGGGCCAATTTCCAGCACCTGTTTTCCTTCCGGGCTGGCGCGCAGCAGCAGCTCGCAGGCCTGCTCGGCATATTGTGCATACTCGGCGATCAGCTCCTGCTGGGCATCATGCTGCTCAGCGTGGCGGGCAAAAAAGGCGCGGCTTTGCTCGGCCCGTTGCTGCTGCACCTGTTCCAGCCGCGCCGCGACTTCCTCATTGAGGGGCCCATCATCCAGCTCGTCCAGCAAGGCACTGTGAACGGCGCCTTCTGCGCCATCTGCCTGGGGCAGGCGACGACGGTAGAAAATGGAGTTGCCCTCGCGGCGCTTTTCCACCAGCCCGCCCTTTGCCAGCACCTTGAGGTGGTGGCTCATGCCGGACTGCTTCATGGCCATGATTTCGCACAGCTCCAGCACCCCGAAGCTGTTCTGGCCCAGCACCTGCAATACCTGCAGGCGTAACGGGTCCCCGGCGGCCTTGAGAAAGCCCGCCAGATGATCGGTCACATCCGGTAAAGAAGGAGCCAGTGCATTCATAATGGCGGAGTCTAGCGCAATCAAAACCTAAATCAAAATAAATTGATATAGGTTTTGGCGTTACCTCAACCTACGGCATTAAACAGGCGCCACGCGGCACGCAAACAGGCGGAGGCAGGCTGCCGGTGGGTGCTTGCGCTTGTAGCTATTACCCCCTTGAGGGACAATAGCGCCCCTTTTCAGCCACCAGTCAGTTTTGGAGCCCTGCATGCCCAGCGCCCCCGCCAGCCGTGACCTCGCCAATGCCATCCGTGCCCTGAGCATGGATGCGGTACAGAAAGCCAATTCCGGGCACCCCGGTGCACCCATGGGCATGGCGGATATCGCCGAAGTGCTGTGGCGCGGTTTCATGCAGCATAATCCTGCTGACCCGACCTGGGCCGACCGCGACCGCTTCGTGTTGTCCAACGGCCACGGCTCCATGCTGCTGTACAGTCTGCTGCACCTGACCGGCTACGGCGTCAGCCTGGACGACATCAAAAACTTCCGTCAGCTGGGTAGCGCCACCGCCGGGCACCCGGAATACGGCGATGCGCCGGGTATCGAAACCACTACCGGCCCACTGGGCCAGGGGATTGCCAACGCCGTGGGCATGGCGCTGGCGGAGAAAATGCTGGCGGGGCAGTTCAACCGAGAAGGCCACACCATTGTTGACCACAATACCTACTGCTTCTTGGGTGATGGCTGCATGATGGAAGGCATTTCCCACGAGGTGGCGTCTCTGGCGGGCACTTTGGGTCTGGGCAAGCTGGTGGCGTTTTATGACGACAACGGCATATCCATCGACGGTGAAGTAGAAGGCTGGTTTACCGACGATACCGTGGAGCGTTTCCGCGCCTACGGCTGGCAGGTGATCCCCAATGTGGACGGCCACAACCCGGAAGAAATCACCGTGGCGGTGGAAAATGCCCGCGCCAATACCGATCAGCCCACCTTGATTTGCTGCAAGACCATTATCGGTTTCGGCAGCCCCAACAAGCAGGGCAAGGAAGATTCCCACGGTGCCGCCCTGGGTGAAGAGGAAATCGCCCTGACCCGTAAAGCGCTGGGTTGGGAGCACGGCCCGTTCGAGATCCCTGCGGACATCAAGAATGCCTGGGATGCCAAAGAAGCGGGAGCCAAAGCGCAGAGCGAGTGGCAGCAGCGTTTTGATGCTTATCAGGCGGCGTACCCGGAGCTGGCTGCAGAGTTCAAGCGCCGCATGGCCAGCGAGTTGCCGGCGAATTTTACCGAGCAGGCCGATGCCTATATCCGTGAGTGTCAGGAAAAAGGGGACAAGGTTGCCACCCGCAAGGCCAGCCAGAACACCCTGGATGCCTTCGGCCCGTTGCTGCCAGAGCTGGCCGGTGGCTCCGCCGACCTGGCCGGTTCCAACAACACCATCTGGAAAGGCTGCAAGTCCGTCACTGCGGACGATGCCAGCGGCAATTATATTCACTACGGCGTGCGCGAATTTGGCATGACCGCTATCCAGAACGGCCTGTGCCTGCACGGTGGTCTGCGCCCCTACGGCGGCACCTTCCTGGTGTTCATGGAGTACGCCCGTAACGCGGTGCGCATGGCCGCGCTGATGCATCAGCCGAACATTCTGGTGTACACCCACGATTCCATTGGGCTGGGCGAAGACGGCCCGACCCACCAGCCCATCGAGCAGCTGGCGAACCTGCGCCTGACCCCGAACATGCGTACCTGGCGTCCCTGTGACACGGTGGAGTCTGCGGTGTCCTGGAAAAAAGCGGTGCAACGTCAGGACGGCCCGTCGGCATTGATTTTCTCCCGCCAGGGCTTGCCCTGCATGGAGCGCGGCAACGCACAGTTGGCCGAGATCGAGAAGGGGGGCTATACCCTGTTGCAGACCGGCGAGGGCGCCCCGGACGCGATTATCATTGCCACCGGTTCCGAAGTGGAACTGGCGGTAAACGCGGCCCGGGCACTTGCGGGCAAGAACATTCGCGTGGTGTCCATGCCCTGTGTGGAGGAATTTCTGGCGCAGGATGCGGCCTATCAGGAAAGCGTGCTGCCTTCCTCCGTGCGCGCTCGCGTGGCGGTAGAGGCGGCCATCGCCGATTACTGGTATCGCTTTGTGGGGCTGGACGGCAAGGTTGTGGGCATGACCAGCTTCGGCGCGTCCGCCCCGGCCGGTGACCTGTTCAAGCACTTCAATATCACCGCCGAGGCAGTCCAGCAGGCCGTGGAGTCGTTGCTGTAATGCATCACGCATCACGCCGCACGCAACACGGTAAAACAGTGCGCCGCGTGCTGGCGTGTTGCATGCTGCGTGGGCGGAGCCAGCGATGAGAATTGCTATTAACGGCTATGGCCGTATCGGGCGTTCTTTTGTGCGTGCTCTGGCCGAGCGTGAAGGCGCAGGGTGGCAAGCGCCGTTTACGTTGGCGGCGATCAATGACAAGGGCCGCCCGGAAGACCTGCTTTACCTGACCCGCTACGACACGACCCACGGGCGGTTGGCGGAGCCGGCAGAGTTGATCGAAGGCATGCTGCGCATCGGCAATCAGGCTCCCATGCTGTTGGAGCAACCCAAACCGGAGTTGTTGCCCTGGGGGGACCTGGGGGTGGATCTGGTGCTGGAATGCTCTGGCCATTTTCGCAGCCATGCCGGGGCGTCCCGCCATCTGCAGGCCGGGGCCCAAAAAGTGATTATCGGTGCGGTGCCGTTTGATCAGGCGGATCAGGTGGTGGTGTATGGCGTCAACCACGAAGACGTTCGCGACGATAGCCGGGTGCTGTCGGCGGCATCCTGCACCACGCATTGTATTGCGCCGCTGTTGCAGCGGCTGGATGAGCAGTACGGCATCCAGCAAGTGCTGATGAAAGAAATCCACGCCTACACCTCGGACCAGACCCTGCTGGACCATGTCCACCGGGATCCGCGCCGGGGCCGGGCCGGGGCGCAGAACATCGTGCCTACCACCAGTAGCGCCATTGGTGCGGTGCAGCAGGTGCTGCCGGCGTTGAGTGGGCGCATCAGCGGGGATTCCATTCGGGTGCCCACGCTGAATGTGGCCATGGTGGAGTTGACCCTGCGACTGGAACAGATACCGGATGAGGACAGTCTGAACCAGTGGCTGTATCAGCAGGCAACGGCGTCTGCGGGCCTGATTGGCTACAATGACGCCCCATTGGTCAGCGCGGATTTCAATCACCGCCCGGAATCCGCCATCGTCGACGTAACCCAGACCCGGGTGCAGGGCGACATGGTGCAGGTGGTGGCCTGGTACGACAACGAATGGGGCTATGCCAACCGGTTGTTGGACTGGGTGAGCGAATTGGCTTTGAACAAGGCTGGAAGCTCGAAGCTGGGCGCCTGACGTGTTGCTTTCGCGTTCGGCGTCAGGCGTGTTGCGTCTGGCAGAATTTAATGAGGTAAGAGAACGATGAATTTCAAACGCATGACCGACCTGGATCTGGCAGGCAAGCGCGTTCTGATCCGTGAAGACCTGAACGTGCCGGTGAAAGACGGCAAGGTCACCAGTGATGCGCGTATCCGTGCTTCCCTTCCGACCATCGAGCATGCGCTGAAGGCGGGTGCCAAGGTGATGCTGATGTCGCATCTCGGCCGCCCCACTGAAGGGGAGTACGCAGAGGAATTTTCTCTGCAGCCGGTGGCGGAGCATCTGGGTGGCCTGCTCGGTCGTGACGTGCCGCTGGTAAAGGACTGGCTGGATGGCGTGGATGTGGACGCCGGTCAGGTGGTGCTGTGCGAAAACGTTCGTTTTAATAAAGGCGAAAAGAAAGACGACGAAACGCTGTCACAAAAAATGGCGGCGCTGTGTGATATCTATGTGATGGATGCCTTTGGTACTGCGCACCGTGCTCAGGCGTCTACCCATGGTGTGGGCAAGTTCGCGCCAGTGGCCTGCGCGGGCCCGCTGCTGGCCAATGAGCTGGACGCACTGGGCAAGGCATTGGATGCGCCGCAAAAACCGCTGGTGGCCATCGTTGGTGGCTCCAAAGTATCCACCAAGCTGGAAGTGCTTGAGTCTCTGTCTGATAAAGTGGATCAGCTGGTCGTTGGCGGCGGTATTGCCAACACCTTTCTGGCGGCTGCCGGTCACCCGGTGGGCAAGTCATTGTATGAAAAGGACCTGATCCCGGCAGCGCAGAAAATCGCCGAGAAAGTGCATATTCCTATTCCGGTTGACGTGGTAACAGCCAAGGAATTTGCCGAGAGCGCTGAAGCGGTGGTCAAGAAAGTGGAAGACGTGGCTGACGACGACATGATTCTCGATGTGGGCCCGCAGACTGCGCACATCGTGGCGGCGTTGATGAAAGAAGCGCAAACCATTATCTGGAACGGCCCGGTGGGCGTGTTCGAGTTTGATCAGTTTGGCGAAGGTACCCGTGAAATGGCGTTGGCCATTGCCGACTCGGATGCCTTTTCCATTGCCGGCGGTGGCGACACCCTGGCGGCGGTGGACAAGTACGGCATCACCGATGATGTCAGCTATATCTCCACCGGCGGCGGCGCCTTCCTGGAATTTGTGGAAGGTAAAGTGCTGCCGGCGGTGGCCATGCTCGAGGCACGGGCGAAGGATTGATTAAACGCCTGATGCTGGACGCCAGATGCCTGACGCTAAAACCCGCAGGCATCAAGCGTCAGGCCTTTGGCGTCAGGCTGCAATGGACGAAGTATAGGCGGTGCGGCGCACCGCAAACGGATAACGAAGGGGAAACACCATGGCACTAGTAAGCATGCGACAGCTGCTGGATCACGCTGCCGAGTTCGGCTACGGCGTACCGGCCTATAACGTGAACAACGTGGAACAGATGCGCGCCATCATGGAAGCCGCAGATAAAACCAATTCCCCGGTCATCGTGCAGGCGTCCGCTGGCGCGCGCAAATACGCCGGCGCGCCTTTCCTGCGTCACTTGATTCTGGCGGCCACGGAAGAGTTTCCACACATTCCTGTGGTGATGCATCAGGATCACGGTACCAGCCCGTCCGTGTGTCAGCGTTCCATTCAGCTGGGCTTTTCTTCAGTGATGATGGACGGTTCACTGGGTGAAGACGGCAAGACCCCCACCGATTACGACTACAACGTGGATGTGACCCGTCGCACCGTGGACATGGCGCATGCCTGTGGCGTTTCCGTGGAAGGCGAGCTGGGTTGTCTTGGTTCACTGGAAACCGGTGAAGCCGGCGAAGAAGACGGCATTGGCGCAGAGGGTAAGCTGACCCACGAGCAAATGCTTACCGATCCGGAAGAAGCGGCGGATTTTGTACAGAAAACCAAGGTGGATGCCCTGGCCATTGCCATCGGTACCAGCCATGGCGCGTATAAATTCACTCGCCCGCCCACCGGCGACATTCTTGCTATCGAGCAGATCAAGGCGATTCACAAGCGTATCCCGGACACCCATCTGGTGATGCACGGTTCCTCGTCTGTGCCGCAGGACTGGTTGGCCATCATCAATGAATTCGGTGGTGAAATTCCGGAAACCTACGGGGTGCCGGTGGAAGAAATCCAGGAAGGCATCAAACACGGCGTGCGCAAGGTCAACATCGATACGGACCTGCGTCTGGCGTCCACCGGGGCGATCCGTCGTTTCCTGGCCCAGAACCCGGCTGAGTTTGATCCGCGTAAATATTTGAAAGAGTCCATCACTGCCATGCGCGATATCTGTATGGCTCGCTATGAAGCCTTTGGGACGGCGGGTCATGCGGACAAGATCAAGCCGATCAGCCTGGAGACCATGTTCCAGCGCTATGAATCCGGTGATCTGGACCCGCGGGTTAAATAACAGACGCAGTACGCTTCACGCTGCAGGCAACACGCCGAAAAACAAAAGGCCGCGCCCAATTGGGTGCGGCCTTTTGTTTTTCGGCGTCGCTACCAAGCGGCTTTGGTGGGTACCATGCCGCTCTAATCCGCGAGGCCCTTTTTTACCGGCTGGCTTCAATCCTGATGCCATCGCTGCCGGTCAGAATCAGATGCCCCTGCTTGTTAAGCTTGGCGTGATTGATGCCCTTGAGGGCATCCACAAATTGCCGCTCCATGTCCATCAGTGGGGGCGGGCAGGCTTTCATGGTCATGCCACCGGTCTGGATGGTGAAGCTGTCCTTGCTCTGCACATAACTGGCCATGTAGTTATTGCAGGCGGCCTTGCCAGCCAATTGTCCGGGCTGATGAAAATTCAGCGTGAGGGTGGCATCGCCTGTGGATTCACCGTTGAGGGATGTGACGGACCAAGCATCTCCCCGTAACTGATTTTCTTCGATCATGGTGTGCGCCCCGCTGGTGGGTTGGCCGGTGCAGGCAGCCAGTGCCAGTACGGTACCGGTCAGCAGAAGAGAGAGACGGAATGTGTTCATGGTGGGTCCTTGTGGTTCGCAATGGTTCTTTAGCCGTTAGTCTGCGTGCCGACCGATATGGTTCCCGCATTGTGGTCAACTTGATCTGGAGCAAGGTTGGCGCCATTGGCATGGCTACGCGCGTTGACTGCTTGTGGGGGAAGAGGACAATGCACTGAATCCTCTCTTCTCTGATCGCAATAATGGCGGGCCATGCTGAATACATTGCTGGAATTTTATATTGAGCACCAGTGGTTGGCGTTGCCGCTGGCCATGTTGTCTGCGGTGGGGGTGGGCATATTGTGGATGGGCTGGCTCAGTCTGATGCTGACAGCATTCGGTCAGCGGCGCTGGCTATGGGGATTTGCGATTTTGCTGCTGCCCGTGCCGGCGTCTCCGTGTTTTGCGCTGCGTCACCCGACGCTGAACCCCTGGGCCAATCGGCTGGTGTTATGGGGGCTGCTGCTGGCGCTGCCGATCCTGATGTTAACCGGCTGGTGGGGCTGGCTGGCATTGACTCAGGCAGCGCCCGCCGCCTGATCAGTCTTCGTGGTTTGTCAGCCAGTGTGCCGGCCGGTCCGGCTTGGCATAGCTCAGACGGCCGATACGTTGGCTGCGGTGGTAGCTGTCCAGTCCCGACAGGGCCACCGTCCCGGCCCGTTCAATATCCACAAAGCCATCATTGCCCAGCACCTCGTCGGGTAGCAGGATATGTTCGATGGCACCGATCACCAGCACGGTGTTGTTCACCGCCAGGGTTTGCACTTCTCTCACCGCCATACCCAGTTTTATCCGCGCTTGCGCCACGAAGGGGGCGGAAAAGTCGGGAAGATAGGTCGAGCGTAGCCTGGTAGCAGCGAACTCGGAGATCTCCCGAGGATAACGAGCGGCGGTCTGGTGAGCAGCTTCAAGGATGTCAGCATGGACCTGGTTGAGCGTATAAACGCCCGTGTCTTGCAGGTATTCCAGGCTATGCCGATCCACCGAATGCGGACGCAGAATCATCCCCATCAAGGCCGGGTCGGCCCCGAGATGAAAACAGGAGCCAACCATGGCCAGGTTTTCCTGCCCGCTCTTGGAGCGGGTGCCCACCAGGTTGGCGCTTTTGAAGCCGGACAGGCTATTGACCAGATTGACCCGCTCCCCGCGGGGCAAATCCTTGAGTGTATCGGCTGTCAGATGCATGGTGTGATTCCTCCCAGGCCCGTATTATCGGCAGGTGCCGTGAGTAAACCGTGGAGACCCGTTACCGGCTATGGCAAACCCTTTCGATCGCGATCAGATTATTCAGCAGTGGCAGCCCTTGAATTGGGAGGCTTTCGACCCGCTGAGTGAATCCAGCCAGCGCTATGTGGCGTACTACGGTCTCAATTTTGCCGATCGCCTGCCGGACCTGGAACATGGCTTCGGTTATTTCGAGGCGGCGGGGCATATGCTTTCCGTGCATGGCTGGCGACCCAGGCCGCCCCATCAGCCCCGTGGCACGGTGCTGATCTGTCACGGTTACTTTGACCATGTGGGATTGTACCGGCATGTAATCGGTCATGTACTGGAATTGGGTTATGCAGTGCTGGCCTATGATTTGCCGGGCCATGGTCTGAGCACCGGCCCGCAGGCCGTGATCGACGATTTCCGTACCTACCGCGACGTGCTGGAGCAATGTCTGTCACTGGCTACCAATTCTTTTCCCAAGCCCTGGCATGTGATTGCCCAGAGTACCGGCGGTGCCATCGTGATGGATTACCTGGTCAGCCGTGGTGAGGGTGATGAAAACCCTTTTGAGCAGGTCATTCTGCTGGCACCTCTGGTGCGACCGTTCAAGTGGGGAACCGCGCGCTGGTTACACACCGTGGTCAGCCCGTTTGCCAAAACCCTGAAACGGGTTTTTACCATCAATTCCAATGATCCGGATTTTCTCGATTTTCTGGAAAACAGGGATCCGTTGCAGGCGCGGCGTATTTCCGCCATCTGGGTGAGCGCCCTGAAGAAATGGATGCCGGGCTTTGAAAAAGCGTCGCGAATAAAGGTGTCGCCGGTGGTGATTCAGGGGGACAAGGATGAAACGGTTGATTGGCAATACAACCTGGAGATGATCAAGAAAAAATTTGAAAGCCCCGATATTCGTATGCTGCCCGGGGCTCGTCACCAACTTGCCAATGAGAATGAAGCGTTCAGACGTAAAATTTTCGCGATTATTGACGAGTATCTGGCGTAAAGCCATTTTTTTACGCTTTGTTACTTGAGCCCGTTGCAGCTTTGTAACAATGTGGATTCACGGTTCCTGACCAGGGAATTTTGTGTTTTTACAAGGAGTCTATGATGAACAGTAAATGGATGTTGGCCGCTGCTTCCGGTGCGGTCTTGTTGAGTCAGGCTGCCATGGCAGACCTGAATGCAGGCGTCAATGCTGCCGTGAATGCTCAGGCAGATGCCGATGCTGCTGAACAGACTGTTCGTGACCAGCGAGATGCGGCCAAAGCAGATGCCAAGCAGGCAGAAAAAGATGCGCGGGCGCAGCGCGATCAAATGGAGAGCGATGTCAAAGCCCGCCATGACGCGATGAAAGAAGACGCCAAGGCAAAGCGTGATGCCATGAAGGATGACGCAAACGCCATGGGTGATGATGCCCGGGCCAAGCACGAAGCCAACATGAAAAAAATGGAAGAGAACCGTGACGCCGCGCGTCAACGTCATGAAGATGCCATGAATAATGCGCAAGGGGCTGGCGCCAATGCCAACGCTGAAATGAAAGCGGGTGCCGCAGGTGTCAATGCGGAGGCGAAAGCGGATGCCAGGGCGGACGCTGAGAAGAAAGAAAAATCCTGGTATAACTTCTGGGATTAATATTCTTTCCGGGAAAAGAAAAAGGCCGCGATTCGCGGCCTTTTTTTGGTTCTTTTGAGCATTGATTGATGAACCGTTTTTAACGGTTTCTGTCGTCTCAGTATTGGTTCACGGTGCCATTTTCGCCTACCAGCACCACGTCGGCAGGCCGCTTGGCGAACAGGCCATTGGTGACGACGCCGACAATATTGTTGAGCGTGGTTTCCAGTTCAATCGGGTTGGTGATGTCCAGGTTGTGGACGTCCAGAATGATATTGCCGTTGTCCGTAACAAAGCCTTCGCGGTATTCCGGTTGCCCACCCAGTGCGACGAGTTTACGGGCCACATAAGAGCGGGCCATGGGGATCACTTCTACCGGTAGTGGGAACGCGCCGAGGCGTTTCACCTGCTTGGAGGCATCTACAATGCAGATGAATTCCCGTGCTGCGGCGGCGACAATTTTTTCCCGGGTGAGTGCGCCGCCGCCGCCCTTGATCATTTCCCGGTGGCTGTTCACTTCGTCTGCGCCGTCCACATACACCGACAGGTTACCCACGTCATTCAATGAAATGACCTCGATGCCATGCTGTTTGAGCCGCTCGGCGGTTGCGTCCGAGCTGGCTACCGCGCCCTTGATGCGGTCTTTCAGAGAGGCCAGTCCGTCGATAAAGAAGTTGGCGGTGGAGCCGGTGCCCACGCCGATGATTTCCCCTTCGGGGACAAAGCGCAGCGCGGCTTCAGCCACCTGCTTTTTCAGCGCATCCTGATCCATGAGGCTGTCCTGTCGTAGTGTGGGTGTGTGTCGACCGTGAAAGGTGCGCCAATTATAGGCCAGCGGCGCCCCTGACTCGACCCCGACCTATCGCATTTGTGGCGGCCAGCCCCTAGACTATTCCTTTCCCTTCACAGAATGAGCCCGGAACCCTCCATGTTGGACAAATACGTTAAACGGATACTGCAATCCCGCGTCTACGACGTGGCGGTGGAAACTCCCATTCATGCAGCGCCGTTGATTTCCAAACGTATTGGCAACCGGGTGCTGCTCAAGCGTGAAGACCTTCAGCCGGTGTTCTCCTTCAAGCTGCGTGGCGCCTATAACAAGTTGTGTCAGCTAACACAGGAGCAGCTAGCTCGCGGAGTGATCTGCGCTTCGGCGGGCAATCATGCCCAGGGGCTGGCACTGGCCGCGTCGTCCATGGGTATCAAGGCAACCATCGTGATGCCGCGCACCACCCCTGACATCAAGGTCAGTTCCGTGCGTCGCCATGGCGGCAAGGTGGTGCTGCACGGCGACAGTTTTGATGAAGCGCTGGCCCATGCATTGAAGTTGCAGGCCCGCGACAATTTGACCTTTGTTCACCCCTACGATGACCCGGATGTGATTGCCGGGCAGGGCACCGTGGGCATGGAAATTCTGCGCCAGCAAAGTCGCGATCTGGATGCCATTTTCATTCCGGTGGGCGGCGGTGGCCTGGCGGCTGGCGTGGCGGCTTATGTGAAATACGTGCGCCCGGATGTGAAAGTGATCGCCGTAGAGCCGGAGGATGCGGCCTGCCTGAAAGCGGCGCTGGAGAAAAAGCGCCGGGTTACGCTGCCTGAAGTGGGGCTGTTTGCCGACGGCGTGGCGGTGAAACAGATCGGCAAGGAAACCTACAAGGTGCTGCGCGACCACGTGGATGAGGTGATCACCGCCAGCACAGACGAAATCTGTGCGGCCATCAAGGATGCCTTTGAAGATACCCGGGCGATTTGTGAGCCTGCCGGTGCGTTGGCACTGGCCGGTTTGAAAAACTGGGTGGCGAAGCACGATGTGCGTGACCAGACCCTGGTAGCGATTCAAAGTGGCGCCAATGTGAATTTTGACCGCCTGCGTCATGTGTCAGAGCGTGCCGAGTTGGGTGAGCAGCGCGAGGCGATCCTGGCGGTGACCATTCCGGAGAAGCCGGGTGCGTTCCGGGCATTCTGTCAGGCCCTTGGCCGGCGAGGAATCACCGAATTCAACTACCGTTACAGTGATGACCGCGATGCCAATATTTTTGTGGGCATCCAGTTACGCCCGGGCGGTGAGGCGCTGCAGGCGTTGATGAGCGAATTGCAGGAGCGCGGTTATCCGGTGGTGGATATGAGTGGCAACGAAATGGCCAAGCTGCATATCCGCCATTTGGTTGGAGGCCATACCTCACGTCAGGACTTGCAGGAGCGACTGTTTCGGGTGGAATTCCCGGAGCGCCCGGGGGCGTTGATGAAATTTCTGCAGTCGCTGGGCGAAAAATGGAATATCAGCCTGTTCCATTACCGCAACCATGGTGCGGCCTATGGCCGTGTGCTGGTGGGCTTCCAGGTGGAGGAGGGCAAGCAGGCCGGGCTATTGGCCGACCTCAAAAAGGTGCCCTATCCCATGGTGGAAGAAAGCGACAACCCTGCGTACCGGCTATTTTTGAACTAACGCCGGTTTAACCGGTCAGTTAATCGGCGTAGCCGTTGCGGATTTGTCAGTGCTCCTACTTTTCGCCCGATGAGCGCTAACTTGTTGATTTTACATTGTCTTCGGCATGTGGAAGATGTTGGCTTGACGTGGAATGCGCCCTGCGACATTGGAGAGTTAGCGGGGGGTTCTGTTAAGAAGTGTCAGCAAGCAGCGCTAACTGCTTGACTTTACATTTGGAAATGATCAAATTTTGACCCACTTGGCATTTTATGCTGTTGAATCAGACTAAGGTGACAATCTTGTTGATACTTTTGGGTCACTTTTTTCATATTGCTGTACCATTTTGGGGAATAGAACAATGAAGAAAAAGCCGGACGCCCTGGTGCTACTGGCGGTTGTTTTCGGGTTGGGTGTGCTGGTCAGCAGCCTGACTCATGGTGGAAATGAACCGGATTACCAGCGTTACGCTGACAGTGCAGGCATTACCGTTACTCAGACGCAGCAGTAACCACGCTGTCCACCGGTTGGTCCCACGGGGCCACCGGTAGCTCACCTCGCTCCATTTTCTGAAAATCGTACCCGGCGGCCACCAGTCGTGGCCGGCGCGGATGCCGTGCCAGTTGTGCCAGGGTACGATCGTAGTAGCCCCCGCCCATGCCCAGTCGATACCCTGCCTCATCAAATGCCACGGCAGGCAGGATAATCACATCCAGCGCCCACAGGGCCCGTCCGCGGTAGCGCAGGGCGGGTTCGTGAATGCCGTAGGCATTGGGGCGCATGGGGTGATGATGCTGCCAGAGGCGAAATTGCAGGTGTCCGGGGCGCAGGTCGTCAACAAAAGGCAGATAGGTGGAGGCCTGCTGAAAGCGAGGGTGGCGCAGGGCGGGGCGCACATCCAGTTCGCCGTCGTTGGGCAGGTAAATGGCGACGTGGCGGGCAGGACGGTGTTGTATGGCACGGGCCAGTGCGGGGCCGAAACGGGCGCTGGCGCGGCGGCGTTGACCGATGTGCAGGGCGCGGCGGCGCTGTCGGAACTGGCGGCGCAATTGCTGGCGTTGCCGCGTGGTGGGGATTTTCGCGTCAGGCATCCGGCATCCGGCGTCAGGCGATAATAAAGGGTGCTTCCCGGCCCGCCGCTGCGGGTTTGACCCTTGAACCGAAGGTTCAAGGTGGAGGCAGCAGCTTTGCCCTCAGGCTTTCCGCTCAATAGGCGGACATGCACACGGACAAGGCAATTTATGCCCCCGGGTAGTACATTATCGGCAAGGGGACTTGACCCTCTGGCGCACGGGCCAGGAAGCACTTGAGGTCATTATATCAGGGGTGTGGGGGGCGGGTCAGTCTTGACAGGGCAGGGATTTCGTTGGCGTTTACTCGGGGTCGCTGTAGATACCGTCTCTCTCCATACCCTGCAAGTCCTCTCTATGCGACCTGCGGGGTATATTCCTGCTGGTGCTTGATCACACCATAGGCGATTTGCACCATCTTGCGCATGGCGGCAACAACTATCGCCATGCCTGACTTTCCCTTGGCTTCCATGCGCCGCCGTAATGCCCGTATGTCCGGGTTGTACGTGCATGCGGTGACCGCAGCCATATACAGCCTGCCGCGTACGTTGGAGTGCCCCGCTTTGCGGATCCTTGCCGGTTTTCTCGCGTCGCCGGATTCGTTGTGCATCGGCGTTAAGCCCACGAAGGCAGCACACTGCTTGGCCGACTTGAACTGTCGACTGTGTATCAGCGACAACAGCTCCCTGGACATCACATCACCCACCCCCTTGATGCTATCGAGTAAGGCTCGGTCTTTGTTCAGTTGGGGGTGGCCATCAATGTGATCATCGATATCCTGCTTCAGCTTGCGGATCTCTTCCTTTAGCGCTGCAATCATGTCCTTGATAGACGCAATCACCCGGTCGCTGGACTGGTTGAACTCCGCTTTTTCCAGCCTGTTTTCTTCCCGCTGCTGGTCTTTCTCCAGAGCCTCCAGACGAGCGCTCAACGCCCTTAATTGCCTGATCTCCGGCGCTTCCGGCTGCCACTGATGAAGCCGCTCATGCTTCTCCTTCGCGTACAGAGCCAGGCACAGCGAATCGAGCTTGTCTGTCTTACTCAAGAACCCTTCGCTCTTGGCGAAGTCTCGGGTACGCGCCGGGTTCGCCACATACACTTGCATGCCGGCTTCATGGAGGGCATAGGTCAGGTTCTCGTGGTAAACACAGGTGGCTTCCAGCACCACATGGATCTCGGAAGGGTTTGCACCGGTTTGTTTGAGCAACCACTGCACAACGGCCTTTTCCTGGTCTCGCTTATTCTGGAAAACCCGCGTCTTCACCTTCTGGGGCCGGGTTTGGCGTAGCCAAAGCGTGTCGAACTTCTTCTTGCTGACATCAATTCCAACAAACTGCATCTCTCGTGTCTTCCCTTGCTTATGCGGCTTCATCCCGCGGTGGGGAGAGCCCGGATACCGTTCAGATTTAAGAGAATATGGGTCGGAGCCAGATCTACAGCACAGGGTCTATGCCCTCAGGAGTTCCACGGGCTTTAACCCGACCCGTGAGTGCCGGTAGCTAATCAGCACTCATGGAGAGATACAAGGAGTTCCCTTCCAGGGGACGAAGCACGCGTCAGCGTGGAAATCGCCCGCAGGGCGATCAGAGATGCCGGGGATCGACAGGTCTCTCCAGAAAGGAGAGCGGGTTGGCCGGGCCCCTTCCCTCGCTTGGGCTCGGGTTCGCACCTCGAGAGGTGCTCCTACAGGAGCCTTGTAGAAAGTGAAGTGTGTTGTATTACAGCTTCCGGCGGGCGTCTTCGAAGGCCTGGATTTCATCTTCCAGGCGGCCGAGCAGGGCCTGCACGCGGGCTTCGCTTTCGGAATCCTGGGAGACGCTCTGGCGGGCGCGGAGCAGTTCGTGGCTCATGTTCAGGGCCGTCATGATGGCAATGCGTTCCAGGCCGATCACATTGGCATCACGCACTTCGCGCATCTGTTCGTCCAGATAACGGGCGGCCGCCAGCAGGTTGTCCTGTTCCCCGGCGGGGCAGGCGACGCGATACTCCTTGTCCAGTAGGTGAATTACCAGGGAGTTTTCGTTAGACATTCCGGATTACACCGCATTGGCTGTGGGTCAGAGTCAGGCAGGCGATCACGTTCAGGATTCCTGCTCGAGAGATTTCAGACGCGAGATGATGGCCTCGACTTTACTGCGGGCCGCATCATTTTTTTTCAGTAACTGGGCCCGTTCTTCCACCAGTTTGCTCTCGCGATCTTGCAAGGCCTGGTTCTCTTGACGCAACCGCGCGCTGATGCGCAGCAGGTCATCGACTCGGGCTTCCAGTTGCCTCAGTTGTTGTTCCGTCGTCATGGCAAAATGGTCGCTGTTCGCCTAAGGTAGCTCCCCTGCACCTTACCGGTATTTTCCGGTGATGGCGCCCCCACCCGGATTGCAGGCTTTTTGTACTATAGGTGTGGGGTCTGTAAGGGTCAATGAAATTCAAGTGTGATAGCCACTTAGCACACACTTCTCAGGTAATCCCCAACTCTGCTTCCCGGGGCCGCCGCGCCAGCGGATCACCGGCTGTTGAAAACGGAAAGACGCATGTCCAACGATATTGATTTTGAGGTTCTCGTCCAGGGGCTGGCTGCGGCTGGCGTAAAGCATTCTCCCAGTGAATTGCAGGGGGTGATTGCCGGCCTGCTGGCCACCGGGCACGGCGGCCACAATGAGGAACTGCTTGGGGTGCTGGCTGCCCACGTGGATATGCCGGAGGGTTTCGGTGCCGAGATGAATGGTGCCTTGCTGACGGTTCGGGATCAGTTACACGGCGGTTATCAGGGCACCGGTCTGGAGCTGAACCTGCTGCTGCCGGCGGATGAGGATGACCTGGGCTTGCGGGTGGCCGCACTGGCCCAGTGGAGCGAAGGCTTTCTGGTGGGTTTCGGTACCGGCTCGGCCAACACCCACGACAAGGACCTGTCGCCGGGCGTGCAGGAAGCCCTGTCAGATCTGGCGGCGATCAGCCAGGTGGCCACGCCGGATGATGACGGCGACGCCGAGGAAGACATGTTCGAGCAGGTGGCCGAGCACTGCCGGATGTCGGCCTTGATGATTTACACTGAGCTGGTCATGCGCCATCAGGGCAAGCCGGATGCGGCCCCGGCGGATAAAACACCGCCAACCCGCCATTAAGTGGTGGGGACCAGGCGTTTGGTTTTTTGCGTGAGTTACGTGAAGCGTGCCGCCTGTTGCGTTATTAAGGAGTCGTTTTGAGTATCAGTCGCCAGGAATTCGCCCGTCGTCGTCAGGAACTGATGACCATCATGGGGCCCAACAGCATTGCTATTCTGCCCGCCGCCCCGGAGCGCACCCGCAACCGGGACGTGGAATACCCCTACCGGCAGAACAGCGATTTCTGGTATCTCACCGGTTTTGCAGAGCCGGAAGCGGTGATGGTGCTGCTGCCGGGGCGGGAGCATGGTGAGTACGTGCTGTTCTGTCGCGACCGCGATCGCACCATGGAAATCTGGAATGGCTACCGCGCCGGGCCGGAAGGTGCGGTATCCGAATACGATGCGGACGATGCATTCCCGATCAGCGATATTGATGAAATTCTCCCGGGCCTGATCGAAGGCAGCGAGCGGGTCTATTACGATCTGGGCCACGACAGCGAATTCGACCGGCGCCTGATGGGCTGGGTCAACAGTATCCGCGAACGAGTGCGCAGTGGCGCGCATCCGCCGGGTGAATTCGTGGCGCTGGCCCATCATCTGCACGACCTGCGGCTGTTCAAATCCGCCGCCGAAGGCAAGCTGATGCGCAAGGCGGCCAGCATTTCTGCCGGCGCCCATGTGCGCGCCATGCAGGCGGTCAAACCGGGCATGATGGAATACCAGCTGGAAGCAGAATACATCCACGAATTCATGCGCCACGGTTCGCGCAGCCCGGCCTACCCGAGCATCGTCGGTGGCGGCGCCAATAGCTGCATTCTTCATTACATCGAAAACACCGGAAAGCTGAAAGCCGGTGATCTGGTGCTGGTGGATGCCGGTTGCGAGCTGGAACACTATGCATCCGATATTACCCGTACCTTTCCGGTGAATGGCACATTCAGCAAGCCTCAGCAGGCGCTGTATGAGTTGGTGCTGGCCAGCCAGTATGCGGCCATCGAAGCCACCCACCCGGACAACCACTGGAACGTGCCCCACGAGCAGGTGGTGAATATCCTGACTCAGGGGTTGATCGACCTGGGTCTGTTGAAAGGGGAATTCAACGAGCTGGTGGAAACGGAAGGCTACCGACAATTCTTCATGCACCGCACCGGCCATTGGCTGGGTCTGGATGTGCATGACGTGGGTGATTACCGCATTCAGGAACAATGGCGCCAACTGGAGCCGGGCATGGCGCTGACCGTGGAGCCGGGGCTCTATGTGGCGCCGGATGACACCACGGTGGACGAGCAATGGCGGGGCATTGGCATCCGCATCGAGGATGATGTGCTGGTGACCAAAACCGGCTGCGAAGTGCTTAGTCACGAGGTGCCGAAGGACGTGGCGGAGATCGAAAAGGTAATGAAGGGCAGTCGCGAGTAACGAGTGCCGAGTATCGAAAACCCTGGGCGTTATGTTTTTCGTAACTCGGCCCTTTGGTGATGTGCGCCTCACGTGGCGCTCCTACAGCGAAAATGGACGTTGGAATGACGCAACAGCCTTTGGTGATTGTTGGCGGCGGTATGGCCGGGGCCTTGTTGGCGTTGTTGTTGCGTCGCCACGGTGCCGAGTCGGTGGTGCTGATTGAAAGTCATCCGCTGTCCCTGCCGGATGCTCCCCCCCTGACACCCAGTTTTGATGCCCGCAGCACGGCCTTGTCCGCGGGGACGTTGGCGGTGCTGGATGATCTCGGTCTTGGCAATGCCGTTCGTGAGCACGCGGCCGCTATCGGTACGGTGCATGTGTCGCGACAATCCCACCTCGGTATGACTCGCATGTCCGCCGTGGAAGAAGGGGTGGAGCAGTTGGGCGCCGTAGTGGAAAATCGCTGGTTGGGTTTTGTGTTGCTCGGCGCCCTGTTTGCGGATAAGGGCATTGAGGTGCGGGCGCCGGATACCTTGTCGGGTATTCGCCGGCAAGAGGGCGGTTACCAGGTCGCTCTGGCCAGTGGCGAGATGCTGGAGACGCCGCTGTTGATCGCCGCCGACGGCGCCCGGTCCAAGACCCGGGAGTGGTTGGGTATCAGCGCTCGGGATCATGACACTGGTCACGATGCCTTGATCGCTAACCTGTCTTTGAAAGCGTCGCACAACGGCATCGCTTACGAACGTTTCCTGAATGACGGACCACTGGCTCTGTTGCCGCTGCCCGATCAGCGCATGGCGCTGGTGTGGACCGGCCCGCGGGCACAGGTGAATCAGTGGATGGCGCTGACGGATAATGAAGCGCTGGCGCAGCTGCAGGGCCGTTGTCCGGCGGACGCGCCACGCCTTGGTGGTATCGGTGAGCGCCAGCGCTACCCGTTGATACTCACCGATGCCTGTGCCCAGGTGGTGCCCCATGGGGTGGTGGTCGGTAATGCCGCTCACACCCTGCACCCGGTTGCCGGGCAAGGCTTTAATCTGGCGGTGCGGGATCTGCTGGCGCTGGCGCAGACCGTGGGCGGCAATCCCGACCCCGGTAGCCTGGCAACCCTGCAGGCCTATGCGCAAAAGCGGGAAAAGGACCAGGCTCTTATCGGCCAGGCATCCCGTTGGGTGCCGGAATTGTTCCGGGTGCAGCAGCCGCTGTTTGCGCACAGTCGCCAGTTGGGATTGGTAGCCATGGATATTTTGCCGGGTCTGCGCAGCGGTTTTGCGAAGCGGGCCATGGGGCTTTAAGGACAGTGAATAGTTAACCGTTAATAGCGAAAACCATGCTACGAAGCTGCTGTAGGAGCGCCGCTTGAGGCGCGAAGCGTTTGCAGCTGCTTCGGTGCTTGATACCGGCAGGCTAACGATGCAAATGCAGCAACGTGGGTTAAAGATCGTGGACATTCGCGCCTCAAGCGGCGCTCCTACATATCAACAGCGAGCATCGACCTTTGAAGAATGCGCCCATGACAGAACAGGTTGATCAACAACACATCATCATCGTTGGCGGTGGCATGACCGGTGGGTTGCTGGCGGTGCTGTTGGCGGAGCAAGGGTTGAAGGTGACCGTGCTGGACGGCGCGCCTGCCCCGGTTATGCCGCAGGGCAATGCGCAGTTGCGGGTGTCCACGCTCACCGAGGCCAGCCATTGGCTGCTGCGCAATACCGGGGTGTGGGATTATCTGGATGCGTCGCGGGTGCAGTCCTACAGTGCGATGCAGGTGTGGGATCAGGATGGTACCGGCGACGTGCTGTTTCAGGCGGAGGACGTGGGTGCCGAAAGCCTGGGCTGGTTGCTGGAGAACGGTCACCTGGCCGCTGCGTTGTACCAGAAAGCAGCTGCCTTGCCGACGCTGGACTGGCAATGCGGCGTGCAGGTGGATGCCCTGCGTCGTGATGCCGGCAGCGGACAATGGACGGTGCGCAGTGGCGATGCCTGCTGGCAGGCAGACCTGCTGGTGGGTGCAGACGGTGCGCGTTCGCAGGTGCGCGAGCAGGCGGGCATCAGTGGTGGCCCGCGTGACAGTGGCCATCATGCATTGGTGGCCACCATCGCCACCGCGCAGCCCCATGGCGCTTGTGCCCGGCAGGTCTTTATGGAAAGTGGGCCGTTGGCGTTGTTGCCGTTATTCACGGACGCGAAGCAAGGGGATCAGCGGCAATGTTCCATCGTCTGGTCCGGCTGGCCGGAACGGGTTGCGGAACTGCGTGACAAGGATGCGGTCTCTTTTGCGGCAGAATTGCAGGCCGCCGTGGGTGACGCCCTGGGGCCGGTGACCCTGCTCAGCGAACGGGCGGTATTTCCGATTCAAGAGCGTCACGCCAGCCAGTATGTATCGGCGGGGCTGGCGCTGGTGGGTGATGCTGCGCATGTGATACACCCATTGGCCGGGCAAGGTGTGAACCTGGGCTTGCTGGATGCAGCAGTGCTGGCAGAAGAAGTTGTCCGGGCCTGTGAGCAAGGGCGAAGCTGCGCGGATCCCAGTGCGCTGGCGCGTTACCAGCGCCGCCGTCGCGGTGAAAACTTGCTGATGCAGAATGCCATGCGCGGGTTCCAGTCCCTGTTCGAGCAGCGTGCCATGCCGGTGCGCTGGTTGCGCAACACGGGTATGCGTTGGGTGAATCAGGCCGCTCCGGTGAAAGGGTTTTTCGCCCGTCAGGCCATGGGGCGCACCATGGACTTGCCGGCCCGGGCAAAGTCGCCAGCGTTTGATGCTAGAGATGGCTCACGTTAGCTGCCATACTGGCAGAAGTTAAGAATCATTCTTGTTTGCGAATAATTGGAGCGAATGGATATGCGCGTGTTTGGCATCATAGTTGGCGCCTTGGTTATGGCGTCTGGCCTGTGGGGGTGTTCCGAACCGGCCGCCGATGAAGAGCTGGTGGTGTATACCTCCCGAAACGATCACCTGATCAAACCGGTGTTTGATGCCTACACCGAAGCCACCGGTGTGCGGATTCGGTATATCACCGACAACGCGTCAGCACTTACCGCCCGTTTGCAGGCAGAAGGCGAACGCTCCCCGGCGGATATGCTGATTACGGTGGATGCCGGTAATCTGTGGAATGCGGCAGAAAAAGGCCTGCTCAGCCCGGTGGAATCCGTGGTGCTGAAAAACAATGTGCCCGATGCGCTCACCGACCCGAAAAAGCAATGGTACGGCCTGACCGTGCGCGCCCGCACCTTGGTGTATTCCAAGGACCGGCTACAGCCCAGTGAGCTGTCTACCTACGAAGACCTGGCCGATCCGAAATGGAAAGGCCGTTTGTGCTTGCGCACCTCCAAGAAGGTTTATAACCAGTCTTTGGTGGCAACCATGATTGAGCGCCTGGGCGAAGAAAAGGCGGAGGAAGTTGTGCGCGGCTGGGTGGCGAATCTGGCCACGGATGTGTTCTCCAACGACACCGCGTTGATGGAAGCCATTGTTGCCGGTCAATGTGATGTTGGTATCGTTAATACCTACTACTACGGTCGCATGAAGCGGGATAACCCGCAGCTGCCACTGGGGCTATTCTGGGCCAACCAGGAGTCCAGCGGCGTGCACGTGAACATTTCCGGTGCCGGGGTTACGGTGAATGCACCGCACCCGGAAAAAGCCAAGGCTTTGCTGGAGTGGATGACCCAGCCTGCCGCCCAGCAATTGCTGGCTGATCGCAACCTGGAATACCCGGTGAATGCGTCGGTGAAACCGCCGGAAGAAGTACGCTCCTGGGGTGAGTTCAAGTCTGATGATCTGAACGTGAGTGTGGCCGGCGCCCTCCAGGTGGAGGCGGTGAAACTGATGGACCGCGCTGGATACCGCTAACCGGTGATTCGGCGCGGCGCGTTTTCGTTCAGTGGGGCCAGCGTGATTACGCTGGCCTTGTTGGTCGTGGTGCCCATTCTGGTGCTGCTCGCTGCCTGGCGACAGCAGGAATGGGCGACCTGGCAGCACCTGATGGACACGGTGCTGTTGCGCCTGATCGGCAACACGGTATTCCTGATGATTGGCGTGGCCATTGGCGTGTCGCTGCTGGGCATCACCCTGGCCTGGTGTGTGGCCACCCTGGACTTCCCCGGTCGTCGCTGGCTGCAATGGGCGTTACTGCTGCCCATGGCCATGCCCGCCTATGTGCTGGCGTTCGTGCTGGTGGATCTGCTCGACTATGCCGGGCCGATCCAGACCCAGATGCGCAGCTGGTGGAGCGCCTTCCCCGGCTTCAGCGCTCGCCACCCCTTGTGGGTAGTGGTGACTCTCTCGCTGGTGCTTTACCCCTATGTGTACATGCTGGCGCGGCTGGCCTTTCAGGCCCAGGGCCGCGCCGTGCTGGAGCAGGCGCGGATTCTTGGCGACGGCCCGGTCCGCGCCTTCTTCAAGGTGGCCTTGCCCATGGCGCGGCCCGGCATTGCCGCCGGGCTGGCGCTGGCGTTGATGGAAACTCTGGCGGATTTCGGCGCGGTGTCGGTGTTCAATTTCGACACCTTTACCACGGCGATTTATAAAAGCTGGTATGGCCTGTTCAATTTGCAGGCGGCCGCGCAGCTGGCCTCATTGCTGCTGCTGTTTGTGCTGGTAGCCCTGTGGCTGGAGCGTCGTGGCCGGCGCCGCGCCCGTTTCAGCGAGCTGGGCGGGCGGCAGGTTGTGCGGGTGCGGCCGCGCTTTGCCTGGCTGATCTCCGCTTTTGCCTTTGCGGTCCTGTTCATGGCCTTTTTGCTGCCGGTGTGTCGCCTGTTGTACTGGGTGGTGGGCACTGGCATAGACGGGCTGGATAGCCGCTTCTTCAGTCTGATCTGGCGAACCTTCCTGTTGGGTGCCATGGCCGCTTCGCTGGTGCTGGTGCTGGCCAGTTGGCTGGCATGGGTCAAACGGCACCAGCCGTCGCAGGCGGTATCCGGTTCGGTGCAGTTGGCCACGCTGGGCTATGCATTGCCCGGCTCGGTGCTGGCGGTGGGCATCATGGTCAGCTTTAGTGCCGTGGAAGCCCGGCTGGACCAGTGGGGGCTGACGGTGCCGCTGGTGGGCGGGCTGGCGGCGCTGATCCTGGCCTATGTGGTGCGATTTCTGGCGGTGGCGTTTGGCCCGGTGGAAAACGCCCTCCAGCAGGTGCGCCCCAGTTTGGTGGAGGCGGCCCGTACGCTGGGGGCGACCGCGTCGGAGGTGGGGCGCCGGGTGTACCTGCCGATGATGCTGCCGGGGCTGTTTACCGCGCTGCTGCTGGTGGGCATTGATGTGATGAAAGAAATGCCTGCTACCTTGCTGCTGCGTCCCTTTGGTTGGGACACGCTGGCAGTGCGTATCTATGAACTTACCGCTGAAGGGGAGTGGCAGCGTGCCGCCGCCCCGTCACTGACCCTGGTGTTGTTGGGGCTGGTGCCTGTCATCGTGCTTAGCCGCCGCCGCTGATTCTTGCTTCATTACCCTGGTTATCGATTCTCGATGGTGGCGGACATTAAGCCGCAACGCTTGCGGGTGGGCTGTTTGTGGACCCTGCTCTCATCGTGATGTCGTTGGCTGTTTGTCTTTGCGTCCCTGTTGCTGTCGGGAGTTAACAGCCGTGCAATCGTCCCGGTGTTTTATCGTGGGGGATTGCCGCTTATCGGGATAAAAGCGCGGCTTCTCGGCTTTTTTCTACGAAGAACGGCGTATTCCGAATGTGGTTCATCTGTGTATTTCTGTGTATATATGTAAACTCAGTGATGTTTTGCGACATTGTCGTGATTAAATGTGTCCACTATTTGGCACGATGATGCCAATAATAGTGAGCAAAAAACTGCTCAGCATAACGGTCAGGTATGCTTGAATTTGTGTACCGCCAAATAATAACAACGGCCCCGTTTCGGGCGCGTCTTGTGGAGAGTTTCATGACAATACGGAAATTACTTCCCGTCGTTCTGGCGGGAATTGGCGCTGTGTCTGTGTCACCGGTAATGGCCAGCATGGGGAATATCGGCACTACCTACGGGGTGCTTCCCTCCGACCTGGCCTCCGCCCAGGCCTTGTCCATGTTCAATAGCCAAGTATCCGCCACTTATTACAACCCGGCCTATCTGGCCAAGGACAGCCGCGGTGAGCTGACCACCGGTCTGTTGCACGCGGACCATGAGCTGCGTGCCAGTTCTGTCGGTGGCGGGTCCGCCCCGCTTCGCGATGGCGATATTCTCCAGGATTCACCGTCCCAGCAAGTATTGCTGGGCATGAAGACCGACCTCACTTCCCTGACCAAGTATGACCACCCCCTGTACCTCGGCTTTATGCTCGGCGTGGAAAAATACGGCGAGGAAATGTTGGCGTTCAATTCCCAGACCTCCACCTCCGGCCAGTATTTCGAATACGGTCGCCAGCCGTTGTTTCTGAACCTGGGTGGCGGTACGCAAATCTGGCGTGGTCTGGATATGGGGCTGTCCGCACGGATTACCCTGCATTCGGAAGCGGAGCTGGTGGCGACGTCCACACTGGCTGGGGAAACCAGCTACGAAACCCTGAATGTGTCGGCCAAGCCCTCCATTCGACCAATCTTTGGTCTCAACATGGACTGGGGTGAGAGCTTCTGCGGTGAAGGCGATAGCTGCTGGTTCAACGGGCTGGAAACCGCGTTCAGTTACCGCGGTTACTCCAACACCAACACCACGGTGGATTCCACCATCACTATCCCCGGCACCGTGCTGGACCCGGGCATTAATCTGGCGATCACCACCATTGATTCCTATCAGCCGAATATCTATGCCGCTGGTCTGGCCTATGGCCAGGACCGCTGGCGCGTTGGGGTAACGTTAGAAATGCAGGAATGGTCGCGCCTGGAAGAAGAGCTGGAAGGCGACACCATCAAGGACCAGGCCGTGAATACCGGTGGGGCGCCTTACGAGCTGCGCTTCAAGGATATTGTGGTGCCGCGTATCGGTGGCGAATTCCACATCAACGACACCTACAAGCTCACCGGTGGTGTGGCGTTCAGTGAATCGCCGCTGGATTCCAATGCCTCACTGGAAGTGAACTACCTGGATGCCGACAAGATGATTCTGGGGCTGGGCCTCACTGCAGAGTACAAGTCCGTTCCGGTGCTGGCCTATCCAGTGCGTTTTGATCTGGCCTACCAGTATCAACAGCTCGATCCACGCGAGTTTGATCTGTACGACCGCCGTTCCCCGAGCTTCCCGCAGTCCTATGAAACCGTGGAAGCGGAAGGCGATGTACACGTTTTCTCCGGCTCCATCACCCTCAAATTCTAGGAGGTAATGGCGATGAAATTAAAAGCGCTATCTCTGGCTACAGCGGCTGCCTTGCTGGCGGCCTGTGGCGGTGAGGCCGGTGACGAGCCCACCCTGGAAAACTGGCAGACCGGTGAGGTCTATTACAGTTTTCCCTACGACGGTCAGCAGGATTTGGCACCAAAGACGCCGCTGTCCATTCGGTTTTCCCATCCGGTCACCGTGGATGCCGGCCACTTTACGTTACTGGAGTGTGCCCAGCTGGACGGGGATTGCCCCGATACCGGCAATAATCAGGTTGCCTTGCAGGCGCCACAGCCGGTGGATGAGGGCATGGGGGTCATGCTGCAGCCGGCTGCCCCGCTACAAACCCATACCCACTACCGGTTGGTGCTTAATGGTATAGAAACGGAAAACGGCTCCCCGGTGTTCCCGGATGGTGGCCTGGATTTCGTTACCCGGTTGTCCAGCGATGGCCCCATGTCCAATCGCATGGCCTCCCCGGACCTGGCGGTGCGTAATGTGATCCCGGATGGCGAACAGTTACCGTTCATGGATTTTTCCACCCTGCGGGTGCGCTTTAACCAGATGCTGGATGCCAGCACTCTGGTGTATGGCGATTCCGTGACGCTGGAAGGCAGTGATGGCCTGGTGCCTGCGGCCCTGCTGGTAAAAGGCAATGCGGTCACGGTAGATCCACTGGAAGACCTGACACCGGGTGAGAGCTACACCCTGTCGTTCAGCACCTCGGTGCGTGGCGAATCCGATGACAGCCTCACCGGTGGTTATACCCAGACTTGGGTGGCGAAAGATTCAATGCCCCGTGCCACCCTGGTGCAGGACGTGGTCAGTGCCACCGACCAAGCGGAGGATCCCTGCAACGCGGACGACGCGCTGGTGGCCAAGCTTACGGGTGCGACCATGAACTGCGTGCCGGTACAGTCCACCCTGCTGGGTAGCAAGGATGCCACCATGCAGAGTGGCGATGTGTTTGCCGAGCTGGCGTTCCTGCCCAACTACCCGGACGTGTCGCCGCTGCGGATCCCGCGCAACAGCCTGCTCACCGGCAGCAATATTGAAGTGAAAGTGGCCGGTGAAGTGGAGGCGGGTATCGAGACCGGTGCCATCGCCGTGACCTTCCTGTCTGATGCCTCTGGCTACCTGATGCCCAACCCCTACAGTGATGCTCACGAAGCGCCCAAGCAGGTGAAACTGTACATGGATGTGTCCATGACAGCGGAAAATCCGGAAGCGAATGGTGCGTTGAGTCAGACCTTGATGCATGTGGAGCTGAACGGCATGGCGCTGGTCAACGACGGGCGCATGGAGATCGATGCGGTGGGTATCGTGGAACCGAAAGTGCTGGGGCAGGAAACCGCCTTCGGCCTGCTCAGCTTCCACATGAAATCCTACGAGGATCAGGAAAACGCGCCTGAGCCGGTACCGGATATGACCGCGCCTGTGCTGCAATCCATGGTGCCTGCCGTGGATGGCAATGGCGTCGCCATGAATGCGCGGCCAGGTGATGCGGTGATCCTGAATTTCAGTGAGCCGCTGGATGGCGCGACCTTGCTTGCCAAGACCAGTTTCGGGCTGCAACAGAATGGCAGTTATGTGGACGCTGACTGGTACCTGGATGGCGCCAGCCTGGTCATGCGCCCGGCCGAGCCGCTGGCCTTTGGTGAAAGCTATACCGCTGTGGTGGATGGCACCGTGACGGACCTGGCGGGCAATGCAGTCAACCCGGTTAACCAGAGTTTCGAGCTGGCCAACCGTGTCGGTAATTTGCCGCCACCGCGTGTGCTGACCACCTACCCTGGTTTTCCGTGTGCCAGTGACAAGGAGCATTGGGAAATTGAATTTGATAACCACGGTTTCTGTCAGGGTGGCAAAACCGAGGATGATCGTAATCCGGTGTCCCACCTGCCGGCGGACCGGGCTATTCGCATCAATTTCACCCGCGATATTGCCCCGGCCTCTGTGGTCTTCGAGAACACCACCGCCTGTGATGTGGGGAGCTTCCGGGTAGAGAAAGTGGAGTTGAACCCGGCCACGGGTACGCCGATGCGTTACGACGATGGTGACAAGCGTAAATACCGCTGTGAGTACGGTGTTACCGGTTCGCTGGAAGTGGGCACCAATAGCCTGGTCTTTACTCCGGACCAGCCCTGGGAAGAAGGGGTGTATTACCGCTATGCCTTGCAGAGTGTGAATGCCACCAGCGGACAATTACCGGATGACTGCACCTCTGGCGAAGCCATTTGCTCGACTGATGGCAAACGTTTGCAGACTGCCATGTTGCGCGCCCCAGCAGATGATATGGGTGGCCCGGATATAGAGAACCACTTTATCGGGGCCGCGCCGACCGAGACGGTATTCCAGCCACTGAAAAACCTGCCCACTGCCGATCTTAATGGCAATGGCCATTTTGATAATGGAGAACCGGGTTATGAAGGGGGCGAACCAGGTGCCAACACCACTGCGCTGATTATTGACACGAGCAAGGGTGATAACGGCAGTGAAGGGGGGGTATCTGATCCGAAACTCGTTTGTGATTTGCCCGAACAATGCGGAATCCATGTGGTTGGTGGGCTTAACTCCGAAGTCATGGGTGCCGATGCGCAGCCCTATGATGACCCGTCTACGCCGGAGGTTGAGGCCTGGCCTGCGGTGAAGGTGGGGCTGTATCCAACGATGATTCAGGCATCTTCCGTGACCCTGAAAGTGAAAATTCTGGGGATTGCGGAGAGCGATACTCCCACGGAAACCCAGTTCATGCGGATGCGCTACAACTGCGTAGCCTGGCCTGAAGATGCGGATAATTTCTGTGGCAAGAAAAAACCGGATGGCAGCTTTGTCTATGACAGCTGGGAGCGTCAGGGGCTGATTCCCGGCCTGATCGTACAAACCCCGAGTGGGCCGGAGTTCCGTGCCGATGTGCGGCTCTATCTGGATGCTCCTTACATGCACATTTTGCTCGACGGTTCCCATAACCAGCACAGTTATCCGTTGACTATGAAGCTGGCGGGTCCAGTGACGTTCTTGCCGGATGGACGAATGGTAATTGAGCAGCTGAACAGCAACGAAATTGCTGTGGACGTAAACTTGTCCGTGTTGTTCCTGAATCCCAAGATTTACCTGAAGATCCCGGTGGGTGGCGTCAAGCTCCAGTACCTGGGTGAGCCCATCAAGCAATAACGGATGTTTGTGTTTTTACAGCCGGCCCTTGGGCCGGCTTTTTTATGTCTGTCACCCTGGCGCTCGGGTTGGCTGCCGTAATCGGCCTGCTGCCTTTTCGGCCCGGTAACCGACTTCACCACTGACCGCTCCCCGTTACAGACCCGCAACACTTCGCTGCATATCCCGCCCTTGCGCGTACCTTTCTCAACCAATCCCAACCTTTTCTCAACGGCTCTAGCACGGGCGTTTTGTTTTACTTATTGCATATACACAGGGGGGAATAGCGAGAGGCTGCATAGCCTTCACGTGTTGTTCTCCCAGCGCCTGAGACCGTAGATCTTGGGCGAAAAACCGAATAACAAACGCCGGAGACGCGCTATGACAACCAAGAACCTGTCCCGCTGGGGGGCTGCTGCGATTATATCAACCGCCTTGTCCAGCCCTGTTTATGCCGCCATGGGTAATACGGCCAGCACTTACGGCCTGTTGCCGACGGATGTGGGGACCGCGCAGGCGCTCTCCATGTTCAACACCCAGGCGTCCGCGTTGTACTACAACCCGGCCTATCTGACTCAGGATCCCCGTGGTGAACTGACTATGGGTTTGTTGCACGGTGAACAAGAGCTTAGAGCCGTGAGCCAGGGTAATCCCAACGGTGGTGCCCCGGCTGTGATTCGAGACGGTGATGTACTCAACGATACCGATTCCCAGCAGACGATCATTGCCCTGAAAACCGATCTCACCGATCTGACCCAGTTCGGGCATCCGATCTACTTCGCCATTATTGCCGGTGTGGAAAAATACGGTGAAGAAATGCTGGCGTTCAAATCGCAAACATCCGAGGAAGGCCAGTTCCTTAACTATGGCCGGCAGCCTCTTTTCCTCAATCTTGGTGGCGGCCTGGAGTTAGCTAACGGGATTACCACCGGTGCGTCTGCGCATATTTCCCTGCGTTCGGAAGCCACGCTGGTGGCGAGTGCCGACCTGGCAGGGAATACCCAATACGAAGAACTGAACGTGACAGCCAAGCCGGTGATTCGCCCGGTTCTGTCGTTGAATTTTGAATGGGACGAAGTGTTCTGTGGCAAGGAAGATTGCGGCATCTGGACTGGCTTGGAAACCGCGTTTGCGTTCCGTGGCCACACTGAAGCGCGCACCTCGGTGGAATCCAATCTGACGATTCCTGGTACCGTGATTGATCCGGGCATTACCGTGCTGATCGATACGATCGATTCCTATCAGCCGGATATTTTCAGTGCCGGCATTCTCTATCATTTCAGTGATAACTTCCGCGCGGCCGTCACTGTGGAGCAGCAGAACTGGAAAGATCTGGAAGACGAGCTGGCCCGTGACACGATTAAGGATCAAGCCGCCGCGACCTTCAAGGATATCGTAGTGCCCCGCGTGGGCGCAGAGTGGACGGTCAACGAACACCTGATCCTGTCTGCGGGGGTGGCCTACCAGGAAAGCCCGCTGGAAAGTATTCAAACGCCAGGAGTGAACTACCTGGATAGCGACAAGATTATCGCGGGCGTAGGCAGCTCCCTGATTATTCAGAATCCGCCGATTCTGGCGTACCCGCTACGCCTGGATTTTGGTTACCAATTCCAGAAACTGGAAGAGCGTGATTTCGAGCTGACGACCACACGTCCTGGTGTGGCCAATCCTTACGAAGTCGTGACGGCTGATGGCGATGTCCATGTGTTTTCCGGCTCCATCACGCTGAAGTTCTAACGGAGGTGCCCCATGAAAAATAACAAACTGGCTCTCACTGCATTGGCGGTCGCACTGGTCGCCGGTTGCGGCGGCAGCGACGATAGCGTGAGCTTCAATACACCGACCTTTGATGCTCGCAATCTGCACTACACCTACCCGCTGGATAATCAGCAGCAGGTCGCGCCGCGTGCCATCATTGCCTTGCAGTTCAGCCATGAAGTGACGGCGGATGCCAGCAACTTCACCGTGACGGGCCCTGATGATGAAGCAGTACCGTTTACGCTGGAATCCGTGGCCGACGGCCGGGGTGTGGTGTTGACGCCGGACGATGCCCTGAAACCGGCGTCGGATTACAAGGTGGTGATGAATGGTGTCACCGTGCTGGGTGAAACCACCACGTTTAAAGACGGCACCCTGAATTTCACCACCCGGGCGGCACTGGAAGGTCCCATTGAGACCCAGAAGACCGCTGCCAGCTTTGAAGTAGAATCCATCTTCCCGGATGACGGGCAATTCAAGAGCATGGATTTCTCTTCGTTCCGTCTGCGTACCACTCACCCGATTGATGCTTCTTCCGCGGTGTACGGCGACACCATCAGCTTGATGAACAATGGTGAGGTTGTGCCCGCCTTGCTGTTGGTCGGCCGGACCACCATCACGGTGGACCCACTGGAAGACATGACGCCCGGTGATACCTATGAATTAAGTGTCAACGGCGTGAAAAGCCAGCTGGGCGAAGATATCGTCGCCTATTCACACTCCACGGTACCCCAGGACACCACGTCACCCACCACCGGTGAGCGTGCGGTGCTGGTAACCAATGCGCCGCCAGCCGATGATTCGCTGGGCTGCCTGGACGACGGCGTGCGCTTGTCAGAACTGACCGGCCAGCCGATCAACTGTGTGCCGGTTATTGGCACCTTGCTGCAGGACAAGACCGTGTCCAAGCAGTCCGGTGACGTGTACGCCGAACTGGCTTTCACTCCCAACTTCCCCGACGTGACTCCGCTGCGAGTAAAACGCGGGGGCATCCTGAAAGGGGATGCGCTGGAAGTGTTCATTGGTGGTGAAGTGCCGGTGGGATTCGACTCCGGTGAAGTGACCGTGGAAATCATTTCCGATGCCACCGGTTATCTGTTCCCCAACCCCAATGCGGAAAGTGACGACGCGCCCAAACAGCTGCGGTTGTTTATGGACGTCGCCACGTCCACCACGGATGCGCGCGCCAATGGCGCCTTTACCCAGAACCTGATGCACCTGGAACTGGTGGGCACCGGCCTGATTGAAGATGGCCAGCTCAACACCGATGCGATCACCGTGGTTGAGCCGCGTGTACTGGGTGTGGAAAACAGCTACGGCGTCTTGAGCTTTCGCATGGAGTCCTATCAGGATCAGGAGAACGCACCTCTGCCACCAGTGGATGCGATCAATCCGTTCGTACCTGTCCTGGATGGGGATAACGGCCAGGAATTATCCTGGCAGCCAGGTAACGTGGCCGATCGCATGGAGCCGGGCGAGCCCATCGTTATTCACTTCAACGAAGCGCTGGACCCGAACAGCATTGTGGCCGGTGATTCCCTGCTGCTGACCAAGGGCGGCCTGGATGAGCCCTTCCAGTGGGAGCTGCGCGGTAATGCGCTGGTTATTACGCCGGATTCCCCGGTGGAATACGGCGTGGAATACGCCGTGACCACGACCCCGGCGATTACCGATCTGGCGGGTAATGCCCTGCAGGTGCTCGATTCCTTGCAAGGGGACAGCACGCTCGACTTCACCCTGCCTGAATACGTGGTCGACGATGGTGGCGATGTCCTGCGTGGCCCGTTTGCGGCCACCGTGTATCCGGGCTTCCCGTGTGCCAGCTCCACCGCGAGCCAGGGTGAAATTGATGCGGGGACCCAGGGGGTTTGCGTATCGTCCAGCCCGGAAGCTCAGCAGGTTGAAGTGGATGAGCTGCCGATTGTTGATCTGCCTGCGAACCGGTCCATCAAGGTGCGTTTCTCCCAGAACATGGACCCGGCCACCATCACTTTGGGCGACACCCTGCTAGTGCAGAAAGACAACGGTGGCAGCTGGGAGGATGTGGACGGCGAGCTGACACTTGAGCCCCGGGCACTGATTTTTACTCCTGAACAAGCCTGGGAAGAAGGTGCGCTCTACCGCTACGTGCTGGCCTCCAATGGTGGCGGCACTGGCTGTGCGGGCATGTGCTCGGTGGACGGCTTGCCCTTGCAGACCGCTCCGCTGCTGGGTAATGGCATGAAGGAAGGCGGCCCGGACATGGAAATCCTGTTCCGTGGTGGCGTGCCCTTCAATACCATTTTCCAGGAACTGGCCAACCTGCCCAGCGTGGATGTGAATAACAACTTCCAGATTGATGCGGGTGAGCCGCGCGTCACCGGTGACGTCATTGATCCGCTGGATACTCCGGCCAATGCCACCATGATTTTGCCTCGCGATGGTGGGGGTGAAGGGCTGGTGACCACCGCGAATACTGGCTGTGGTTACGAGGGGGCGCCGCCGTTTACCGCAGATGATCAGGCGCAGTGTGACAGTGACCGGATCCTCTATATCAGCGGGTTGTTGAATACCGAAATCCTGGACTTCGACCCGGTGGAACAGGGCGTGCCGGTGGTGATTTATCCGACCACCGTGGCCCTGACCAACCTGGATGCCACGGCGGTGGTTGGGCTGGACCTGAACGTGCTGGATGGCGGCAGTACCCTGGATTCCATTCCGGTGCTTGGCCCGATTTTGGGGGGGCTGTTAGAGGTTACTCTGGGAGCGTTGGATGACGTTGTCTCTGCACTGGGCGGTGAGTTTGGTGGCGATGGGGTGTTAAACAGCCTGTTGTCGGTGGTCGGTGATGTGGGGCTGGTGCCCATCGATACCGCCACCGGGCCGAACATCATGCGGGTGCGTTATAACGAAGATGAAAACGGCGACCGCACCATTCCGCCGGTGGGGTATATCGTAGAAACCCCGGATGGCCCGGTCTTCCGCATCACTTTTGACCTGCTGTTCGATGCCCCTGAACTGAGCTTGCCACTGGGTCTGGAGCACAACGTCAAAGGTCTGCCCATCGATAATGTGGATCTGGAAGGGCCGCTGGATTTCCTGCCCGATGGGCGCCTGTTCATTGGTTTGCAGAATGCCCAGTCGAAAAATGTGGATCTGGAAATCACCCTGGCCGGCCTGGAAGGTGGCAAGGTGAAACTGGTGATTCCGCCGGGCGGGATCAACCTCAGCTACCAGAGTGCGTCTATCCAGTAAATCGGATCGTGCTTTGTGCATCATGTGGCGCCCCGCTTGTCGGGGCGCTGCTTTTTCTGTCGGCCGCCAGCGGCCGCTTGTCGTGAAACCCCGCCCAACCCCTCCAGGTGGCACGGCCGTGCCCGAACTCGTCGGTGGATGCTCTGTCTACCCCGTCACTGTTTAAAAGAATTTTACGGTTTGCCGTCGTGATTGGCGTCAAATAGCGCTTTTTACCTATGTGAGCGCCTGTTCACTTTTGCATAGGGTGAGCTCCCCCCGTCGCCGTCCTGGCGACAGACAACGTAAAAGCAACAAGAAAACAGTGTAGGAGTACAACAAATGACTGTGTCTTTTTCGGGACGTGTCGCCGCCGTTGTCGGTGGTGTGTTGGTGCAATCTGTTGCCTTGGCGAGTATGGGTAATATCGGCACCACTTATGGCGTACTGCCCTCGGATATTGCCTCTGCGCAGGCGCTCAGCCTGTTCAATGATCAGGTGTCCGCGACGTACTACAACCCGGCGGCGCTGGCCAAGGACCCCCGTGGTGAGCTGACCACCGGCCTGATGCACGCTGAGCATGAGCTGCGTGCGAAAAGTCTGGGCGGCGCCGATGCGCCGATCCGCAATGGTGATGTGCTGCAGGATTCTCCCTCCCAGCAAATACTGCTGGGCATGAAAACCGACCTGACCTCGCTCACCCAGTACAACCACCCGATTTATTTTGGTTTGATGTTGGGGGTGGAAAAGTACGGTGAGGAAATGCTGGCGTTTGATTCCTCTACTTCTCAGCAGGGCCAGTATTTTGAATACGGCCGTCAGCCCCTGTTTCTGAACCTGGGTGGCGCTACCCAGCTGTGGCGCGGCATTGATGTGGGCGCCACAGCACGTATTACCCTGCATGCAGCGGCGGATCTGTCCGCCACCACGGACCTGGCCGGCAACACCCAGTACGAAGAGCTGGATGTCTCCGCCAAGCCGTCAATTCGCCCGATCTTTGGTCTCAACATGGACTGGGGCGAGACTTTCTGCGGTGAAGGCGACGATTGCTGGTTCAATGGCCTGGAAACCGCCTTTTCCTATCGCGGCTACTCCGACACCCAAACCGAAGTAAATGCCAACGCAGTGATTCCCGGCGTCATTCCCAATCCGGGCCTGATGCTCAACATCAATACCCTGGATTCCTACCAGCCCAATATTCTCGCCGGTGGTGTGCAGTATCAGGCGGGCCGATGGCGCACCGGGGTGACCATCGAATGGCAGGAATGGTCTGCCCTGGAAGAGGAGCTGGAAAAAGACACCATCAAGGATCAGGCGGTCAGTGGCCAGCCTGGGCAGCTTACCTTTCAGGATGTGATCATCCCGCGCATTGGTACCGAATTTCGTCTAAACGAGAATTTCTCGTTTACCGGTGGGGTGGCCTATAGCGAATCACCGCTGGAATCCAATGCATCGGTAGATGTGAACTATCTGGATACGGACAAGTGGATCATCGGCCTGGGCGTCACCGCGAAGTACAAGAAAACGCGCTTCCTCGCTTTCCCGGTCCGTTTTGATCTGGCCTACCAGCACCAGATCCTCGAAGACCGCACCTTCGACATTTACGACACCCAGTCCGCCGTCTACCCGCAGCCCAGCGAGCAGGTGGAAGCCAGCGGTGACGTGAATGTGATCAGCGGCTCCATCACCCTGAAATTTTAAGCCCGGGAGGCAAACACAATGATGCGAACGAGCGTACTTTTCGCTGCCGCACTGGTGCTGACCGCCTGCGGTGGTGGTGGCAGTGAGCAGACCGTGGATTACAGCGGCCGCAACAGCGGGCAGGTGTTCTACAGCTACCCGGCGGACCAGCAAACGCAGATATCAGTGCACGCACCACTGGTGGTGCAGTTTTCCGAGGTGCCGAATCTGGTGCTGTCGGACATTACCCTTACCGGCCCGGACGGTGCCGTCGATGTGGACATGAGTGAGGCCGATCAGGGGCGCTCCGTGGTGATCACGCCGCGCGTGCCACTGGCTTTCAACAGTGACTACACTCTGAGCCTGAATGGTATCGACCTGGACGGTTTCAGTGACGGCACCTTGAACTTCACCACCGGCTCTGCTGACAAGGGGCCACAGGTACAGCAGCAGAACGCGGATGAGCTGGTGATCAGCCGGCAAATGCCGTCGGGTGGCGACGATCAGCCCTTCATGGACTTCTCCACCGTTCACCTGCAGTTCTCGCAGCCACTGGATCGCACCACCGTGGACAACACCACGGTCAGCCTGAACGATGCCGGCGGCAACCCGGTGGCCGCCACCTTATTGGTGAGCGGCACACGGTTGACCCTGGACCCGCAGGACGACCTCACACCGGGCAGTGATTACACCCTGCAACTGGATAGCGCCCTGACCAGCAAGACCGGTGTCGCCTACAGCGGAGAAAACAGCTTCACGCTGACCCCGCAAGATTCCACCCCGCGGGAAACCCTGGTGCTGGAAGCCATGGCCGCAGATCCCACCAAGGATTGTGGCGAGGACGGTGTCATGCTGTCGCCGCTCAGTGGCGAGCCGATCAACTGCGTGCCGTTGATCGCCAAGTTGCTGGGTGACACCACGGTATCCAAATTGTCCGGCAACGTGTTTGCGGAACTGGCCTTTGTGCCGGACTTTCCGGACGCCACGCCGCTGCGTATCAGCAAGGGCTCACTGCTCAAGGGTGAGCCCCTTGAGGTGCTGATTGGCGGCCAGTTGCCGGCGGGTTTTGATTCCGGTGATGTCACCGTCAGCTTCCTGTCCGATGCCTCCGGTTATTTGTCGCCGGCCCCGTACAGTGCCGCCCCGGAAGCGCCGAGGCGGGTGCAGCTGACCCTGGATCTGGCCTTTTCCACCGCCGACTCCCGCGCCAACGGCGCCTTCACCCAGACGCTGCTGCAGGTCGAGCTGGTGGGGCGCGCCATTGTGGTCGATGGCCGCATGGTGATTGATGCGATCGGGGTGATTGAGCCGGAAGTGTTAGGGGTGGAAACGGCCTATGGGGTGTTGAGTTTCCACATGGAGTCCTATGCAGACCAGACCACCGCCCCGGAGCCAGAGGTGGATATCACCGGTCCCAGCCTGCAAAGTTGGCAGCCCGGTGATTTCACCGACCGTTTCCGCCCTGGCGACCCGGTGGTGTTGAACTTCGACGAAACCCCGAATCAGGAGTCCATCGTCCCCGGTTCCACGGTGACGCTTACCGAACAGGGCACGGATGTGCCGTTCCAGTGGCGTCTGGATGGTGCATCACTGGTGCTGACACCGGATGAGCCGCTGGCCTTCGGCAGCGACTATCAGGTGACGTTTACCGATGGCGTGCAGGACTTGAGTGGTAACCCGGCGAACCCGCAAACCCTCGATTTCACCATGGTGGATGCCACCACCAACAGCCCGCGCACGCCCTACACCACCACGGTGTACCCCGGGTATGGCTGCGCTATTGATCCCGGCAGTGAAGACCTGGGTAACGGTATTCAGGGTGAGTGCGCCAGTGCCTATCAGGATCAAGCCGGTGATCTGCTGCCGGTGCCCACATTGCCAGCCAACCGTGCCATCGAAGTGCAGTTCTCACGCAACATGGCGGCCGACAGCATGGTGCTGGGCAACGCCTGCGGACAAGGCAGTGTGCGGGTAGAGAAAATCGACAGCGCCGGTAATTGCCAGGAGGTGGTGCCCGCTCACCTGAGCATGGATACCCGCAAACTGACCATTACCCCGCAACAGCCTTGGGAAGAGGGGGCGCTTTACCGGTATGTGCTGGCGTCCCATGAGCAGGCGGGTTGCGCCGGTGAGGTGATCTGTTCGCAAGATGACATGCCGCTGCAGACCGCTCAGTTATTGGGGCCGGACGCGGACAAAGGTGGGCCGGATCTGGCGATTGCCTTCACTGGAGCCGCGGCCACCGACAATGTGTTGTTGCCGCTGCGCAATTTGCCCAAGGCGGATGTGAATGCCAACTTCCTGCTCGACACCAGCGAAACCAAGGCCCAGGAAGAGCCACCGGGCAGCGGCCAGTATCCCACCCCGACCAATGCCGCCAAGCTGGCGGTGACGGACACCGGCGGGATCGCCACTGCGGCAAACATCGGCTGTGATATTAACGAAGACTGCCCGGCGGATAAGTTCACGTATCTCAATGGCGGTATCAATGCGGATATTGTGGGCTGGAACGAAGCTGAACAAGCGGTAGAGGTGACGCTGTATCCGCCGGTGTTGATGACAACCAACACCGACGTCTACGCACAGATTGCCGGCCTGGTCAGCCCGAACGTGCCCACCGAGCCGTTGGTGATGCGTGCCCGTTATGCCGACGATGGCAGTGGCAACCGGACGCAGCCGCTAACCGGCTGGATCCGCTACGACGCCGCTGAAGATCAGCTGATGTTCGATACCACGCTGGATTTGCTGCTTGATGCGCCGGAAATGGAAGCGCCGTTGGGGCTGCCATTTAACCTGCACAGTTACCCGCTGGATGACCTCCAGTTGTCGGGTCCGGTGGATTTCCTCCCTGATGGCCGTTTGGTCATCGGTTTGGTGAGCCTGGCGGAGCAGAACATCGACGTGCGTATTGGCGGTGCCTTGGCCACCATCGACCTGCAGATCCCCGTTGGCGGGGTGAACCTTACCTTCCAGAGCGGGTCCATCAAGAAACCGCAGTAACCGCACTGTTTTTGGCAGTGGCATTCAAGCCGGCCTGCGGGCCGGCTTTTTTGTGGCTACGGCCCGGGGGCGCCAACATTGGGCAGATTGCCGGCCCAGCCTATGCCACTCGGCCCCGTGTCGATATAATTCCCCATTCACTCGTTCCATGGTGCTTTTTATGGCTCACCGCACAGCTTTATACGACGCTCATCTCGCCGCTGGCGGCAAGATAGTGGACTTCGGCGGCTGGGATATGCCGATCAATTATGGATCCCAGATCGAGGAGCACCACTCCGTGCGTCAAAACGCCGGGGTGTTCGATGTCTCCCACATGACCGTGGTGGATATTGCCGGCGCCGGTGCCCGTGATTACCTGCGCCAGCTGTTGGCCAATGACGTGGACCGCATTGATGTGGGCCGCGCCCTGTACACTGGCATGCTTAACGACAATGGCGGCGTGATCGACGACCTTATCGTCTATAAACAGGACAATGGCTACCGACTGGTGGTAAATTGCGCGACCCGCGAAACTGACCTGGACTGGATGGAAAAGCAGGCCGGCGGTTTCGCCGTGGATATTCACGAGCGCCCGGAACTGGCCATGCTGGCAATCCAGGGACCGAAGGCACGTGAAACGCTTGCGGGGCTGCTCAGCGGTGCCCGTGCTGAGGCGGTAAGCAGCCTGAAAATTTTTGCCTTCGCGCAAGACGGAGACTGGATGATCGCCCGCACCGGCTACACCGGCGAAGACGGCGTGGAAATCATGCTGCCCAACGCGGATGCAGTGGCCCTGTGGGGCCAGTTGCTGGACGCCGGCGTTGCCCCCATCGGCCTGGGCGCCCGTGACACTCTGCGTCTTGAGGCGGGCCTGAACCTGTACGGCAACGACATGGACAACACCATCACGCCGTGGGAAGCCAACATGGGCTGGACCGTGATGCTGAACGACCGGGAATTCATTGGTCGCCAGCCACTGCTTAACCAGCAGGAAAACGGCCACGCCGAGCAGGTGGGCCTGATTCTGGAAGGCAAGGGGGTATTGCGCGCCCACCAGAAAGTACTGATGCCCAATGGCGAAGAAGGGGAAATCACCAGCGGCACCTTCTCGCCCACGCTGGGTAAATCCATTGCCCTGGCGCGGTTGCCCGCTGGCGCCACCGGCAAGGTGGATGTGGAAATCCGCAACAAGCGCCAGGTTGCCCAGGTGGTCAAGCCGCCGTTCGTCCGTAATGGCGAGGTCGTGTACAAAGAGCTGTAAGTTCCACAACGGTAATCGAAACCTGCTGTAGGAGCTTGCTTGCAAGCGAACCTGCTCGCGGTACCCTCGGGTGAATTCGCTTGCAAGCAAGCTCCTGCGAAAACACATTTACTATTTCAGCGTGCATGCGTGAAGCGTGTCGCGTGCAAGCGACTCTTAACAGGAGAAAACAATGAGCGAAATTCCAGCCGAGCTGCGTTATGCCGCCAGCCACGAATGGGCCAAGGTAGAAGGCGGTGTTGCCACCGTCGGTATCAGTGACCACGCTCAGGATGCCATGGGCGATCTGGTCTACGTGGAGCTGCCTGAAGTCGGTCAGGTTGTTGCCGCCGGCGATGAAACCGGTGTGGTGGAATCCGTGAAAGCGGCCTCCGACATCTACAGCCCGGTATCCGGTGAAATCGTTGAGATCAACGAAGCACTGGAAGATGAGCCAGAGCTGGTCAACAACGTGCCCTATGAAGGCGGCTGGTTGTTCAAAGTGCAGCTGAGCGACGAAGGCGAGCTGGACAACCTGCTCACCGCCGACCAGTACCAGGCGCAGATCGATAGCGAATAACGGCGTAGCCGTTTTCGCAGCCGGATGCCAGACGCCGGACGCACGACGCTTTGGGTTTTCGCTTAGCGTCAGGCGTTCGGCGTCAAGCGTCAGGCCGGTGTCAGAATACCGTGGCCTGACAGCCAACACCCAAACCATCAGGTAGCCCCAATGCCCTACATCCCCCATACCCCCGATGACGTGCGTGCCATGCTCGACGCCATTGGCGCCGACAGCATCGAAGATTTGTTCGATGAAATTCCCGCGCATCTGAAAGCCGCTGGCAAGCTCGATGCCTTGCCTGAAGGCCTGAGCGAAATGGAAGTGACCCGCCTGATGAGCGAGCGCGCCGCCCAGGACGCTGGCGCGGTGAGCTTTATCGGGGCCGGTGCCTACCAGCACCACATTCCGGCGGCGGTATGGGAGATTGCGACTCGCGGTGAGTTCTACACCGCCTATACGCCGTACCAGGCGGAAGCCAGCCAGGGCACTCTGCAGGTGATTTACGAATTCCAGACCCTGATGACTCGCCTCACCGGCATGGACGTGAGCAACGCCTCTGTCTACGACGGTGCCTCCGGCCTGGCCGAAGCGGTGCTAATGAGTCTGCGCGCCAACCGCAAGAGCAAGTCCCGCAAAGTGCTGGTGCCCACTGCGTTGAATCCGCGTTACACCAGTGCCACCCAGGCCATTGTGGAAAATCAGGATGTGGCCCTGGAAAGAGTGGGCTTCGATCCCGCCAGCGGCCAGACTCCGTTGGATGTGCTCAAGCCCTATGAAGGCGAAGACTTCGCCGCCCTGGTGATTAGCCAGCCCAACTACTTCGGTTCACTGGAAGAAGTGGATGCGCTCACCGATTGGGCCCATGCCAACAAGATGCTGGTCATCGGTGTGGTGAACCCCACATCGCTGGCGCTGCTGACGCCTCCCGGTGAATGGGGCACAGAAGGCGCGGACATCGTTGTCGGTGAAGGGCAGCCGCTGGGTGTGCCGCTGTCCTCCGGTGGTCCGTATTTCGGCTTCATGTGCTGCAAGCAAAAACACGTTCGGCAAATGCCGGGCCGGATCATCGGCCGCACCGTGGACATGGAGGGGAAGCAGGGTTTCACCCTGACGCTGCAAGCCCGTGAACAACATATTCGCCGCTCCAAGGCCACCAGTAATATCTGTACCAACCAGGGCCTAGCCATGACTGCGGCGACCATTTATACCTCGCTGCTTGGGCCAGACGGTCTGGGCAATGTGGCGGCCCATTGCCACGCCAACACTCAGGCGTTGGCCGACAAACTCACCGCTATTAATGGCGTGGAGCGTGCCTTCACCGCGCCCACCTTCCACGAAGTGGTGCTGACCCTGCCGAAACCGGCGGATCAGGTGCTGGCGGCGCTGGCCGAGAAAGACGTGCTGGGTGGTGTGAGCCTGGCGAAAGACTACGGCATGGCCAACGCGATTTTGGTGAACGCCACCGAAGTGCACAGCGAAGGTGATCTGGATTTGTTTGCAGCGGCGCTGAAGGAGGTGCTGGCATGAGCGAGACACAACTGATTTTCCAACTGTCTCACCCGGGCCGTAGCGCCACTTCCCAAGCGCCGAAAGCGTTAAGTGACGACAAGCTGTCCGCCATTCCTGCGCACCTGCGCCGCAAGGAAAAACCGGGGCTGCCGGAAGTGTCCGAAATGCAGGTGGTGCGTCACTACACCAACCTGTCCAGCAAGAACTTCGCCATCGACAAGCAGTTCTATCCGCTGGGTTCATGCACCATGAAGTACAACCCCCGTGGTGCCAACCGCGCCGCCATGTTGCCGGGCTTTCTCAATCGTCATCCGCTGGCGCCGGAAAGCCACAGCCAGGGTTTCCTCAGCTGCATGTTCGAACTGCAGAACTTCCTCAAGGAAGTTACCGGCATGAAAGGTGTATCCCTCGCTCCCATGGCCGGCGCCCAGGGTGAGTTTGCCGGCGTTGCCATGATTCGCGCCTACCACGATGCTCGTGGTGATGATGGCCGTACTGAAATCCTGATCCCCAACGCTGCCCACGGCACCAACCCGGCCACCGCCGTCATGTGTGGCTACAAGGTCCGTGAAGTGCCGGTCGGCCCGGATGGCGATGTGGATCTGGAGGCGCTGAAAGCTGCGTGCGGACCACAAACCGCCGGTTTGATGATGACCAACCCGTCCACCTGTGGCGTGTTCGAACGGCAGATTGAAGACATCGCCAAAGCGGTCCATGAGGCTGGCGGCTTGCTGTACTACGATGGCGCCAACCTGAACGCCATCCTCGGTAAAGTTCGCCCCGGTGACATGGGCTTCGACGTAATCCACATGAACCTGCACAAGACCTTCGCCACCCCACACGGCGGCGGCGGTCCCGGTGCCGGCCCGGTGGGTGTCTCCGAGCGTTTGTTGCCTTACCTGCCTACGCCCATGGCGGGCCAGCGGGACGACGGCAGCTACCACTGGATTGATACCGATACTCTGAGCACCAGCATTGGTCACTTGAGTGCCTTTATGGGCAACGCCGGTGTGCTGCTGCGCGCCTACTTCTACGCCCGTTCCCTGGGCCGCGAAGGCATGATCCGCGTGGGCGAATTCTCCACCCTGGCGGCCAACTACCTGCTCAAGCGTCTGGAAGCTGTGGGCTGCACCGCCGCCTATCCGGATCGTCGCGCCAGCCACGAGTTCATCCTCACTTTCGCAAAAGAAGCGAAAGAGCTGGGCGTCACCGCCATGGATATCGCCAAGCGCCTGCTGGATTACAACCAGCACGCGCCCACTACCTACTTCCCGCTGCTGGTGCCGGAGTGCTTCCTTATCGAGCCCACCGAAACCGAAAGCAAGGAAGCCCTGGACGAATTCGTGGATGCCATGGCCGCCATTCTGGAAGAAGCCCGCAACGAGCCCGACATGGTGAAAGAAGCGCCCTTCACTCAGCCGGTGCGGCGCCTGGATGACGTAAAGGCGGCTCGCGAGCTGGACTTGGCCTGGAGCGAATAAGAGACGCAGTACGCTTCATAGAATAAGTCTGAAGCGATCAAAACCCGGCGAAAGCCGGGTTTTTTTATGCCGCTTCGCGGCTGCAACACGCTTCACGCAACATGCAGCACGCAAAGATCAAAAGCGGATTTACCACAGAGGGCTCAGAGTTCACGGAGGGCATATTACTGTTCTCGCTGCAGGAGCCCCACTGGAGGGGCCCAGGATCAAAGACCCTTCGTTCGGCAAGCTGAATCTCCCACCCGCCTACCTCCGATCCAGCGGACTGATTACCCCTAGTCCTCCCCGATTCATCACATGCAGGTATCGCTCGGTGGTGGACACGTCGCTGTGATCCAGTAGTTCTTGGACGGTGCGGATGTCGTAGCCCTTCTCCAGTAAATGGGTGGCAAAAGAGTGGCGAAACGTATGAGGGCCGCAGAGCTTGGCGATGCCAGCTTCAGAGGCCGCCTGTTTGACGTGCTTGCGGACAGTATCCTGATGATAATGGTGACGCCGGATAATGCCGGTTTGCGGGTCTGTCGCAGGCTCTTTCGAAGGGAAAATAAACTGCCAGATACGCTGCGAGCCTGCGCCAGGATATTTTCTGCTCAGCGCATGCGGCATCCATGCAGGGCCAACGCCATTTTTTTGGTCCATCCCATACAGATTGGAGGCTATGGCAACTTGCTGGCGCAGCGCAGCCGTTCTTCACAAGACTTGGGAAGCAGTGTTCTCCTGTCCTTGTCGCCTTTGCCTTGATGTACCGTAATAATCATCCGATCAAAATCCAGATCCTTGATGCGAATACGAAGTGCCTCGGAAACGCGTAACCCGGCGCCATAAAGGAGTTCACATATCAACTGGGAAGGCTTAGGGAGCAGTGTAATCACCGCCTGGGCCTCTTGCTCAGAAAACACGGCAGGGATACGGGGTTTGCGCTTTGATTGGCGAAAATTGAGTTCGCCATAATCCTGCTGCAGAAATCGACGATAGAAACAATTCAGCGCATTCAGAACAATTTTCTGAGTTGAGGGGCTGCAATGCCGCTGGACGGACATATAGGACAGGAATGCCTGTATTTCCTTGGCTCCCATGGTAGAAGGATGGCGCAGTTGGTTATAGCGGATGTATCGAACCACCCAGAGCACATAGGTCTGTTCGGTACGATAGCTGTACTGGTTTTGCCTGAGCCAAAACCGGAACTGGTCCATCAGCTTTACTGGTTTTGTAGGAAGAGAGCGAGGGATGTCATCCATGACAACTCCTTACTGTTCAAAATGACAGTATAGTGCAGTTCCCCTGCCCTTTTTCAACGGAAGCAGCGTTTATTTCGAAATCATGATGCTTGCCTCATGGCTATCTTGTTGATGTATATGGGAAAAATAAAAAAAGGATTTGACTGTCGGAGTACGGAGTTATGAGGAACGTTCCGCATAACTCCGTGTAGGAGATTAGCTATAGCATCTTAACCTATTGTTATGGCAGGATTTTCCTCGGGGCGACGCTCCTTGGCTTCAGAGTTATGAGGAGCCGAGTTATGCGGAACGTTCTAACTAATACGCTGTTAGAAGCTTCTATGAACTATACGGATGGCACGCAAGCTAAGGTTGGAGACAAGGTTCTTATTGGTGGTCGGCATCATGGGGTTGTGGTGGCTGATATTGATGGGGATGAATACTTGAGCAAGTACCCAAGACAGCAATGGGGAAGTCTTGGTTCCGGTGTAATGATCAATACCGATTTTGGTGGCCTCGTTCATTACGATCAAGAAAGCTTTGATGGTGAATTGATGGAACTGGTGAAGCGTGCATAGGGTTGCTTCTAACAAGTGGCGGCAGGCAGACCAAATCTCCGTTCCTCCGTCACTCCAATTTGCCTGCTGCGCCAGGCGTTAAGGGGAAAGGGGGATGAAGCCATACATTGTCGGCATGGCCGCTAACATAGGCTTAACATTTCTATTGGTCTTGTTCATTGGAGCCAAAGGGTTTTCTCCTGCCGCACAAATTTTTTGTCTGGGTTTGAGTGGGTTTGTTGTAGGGAGGCGCTTTTCGTTCAGCTCCATTGGCATGGTGTGCGTGCTTCCGGCGAGTTCCTTTTTCCTGTTTGTGGTGTTGTCCCTTGGGTTTAGCTCTCACGCCTTCATTTTGTTCGCTGAGCTGGTGGCTGTTGGTGCTTTCGCTGCTTTTGCGGGCATTGGCCTAGGCGTGAAGCGTAGGGAGGCCCTTAACAAGAAACTGCAGCCGATCGCTGACGCGCCGGCTGAGTAAAGCGTTATGCAACATCAAGGAAAATATGAAGTACGAAGTTAATTGGAAGGAACTTTGGCGTTCGCTCACAAAGTACATGTCTTTAACCATCATTTTTTCAGTGACGGCAATAATGTTGGTTCGGTACGTATCTTCTGGGTTTAATTTTGGAGAAACGTTTAAGCATTTTACCCTGTTGGGTACGGTTGGCCTGATCTTTGGTTTCTGGCTATTCTCAGCTTTTTTCGCCCTTATAATTTCTGTCTGGTTTAAATTGGGATATGTAACCATTAAAGACGGAGTAATCGCGGGGCGTAACTATTGGGGTAGGAAGAAGTCATTCCCACTAAGCCAGCTAAAATCGATAGATGGTTTCAGTGGCAACGGTATTAATGCTGTAGTAGCAAATGGCGGTAAATACGGTAAGGTTTTTATTTACTATCAAACTGATAAAATCGAGGAGATAGTCAAGATCCTAGAGGCGCACCTTCCTGAGAAAATGGAGGCGTAATGCATAACAATGCGCTGCAGGCCGACGGTCAACTTTGTGCACTTTATGTGCGGTCGCTGCGCTCCCATTATTGCGCATAAAGCGCCCAAAATTGTCCGCGGCTGAGCGCGGCGTTATGAGGGAAAATGAAAGAGCATCTAAGGCAAATTTTAGCGGCAAGTGCAGAGCAGAAACACTTGGTCAGTAAGTACAAAAACATTTCACAGTTTTGTGCTTTGCTCATTATGGCTGTTGCGGTTAGCTTCTTCTATTTTTCAAGCCTGATGTACGGGCGACTGTCGGGTGTCGATTTTGACGCTCCACTGCGGTCACAAGAATATTGGCAGGTAGATATATTTGTGATGTTTTGTTTTCTCCTGATCGGAATAATCTTTGGATGGTTTCTGGTTCTCAGGCTTGTCGGCCTAATACTGGTAAAGTTTCGATTGTTGGCTAGTTTTGAATATGAGGACTTTAGGCGGTATGGAAGGTTTCCATCTAGATGTTTGAAGCGATCATAACAATGCCATGCATGCGACAAGCGCATGATGGCTGGCGTTAGTGCCCCGAGTTATCTATGAATTTTAGAAGGAATACTAATCTTGAAAAATTTAAAACATAAACCAGAAACAGTTTCTGAAATTCAGTCATATTTGAATGGCTTATACGGTGACGTAAACAAAGGCCGTGATATGGAATATATGTTCTCGTACTTATTCAGGAATGCATCCTATCTAGCACGCTCTATCCCCAGAGGACAAAATTGTGTGCAGAATTTCATAAAAACATTTTCTTGGTTATTTGCGATTGCAAATAAGTTGGAGATAGATCTCGAGGACGCATATCTGAGGAAGTATCCAGAAGTGTGTCCTTATTGTATTACTAAGCCATGCATATGCTCCAAAACAAACAAAAAGCCCGTGTCATATATTAAGGAGTGGAAAATTCAAGAAGAGCTGGGCTATAAATACAACGTTGCCAAATCCTCCACTCCAAACCCGTCTATGGACTCTTTAGTAGAGAAAACCAATGATCTCTATCCGGCTAATATTCATATATGGAAGGCTGCTGGGCCAGCCTTCCATTTTTTCAGGCTGCTGGAGGAACTCGGGGAAGTTCATGAGGCTTACACCGCATTCTGTAGAGGCGCTAAAGATAAACGGGAAATCGAAAATGAACTAGCTGATTGCTTTGCTTGGACATTGTCGTCGTGGGGTATTCATTATCTAGGAGAAAGCCTGCAAGATAGCTTTATTAGCTACTATTACAATGCATGTCCTGTTTGTAATTCAGCTCCGTGTAAATGCGAGGCTTACTCTGATCGAGGAGAGATGCTTGTTAAAATAGAAGAACTTAGGCTGTATCGAGAAAAGATAAACGAACTGCTTGAGGCAGCACCAGATCACAGGGATATCTTGCAGAGTGTGATAGAGGATTTACAGTTTGCAGAATCAGATGGAAAGACTGCTGTGGCTATAACAGCAGTCAAACAAAGTGAATCTGCTTTGGAAAAGGTGGCAAGCCAACTGGGGAAAGTGGACAGCTCTGCAAAATCTATCAATTCAATAATTGCATCTGCGAAAGCGATTCTGGGGACATTTAATTGGCTGGGTTAATTATTGGATTGGGCAAGAAAAGCACTAACAAATCAAATCACGCGGACATGGCAAAGTTGTCACCTTTTTTGTTCCAAAAAATTCGCCAACTTCACCACGCCGGTGTTTGAGGCGTTAACTGAATATGAAACATCCATCGGGTTACACTATTGAAGACGTAATTGAGACCGGAAAACAGAGGCGGGCTCAATTCGATTTTGATAAATTCCAGCCAGATTTCATGGGTTTGGTGTTTTTGAACGCAGATAGGGGCTGGCCCATAACCAGCGGTGTTCGCCCTGCGCATCAGGTCACGTCTGATATTCTCACTAGTGGGGAGCAAATGTTCTTCGAAAATGACATTTTGATGCCTGGTGAATCTGCTCGTGCTTACATAAAGCTTCTTGCTCCTGAGTATTACCCGAAAAGTTTGAGTGTGGGCAAAGAAATCAATATGAATTCAGGGGGCAGGGTTATTGGTAAAGTCACAATTCTAGAATTATACAATGAGATTCTTTTGGTGGGCAGTTAACAATGCCATGCATGCGACAAGCGCATGATGGTCGGCGTTATGTGAAAGGAGATGGTGAGTACATTTAGGCCGATAGGGGTAATAGGTGGGGAGGTTATGGCTCCCGTGGCGCTTGTTGGCTCCATAGCTCTTCTGCTGGTTTTGTTGCGTTACGTAAGTATTAGATTGGTTCCATCGGATCAAAACAACATTAAGGAGATGCCTATGAAGAAAACATTATGTAGTGGCATAGTAAATCTGGCCACCTGATTTTGAGTGTATGATCACTCA
>NZ_PBSH01000002.1 GCF_002726155.1 Alcanivorax sp. | reverse complement strand
TAGACGGGAGCTGGATGAGGGAAGTGGACTTCAGATTCATATAGAGGGCGGCCTACGATGAACTCGCCGATTTCGAAAAAAGCCTTGATCACAGTATCTTCCAGGCAGCGCTCCACATCATTTTCCATCGGTACTTGGAAGTTTACAACGCATTCCAGGTAGTCCTCAGCCCGCTGCAAGTCCACTTGAATAAAGCTCGCCCGGGTAGGCAGGAAAGTGTGAACGGCTTGCAGCGCGGTATAAAGGTCGGGGCTGCTGTTAGCAACAAATCCCATCACCCCATGGGTTGCGGGGGTGAGACGCCTGCCCAGCCGTAACCCGAACTCTGGTTTGCCGGATAAATCTAAAGCATTACGCAAGATCTGAATCTGCTGGGTTGCAGTGAGCAAGCTTTCATCTTTGAGTAATTGTTCGACATCTACACCCGTGTTGCGCAAGAGGCTAGGGAGTTCTCGTACACTCAAGCCAAGTTCTCGGGCGATAAGGCGTGAGTAGTTCGACGGGATATCCGCATCCACGTTTTTCAAACCCTGTTTGAGCGTCGTTATTGCCATCAGCGATTCCTCGGAATGCGGTAACTGTCTTTAAATGTCCCCGGTCTGTCAAGAAATGTCCTCGTCGGTGTTCCGACACATAGCCAATCTTCAAGGTAGATATAAATGCTAGGAGACACGCTGTGGGAAAAATTATCTTTATTGAACATGACGACACCGAGCATGTTACGGAGTTCGGGGTGGGTTCTACGCTAATGCAAATCGCCGTTGATAACGCCGTTCCAGGTATTGACGGTGACTGCGGCGGCGAATGCGCCTGTGGTACCTGTCACATGATTGTTCCCGATGAGTGGTTCGGCAAGACCGGAAGGGTTGGTGACGCAGAAGAACAGATGTTGTCCATGACCCCGGAGCGGGCGAGAACCTCGCGCCTGGGGTGTCAGGTAGAAATTACTGAGGCGATGGACGGTATGACCGTGCATTTGCCTGAATTCCAGATGTAAACAGGGAGAATGCTATGTCAACAAAAACAAGATCAAGCAATGCGTTTCAGACAAAAGTATTCAACGCCTCGTCCAAAGTGGTGCCGATGCATTTTCAGATTAAAACGATGAAAATGCTGATGAAGGCGAAGAGAAAGACAGTGGGTTCTCGATCCACACAAATGGAATTCGTCGAAACCTCCTTGCCTGATGTCAACACCTTGGCACTCGAAGATATCGACACCAGCAACCCTTTTTTGTATCGACAAGATCAGTGGCGGGCCTATTTTAAGCGGCTGCGAGATGAAGCTCCGGTACACTACCAGAAGAAGAGTCCATTCGGGCCTTTCTGGTCGATAACTCGCTATGAAGATATTTTGTTCGTGGACAAGAGTCACGAACTGTTCTCCTCTGAACCGCAAATTATTCTGGGTGATCCACCGGACGGACTATCGGTGGAAATGTTTATCGCCATGGATCCGCCCAAGCATGATGTGCAACGTCGGGCGGTGCAGGGTGTGGTAGCGCCAAAAAACCTTAAGGAAATGGAAGGTTTAATCCGGTCCCGAGCAGCCGAAGTGCTAGACAGCCTGCCGCTGGATAAACCCTTCAACTGGGTGCCTGCAGTATCCAAAGAGCTGACTGGCCGCATGCTGGCTACACTGCTGGATTTCCCTTATGAAGACCGCCATAAACTCGTTGAATGGTCTGATCGCTTGTCCGGTGCGGCATCTGCCACGGGTGGCGAATTTACCGACCAAGATGTCATGTTTGACGATGCGGCAGACATGGCGAGGGCGTTCTCAAGGCTGTGGCGAGACAAGGAGGCACGTCGTGCAGCCGGCGAAGAACCCGGTTTTGACTTGATCAATATGTTGCAGAGCAACGACGACACAAAAGACCTGATCAATCGGCCGATGGAGTTTATCGGGAATCTGACTCTGCTCATCGTTGGCGGCAATGACACCACAAGGAATTCCATGAGCGGTGGTGTCTTGGCCTTGAATCAATTCCCCGAGGAGTTCACCAAGCTGAAGGCTAATCCGGACCTGATTCCGAACATGGTTTCGGAAATCATTCGTTGGCAAACTCCACTGGCCAACATGCGCAGGGTCGCGACACAGGACGTAGAACTTCGTGGCCAGACCATCAAGAAAGGGGACCGGGTGTTAATGTGGTATGCCTCAGGTAATCGAGACGAACGCAAGTTTGACAACCCCGATCAACTCATTATTGATCGCAAGGACGCACGGAACCATATTTCTTTTGGCTACGGTATTCATCGTTGTATGGGTAACCGCCTGGCCGAACTGCAATTGCGCATTTTGTGGGAAGAACTGCTCAAGCGCTTCGAAAATATCGAAGTGGTTGGCGAGCCGGAGCGTGTACAGTCCAACTTCGTGCGCGGTTATTCGAAGTTGATGGTCAAACTGACGGCAAAAAATTAATGAAAAGTTTGACCGGGCTGGCGACTGAAGAATTCGACTATATCGTTGTGGGCGCTGGCTCGGCAGGGTGCGCGGTAGCCAATCGTTTGTCCGAGAGTGGCCTCTATTCGGTGTTGCTACTCGAAGCCGGGCCGGAGAGTCGCCGCAACCCTTTCGTCAACACGCCGCTGGGATTTTTGCAGTTGATGTTCAGTCGCCGTTTCAACTGGCAGTTCTATACCGAGCCACAGCGTCACATGTACGGTCGTTCGTTGTTCCAGCCGCGGGGCAAGATGCTTGGCGGTTCGAGCGGGATTAACGCCCAGGTCTATATCCGTGGTCACGCCAGGGATTACGACGAGTGGGCACGGCAGGGGTGTCACGGTTGGTCATACGCCGAGGTGCTGCCGTATTTTCGTAAGTCAGAACATTACGAGCCTGAGACGGTGCCGGGTACGGCAGTATTCCATGGTAAGGATGGCCCTCTCAATGTGGCGGAGCGACGTTATACCAACCCGTTGAGTGCGGCGTTTGTCGAGGCGGGAGTACAGGCGGGGCATCGACGCAATCGGGATTTCAACGGCCCCGAACAGGAGGGGGTGGGCTATTACTATACTTACCAGAAGGACGGCTCGCGTTTTAGTAATGCGCGTGCTTATCTTGATCCAGCGACGGGGCGTTCGAACCTGAACGTTCGTAGTGATGCACATGTTACTCGGGTGTTGTTTGATGGCACTCGCGCTATTGGTGTCGAGTATCGCAGCGCAAAGGGTCTGGTGCGAGCTCGTGCAGGGCGTGAGGTTATCCTCTGCGGTGGTGCGTTTAACTCGCCGCAACTGCTTATGTTGTCAGGCATCGGTCCCCGCGAGGAACTTGCTCGACATGGCATTGAGCTACGTCATGCACTGGCGGGTGTGGGTCGCAATCTTCAGGACCATATCGATGTTTTTGTCCGGGTCAGGGCTCGCAGCCGTCAGAGTATCTCGATGCATCCGAGCTACTGGCTGAAGGGCGCGTGGGCCTTACTGCAATACCTGAGCGGTCGTCGAGGTGTGCTGTCGAGCAACGGGGCTGAAGCTGGTGGGTTCATCTGCTCCCGGCCAGAGCTGGCGATACCTGATCTGCAACTACACTTCGGGCCAATGCTGTACGCCGATCACGGGCGAGACATGAAAACCGCAATGAGCGGTTATGGCTACATAGTGATGCTCTATGGGCTCAGGCCTTTGTCCCGTGGCCGTATTGGTTTAAACAGTGCCGATCCGCTGGCGGCCCCGTTGATTGATCCCAACTATATGGCTGAGCCTGCCGATGTCGAGCAGCTCGTTCGTGGGGTAAAGCTTGTTCGTAAGATCTTGTCGCAGCGTGCATTTTATGTGCACCAGGACGTAGAGATTTCACCAAGCCAGTCCATACAGGAGGACGTAGATCTCGCCGAGTGGGTGCGTCGCAGCGGCGAATCGGCATATCACCCGGTCGGCACCTGCAAGATGGGGAGAGATCCGATGGCTGTGGTGGATTCCCGACTTCGCGTGCACGGTTTGCAATCGTTGCGGGTGGTTGATGCTTCCATCATGCCAACGCTGGTTGGTGGGAATACTAATCAGCCGGTGACCATGATCGGTGAGAAAGGGGCTGCGATGATTCTTGAGGACGCCGCGATGGCAGGCGGTTAGGCATCATGTGCCTAGCTCGCTGGATATTACAGTTTCTTGTTCTTCACTAAGTTTTTGGCTTATGGATAACTCGGTTCCAAGGCGCATAGAAAGAGACAAGTTATGACCAAAAAAAAGAAAGAGACCACCGTCATCATTGGTGGTGGACACGCAGCGGGAACACTTCTGACCGCCTTGCTGCAAAAAAAATACCCAAATGAAGTGATTTTGGTTAGCGAAGAACCACACCCTCCCTACCAGCGGCCGCCCTTGTCAAAGAATTACCTTGCGGGGGAGGTTGATCAGGCATCGTTATACCTTAAACCGCCTTCGGTTTACGAGAATGCGGGACAGCAATTACGGCTCGGCGTGCGCGTAGAACAGATTAACAGAGACGACAAAAACCTCATTTTGTCAGATCAAAGCACCTTACAGTACGACCGACTGGTCTTGGCCACTGGCTCACATGTCCGCCGCCTTAACGCGCCGGGCTCAGATTTGAAAGGCATTCATTATTTGCATGATATCGCGGACACGGATGCCCTGCGTAGTGAGCTAGCACCCGGCAAACGCCTAGTCATCGTGGGGGGCGGTTATATCGGACTTGAAGTGGCAGCCAGTGCGACCAAGCAAGGTGTTAATGTTACCGTCCTGGAAGCTGCTGAGCGTCTGATGCAGCGTGTTACGGGGCCAGAGATGTCCGAATTTTTCTACGCCAAACATGCGAGGGCCGGCGTTGATGTACGCTTGGAGACGGCTGTAACCGGTTTTGAATCAGATGGTCAGGGGCACGTCTCTGGCGTGACCTTGTCCGGTGGGGGCAAGGTGCCAGCGGATATCGTGCTTGTCTCAATTGGTGTAATACCGGAAACGGTCTTGGCTGAGCATGCTGGCCTGCTCTGTGATGACGGCATTGTCGTCGATGAATTTACTCGCACCGATGATCCTGACATCTTGGCAATCGGCGATTGTACCCGCCACCGGAATCTATTCTTCGACAAGAGGCAGCGCCTTGAATCTGTGGCTAACGCTGTGGATCAAGCGCGTACGGCGGCGGCGACTCTTATGGGCGAGGAGAAGCCCTACGATAGCGCCCCCTGGTTCTGGTCGAACCAGTATGACGTTCGCCTGCAGATGGTAGGGTTGTCGCAAAATCATGACCAGCGCGTACTACGTGGCAACATCACTGACAAGGAATTTGCAGTTTTCTATCTATGCGAGGGGTGTGTCATTGCTGTTGATGCAGTCAATCTGCCTATTGCTTTCATGGTGGGTAAGAAGCTGGTGCAGCAACGCAAAAGCATCAGCGCTAAAGCATTGCGTGATCTGAATTTTGAACTGAAGTCTTTAATCTGAAGTGCGGAACTAATTGTTATCTGTAACCGGTCTTAATGACGAGGTGTGTCAATGAAGGTCGTACTTTCGTCCAAGAGTGTCCATGTCCATCCAGCTGAAACCACGGTTTTTGTATAGCTTATGGTGTAGCTAGCCTTATATCCCTTATCCAAAGCAGTAAAAACAGCCGCAAACACACCTGTGCATCATGGGTGTGTCATAGTTTCTATGAGGCTAGCTACTCTCTGGTGAGCCACTTTTCGCTCCTCAAAATAATCATACCGATCATAAATACCCTCAACTCCCTTCAGCTTGTGATTCAAACACCGTTCCGCCACATGACTCGGCACGCCTTCCGCAGCCGCAAGGCTGCGGAAGGTGCGTCGCAGGTCGTGGATGGTGAAGTGTTCCAGGTCGCCCATTTTGTTGGGTGGCTGCACCTTCCGGCCTGGCTCTCGGCCAAATAGCTTGGAAATGGCGCGGTTCAGGGTGTCAGGGCCCATGTGTGGGCGTTTGCTGGCGCGCCTGGCAGGGAACACATAGGGGGAGCCGCAGGCATGGCCTTGCTGTACCTTTAGCCACTCAATGGCTTGGGTTGGCAGAGGGATGGTGATCGCTGCGCCAGTCTTGCTGCGCTCTTTGGAGAGATCCCAGATTCCGGCTTCCAGATCGAATTCTTCCCAGCGGGCCTCGCATAGCTCGCTTTTTCTCACGCCTAGCACCAGGAACAAGCAGCAGGCCCGATAGTTGTCTCGACCAAAGCTGCTGATGTGCTCCCGGAAGACCCCAAAGGAATGTTCGATTTCTTCCAGCGTCAGGGTGCGCTCCCGGCTGGCTTCGACGCCGCCGGCGTCGCTGACGGTGAATGGGCTGGCCGGGTTGTTCTGGCACAGGTCCAGTTTGATGCCATGACGAAACAACTGCTTCATGTACATCAGGGTGTCATTGGCGATGGTGGGGCGGTTGCTGCGCTGGACGCGCTGCAGGACGGCCCGGATATCCCTTGGGGTGACGTCGGCAATCGGGTAGAGGCCGATCACCGGGTGAATTTCTTTCTGGTAGATGCGCTTGGGGATGTTGGGGTGTTTCAGGCGCCGGGACAGATCGGTCTCATGCCAGTCCTGGAAAAGGTCTTTGACGGTGCGGATGTCGGGCTGGACAACTTTGGCTCTTTCCTGGATTGGATCGGTGCCCGTGCGGATGCCTTGCTTGGTTAGCACAGCGGCTTCCCGGGCGTCACCCAGGGACATCTGGGGGTATTGGCCCAAGGTAATCTCGTGGCGCTTGCCTTGGGCGCTGTAGCGCAGCATCCAGTAGGGCGTGCCTGACTTGCGCACGCAGAAATAGAGGCCGCCACCATCGGTATGCTTCTTGGGGGCCTGCTTTGCCAGGGACTTGATCTGAGTGGCGGTGAGTTTGCTCATTTTGACCTTGTGGCGTTTGAGCCTATAAAAACAGGCTGCCCACCACTTTTTGTTTGTTGATTGAAGAGAAAAATTCTCTGTCATCAATGGTTTGCAGGCAGCCCCTTGAGAGCTGCCCACCATTTCAGGTCAATATAGGTGCGGGGGAGGAAAAAGTCACGTTTTTGCCCACCATTTTGCCCACCACTTTTGTCTGGATAGGGGTGGATGGCAGTGGATTTCCATGGACTGAGATTCGCATTTAATTCTTTAAAAACAATGAATTAAATACGATTATGGACTTCCCTGGATTTTACTCGATATTCTGGATCTGTTCGCGCATCTGTTCGATAAGCACCTTTAATTCCACGGCGGCGGCGGTGGTTTCGCTGTCGACGGATTTGCTGCCCAGGGTGTTGGCTTCGCGGTTGAGCTCCTGCATCAGAAAATCCAGCCGGCGACCGATGTGGCCGCCCTTCTTGAGGATGCGGCGCACTTCGCTGACGTGGGTCACCAGGCGGTCCAGTTCTTCGTCCACGTCCATTTTCTGGGCCAGCATCACAAGTTCCTGCCCCAGCCGGTCCGGGTCCGGCGAGTCGATCACATCCTGAATGCGGGTGCGCAGGCGTTCCCGCT
>NZ_PBSH01000001.1 GCF_002726155.1 Alcanivorax sp. | reverse complement strand
CCGGCGATGCTCGTAGTCTTGGCCAGAATAATGATCCTTGCCACACAGAAACGCCCGGCGGACGCAGCGGCAAATGCAGTGATAGTACGGGGTATCACCTAGGGAGATTTGTTGGTAACGCGCTCGAGTCATGGTCGCCTCCTTGCTTATCCATGACTCCAAAATACTGTCCTTATGAACAGACAAATATCAGTGAAGGCCGATGCACCCCGTAGGAAATCCGCCAAGTGATGGGTGTCCTTTATTATTGCGCTTTACTTCTTCAGCGCAACTTCCACCAAGTAATCATAAAATGATTCATATTTCAGTTTAGGCTCAACTCCTTCGCTTGAATGCCAGTAATACACAGCACCGCTACACATATTCTCCTTAACTAAAAAGCCAAAATAGCCACCTGTTTCATCATCAGAGACAGGAATAAAATTTTCAGGAAAGGAAAACTGCTTCAGTACATCCAGAAAGTACCATTCACTACTAGAACTAACCGAGAACACATTAGTGAAACCGAAATATCCAGCCCCAAAACTTTGAACAAATTCAACGAATTGACTTGGAAATTTGACCCCTAACTTTGATTCAACATCTGAAATTGCTTCATCCGACGCTTTTGGATCCATCTCACCTTCTAACCACAAAGGTTTGGCAGATTTGACCTTATCAAAAACACTGTTAAATTCATCGATGTTCATTGAATGCCCCTAGTCATAAATCCAATCTGGAAACAGCTCATCTGCACCCTGTTCTCGGGCTCGATACCACCAATGCAGTTCTTTATCGGCCTTCCTCATATCAGGCGTTACGCCTTGATTAGGCTGTCCATGCAATGCTGTGTTTCCTCGATGCTCTGAAGGTATTACTTCATGAATCCCAGAACCAGGCATTTGATCAGCATGATGCAAATCCGGCTTCCCGAGCCCTTTCGGTGTTCTTCCATTCAAGGCATTAAAGTAATCTTGACGACTCCATTCGCCTTCGATGCGTACTGGTGGGTTGTTTACACCATACCCCTCACCCGTCAGTGGATTTGGGCCATCTACATGCTCAGCCAGTGTATTAGGTTTGTTTGTAACAGAACCCTTACTGACCCCCACCCCAATCAACGTACCCAACAAATACTTCACCGTCTCCTTGGCACCATGTTGGGTATTTTCTACATAATCCGCTGTCGCCAGCTTATGCTCGGTTTCCTGTGTCCATTCGTCCGTGAGATTGCCTTCTACAGCATAATCCACCAGCTCATCGACCCTTTGCGGGCTGGTGTGATGGGCCATGCCCGTCAGCAAGTTAGCAGTGGCATTTGTAGCGGACTCAATCTGCTCTCCAGCTACACTGTAAAGTAATTGTTCTCCACCCACCTCCATAGCTAGCCGTGCAGGACCAGCAATCAGCACACCCAGAGCCAGTGAGGCGTTGTTCAACCATTCACCGCCGTATTCCTGTTCAATCTTCTTCAGTTCAGTGCTTAAGTCTCCCACAGCATGGAACATCTCGATACCAGCGTTGGTGCCTTCTACCGTAGGCACATCCCCGTCACTCAGGGAAATGGTACTTCTGGATCCCGTAGAACCGGGCAACGCCTCTTCCAAGGCTGTAAAAATCTGCTCTTCGGTCAGCCCCTGCGCCATTAACTTGTCGATTTCTCCGCGCACCGTCGATAGGGTTGCCGCCGCGTCCCTGAAGGATTCGCTTTCCAAAAACGTCTTGTAGGCTTGTGGGTCACCACCTACACGCAGATAGTCATCAAAGGCAACCTCCATGCCCTGACCAAGCTCACGATATTCCTTCGGCAAATTGTGGACTTTGGTTTTAAGTTCTTTCGCCAGCTTATCGTAAGTTTCTTTGGTTATCTCATAAGCCTGTGCGCCCACATCAACGGCTTTTTTTACATCCGAGGCCGCACCGGCTACGGTCACCTTTACGTTGTCCTTCAAATTGACATGCTGCTCGGCGATTTCCTCGCGCCCCTCCTTCGTAAACACCCGATTATCCACCGTCACACTGGCATTCATCCCACCAGTCTGCTGGTCAAGAGTGACCACTTGAGATTCACCGACGTTACGATTAAGACTCGCGAAATCAGCCTGCTCATCCAGACTCTGACCACCCACAGTGACATTGCCGCCACCAATCGTGGCCCGGGTCTCACCCTCCATCCGGTGCCCGGTATCCTGAATACTGATCGTCGTCGTGGCCTTACTCACCTGCAGCCCACCGCCCTGTTGATCACTCTTGCTGTAATCGCGCAGGTCTTCAACGGAAAGCGTTTCTGTACTGAAGTTCAGATTGCCGTGATCCATCAGCACGAATTCACCGGTTTCGGCGTCTTCCTCGTAGCTGGCATTCGCGATCATGCCACCGATCAAGGCGGTGTCTTTGGCTGTGATTTGGCTATTCTCACCATCGGCAATAAGAATGGCACTTTGCTGATTTGTTTTGGCGCCTTCACTGCTACCATTCGCCATATTGAAACCCGCACTACCACCCTGCGGTTTTCCTACACTGTCGGTACCACCGCCAACACCTATATTCGCACCAACACTACTGTTACTACTGCTATGCGTATCTTGCAGGCTTTCAATATGCAGGGTGCCGGTGTCGATATTCGCCGTATTGGCGGTAACAACGCCCCCTTTGACGGTGAGGCTGTCGCTGGTGCTGTTCAGATGGCCCACATTGAGCTGGCTGTTGACGTACTGGGTCGCCTGGCTTTCTGACTCGGCTTCGTTAAAGCCGGCATTGGCATTCCAACTACCCGCGCCGCTGGTGCTAACGCTAAAGCCGCCGTTTTTGCTCTCTTGTTCAAAGCGGCTGCTTTGTTCGTTAGTGCCCGCGCCAATAAGGATATCCGCTGCATTCAAATCCAGAACTCCGGCATTAACCTCACTACCGATGATGCTGGCTGTCTTGTCCGCATTGATACTCATGGCGGCGGCATTCAGACTGCTGCCTTGCCAGGTTTTTTCTGTCGTCGTGCTAGTGGAGGTGGTTTCGCTATGCTGGGCACTGCCGCTGACGTAAAAGCCGGTGCCCCCCGCTGCAGCCCCTGCGGCGGTGGCCGCCAGAGCTTGAGTCGATGCCAGTTCCGCCTGGACCAGGTTGGCAGAGGCTGCGGCCAGCATGATGCGGTAGTCCTCCAGAGCCTCTTTGGCCAGTTCGCCCCGTTCAACGCGCCTTTCCGCGTCTTTCAGGGCATCTTTAGCGTCACCAACGGCGTCGCCAGCTTTCTTCAAGCCTTCAATGGCATACGCGGCATCCACGTAGGCATTACGAATACCCACCGACGTTTCCGTGGTTTTTTCCTTCAGCGTTTCCGTAACCGTCTTTTCATCCTGCACCCCGGTAATGCTGACGCTGTCACCAGCCAAGGACAAAATACCGTCTTCCCCTGTGGCCTCAATATCAGCATTGATCAGGCTTAACGCACTGTCTGCCTCAAGGACAATCTGATTCCCGGAAATACTGCTACCGCTATGCGTTAGCGTCTTGGTGACCGTTGCCTGCTCCAGCTCGGTCAACCGAAGCCCGCCCAGGCTGATTTCGTCCTTTTTCAGTGAGGGATCGATACTGGAGGCGGTCTCGGTTTCATCTTTTTCAGTGGTTGTGGTTTCGGTGACCGCCGTATCCAGCAGGATATTGTCGGCCAGCATTACAACCTTGCCGCTCTCTTCATCGGCTTTCAGGCTGGAGCCCGTCAAGGTCATATCGTTTTGGGCAGAGAGCTGGATATTCTCTGCTTGCAGCGCCGAACCAATCTCGCGACGCTCATGGACTCGGCTTTCCGTACTTTCGGAAAGCGTTACCTCCAAGTCTTTGGCCCCCAGTGCCAGGCCTGGCAAATACATACCGCCGACCCCCATAATGACAGAAGAGGCTTTTGCCAATTCCTTAACAGGGCCACGCAAAGAACGGGTTTTTATATCCCAGTTTTCGTTTTCCAGAGCGACGGTGCCGATGTAAAGGTTATCGATACTGCCCCTCTCAATAATGGGGTTACCGTTTTCATCGAGCGCCATAGCCCCGCTTTCATCGGTTGCCAGTGCTGCATCACCGATTCGAAGATCGCCTGTCGCTGCCAGATCGGCAGCCCCCAATACGACATCGCCCTGGGCATCCAGTGATATATCGCCCCCTGAGGACAGGCCTGCTTGCGCCAGTGTTTGATTCATACTGCCGGTGTCACGGGTTTTGATTCTAGCGGCATTTTTATCGGTAGTTTGTACTCGTGTGTATGCGCTGTTGACACCGGACTCGATGTGCAGATTCCTGCCAGCTTCAACCTCGACACCCTCTTCACCATGGCCGGTAGAAGCGATCAACTCCACATCACCCGCTTCTGCCGCAAGGGAGAGAGTGCCACCTGCCGTTAAGAGGCTGCCAATAGCGTTTTTTGTTTCGTTTTCTATCGTTGCAGTCTTGCTGCGTCCAAAACTGCCATCGTCCTCTTCGTAGCTATAGCTGTAATTCGAGTCCAGCGCAGCTAGAATACTAATATCTCCCTTACCCATCAGCGACAGATCTTCCCCTGCTTCCAGCCGACTGGCAATCGCGGTCAGATCATTCCCGGACTCCATAACCACATCGCCACCAGCGGTAACTGAGGAACCCTGCTGGCGCACGCTGCGCTGGATGTTATGGCTGGTTTCGCCGTCGTGGCGCACTTTGAAGTCGTAGCTGTCGCTGTTGGCTACAGAAGCGACCAGCAGGTCATTCCCCGCGCTCAGTTGTACGCCACCATCACTGGCCAGGTCGGAACCGATGATGCTGAAATCGTTGCTGGCACTGGCCAACAGATTCATTGTGGCGGTGATTTCACTGCCGATATGACGGATACGGGACTCACTGAGCCTGCCGCCGTGGTAGCTGCCTTTTCTCCCCGATTGATCTGTCACAGTATCAACGACGATATCGCCTTAGGCATTGATCGCGACACTGCCCCCCTGGATGCGACTACCTGTGATACGGATATCTTCGCCGGCATCAAGCGCTACAGATTCCAGGCCGTTGATGGTTGCCGCTTTGCCCATCTGGGTGTGCCATTCTCTCCAGCCTGTTCCATCGCTTATCTCGCTCTGGTAGGCAAGCCGCCGGTTAATAATATCCTGGGCACTATTAATCGCCATTTCCCGACCACTAATCGTACCGCTGACATTACGTACAGCACCCTCAGATTGAATATCCACCAACCCTTCGCCGATAATATCGCCGCCCAGATTTTGCAGGCCCTCTTCATTGAGATTGAAATGGGTATCGCCCCCGATGTGTATGGTCCCGCTGTTAACGATGCTGCCGCCGTCATTCACCATATCGCCACCAGAGGCGATCAATGCACCGTTCTCGTCAATCACCGCGCTTTGTGGTGACAAGTAGAGCTGCGGAACCAATACAGTCTCACCGGCGACTTCCTGCTCCACCATCCAGACGATGTCGCTGGTCAGCTTATTCACCTGCTCAGGGTTGAGGGCGACCCCAACGGTTAATTCCAAAGGTTCAGCAGCGAATAGTCCATTATCGAGTAAGGCACGGTACTGGGCGTTGGCATCTACATATTCCTGGTCCAATAGGGCGCGGCCGGTCAGGTCTACCACCTGCTGACGGATCAACTGCTGTTCGTAGAAGCCATCGCCCAGTAACCGCAGGGTGCCATTTGGGTCCCAGCCCAACCGGTTGAGTAGATATTCGGAGCCCAGGAAACCGTCGCGAGTGGCAAAGAAAGGGTTGGTTTCAATCAGGTAGGGATGGTTCGGGTCGGCAATGGAGAACAGGCCGCCGTTGACGCCAGTCAGGTAGTTGTCCACATCATTGCCACCACGGCCTGCACCTTCGCCAACGGCGATCAAATCTTCTTCTGATACATCACCCTTCTCGCGATGCCCGAAATCTCCATTGGTGACCGTCGCATCCCCCATATCCAGATCACCGCCAGCGATAATGTTTGCGCCGAGGATTTCGGTGGAGTCCAGCACCCGTGTCTCCTCACCCACATGCGGAGTGTTCTTTACAACCCAGTTATCTTCACGCTTTAAAAAATTGTCGGGATCGTAGCCTGGGTTATTCCAACCTGGATAAAGGCGCATGTACTCCAAGGCTTTATTCCCACCATCGCCCCAATACTCGGCTCTACCAAAATAATTACGATTGTTGTATCGCTCGATGCCATATCTGACATTAGCCACATGCGCATCATCGGAAAGATATTTCTTATAGTGATTGATCAGGATATATTCACCACTATGTAGTCCAAGATTGTCAATGCGGTCTAGATCAAGGTTCATATTCCCGTAGGCGAGGATGTCGCTGGTCTCATTGATCAGCCCTTCTCCGGCGAGTGACATATCGCCACCCGCCACCAAAAGGCTGCGCCCGGTGGTTGCCTCATCCAGCTCACGCACAAACTCTTCGGTGAAGGTATAGCGCATGGTGAAGTTGGTATGTGCGCATTCTATGCAGAAATACTGCGCCTTGGCGTCCACCAAAACGTCTTCCCAATCGAGAACATCCCGCACATTCAGAATCTGCTCCGCCTGAACCTCAATATCGTCTTCCGCCTCAATTCGCCCGGACCGGTTTTCCAGCTTTTTCGCACTCTCGCCATCACTGCCGTTTATGGTGAGATTCCCGGAGGTATAGATATCCGCCAGCCGGTTGGTCACCTGATCCGCTGACAAGTTGAGATCGTTTTCGGAGAGCAGGGCGCCACCTTGATCATTGAGGATGGAATCTGCCTCGACGGTCAGTGCTTCCCGCCCCGCCAAGGTGCCTGTGTTGGTAACAGTGGTGGCCTGAATATCCGCCATGCCATCAGCAACCACATACCCACTATTGGTGTAATCGGCGGCATTCACACTCAAGTCCGCCTTTGCCAACACGGTACCTGAGGACATGACATCGTTCTGGTTGGCATCAATGGCGATATTGCCAGTTGCAGCCAGATCGGAATGCTGGATATTGCCATTGGCCGACAACACCATATCCCCATTCTGCGCCGCCACCGGCGCATCCAGCTTGACCCCCACGCCCTCTTCATTGGCGATCAACCGAATGCGGTTGGCGTACATGCCGCCCAGTGCACTGGAATCGATGGCAAAGCCCGGCTTGTTGGTACCGGTGGTTTCATTCGAGGAGGCCAGGGTGTCGCGGTCTACCCGTTGTTGGCCGGTGACGATGTTCAGTGAGTCTGCGTGCAGCTCGCCGGCCACCTTGACGGAGCGGGCGATAAGGTCGAAGCGGTCGGTATTCGAACCGTTCAATCCGTTCTCGCCAATACCAATACGGCCACCCTGCACATCAAACCCCTGCAGCTCGCCCCCTTCCATGATGGATTCACCGGTGGTCAGGGTGGCGTGGTTGGTATTGATAAAGCCACAACCGTTACAGCTGATGCCATTGGGGTTGGCCACCACCACATCGGCGCGGGCGCCGCCGACTTCGATGTAGCCGCCCAGGTTGGACGGGTTCTGGCCGATGACTTCATTGAGAATCAGGCTGGCGGAGCCATTGTGCAGGTTCGGATTGCCCTCGATGTAGCCACCCAGCTGGGTTTGCGTTACCTGCTGGCTGTTATTGAGCACAACACCCTTGCTGCCTACGTTGAAATCGTTATAGAAATTCTGCGACACCCCTTTGCTGTTGGGGTTTTGAATATTGACCACGGGCACGCCATTGGCGGCTTTATCCATTGTCGGTCGCCCATTCGTGCCATGGGTGGGCGTGATGGGTTGTGCGGACAGCAACATGGGCTGCCAAATCAGCAACAACGACAGCGTGTACACCAGACCACGAGGGACCGGCTTGGCGGATGTCTCAGAATTCGGCATAAAGTGAGGCATGGAGAGTGTACTCGCTGTCTGTCAGTTCCGTTGAATGCTGATCCATGGGCCAGGAAATTTCGGTGGTCAGTTGCACCGAGCGGTAGCCCAACCGCACTCCGGCGGTGGTTGAATCTATGCGTGAAAAACCAAACTCGTTCTGGTTGCCCGGCACCACTCCGGAGTCATACGCGGCAAAAGGGACCACCGATACAGGCCCAGTGATTGGTGGGTAGCCATCGAACTGCACGCTGCCTGCCACGGCGGAATTGCCATTCAGGGTAATATCCCGGTACCCCCGAACCACTGAGCTGGATGCCACCGAGAGCCGTTCCGAGGGAAACAACACGTCGTTGGCATACTGTGCATTCAACCGTAATGACAGGGCGCCATATAACGGCTTTATAAAGCGATTGGCTGTAAGATATGTCTGATAGCGAGTGTGCGTTTTCTCTGCAATCGAGACGTCACCCGGAAGGTTCGTCGCCGGCCCCGTGCCCCAGCCTTCTTCCACGGTGACGGTGCCCGCCAGCTGAGTGCGCCCCCAAAGGTGTTTGGCATTGATGCGCCCCCCCAAGGCTTTTAGCTGGTAGGAACTCACCCGGATAACCGCATCGTCCAACAGGTTCTCGGTATCGGAGTAGGCGCCTAACAGCGAGAACGACAACCGGGAACGGTTGCTGCGATACAAAGTACGAGTGAGCTCAATGCGGGAGGTATCGGTGGCACCAGTGGTTTCAAAACGCTGGAAGATACCCTGGATTTCGTTTTCATACTGTTGGCGGTTATAGCTCAACGCCAGGTTCCAGTAGCCCAGGCTAATGTCATAACTGAGCCCGGCCCCCCAGGCACGATCCGAAAATTCCGTATCCAGATCGCTATTCAGGGATAGAGAGATCCTGTCGGTGAGTCCGAAGGGGCTGCCCCAGTCCAGCCCCGCCTGGGCGGTACCATGGGTCACATCCCCATAGTGCTCTTCATCCAGCACCAGGGTGCCCCGGTAGCGCCGTGGCCATTCCGCTTGGCCCAGCACCACCGTGCCACCCTGCTCCTCCCCGGGCGCCAGATCCATCTTCGCGTCCAAATGGGGTAGCCGCGCCAGGGTTTCCACCGCGTGCTCCAGATCACGCAGGTTGACCAGATCACCGGGCGACGCAGGCACCGCCCACTCCAGCACTCGTACGGGCATGCCCACGGCCTCGAAGGACTCCACACGACCGGCCACCACCAGAAGCACCAGGGTGCCGGAAGCGATATCCTGTTCGGGAATCAATACACGGCTAGTGACATAACCTTTGTCGATCAACGCATTGGAAAGCACCGCCTGTAAGGCGCGAATGTCTTTCATTCCAATGCAGGTGCCTTCTACCGCATCGGCGGGCCGCCGAAACCAGCGACCAAAAGGAAGCGGAGCATCCCCCAACGTTTTGAGTTGAACCGATTCAATCTCAAAACAGCGGTCGGATGCACCAGAGCCTTCCGGCACGGGCATACGCAGATCCGGCCCTTCGCCGGGCACCTTCATGTCTTCCAGCTGCTGCTGCTGACGCTGGCGCTCCTGCTCTTGCAGGCGGTCGAACATACGTTGCTGGGAATTCGGGGCAGGAGCGGCCGTTACCACCCCAACGCCTCCAATACCCACACAGAGACAGGCGGCGATAACGCCGTAACGAAACAACGGGTTTTCCCCCAACATGGCTATCCTTGCCGATTATCATCACACTGCCGCAGCGGGAAGGTTCATTGCCTTCTCGTAGTTGTGTATTGTGCTGCGGCGAATAAACAGGCGGCGAGTCTACACTCTCCCCTGAAAAAACGGACTTGAGAGACAACACGGACGTGAACTTCATCACACTGATACCGGCACAAACTGCCCAACGGTTTTTTCTGGCCCTTTTTCTGGCTTTTTTTAGTACGGCAGTGCATTGCGACGTGCGCCAAGCCATGGCCCCGCTGACGGATCCATCCGCCAATTCAGACCATGCTGTTGAAGAGGCGCTCAAGGCCAGCAAGGCTCTGAAGCCAGCAGAACAACTGGTTTTACAGAACCGCCTGCGACTGCGGCAAGCCGCCATGATGATGATTAACAACCAGTTTAGTCAGGCCCGGGAAATCTTGAGCACAATAGAAACCGCCAGCCCCTCCGGCGCTCAGGCAGGCCTGTTGATGGCCGAAACTTTTCGCCTGGAAAATAACACCGAGCAGGCAAAAAACTGGTTTCTACGCACGGCCCGGCACTTCCCTTACCGCCCGCAAACCCTTTCCGGCTTGATGAGCGCCGCCCACGACCAACGGACCACAAACCCCGGCCTCTCCCTTGCCCTTTACCAGGAAGTGGAAACACAAAGTCAATTTGCCGAAGACCAGCTGAGCATCCTGAGGGCCAGCGGTCACATCGATCCGTTGGCCGTTATTTTTCCTTCCGAAATAAATGATGATGTGCGCAAGACGCTATTAAAAAACTGCCTTCATCACCCTAGCCTGAACCTGCTGTACGCGTCGTCCCAACTCCAGGAGGCAGTGGCAACCCTTCTGCAGCTGCAGGCACAAAACAGACAATTAACCGAACAGCTCAACGCACTAACGCAAAGACTGACCACGTATCAAAAGCAACGCAGTGATATAGAAGCCACCCTCAGCAGCAATACCCACCGACTCAATTCGCTTAAAGAACAGCTGGTCCCCAATGACTTCAGCCCTGACCAGACACGTATCCGCCAACAACTGACCCAGCTGACCAACCAGCAAACCCGACTGCGCGCCCAAATCACCTTTATCGATCAGGCAAGTGAGTCCCTACCCGGTATTATTGACAAGATCGATCGCCAGACCCGCCAGCTTCACAGTGCAGCCATGGCTCAACTCAAGGGAAGCCAGGTCGACGTGGAGACGGTGCTGAATAAAAGCTATCAGGCGTATTTAAGTGACCTGCGCAACCTGACCGCAGAAGCAAATCTGCAACGTGCAGAAATACAAATATCGGCTTCGCCATAATATGAGGGCGGCTTGCCCTTTCTCTCTTCTTCCACCGCTCAGCGTGCTTTCGCCTTCCCTGCCTTCTGCCCTACCTTTTCCCAGCATCCTGTGGTTCACTGCCGGCATTACGCCCCGGAACACGGTATGCCATGCCCACACTCAAATGCCCCAGTTGCGAACAGGTCCTGCGCCTTGCCGGCAGTAGCTGGCACTGCGATAACGGCCATCAGTTCGACCGTGCCAAGCGCGGTTACACCAATCTGTTGCTGGCGCAGCAGCGTCGCTCCCGGTCACCGGGAGACGACAAGGCCATGGTGCAGGCGCGCACGGCCTTTCTTGAACTGGGTCGTTATCAGCCGTTGGCAGATGCCCTGCTCGCCTACCTGCCGGATGAAGAGCCCGCCTGGCTGGATATCGGCTGTGGCGAAGGCTGGTACACCGAGCAGTTTGCCCAGCGGCTGGGCGGCGTGAATGGTATTGGCGTGGATATTTCCAAGTTTGCAGTGGATGCCGCCGCCAAGCGCAACAAACGCATCACTTGGCTAGTCGCCAGCGGCACCCGTTTGCCGTTATTTGATGCCAGCCAGCAAACGGTGTTTGTGCTGTTCACCCGCTTGTTCGTGGATGATATCGCCCGGGTACTACAACCCGGTGGGGAATTGATTGTTGTCGGTACCGGGGAAACACACCTGCTGCCGTTGCGCGAAGCGCTGTACGACGATGTGCGCCAGAGTGGTTTCGATGCGGGCAAGTTTCTGGATGATCGCTTCGAGCTGATCTCCAACGAGACCCTGCATTGCGAATGGGTCCCGGAGTCAGAAGAAGAACTCCGTAACCTGCTGGCCATGACCCCCCACCACTGGCGGGCACGGCCGGATGCCAAGGCCGGCATTGGCACCCTGGCGGGCAAGCCCATGAACGGGCATTTTGTGATTCAGCGCTGGCGTCGGGTGGCGTAGATTTCGTTTATCAAACGTGATGACGGGTTCGTGCGGATTACGGCTACGCCTAATTCGACCTACCTGGAAAGTGTTTTGTAGGTCGAATTAGCCTGAAAGGCGTAATCCGACAACATGTCGCACAGCCCTCCCATCAACTCGCTCTTTTCCCAAGCACTCGCTCCAGATACCCCAGCAAATCATCCGCATTACTCACCGGCGCCCGGTAAGCCAGATGCCCATCCGGTCGCATCAACCAGAGCCGGCCCTGATCACCGAATGCGCTGGCGAACTCACCCTCATGGTCACGCCAGATACGGGTGGTACCTTCACGGGGCACGTCTTCATCTGCGGTGGTCCGCGCCGCAATCACTGTCAGGTGCACACGCTCACGGTATTCCTGGCCCAAACGATCACTCAAGGCATACATCACCAACCGCTCGTTATGTTCGGGGGATTCGCTCAACTGCAGCAACAAATGATGTACCGGTTTGCGCAACAAACCGTGCAACTGATGCAGATGCCCGGTGCGCACGGATTTCAGCGCCGCATCCGGCAGCCGATCGCCCGGCAACGGCCCCTGATGTCGCCAACCCACGTCGGCCTCTGGCCCACAGGTGACCAGCGGCGAATTGCGATAATGCACATCCAGCTGGCTGGCCGTGCGCAGCAGTCGGCTGGAAATATTGCGACGGCTACCTGCCAGTTTCAGCAATGAATCCCGGCTGCGCCGCAGCAAGGGCAACTTCACCAGTGAGGCCCGCGACAGCATATCCACGCCGTACAACATTTTCTCCGCCACCGGCCGCCGTTCCTGCTCGTAGCTATCCAGCAAGGCACCCTGCCCAAACCCCTTGAGGTAAAACGCCAGCTTCCAGCTCAGATTGAAGGCATCCGCCAGCCCGGTGTTCATGCCTTGGGCACCCAATGGACTTTGCACGTGAGCCGCATCGCCAGCCAGGAAAACCCGATTGCGCCGAAAATGCTGCGCCAACCGGCGCTGCACGGAGAATTGGCTCAGCCAACGGGGCTCACCCAAATCAGGCACCTCCCCAAGAATCGACGTTAGCCGTTCGCTAAAGGGCGCCAGACTTAAGGGTGTTTCCGGTGGCTCACGGCGGGCCATAATCAGCCGCCAACCCTGCGGCAGAGGCAAGGCCAGCAACAGCCCTTCTTCCTGCAAAAAACCGTGGGAACGGTCGCTGCTCCAGGGGGCCGCGTCCCAAGACACATCTGCCAACAGGAAATGCTCGCTGTAATCCACCCCGTTGAAACCAATGCCAAGCTGCTCTCGTACCGTGGAGCCCACGCCATCGGCTCCCACCAGCAGCTCGGCATTCAATGTCTGCACCTCCGCACCCTGGCGAATGCGTGCCTGTACACCGCTGCCGTCCTGACGGAAATCCAGCAACTCGGCACTGCGAATCAATTCCCCGCCCAGCATCCGGTATCGGTCGATCAATACCGCTTCCACATCGGATTGCGGGCAACTGAGCACCCACGGGTACGGTGCTTTCAGGGAGGTAAGGTCCAGTTCGAAGAGAAACCCTTTATCGCCGTACACTGATACGGCCTTGAGGCGCCGCGACGCCTTGCGGATCGGCGCCAGCACATCCAGCGCCTCAAAAATTTCCAGCGAACGGGCATGCAGGCCCAGAGCCCGGGAATACGGCGATGGCGCCTCAAGACGATCGATGATGCAACAGTTGATACCGTGACGGCGCAAGCCGATACCCAGTGCCAGCCCGGTGGGGCCCGCACCGACAATCAGCACTTGCGGTGTGCGGTTCTCGGTAATGGCGATGGTACACTCTCCTTAATGGCACCCTTTTGGCGCCCCTGCTGGCACTACTCAGCCCACGGGGTAGCCCGGTTCTGTCTTGCAGCCCACCGGCCACGTCTGTGTGCCTGTGGGCTGCAACAGCCGCGCCAACACGTGAACGCTTACCCGAGCCCATCATGGCACATTCCATTACGCCCTCCATGGCGCCTGCATCGCGCAAAATTATCCACGTGGACTGCGACTGCTTTTACGCCGCCGTGGAAATGCGAGACGACCCCAGCCTGCGCGGCCGCCCGGTGGCCGTGGGCGGCGACCCGCACCGGCGTGGAGTGATTGCCACCTGCAATTACCCGGCGCGCCAATTTGGTGTGCATTCGGCCATGGCATCCTCCCAGGCCCTGCGGCGCTGCCCGGAACTGGTTATTGTGCCTCCGAACTTTGACAAATACCGCAAAGTTTCCGCCCAGATCCATGACATTTTTCGTCGTTATACAAGCCTGATCGAACCGCTGTCACTAGACGAGGCCTTTCTGGACGTGAGCGCCAGCGAACAATTCAACAATAGCGCCACCCGCATTGCCCAGGCATTGCGCCAGGACGTTCGCCAGGAGGTGGGTATTACGGTCTCAGCAGGCGTCGCCCCCAACAAATTTCTGGCCAAGGTGGCCAGCGACTGGCGCAAGCCCGACGGGCTGTTTGTGGTTCCCCCGGCCCAGGTCGAGGAGTTTGTGGCCGCCCTGCCGGTGAACAAGATTTCCGGAGTAGGACGAGTCACTGGCGAACGCATGGCCGGCCTGAACCTGAAAACCTGTGGGGATCTGCAACAGCTCAGCCGACTGGAGCTGGGCCAGCACTTCGGCAGTTTTGGCGAGCGGCTTTATCACCTGTGCCGCGGTGAAGACAGCCGCCCAATCCAGACCGGCCGACGTCGTAAGTCCGTATCGGTGGAACGCACCTACGACAAGGACCAGCTCACCCTGACGGACTGGCTCCGGGAGCTGGAGGGGCTGATTGAAAAGCTGAAGGAACGGTTTGCCAAGCTGGATCAGCACTACTTGATCAGTGGGCTAACCGCCAAGGTGAAGTATCAGGATTTTGTCAGCATGAGCTGCGACAAGGCCGGCAACGACCTGGATGCCGCTCACTTCGAGGCCCTGTTTCGCCAGCTTTGGGAGCGGCGCGAAGGCCCTGCCCGCCTGCTGGGCATCGGCGCCCGGCTACGCGACCTGAAAGCCCCCCAACAACCGGACCTGTTCCCGGAAGAACGGGACAAGGCTCTGCATAGCCAGCGAAACAGGATGTGACAGGAGGCGCGGAACGCTGCACGCTTCACGCAACAACACGGGGCAAGACCGGAGACAAGTTGGCGTACCTTCATCCCGCGCCGAACCTCTGAAGGCGGGCAGACACATAGTAAGACGTAGGTCAGATTAGCCTGAAAGGCGTAATCCGACATTTCACTGGTGACCCGCGGCGCTTCGCGTTCCTAGTGCAGCCGCTGACAAACCCGGTCGTGCAGATGCGCCGGAATCAGCCCATCCATCAATTCCCGACCACGGCGTTGCACCGGCTCCATTTGTGCATCCAGGTAGGCATCCAGCGTCGCCACACAATCGGCGCAACGGGTAACGGTAGCCGAATCCGGATGTTCGGATGCCGCTTTCACGGCCTGTTCCAGTTGATTCAAATACTTGAGCAACATGGTTTGCTCCTGAGTCTCACTCTCTGCTGAGGCCTGTTCAGCGGCCCCGAAACTGATCAAGTCTGGCCGATAATGGCGACAACTTCATGACAAGGCGTTGCCCCATATCAACATAACAGGCTACTTGGCCCGTATCGGTAAGTCCCTGCATAAAGAATGCCAGTGAACATTCCCGCCTTGATGTTAAATCGGACGCACGTGCCGGCCCGTCGTTCCCCGGCAAAATGTAAAAACACTTGTCCGCCGACGGGCGGGCTTCCGGCTTGAAAGCAGCGCCTTCCCCCCCAACACTCCTTTCTCGCCCGGACTACGGTACTCTCTTTCATTCTTGCTCTGGTACTTTCTCTGAAAGCGATGACAGAACAAGCTCAACACCGGTATTAAACCGACCTGATTATTTGCGACGGACCGATCTTATGACCGAAACGGTATCGACCATTGTGGCGCCAGAAGGCAGCCTGGAAGTACTCAGCCAACATGAAGTGGAGCGCCTGCGCGATACCTCTGGCAGTGGCTTGCATGACCTGCTGCGCCGCTGCGCCCTAGCGGTGCTGAACTGCGGCACCCCCACCGATGACAGCCGCGAGGTACTGGAAACCTACCACGACTTCGAAATCGAAGTGATCCAGGAAGACCGCGGGCTGCGCCTGAAGCTGGACAACGCCCCAGCTGGCGCCTTCGTGGACGGACGCATGATTCGCGGTATTCGCGAGCACCTGTCTGCGGTATTGCGCGATATCGTCTACGTGGCCAACGAGATCCAGAACAACGACCGTTTCGACCTGAATAACAGCGAAGGCATTACCAACGCGGTATTCCATATTCTGCGCAACGCCGGGGTCCTGAAAGCCGGAGCGTCACCAAACATGGTGGTTTGCTGGGGCGGGCACAGCATCTCCCGCCACGAATACGACTACAGCAAAAGCGTGGGCTACCAGCTAGGCCTGCGCCACAAGGATATCTGCACCGGCTGCGGCCCCGGGGCCATGAAAGGCCCCATGAAAGGCGCCCATGTGGCCCATGCCAAACAACGGGAAAAAGAAGGTCGCTATCTGGGGATTTCCGAGCCGGGCATTATTGCTGCGGAAGCGCCCAACCCCATCGTCAACGAACTGGTGATCATGCCAGATATCGAAAAACGCCTGGAAGCGTTCCTGCGCCTGGCCCACGGCATCATCGTGTTCCCAGGCGGGGTCGGCACTACCGAGGAAATTCTCTATTTGCTCGGCGTTTTGTTGCACCCGGACAATGCTGACATTCCTCTGCCCATGGTACTCACCGGCCCCGCCAGCAGCGCCGATTACTTCCGTCAGGTGGATGCATTTATTCGCTACACACTGGGTGACAAGGCAGCCGAACGCTACCAGATCATTATCGACGACCCGGAAGCCGTCGCCCTGGCCATGTGCCACGGCATTGACCGCCTGACCCTGTTCCGTCGGGATAATGATGATGCCTTTTACTTCAACTGGCGCCTCAATGTACCGCTGGAATTTCAACACCCTTTCCTACCCACCCACGAGGCCATGGCCGCACTGAATCTGGATACGAATCAACCTGTCCACGAACTGGCCGCCAACCTGCGCCGGGCCTTCTCGGGCATTGTCGCCGGTAACGTGAAAGAGCACGGCATTCACGCCATCGAACAACACGGCCCCTACAAGCTGCACGCGCCCAACGCCCTGATGAAGCATCTGGACGAGCTGCTCAAAGCATTTGTGGAACAGCAACGTATGAAACTGCCGGGCAGCCATTACGAGCCGTGTTATGAGTTGGTGGGGTAACAGATAACGGCTAATAACGAGCCACACTGTAGGAGCTCCCCTCCAGGGGACGAACCGGCCCGTAAACATGGAAAGATCGAAATCACGGGTTACTCAACCGTCGATTGCAGCAGGCGGTTATCTCTGTCGCCTCGCTGCGCTCGGTTCGTCCCTTGGAAGGGAACTCCTACAGCGGCTTCGTAGACAGCAAAAAGCCCCGGAAAACCGGGGCTTTTTCGTGCTGCGTGTAGCGTGACGCGTGCTGCGTCTCTTTTTGCTACCGCGGTTGCATGCGGATACCGCCATCGATACGGATGGTTTCGCCGTTGAGGAATTTGTTCTCGATCATGTGGCATACCAGCTGACCGTATTCCTGTGGGTGACCCAGGCGCTTCGGGAACTGGGTCATTTCGATCAACGGCTGCTTCACCTTGTCCGGGGCCGCATTCATCAGCGGGGTGTTGAAAATCCCCGGGGCGATGGTGTTGCAACGAATCCCCAGCGGCGCCAAGTCACGGGCGATGGGAAGGGTCATGCCGACCACACCGCCTTTGGTTGCCGCGTAAGCAACCTGACCCACCTGGCCATCAAAAGCGGCCACAGAAGCGGTGTTCACAATCAGGCCGCGTTCGTTATCTTCGCCCGGCTCATTCTCGGCCATGGCGGCGGCGGCCAGGCGCGCCACATTGAAGGTACCGATCAGGTTGATCTGCACCACCATGTTGAATACGCCCAGATCGTGAGGCTTGTTCTCACGGCCTACGGTTTTCATGGCGGAGCCCACACCCGCGCAGTTAACACACACATGAATGGCACCAAACTTGGCCACAGTGGCATCCACCGCTGCTTTCACGGACGCTTCGTCAGTCACGTCGGTCTGGGTGAAAGCCGCATTATCACCCAGCTGGGCAGCCACTTCCGGGCCTTTCTTGTCGTCACGATCAAAAATCATGACCTTGCCGCCTTTGGCAATAATCGCTTCTGCAGTCGCCTGGCCCAGGCCTGAGGCACCACCAGTAATCACGGCCACTTTATCGGTAATATTCATATGCTCTCCTTCTTGTGAAAGGTAGAAAGGTAACGGGCTATTAAGGAGCCTCTGAAAAACGTTACCCGGAGTATACCCAGCCCGCGCAAGCGTCTCATTGTTGCTTTCGCTCAAACCGGGACTGCTTTAAGGTGAGATTGCGTCATTGCAGTCATCAGGACCGCACCTTGACCCATGGCATGGGAGGGAAAGCCTTGCCCGACACCGTCAGACAGGACGATACCACCTGGCTCGCCGATCAGTACCGGCAAACCCGGCAATTCAGCGAGCAATTATGTGCGCCCCTGCTCGCCGAAGACATGGGCCTGCAAGCCTGCCCGGACACCAGCCCACCCCGCTGGCACTTGGCGCATACCACCTGGTTCTTCGAAACGTTTCTGCTCAAGCCTCACCTGCCCAGTTATCAGCCCGCCAATCCCGCATTCGAATACCTGTTCAACAGCTATTACAACGGCATCGGCGAGCAATATCCTCGCCCTCAACGCCATCTGCTATCGCGCCCCACTAACGATGAAGTGATGGCCTGGCGCCACCAGGTGGATGCCGCCATGGCCGATTTGCTGGCGCGGACCGATAGCCTCACGCCGCTGGTACAGCTGGGCCTCAACCACGAACAACAACATCAGGAGCTGTTGCTCACCGACCTGAAATACAGCCTTTCTTTCAACCCCCTGTCTCCGGCCATCACCCAGCCCGTGAACATCCCAGGGGGCACGCCACCGCTGACGTTTCAGGACTTCGAGGGCGGATTGGTGGAGATTGGCGCTTGCGGTGGCTTCGCGTTTGACAATGAAACGCCTCGCCACAAGGTCTGGCTGGAACCGTTCCAGCTGGCCAACCGTCCCGTGACTCAGGGGGAGTTTCGCGCCTTTATTCTGGATGGCGGTTACCGCAAACCGGACCTGTGGCTTTCCGATGGCTGGAGCTGGGTGCAACAACAGCAGGCCGAACGCCCGCTGTACTGGAATCCCGCCCTGACGCACCACTTTACTCTGGCCGGCCAGCAACCCCTCCACGACAGCCAGATCCTGGCTCATGTGAATTACTACGAAGCTGACGCCTACGCACGCTGGGCGGGCAAACGCCTGCCCACAGAACAGGAATGGGAACACGCGGCCCACAGCCAGGCAATCGCCGGCACCTTCGCGGATTCCCCGTCCGATAATTGCTCGTTTCAACCCGGCGCTGCCCGCGACGCCAGCCTTGCCCATCTGTTCGGAGATGTCTGGGAATGGACCGCCAGCGCCTACCTGCCCTATCCGGGTTTCCAGGCCGCCCATGGGGCCGTGGGCGAATACAACGGCAAGTTCATGTGCAACCAGATGGTACTGCGCGGCGGCTCCTGTGCCAGCAGCGCCGGCCACCTGCGCGCCAGTTACCGCAACTTTTTCTACCCCCATCATCGCTGGCAGTTCAGTGGCATTCGGCTCGCCTGCGACAAGAAGGCCAATGATGGCTGACAGGCGCACCACTCCGACTTCTTGCAGAGGCTAAGATGAAGCATCAACAGACTCCGTTGAACCACCAGCAGCTTTGCCCGAACCTGACGTTTTACGACCTGTACCCACCAGCCACCGATATGCTTGCGGAGGTCAGCCAGTCCCTTTCAGCTCCCGGCCCGTCCCTGCACCCCAAGTATTTTTACGATGAAGCCGGCTCCGCCCTGTTTGACCGCATCACCCGCACCCCGGAGTACTACCCCACCCGTACCGAAACCTCACTGCTGACCGGCTATGCTGAAGAAATCCAGGCACGGCTCAACCAACCGCAAACCATTGCCGAACCCGGTGCCGGTAGCTGTGAAAAAGTGCGCCTGCTGCTGGATGCCTGGCAGCCCCGTCACTACATGCCACTGGAAATTTCCCGTGAGTGCCTGCTTGGCGCCTCTCGCCAACTAGCCCAGGATTTTCCCGACGTGCACATCAGCGCCGTGTGCGCCGATTACTGCCAGGCGATGGCCATGCCACAAGGCCTGGCACAACCGGGGCGGGTCGTGTTTTTTCCCGGCTCCACCATTGGCAATTTTGAACCGGCCGCCCGCAGCGAATTTCTCAAGGGGCTGCGCACGCTGGCTGGCCCCAGTGGCGCCCTGCTGATCGGCGCCGACCTGCAAAAACCCGATACACGCCTCAATGCCGCCTATAACGATGCTGAAGGCCTTACGGCCGCCTTCAACATGAACGCCCTGCACCACCTGAACCGGGAACTGGGTTGCCAGTTCGATACCGATAATATGCAGCATGTGGCGTTCTACAATACCGCCCGACAGCGCATCGAAATGCACTTGGAGTGCCTGAGCGACCAGCACATTCACCTGGGGGAACGCACCCTCACCCTGAAAAGCGGCACCCGCATCCACACCGAGAATTCCTATAAATTCACCGTGGAAAGCTTCAGTGCCGAACTGGTCACGGCAGGCTTCACCCCGCTAAGCTGCTGGACCGACCCGGACAACCTGTTCAGTCTTCATCTGGCTCAGGTGTAGCCGAGAACGTAAAAGCTGTAACCCCGATCCCGCAAATAGTGTGAACCGGTTCCAGTGCCGTTATACTGAACGGCGTTTTTCTGTACACGTTACCAACGATAATAAATGGGGCTGCGGTGATAACCGTGGCATAGGGAGATCGGATGCTTGAACTGATCAGCGCAGCGCGACGTCGTAAACGGCCGCCTACGCACCAGCTGTTTGATGTGGTCACCATGGAATTCCGGGTGGGCCTGCTGGATATCGACCTGAACATGCATCTGAACAATGCCAAATACCTGAAGTTCATGGACCGCAGCCGGCTGGAACATGCCGTGGTCACCGGCCTGCTCAACCGCATGCTCGAAGCCCGCTGCAACGGTGTCGTGGCCAATACCGAAATTGCCTATATCCGTGAACTGCGCCCCTATCAGCAATTCCAGGTACACACCCGGATCCTCGGTTGGGACGACAAATACGTGTACTACGACCAGCGCTTCGAGTCCCAGCGCAAGCTGCACACCCACGCCCTGTTGCGTGTGGCTAACGTCTACGGCGGAAAATCCGTCAGCCCCCAGACCGTGCAGGAAATGACCGGCATGAACCTGACCTCCCCCGCCTTGCCCGAATATGTAGAGCAGTGGAAGCGGTTGCTACAGACCAAGCGACGGTTGACGGAGAGCGACTAGCCAAGAAGTTGCTAGCTGCAAAAATGAAAATGGGGAACCCGAAAGGGTTCCCCATTTTTTTTGATTCATCAACATGCACAAAGCGCGGCCAAGACAACCGTTCGTTTGGCACCAGCTCCGCCCGTGTTGCAGCTTGAAGCTTGTCGCTTGTAGCGGGTCTTTATTCCGTCGAATAGGTATAAAACGGCGCCCAGCGCTTCTCTTTCACGTCATCACCGCCGTAATACACTCCCGGCTCATCCAGCCGCAGATCGGCAATTTCCCGCAGCGCCAGCGCACGGGGCACCTGCTGCAGTGGCCCAGCCTGTTGATAATCTTCCGGGTTAGCAACCAGCTCTTCCATGTCCAGTGGGCGGGTTTCCGAATAGCGGAAGAAGTATTCCTGGCCACCATCCACCTTCAACGGCATCTCAAACACCATCTTCAGGTACAGCACACTGAGCGGGCGGCGAGCGTAGAAATCGTGGGTGCCAGCTGGCAACTCCAGCCATTCGTAGGCCCCGGCCTTCAGGCCGAACAGCTGGGAAGAGTCCATAAAGAAAACCGGCGCCTGGACTTCTTCATAACCCCAGCGGGTAATCGGACGGTAGATATAGACCATGGCATTACGCGGATCGAGCGTATCCATGGGGGCAAAGGTTTTTCCCTTCGGCGCATCCAGAAAAGCACCCGGCGTGGAAGGAATCCCCATCCCGACTCCGGAACAACCCGAAAGTGCCCAAAGGCAAGCCGCCAGCAGCACAGCCAATCGCATTATTATTCTCCAGCGTTGCCGTATCCGGTGCGTCCAGATCGGCCCTGTTTATTATTGGGTGCAACGTAAAGCAATGTTGAACGCCCAACTATGGCCGATTTGCCCGCATTGCTCAAGCCGCAGGCGCCGCCCCCACAGGCCCTGAAGCCCGCCGCCTGCGGCGTAACAGGCAAGCGCTCAAATTACCGGCAACCGACCGGCGCGACCCTCCCAGGCCCGGGGTTTTCTGTTAGGATTTCGCCATGGCAGTAAATCGAATCCACACCCCCTGTATTGGCGTCTGTTCCACCGTGTTCGGTGACACAGTCTGCCGTGGCTGTCGTCGTTTCAGCCACGAGGTCGTGCACTGGAATGGCTACACCAACGAGGAAAAAACCATCGTCTGGCGGCGCCTGAACCTGTTGCTATGCCAGGTCGTGGATAACTATTTTGTAGTGGCAGACGCCGACCGACTGGCTACGGAGCTGGATTTTCAGAATCTTCGCTACCAGCCCCAACTGTCTCCCCAGGGCTGGGTGCCGGAGCTGCTCAAGGCCGCCGGCTCCAAGATGATCCCCTATGACTATTTCGGCCTGCGGGCACTGCCCCCCAGCGACGGACTGACTCCACGGCAGCTGTACGATCAGATCAGCGCCGAATGCCACGCCCTGTCCCAGGCTCACTACGACCGCTCCTACGCTCGCCCGGTTACCCTCGTGGCGGAACTCACCGAGCACGCCGCCCGGGAGAAAGGGCTTATCTAGCCCCTATCCGTAGGAGCAGCGCTAGCGGCGCGATGCCGGGTCCTGACTAAACTGTTTTTCCGTAACGCAACAGCGTCTCTCCTTTTCCCCCAGCCGGCTCAGTGGTTCTAGAGTAAATCGAGCTTTCCACCCTTGGGCGAACGCGCTGCCAGCGACGCGTCTACGATGCACTATCGTCATTTGGCCCCATTTGACCGAAAACCCTCTTCACCAAGACATCATTCAGTGGCACATTAACGGAATGAACATTCATTCTGAAGTGAGAAGCCTCTTATGAGCCTGGCCACCAGCCCCTCTCCCAATGCACGTGAAGGCAAACGAGACCTGATTATCCAGGCTGCCCTCAAGGTATTTGCCAAACATGGTCTGCACGGCACACCGGTTCCCCCGATTGCCACAGAAGCCGGGGTCGGTGTCGGCACGCTATACCGCTACTTCGACAGCAAGGAAGCCCTGATCAATGCAGTATTCCAGGACACCAAGCAGCAGCTACAAGAACGGCTGCTCACCGACCTGGACCTGATGCACCCGTCGCGCAGCCTGTTCGACAGCCTGTGGGCCCGGCTCACCGCCTTTGCCCGTGAAGAGCCTGAAGCCTTCCAGTTTCTGGAAATGCAGGATCATCACAGCTACCTCACCGAACACAGCCGACACAGTGAGCGGGCCCTGCTGATTCCACTGGGGATAATGGTAGTCATCGGCCAACGCACCGGCCTGCTCGGTAACCACATGAAACCAGACCTGGCCATCGCCCTGTTCTGGGGCGCCTTTGTCGGCATCTTCAAGGCAGAGCGCCTGGGCTACCTGACACTCAGCGATAGCGACCTTAAACAGGCACGGGACGCCTGTTGGCTTGCCATTGCCAACCACAACCACTAGGGAACAACAGCCATGACCCCAACCCATATCCTGATTACCGGCGGTGCCGGCGCCATTGGCGGCCAGCTTGCCGGCCAGTTTCGACAGCACCACCCCGAGGCCCGTATCACCCTGGTCGATTTAAATGCCGAGGCACTGGCTGTTGCCGCCGAGCAACACGGAGCCCAGGCAGAAACCTGTGATCTGACGGATATCGACGCCCTGCCCGCCTGGTGGCAATCACTGGAAGACCGCCGCGGCCCGGTGGACGTGCTGGTCAACTGTGCCGGCATCATGGACATCATCAGCATCACCGGCACCGGCTGGGAAAAAGGCAAACGTCTGCTGGACATCAACTTCACCGCCCCCATGCGGCTGATGGACCTGGCCCTGCCCGCCATGGTGGAAGCCCGTCACGGTTGTGTAATCAATGTGGCCAGCATGGCCGGGCGCGTGCCGATTCGCGGCTGCAGCTATTACGGCGGCGCCAAGGCGGGAATCGGCCTGGCCTCGGAAATCGCCCGGCTGGACCTGAAGAAGCAAGGCGTCAATGTGATTACGGTCTATCCCGGCCCGATCTATTCCGGCCTGGAAAACCATGCCCGCAGCCAGGTGAAAAAAGGGCCCGCTTCACGCTTTATTCCCACCGGCAAGCCGGATGTTCTGGCTGAGCGAATTTACAAAACGTTCCGTAAGGGCGGCGCCCGGGTGATTTACCCGGATATCTACAGCCTCGCCAAGCAAGTCGCCAACCTGAACCTGACCAACCGGGCGATGGATTTCTTCAGCCCGCAACCGAACCAGTAACCACGGACCGACCATGACACAGCAAGCCAACACTCCGATTTATGACACCCTGATTGTCGGTGCCGGCATCAGTGGCATCGGCCTGGGCATTCGCCTCAAAGAAGCCGGGTTCGATAACTTTGTGATCCTGGAAAAAGCGGCCGACCTGGGCGGCACCTGGCGGGACAATACCTACCCGGGCTGCGCCTGCGATGTACCCTCTGCGCTGTATTCCTATTCCTTCGCCCAGAAACCGGACTGGACCCGGGCCTTTGCCGGGCAGGCGGAAATTCTCGATTACGTCCGCGATACCGCTGAGCGTTACGACATCCCTGCATCGATTCGTTTCAACCAGGCAGTAGAACGGGCGCAATGGCGCGAGAGCCAGAACCTGTGGGAAGTGCAAACCGCTGACCAGCTCTATCTGGCACGCACCGTGGTGGCCTGCTCCGGCTACCTGCACGAACCGATTATTCCGGCCATTCCCGGCTTGGAAAACTTCGCGGGCAAGTTGTTCCATTCCTCGCGCTGGGATCACGATCACGACCTGACCGGCGAGCGCGTGGCGGTGGTCGGCACCGGGGCCTCAGCCATTCAGTTCGTCCCGGAAATACAGCCCAAAACCCAACACCTGACCTTGTTCCAGCGCACCCCGCAATGGGTGCTGCCCAAGCCAGATCACAGCATCCCCAAGATCGAGGAAAACTTCTTCCGCCTGCCGTTCACCCTGAGCGCCTGGCGCAAGATGCTCTACGGCGGTTTTGAAACGTTCGGCATCGGCTTCCGCCGCCCGACCCTCCTGCGGCAAATCCAGAAGCTGGGTCTGGCGCATCTAAAAGTGGCCATCAAGGACGCGACACTGCGCGCCAAACTCACCCCGGATTACACCCTTGGCTGCAAGCGCGTATTGATGAGCAACAACTATTACCCGACCCTGAACCAACCGAATGTGGATGTGTTCCACACCGGCCTGAAAGAAGTTCGCGGCAAGACGCTGGTGGGCCAGGATGGCAGTGAATGTGAAGTCGACACGGTGATTCTCGGCACCGGTTTTTTTGTCACCGAACCACCCATCGCCAACCATATTTTCAATGATGCCGGCCAGTCGCTCAGCCAGATGTGGGAAGACGGCATGCAGGCCTACCGGGGCACCACCATCAATGGCCTGCCCAATGCCTTCATGGTACTCGGCCCCAACCTGGGCATCGGCCACAATTCCGCGTTTATCGTTATCGAAGCGCAGATCAACTACATCGTCAGCACCCTGAAAACCATGCGCGAACAGCAACTGGACCGCATTGAAGTGAAGGCCGAGGTGCAGCAACAGTACAACCGCAAGGTCCAGAAAGACCTGCAGGGCACGGTCTGGAACACCGGCGGCTGCTCCAGTTACTACCTGGACAAGAACGGCTTGAACAGCGTCGGCTTCCCCTGGAGCACCCTGGAAATGCAACGGCTGTTGAAAACGTTCGACGCTGACAATTACACCCTCACCCCTGCCTCCCAGGAGGTATTCTGATCATGGCTGACACCACGTCTTCACCCTTACCTCGCCGGGCGCTGGTCATCGGCTGTGGTGGCGTCGCCGGCGGCGCCTGGTCCATTGCAGCCCTGCACCATCTGGAACAGCAACTGGACTGGGACGCCCGTGATGCGGATATTCTGGTCGGTACCTCCGCCGGTGCTGTGCTCGCCACCCTGCTGGGTAGCGGCGTGTCCGTGGCCCAATTGCGCGACTGCCAACAAGGCACCAGCGACCACTGCCAATGGGACCACGACACCGATACCGGCGGCGCACTACCGCCCTTGCCCGGGGCCCGGTTTACCGGCGCCAAACTGGCCCTGAAAGGATTGCGCGGAGAGATTTCGCCGCTAACCGCCATCTGCGGACTGCTACCACGCGGGCAGTTCGACATGGCCCCCTTCCGTCAGCTGGTCAATACCGCCACCGCCGGCAAGGGCTGGGTCAGCCACCCGGCTACCTGGATCATGGCGGTGGACACAGACAGCGGCAAACGGATTCCTTTCGGCAAGGGCGGCGCACCCAGCGCCACCATTGCCGATGCGGTGTGCGCATCTTATGGGGTGCCATTCTGGTGTCCGCCGGTCACCGTGGCTGATCGCACCTACATTGATGGCGGCGTCGCCTCGCCCACCTCCGCAGACCTGCTGGCCGACAGTGCAGTGGATGAAGTAATCGTGCTGGCCCCCATGGCCTCACGCCAGCCGGACCAGCCCCGCTCTCCGTTGATGAAGATAGAACGGCGGGTGCGCCGCTACATGACCACAATCGTGGACCGGGAAGTCGCCTTGTTGGAAAAAAGCGGCAAACGCGTCATCCGCATCGAGCCCAATGCGCAGGATCTGACCGCTTTCGGTTACAACATGATGGACCCGAAACGACGCCGGCAGGTCTACGATACGGCACAAATAACCACTGCCGAAACAGTGCGCATGGCCATAGGCTGACGGACTAACGGAAGCAGGCCGGAGACACCTCCGGCCTTGTTGCCCCTGATCAAGGGCCGTATTGCTGAACACAACAGCCTGCTACAGGGAATTGGCTGCCTGAGTCAGGGTTACGTGGATATCCTTCAGGGCCGTGCGCGCCTCAATCCCTTCCGAATGGGCGAAGAACCCGAGCATTAACGCGCCCGCTACCAGCATCACCAACGCCAGAAACATCAATTTTTCCTTTTCCAGCACGCGCTGTATTGGCGAGCGCGGCCTCTCTTCGCGACGATTGCGGTTGTTGTTGTCATCATGGCTGTCTTGCGTCGTATCTCGCACCGTGCCTCCCATCAAGACTTTCTATGGTTGTACCCACCCAACCGGGCAAGCACAAGGCAAGGGCTGACCGCTGGTCTGACAAGCGCCAAGCCCTGCCGGCTACGGGGTGATACGGCGAACCCGGATAACCAGCTCCCGGCCAACGACTTCATAGCCGTGGGCCTCGGCAATTTTCTCCTGCCGCGCCTCGATGACCGGATCACGGAATTCAATCACCCGCTCCGTTTCCACGCATACCATGTGGTCATGGTGTTCACCGAATGACAACTCGTAGACACAGCGACTCACGGCCCCCTGGGAAAACTGATGACGGGTAACCAACCCCACCTGCTCCAGGTTCAGCAACACGCGGTAAATGGTAGAAATACCAATCCTTTCCCCCGCCTGATACAAGCGGGCGTAGATGTCTTCAGCGCCCAGATGACGCTGCTCATCGTGGGCGGCTTTCAGGTGCTGCAGGATCCGCACCCGCGGCAACGTGGCTTTCAGCCCCGCCCCGGCCAACCATTGCTCATCACTCTTGGCCGCCCCGCCACGCTCTTCTCCCTTACTCACTTCAACGGTCAGCCCCGGGGCCTCATTCATGCCCTTACCTTCCATCTTCAGCTCCTTCTGCATCGCGCATTTTTTCCCTGTCTCTATAGAAGACGAATGACGCCCACCGATGGTGACATTTTTCTCGAATAAAAGCGGAAACCGGGGCAGGCGTCACACCATGCATTTCATTCTCATTATTGTAATGATACCCATTCTCAAATAGTATTCGGCATTCATTCTTTACAGAACAACGCTGGGGGGCGGGATCATGTCCGGGGTGGCGCAGAAATCCCTGTCAGTGGAAACGCTATATACCGACTACCACCGTTGGTTGCATGGCATATTGCAACGGCGGCTCGGTAACCGCGATGATGCCGCTGATTTGGCTCACGACGCCTTTATTCGCCTGCTCACCAAGCCCCGCCACCTGAGCCACCACACCGCCCGCGCCTACTTGAGCCGCATGGCCCGCGGCCTGTGTGTTGACCTGTGGCGTCGCCGGGAAATCGAGCAGGCCTGGCTGGATACCCTGCTCCACCTGCCCGAACAGGAAAGTCCGTCCGCTGAACAGCAGACCGCCGCCCTGGAAGCCCTGGTGGAAATCGACACCATGCTGCGCCGCTTACCCGACGCGGTGGCCCATGCCTTTATCCAGTCCATGGTGCATGGCCTCACCGGCAAGGAAATCGCCACGCAGCTAGGTGTGTCCGAACGGACCGTGCGCAACCATCTCTCCAAAGCCATGCTTGCCTGTCTGCGTCTGCAAGCGCGACTGGAAGGCGCTGGCACAACCGCGCCATCATGAACGTTACAGCCCCCATCGATCACCAGATTCTCAGTGACGCCGCCGACTGGTTTGCCCTGCTGCGCTCTGGGCAGGCCGGTGAAAGCGACACGTTGCGCTGGCAGCAATGGCTCCGACAGCACCCGGACCACCTGCGCGGCTGGCAAATGGTGGAGCGCATTGAACACCAGTTCAGCACCGCCAGCGCCACCCACCCGGTGCACGCCGAAGCCACCCTGAAACAGGCTCGCCACAACCGCATACAACGCCGCAGCGTCATCACCGGCCTGGCACTCGCTATAGGTACCGGCGGCCTGGGCTGGGTGAGTTGGCGGCAAACACCACTGCCCACCCTGCTGGCGGGCTGGGGCGCCCAGTACCGAACCGGCACAGGTGAAATTCGCGCCGTGACGCTGGCCGACGGCAGCCGCCTGTGGTTAAACACCAACAGCGCCATCGACACCGTGCTGGATGGCCCGCAACGGCAAATCCATGTGAGACAGGGCGAAGTGCTGATTGAAACCGGCAAGGCGGACTCACGCCCTTTGCTGGTGTTTACCCCCCAAGGCCAGCTTCAGCCTCTCGGCACCCGTTTCACAGTGCGCCGGGAAACCGACACCACCTTCCTCGCGGTCTACGACGGCGCGGTGGAAATTACCAACCAGGCACGGCAGAAAAGCGTACTGCACCCTCGGCAACAAACCCGTTTTTCCGCCAACGCCCTGCAACCGATTCACCCCGCCGACCCCGCACGGGAAACCTGGCACAAGGGAATTCTGGTGGCAGACGATATCCGTCTGGCCGCGCTGGTTGATGAACTCGGTCGCTACCAGCATGGCTACATCAACCTGTCCCCGGCAGTGGCCGACCTGCGCGTATTCGGGGGCTTCCCGCTGACCAACCCACAACAGGCACTGGACATGCTGGCTTCCGTGCTGCCCATTCGGGTCACCCGCCCTCTGCCCGGCTGGACCAATATCCACCCCGCCACCCCCTGATCAAAAAAACGAAAAAATTTTTCCGCTTTGCAGCGCGCTATTCGATATATCAGTAAGTCCCGACAGAAAGGGGCACCACAATCCTGATAATACTGGAGTGACCGTGAGCCGTTACCAACCTGCCCGCCCCGCATTGCGAGCAATGACACTGCGCCTTGCCATGGGCCTGACATTCCCTCTCGCCCTGACCTTGCCTCTCTCTGCCCAGGCAGAAACCGGCCAGCAGCAATACAACATCGCGGCCGGGCCGCTCAACGCGGTGCTGGCTCATTTTGCCACCGCCTCCGGCACCCTGATTGCCGGTGATATGCAGCTTGCCGCGGGCAAACAGAGCCAGGGCCTGCAAGGCAGCTACACCCCGGCACAGGGCCTGAGCCAGATCCTCGCCGGCACCGGCCTGGTGGCAAACGCACAGGCAGATGGTTCTTTTTCCCTGGCCAAGGCCAGCTCCAGCGTATCCACCCTGGAGCCCGTCAAAGTCAACGCCGCCCGCGGCGACAATCTGCAAAACATCGTCAGCTATGACCACAGCGATATTGCGCGGGTGCAACCCCAGGACACCAAGGACCTGTTCAAGAACGAAGCTTCCGTGTCTGTAGGCGGCTCCATACCGGTCAACGAAAAAGTCTATGTGCGCGGCGTGGAAGAAACCGCCATGTTGGTCACCGTGGATGGTGCCCGGCAGAACAACAAGGTGTTCCACCACAACGCCACCAACCTGATCGATCCTTCTCTTCTGAAGTCCGCCAGTGCCGCCGCCGGCGTGGCCTCTGCCGATGACGGCCCCGGTGCACTGGGCGGTGCGCTAAAATACGAAACCGTGGATGTGGCAGATATGCTCGCCCCCGGTGATAACCTGGGCGGCTTCCTGAACGGCCGCTATGCCTCCAATGGCGATGCTGTCACCACTGCCGGTTCCCTGTTCGGTCGCAGTAACGGCTTCGAAGCGCTGGGCTATGTAAAGCAGGTAGAAGGCAATCACTACGAAGACGCCAATGGCGATAACGTTCCCTACACCGAGCCCGGGCTGCTTAGTGGCCTGGCCAAGCTGGCCTACGACAATGCTGATATCGGTCGAATCGAGCTGAGCCACGAAGTGGTCAACGACGATGCAGAACGCCCTTATCGAGCCAACTTTTCCGGCCTTAACGCAGGACGCCCTGTACCGGCTTCCCGTAACTATGACCTGACCCGCCAGAACACCGTGCTTGGTTACAGCCGATTAAAAGGCAGCGGGCTATGGAACCCGGAAGTGACCCTCGCCCACAACGAGACCGAGCTGGTCACCAGCGAAAATCCGCTGACCGCCCCCAACACCACCGTGGAATACACCGGCATCACCGAAAGCGTCTCGGCCACCGCCAAAAACACCTTCCACACCGGTTTCGTTGATATCACTGCCGGCATGGACTACTACGATGACAGCGCCGTATTCCAGTTCGCAGGAGACCCGGACCTGGAAGAACAGGCGGAAAATACCGGTGTTTTCGTGCAGTTTCGCCAGACCTTGTTCCAGCGCCTGGACCTGTCCTACGGCCTGCGCCATGACCAGCAGGATTTCACCGGCACCGATGATTCCAGCCATGAAGACGAAGGCACCAGCAGCAACGTCTTCGCCGAATTTCATTTCAACGAACACTTTGCCATCAATGCCGGTTACGCCGATGTCTGGGGCGGCACTGCGCTGGCCGAAAACTTTATTCTCAACGGCGCCTGGGTCTATAACGACATGAAACCGGTGCAGTCTCACAACCACACCGTAGGGTTCAAGGCTAACTGGAACGGTTTCTTCGTCGAGGCGAATCAGTTTGAAACCGGCCTGCGCGATGCCCGCGTTCCTACCTATGGTGGTGGCCCGGACCTGTTCTCGGACTTTGATATCAACGGCTTCGACACCACTGTTGGTTACCGTGCCGACCTGGGCCGACTGGCAGTCACCTATGCCGATATCGAATCCAAAATGGATGACGAATTCGCCACTTCTTACGACGGCAACTATTTCACCGTGCCGCTGGGTGAACAGGTGGCCATTAGCGGCGAACTCTACTGGCCGAACACACAATGGGCCCTTGGCCTGACCACGGAAATCGCCCTGGAAAATGACGATCTGGAGTCCCGTGGCCTTGGGGAAAAGCAGGACAGTTACACCGTGGTCGATGTATACGTGAACTACACCCCCATCGATGCCCTGTCTCTGCGCCTGTCCGTGGACAACCTGAACAACGAGGAATACACCGAGCGCGCCAGCTATGGCCAGGAATTCGCCACCGTGGAACCCCTGCTGGAACCGGGCCGCTCCATCAACATGGATGTTCGCTACAACTTCTAGTGCTTGTGCACCGAACACCCAGCGGCTGGCCACACCGGTGGTGGGGCCGCTGCAGTGCTACTGAAAGGCGCTCGTGACTTTTCAGGAGGAGAAAACGCAAAAGGCCGCAACAGGAAACTGTTGCGGCCTTTCTTTGTGATGGTGCGCCAGGAAGGACTTGAACCTTCACACCTCTCGGCACCAGAACCTAAATCTGGCGTGTCTACCAATTCCACCACTGGCGCAGTGGGCGGCTATTCTAGCAGGCTATCGGCTAATTACCAGCCCCGCCAGCCGGTTAACCGCCCTGCAGAATACGGTAAAGCGCCTGCAGGTCCTGATCGATTTTGCTGACCCGGTTTTGCAGCGCACTCAACCGGGAATCATCCTGCTGTGACACTGGCTGCGCGACCGGTTGCACCGGTGGCCGCGTATTCGCCAGCGCACTCACTCGCGACGACAACGCCTTGACGCTGGCGCCCAACCCATCCAGACGCTTCTCCAGTGCCACGGTCGCCTCGCCGTTATCAGCGCTGTTCAATTTGGCCACCGCCACGGTGAGCCCACGAACCTTGGCACTCAACTGGCGCAGGTCATCGCGCACCGATGCTGCCACATCAGCGGATGCTCCGGCAGAGGCTCGCGGCGCCGTTGAGGAACGGGAAGGCTGTTCCGCCAGCTCCGCAGCCAGCTGATAGTACTGTTGCCGCACTTCGCTCAGTTCACGGTTGGCGGCTCGCTGGCCCAGCCACAGCGCCACCGCCAGGACCACCGCGACCATACCCAGCGCCAGGGACAACCAGAGCAGCCCGGAGCGCCCTCCTTCGGACATGTTGACCGGCCTCTGCCGGGGCGGGGAAATAAACGGAGTGGACTCGGTATCGGGCGATGGCGCCGGCGGCGCAACCGCCAACACATCCTGGTTCAAGCCCTGCAACCGGTTTGCCTTACTTTCCGATAACGGGCTATGCGGCATCTTGGCCATGGCAAAACGCTCTTTTTGATTATTGTTTATTCAGATTGAAGTCAGCAGCGGGCCCGCCTCTCCCCCCGGAGAATCCAGCCCACTGCCGGTTAGCCAATCAACGCCCTTCCAGTGAATCCAGACGGCTGTTGACCTGCAGGCGATAGGCATCAAACGCCGCCACCGCCGCTTCCACATCATCCACACGGGAATCCAGTGTCGAGATCTTGCTCTGGGCTTTTTCCACCTTGTCCAGACCGTTTTTCAGGTTGGCTTGCTGACGCTCAAGCTGCTTGATGCTGTCTACCAGCACTTCCACCCGGGTCTGCATTTGCCCGATCTGGCTCTGCCACTGATCGCTACTTTTGTTCACAGCCGCCACCGCACTTTCCACCTGCTTTTTCAGCGCAGCGGCATCAGTGCTGATGTTTTTTAATTTACCGTCCACACCGGCCTGCCCTTTTTTCACTTCTTTCACCGAAGACGACAGCGTGTTCAGTGCTTTTTTCTGTTCTGCAATGGCGGCTTTATTTCGCTTGTTGCTCAGATCCCACAACTTGCGAATTTCATCCTCATTGGCTTCCAGCTTCTTGCCGTGGGACTGAACCGTATCCAGCAGCTTGCCGGAGGACTGGTTGAGGCTTTCATCGGTCGCTGACAAACGGGATTGAAGATTGCCCATTTTTTCACTGGATTCCGTTAGCCGATTATCCAGCTGCGCCTGCAGGCCCGTCACCTGCTTATTGAACCAGACGCCCAGCACGGCAATCAGCACCACCAGTACCAGGCAGGCAGCCATCCAGCCACCATTGCCGCCACCGGATGACGCCGGTTTCTGCGGTTTCGGCGCCGGCTTGCCGCCACCCGGGGGCGCTTTTTTGCCATTACCACCCGGCGCCGCACGGGACGTGTTGGCTCGGGGTTCATCAACAGCAACCTCATTCAGGTCACCAAGATTGACTTCACGATCTCGCGTCATTCCAAAATCCTAATCCAGAGCCTCGGTTCATATGTTGCCAAGGTTCACACCAAAATACCGTTTACGGTCTCTACTTTTCGTTCAACCGATGTGCTGTCACCCGCCATATCACTTGTCCACTACGGCCTTGTCGAATAGCGGCTGCTCAGTGGCGAAATAAATCATTTCACCCAGTTCATGTTTGCCTTCTTCATTTTTTACCAAGGGCAAGAAAATCACCCACGGGCGAACGTTACGGTGGTCCACTTCTGCCCACACACCCACGATTTTTTCGTCATTATCGTTGGTGATTTCATGGAGCCGAAAAAGGGCCATCAGGTCCACATCCGGTTGCTCATTGCCAATGGCGCGCAACTTGCCAAACAAGGCCCGCGCCCATTCATCAGCCGGTGGCGCATCCTCTTTTTCGCCGGAATAGCCCACCGCTTGCACCGTTTCGCCAGACTGGATCAAGCCAAACGGATACATCCCCCCGGAACGCTGGATTGCCTGCAAGGCTTGGCGGATACCCGCTTCGGCCAAAGTATCCATGGCTTGCTGTTCTGGGCTTTTTGCTGCTTCGTCAGCGCGCTTTGCTTGCGCTGCTTTTGTGTCACTGGCCTGCTCGGCGGCCATGGCCGGGTTCGCCCACAGCCCGGCAAGTAACATCACCAATCCAATAAAACGCATACAACACCTTGTTATTGTCATCATTATCCCGGAATTTGACCGTCATCCGGCCAACAAGATCCCGAGCTTGTCGGACGCTACCAAACTTACCCTTCTGCCGCCATAAAGACACAAAAAAGGCCGCAAAAGCGGCCTTTTTCATTGCCCGAACGGTCCCAGCGATGGGCCGTCAAGCTTATGCAGCCCGGTTTAGACAGCAAAGTTGCTGGCTGCAAAATCCCAGTTGATCAGGTTCCAGATGGATTCCAGATACTTGGGACGAGCGTTGCGGTAGTCCACATAGTAGGCGTGCTCCCACACGTCCACGGTGAACAACGGGGCCTGGCCCTTGCCGTGAGCAATCGGGGTATCCGCATCGTCAGTGTTGACGATTTCCAGGCTGCCATCGCTGTTCTTCACCAGCCAGGTCCAGCCGGAACCGAAGTTACCGGTTGCCTTGGCGTTGAACTGGTTCTTGAACTCGTCGAAAGAACCGAAGGCCTTGTCGATGGCTGCGCCCAGATCACCACTGGGAGCGCCGCCGCCGTTGGGGCTCAGGCTGTTCCAGTAGAAGGTGTGGTTCCATACCTGGGCTGCCTGGTTGAACAGACCGCCGTCGGCGCTCTTGATGATTTCTTCCAGGGATTTGCCTTCGTTGTCGGTGCCGGCAACCATGTCGTTCAGCTTGGTCACGTAGGCGTTATGGTGCTTGCCGTGGTGGTACTCAAGCGTCTCGGCAGAAATATGCGGTTCCAGTGCATTTTTCTCGAACGGAAGCGGCGGTAATTCAAAAGCCATAATTTGTCCCCTGACATCATGTTGTCCCATTGCTCACTGCAACGGGCCGAAATTCCCCGCAGACAACCTGCCGGTGGCCTGCGGCCAAACGATAATAACAAGCTACCGGTCGTGATCTCTACTGCGAGCACTGGCTGGCAAGGCATTACCTTTCACAATCATAGACAAAACCTATCAAATGCCAGCGGCCCGTGACCGGCAGGTCCTTGTCAGATGGGGCGCAATGCCCTTGTTTCAAGTACAATGCGCCCCAATTTTTACGTTCCGCGGCGTTTCTTTTTCGTTTTGTGCGTTTCAAGAGCGCCTTCAACTGTTTGGCAGGAGAAAAGCATGTCTGATGATGCAGTCGTCATTGTAAACGGTGCCCGTACCGCCATGGGCGGTTTCCAGGGGTCCCTGTCCGCTGTCAGCGCCCCGGAACTGGGTGCCGCGTCCATTCGTGAAGCCGTCGCTCGCGCCGGCCTCAAAGCCGAGGACGTACAGGAAGTCATCATGGGCTGTGTACTGCCCGCCGGCCTGAAACAGGGCCCGGCCCGTCAGGCCATGCGTCTGGCCGGCCTGCCGGACAGCACCGGTGCCACCACCATTAACAAGCTGTGTGGCTCCGGCATGAAGGCCACCATGTTTGCCTACGATTCCATCAAGGCCGGCACCAACGACATCGTTGTGTCTGGCGGCATGGAGTCCATGACTAACGCGCCCTACATACTGGAGAAAGCCCGTGCCGGCATGCGCATGGGCCATGGTCAGGTAATGGATCACATGTTCCTTGATGGCCTGGAAGATGCGGAAACCGGCCGTCTGATGGGCTCCTTCGCCCAGGAAGTGGCCGACAAGCGCAACATCACCCGCGAAGACATGGACAACTACGCCATCGAATCCCTTAACCGTGCCAATGCCGCCGTCGACAACGGCTGGTTCAAGGACGAAATCGTACCGGTGACCGTGAAGACCCGTAAGGGCGAAACCGTGGTCGACACCGACGAGCAGCCGGGCAATGCCAAGATCGACAAGATCCCCACCCTGCGCCCGGCCTTTGCCAAAGACGGCACCGTCACCGCCGCCAATGCCAGCTCCATCTCCGATGGCGGCTCTGCACTGGTTCTGGCCCGCGAATCCGTTGCCAATGAGCGCGGCCTGCAGCCGCTGGCCCGCATCCTCGCCCACGCCACCAACAGCAAGCACCCCAGCGAATTCACCATCGCCCCCATCGGTGCCACCGAAGCGGTGATGAAGAAGGTCGGCTGGAGCGTGGACGATGTGGACCTGTTTGAGATCAACGAAGCCTTCGCCATGGTGGCGATGATGCCGATGATCGATCTGGGCATCCCACACGAAAAAGTGAACATCCACGGCGGCGCCTGTGCCTTGGGTCACCCGGTGGGCTCCACCGGCTCACGGATCATCCTGACCCTGATCCACGCGCTCAAGCGCACCGGCGGCAAACGCGGTGTGGCCAGCCTGTGTATCGGCGGCGGTGAAGCTACCGCAGTGGCCATCGAACTGGTGTGAGGCGCCTGACGCTGGACGCTTGATGCCAGACGAAACGGGGCCTAAAGGCCCCGTTTTTTGTTGGGGGCGCCCTCTGTATTCCACCTCTACCACCCCTCCGTAGGAGCGGCGCTTGAGCCGCGAACCGCGCTTGCGCGAAAATCGCCCGTAGGGCGATCAGGTATTCCAGCGTCTAGCAGATCTTTCTAAATGATCACGCTTCTCTGCCTTGCTTCCGCTCGGTTCGCGGCTCGAGCGCCGCTCCTACAGCGGCGTCGTAGAATGGCAAAGCCACACCTCAAACAGCCCACCCCGAAACATCCGCTTTCACTTTCAAATTCTGTTGCACTTTCCTGACCGGATTTGCCCTCAGTCGTATACGCAAAACCGGATTTCACCTGTACCCTGACCGGCTAGTCACCGTTTTGGGTTGGGCACAAGCCCGGGAGCACCATGTCAGCATTACCCGTTATTACCGCCATGGGCGGCATCAATGCGGCCGGCCGCAGTGCCCAGCATTTTGCGTTTCAGCGTCTGATTTTCGATGCACTGGACAGCACACAACAACGCGACACCCTGAGCGCCTTGTCCCGCCTTACCGACAATAACAGTGAGGCCGTACTGGCCCACACCCTGATTCGCGCCCTCCCCGACAGCCATCAGCTACACGGCGCCCTCGCCGGCACCAGCGATGCCCCCATTACCCTGGAAATGCGCAACATGGACCTGCCGGACAGCCTGCCTGCGGGCTGGCAGGTCACCGCCGTGGACAAGCGTCGCAGCCGCGTCACCCTGCCCCCAGGCTTGAGCCTGCGGGTGCCCCACGATACCCCGCGCCGGGTTAGCGCCGCCGGACAGCTACCGGATGGCTTCGATCCTGGTGCGCTGTATGCCTCCCGGAACCACCCCCGTGCCCTGCAAATGGCTATTTTCGGGATCAGTGATGCGCTGGGCGATCTGGGCATGGACTGGGCGCAGGTGGCCGATCGGGTACGCCCAGATCAAGTCGCCGTATACGCCAGCAATGCCATGTCGCAGATGGATGACAACGGCCTGGGCGGGGTGATGCGCTTCCCCCCCAACGGCCAACGCATCACCTCCAAGCAGGTGCCATTGGGTCTGGGGGAAATGACCGCGGACTTCCTTAATGCCTATGTGTTGCACTCCGTGGGCACCACCGGTGGCATGCTGGGCGCCTGTGCCACCTTCCTGTACAACCTGGAAAAAGGCGTCCACGCCATTCGCAGTGGCAGAGTGCGGGTCGCCATTATCGGCACCAGTGAGGCACCGCTGGTGCCAGAAATCATGGAAGGTTACCGGGCCATGGGCGCCCTGGCAGAAGACCAGGCATTGGCCGCACTGGACGGAGCGGCCCATGCCGACCTGCAGCGGGCCTGCCGCCCGTTCTCGGAGAACTGCGGTTTCACCATGGCCGAATCCGCCCAGTTTACCGTGCTGATGGACGATACCCTGGCGCTGGAGCTGGGCGCGGACATCCTCGGCGCGGTCCCCGATGTGTTCATCCATGCCGACGGCGGCAAAAAATCCATCTCCGCCCCCGGCGTGGGCAACTACCTGACCATGGGCAAGGCCGCCGCCCTGACCCGCCAGCTGATCGGCGAACAAGGGCTACGCCAGCACAGTTTTGTACACGCCCACGGCACCGGCACGCCGCAGAATCGCACCACCGAATCGGTAATCCTGGATCGTACCGCCAAGGCCTTTGGCATCGAGCACTGGCCCGTGGTTGCCATCAAGGCTTACCTGGGTCACTCCCTGGGCAGCGCCGGCGGCGATCAGTTGTCTGCCGCCCTGGGCAGCTTTGCCCATGGCTGGCTGCCAGGCATTCGCACCGTGGACCATATTGCCGACGACGTGCACCGCGACCACCTGAACTTTTGCCTGACCCATCAGCCCCGTGATGACCTGCAAGCAACGCTGATCAACTCCAAGGGCTTTGGCGGCAACAACGCCACCGCAGTGGCACTGTCCCACACGATGACGGAAAGCATGTTGACGCAACGGCATGGCCAGCAGGCCCTCGCTGGCTGGCAACAACGCCGCGAGGCAGTGCGTGAAGCAAAAGCGAATTTCCGTGAACACTGCCTGACGCACGCACCAGCACCAATCTACCGCTTCAATGAAGGCGTTATGGCGGATGAGCACGTCAGCCTCAGTCAGGACGCTGTGCAACTACAGGGAAGAGCGGCCATACAATTTGATGATGATGCGGGCCTGAAAGATTACCAGTTCAAACAGTAGCAGCAGGCTGGCGAAGATTGTTTGCTGCAATGCCCTCCCTGCGGCGTCATGCCGCTCGCTGACGCCAGCCTCTGCCGCTTGTAAAAACAAGCTCGGCATTTACTGAATGCCCACGCCAAAGGCCGGAGATGCCCAGCCCTGACGCGACGCCGGGGCCTCACCCGGCAACGCCTCTCCGCCATAAATAACGTTCTGCGCATCGCCGTATTGCAGCCAGGTTTCGGTGGGCGCCACCCCCACCCCCGGCTTGCTGTAGTCACACACGCCCTGCGGGAAAATCTCTGCGACCTGCGCTGCAAACCCTTCCGGGTCCAGCACGGTGGGGTAATCCGCCGGGTCCACGGGTTTCAACTGGCACTTGTTGGTGAGGGTTTCTATGCTGTCGCCGGCCACGGTGCGCGGGGTGCCAAAGCGTGTCTGTACCACGGTCTGCTGCAGGCCCACCAGGGGATCGGTAATCGGCGATAACAAATCTGCCACGGTGCCCAGCAGATCGCCCACCACGGGGATATCGGACACCACCGGCAATTCACTCAGATCCAGCCCACACACCTGCCCGGTCAGCGCATCCACCACCACCCCCGCCTCTGCCGGCGCCACCGGCAACAACGACAGGTCCAGCCCCGGCAGAATCGGGGTCGGGTATAGCAGGTTGCCACTGAGCGGCACGATCGGGCCTTCCGGGCCCACCAGCGAAGATACCGACAAACAACGGTCACGGGCGTAGACCGGTTTGTGCTCACGGACTTTTTCTTCAATGCTCAATGCCGAGGCGTCCGCTTCAATTTGCGACAGCCACAAATCCATCACCAGTAACGCCTCGGTGGTATAAACCGTATCGCCAAACAGGGGCGCCGGGCCGTACCAGATCACCTGGTTATCCGCGTGGCCCTGTGCTTTTTCCAGCCGCGCTCGCATCTGCCAGGAATGGTAGGCATCGTGGGCAATACCCGGATCCGGCCCACGCAAGTCAATGATCGGCACGCCAGACAGGTGCTCTGCGGAGTTGATGGCACCGGTGCGGTAGGCATTGTGCAGCGCCTGGCTATCAGCCACGGTGCGCTCCGGCTGGTAGTCGATATCCACATTCAAGCCACCAATTTCACGATTCACTTTCAGGAACTGGTCACCGGTGATAACACCGCTTTGCAGCGCCCGCAGACCATATTGAACTCCGACATTATCCAGCGGGATACCGCCGAAGCCCCGTGATAACAACTGCTCATTCGCTGTCCAGACCTCTGGCGAGCGCAGCCCAAACTGGGATTTCATGTAATCCAGCAAGCCACAACGCAATCCACCCGGAGCGTCCTGAGCGTCATAGACGGTCACCCCGTCTTCCAGACCCGGGCAGCTTTGCTGGTCAGGGTAGGCTGCCGGGAAAAAGGCCAGATCCGAGACCAGCGGATTCAACGGCAGATGGCCGTAGAACGCGGACCATTGCGCAGCGGGAATCACCCCGGAACTCAACAACCGGGTAACCACATCCTGAAAGCCTTGCGGGTCCGTGGGCAGCTGATTGCCGAAGTACTGGCTGAGCAGGTTGTAATCCGCGAACTGGGTGGCGGTGGTCCACACATCCGGGTAAGAGCACTGTACAATCAACCCCTGATAAATCCCCGGATAGGCATTGGCCACATGCTGCTGGGTGATTGAACCACCGGAACAGCCGGTACCGATGGTGTAACGAATTTCGCCGTACTGCTCGACAATGCGCTCCTTGCCCATCATCAGTGATTCCGCGGCGGTCACCAGGTTGGCGTTATGCCCCAGGTTGCCCTGGGCGGTGGAGAGGGTCATGAAACCGCGCCCCAGGGCCGTGGTAATGCTGTCACCCAGTAGCAACTCAGCCCCTTCCGGGGCCGTCCCCGCAATATCCCCCCGGGGTGCTTCGCCCATGCCATAGCTCACCCCGACGTTACCGCCGTGGTGAATCAGCAATTTGCCGTTCCACTGGGGCTGAGGGTTCAGCGCGGTCCAGGGTTGATCCGGTTGGTACAGCGTCATGATCAGGTAGCGATCCCGATTCTGCACCCCCTCTTCCGTACGCACGATAAAAGGCACCGCCACACCGGCATCCGTGGTGATCCGGGCAATCACATCCTCGGCTGGCGGATTGGCAGGATCGTAAGGTTGGAAAGCCCCGGGGATCCCCGGGTTCTCTGGATCAAAATTGGTCAGCAAATTTTGTAGCTTGTCGGCGGGCACATACTTGAAGCTGTACTCCGCTGGCTGGTTGCACTGGGCATCCACCGCCGCCGCATTGGTGCATTGCCAGGGCTGTATTTGCGGCCCGGAAATCACCGGCCCGCCATTAGGATGGTTAATAAGGGTCCGCTCCAGCACGCTGTCATCCGCCAGCACCACGGTCAGCCGGTTGCTGCCCAGCGCCAGGCCATTGATCAGGCCTTTCAGGGTACCGGCGTCAGTAGCCGTCAGTTGGTCGGTGACGGCCCTGTCCCCCAGTGTCACCACGGCGCCTTCAAGCTGGGCCGCATCGGGTGTGATCACCTCCACCAATGCATCACCGCCGCTGATCAGGTCTGCCCGATTCGAAAGCACCCGGATTTCACCTTCCCCGGCAATCTGCTCATCGGGCTCATTCGGGGTGGGCTCAGCAGGGGGGTTACTGGTCACTGGCACCGACGATGACCCGCCCCCGCCACAAGCAGTGAGCAAAAGGGTCAGGGTGACAGGCATGACAAACGCAGGCATTTTCATCGCAGGCTCCTCCCCGGGCAGCAACCGTTGGCGCGCCGGGATCAGCGTGGACCGCTGATTGTTCTTGGGAGTCTCTGAATAACCCCTTGCATGCTCAGTCTTTCAGGCTGGCTCGCAATCTAGGCGCGATTTTGAAGGTGTATGTCCATCCATCGAAAAAACGCAACAACGAGTGCGGGCCGGCCTGGAAGACCCGGAGGGCGCGGCCAGAAGGCCACATCTGCTGCGCTTTATCGCTAGGAAAGGGAGCCACCCTGTCCGTCGCGACACAACACAACAGCTGCACCCTTCTGGCCACGCTGAGTACGCAAGGGGTTATTCAGAGACTCCCTTGTTAAGATCCGCGCAATACGCACGGGTAGACCTTGATTGTCAGAGAGTTATCGGCGCCACACTGTTGTGGCACCGTAGTACCATAGTTACCGTGGAGCCGGCATTCTTTTCAGAATGTTGCACGTGTGTACCACTTAATAAGAAAGGAATGACAGAGCCGAATGGCGCTCTGCCGATTAGCTGATAAGGTAGCCCCATCAACTGCACAGGACTGCCTATGATCCGCCTGAAACTCGCCCTGCTGATGCTGCTTGCCCTGACCGCCAGCACCGCCCTCTGGCACCGCTACAAGCCGCTGCCTCCGGGGTTGAATACCCAAGGGGAAACCCATGCGGTGTACGGGCTCAAATTGCTGGTAGACGATACCTGGGAAAGCGACAACGGCGGCGAAACCACGCGGCTTAGCCGGCAACATATCTTCGACGAATTCTTCCGCTTAATTGGCCAGGCGGAAAAGCTCATCGTGGTCGACATGTTCCTCTTCAACGATTTTCAGGGCACCGCCACCGAGAGCGACCGGGCCTTGTCCAGCGAGCTCACCGACGCCTTGCTGGCCCGACGGGCCAGCCATCCAGCCATGCCAATCGTGGTGATCACCGACCCCATCAATACGCTTTATGGCGGGCTCCACAGCAAGCACCTTACGCGCCTGAAGAAAGCCAACATCACCGTCGTCACCACGCCTTTACCGGCACTGCGTGACTCCAACCCCAGCTGGTCCGGCCTGTGGCGGGTATGCTGTCAGTGGCTGGGCAACAACCCGGACAAGGGCTGGCTGCCCAATCCCATGGGGCCGGGACAGGTCCCCCTGCGCAGCTACCTGACACTGCTGAACTTCAAGGCCAATCACCGCAAGACCCTGGTGGTAGACGAAGGCGAACGCTGGACCGGCCTGGTCACCTCCGCCAATGCCCACGATGGCAGCAGTGCCCACAGCAATATCGGGTTACGCTTTCAAGGCAATGCGGTCAACGACCTGCTGGCCAGTGAGTTAGCCGTAGCAACGCTCACCGATACCTCACTGCCAAATTTGCCGGCCTTGCCAACACAACCGGCAGACCCGAGCGCCGATGCTCGCCTGCAACTGCTTACCGAAGGCGCGATTCGCGATGCGCTACTCGCCACCCTCAACCACAGCCAGGCCGGCGATCAGGTGGATGTGTCCGTGTTCTATCTGTCCCATCGCCCCCTGATGGAGGCATTGCTGGCAGCACAGCAACGGGGCGTGCAACTGCGCGTCCTGCTGGATCCCAACAAGGATGCCTTCGGTCGAGAGAAGAACGGGATTCCCAACCGTCAGGTGGGGCATGAATTACACAACGCCGGCATTCCGGTGCGCTGGTGCAATACCCAGGGTGAGCAATGCCACACCAAGATGCTGTTACGTCGCAGCGCCAACAGCGCCGAACTGATCCTCGGCTCCGCCAACTACACCCGGCGGAATCTGGACAACCTGAATCTGGAAAGTAGCGTGCGCCTGATCGCCGCCCCCGACCACGCCATCATGCAACAGGCCAGCGATACCTTCGAACGGCGCTGGGAAAACCGTTACGACGAAAAGCACAGCACCGACTATGCCGTGTATGCGGATGATTCGGTGTGGAAGTATTGGTTGTATCGGGGAATGGAATTCAGCGGCTGGAGTAGTTTTTGAGCGAGTTGAAAGTTCAAAGTTGAAAGTTCAAAAGCACGAAGCAGGGCTTGCGCGAAGCGATGGCCGCTATTGCCGCGCCGAAACGATAAAAAAATAGAATAACTCCTGCCAAGATCTTCACGACACGGCTCAGAAGCAGGTCAGGAGGCACCAGAACCTGCCCGCGCCTTTCAACTTTCAACTTTCAACGTTGAACTCACTTGCCGGTTGCGATGCCAATCCAATCCACTGACCGCGCCGTTAATCAGCCAGGCCGCTGCCACCAGGCCACCGGCCATGGGCCAGCCCCAGCTTTCTGGCAGCAACTCGGTGCCGGGAACGAACAACAGAAACAGCACGGTTTCCAGTAACGCCAACAATACCGGCGCCGCTAACCGGGCCGGGTAGTGCAGCGCTACACCCAACCAGCGCAAGCCCGCCGCGCCCATGGTGAGGCCCAGCCAAATAATAATAACGCCACCGATGACTACTGCCATTGCCGTCTCCCTGCCTGTTCAGTTCTGGCCGCCGTAGAGTGATTCTCGGCCGTGGCGCACGGCCATGCCCTCACGCACTTTTTTCGACAACCCTGCTACCACCAAAGCATAGGAATGGTCGATCATTCGCTGGAGTTCACCCTCGGGAATAGACCCGTCCAGTTTGATCGTATTCCAGTGCTTTTTGTTCATGTGGTAACCAGGCAACACCGCCGCAAAAATATCCCGCAGCGCCAATGCCTGATCCGGGTCACACTTCAGATTCATGCGCCCTTCACCACTTTCCTCGCCCAACGTGGCAAACATCTTGTCGCGCACTTTCATCACCGCCACATCCGGGCCAAAAGGGTAATCCTCCATCGCTTCGGGCTTGCCGAGAAGATATTGGCGAGCGATATCGACATCCATGTCCACCTCGTTTCAAATGCGGGTTCCATTGTCCGACCCGTAGTAAAGCGGCCATGTTTAGCATGGATGGGTCAGGTTCTTCGATTTTCGCTGTTAACTATTCACTGTTAACTATTAATTGCCTTCTCATATTTCCCGGGTTTCGCGGAAACGAATGTCCGGGTGGCGCTCCTGGGCCAGTTGCAGGTTTACCCGTGTCGGCGCCAGGTACGTCAGGTGCCCGGCACCGTCACGGGACAGGTTATCGTAGGCCTTGCGCTCAAAAGCAGACATGTCTTTGTCGCTATCCGCTTCCACCCAACGGGCCGTGGCCACGCTGACCGGTTCATAACGACAATCGACGCCGTATTCCCCTTTCAACCGTGCCGCCACCACATCGAACTGCAGGGTACCCACCGCACCCAGAATCACATCGTTGTTGCGCAGCGGGAAGAACACCTGAGTAGCGCCTTCTTCTGCCAGCTGGGTCAGGCCCTTGTGCAGCTGCTTGCTCTTGAGCGGATCGTTCAGGACAACGCGCTGGAACAGTTCCGGGGCGAAGTGCGGAATGCCGGTAAAGGCCAGCTCTTCGCCTTCGGTGAAAGTGTCACCGATCTGGATGGTGCCGTGGTTATGCAGGCCGATAATGTCGCCTGAGAACGCCTCTTCCACATTGTCACGCTCGCCCGCCAGGAAGGTCAGCGCATCGGGAATACGCACGTCCTTACCGGTGCGCACCTGCTTGAGCTTGATGCCCTTCTGATACTTGCCTGAGCAAATGCGCATAAAGGCAATACGGTCACGGTGACGGGGGTCCATGTTCGCCTGAATCTTGAAAACGAAACCGGTCATTTTGCCTTCGTCAGCCTGCACCGTACGAGCGGTGGCATCACGGGGCTGGGGCGGTGGCGCCCACTGCACCAGGCCATCGAGCATATGGTCAACGCCGAAGTTGCCCAGTGCGGTGCCGAAGAAAACCGGAGTCAGTTTACCGGCCAGGAAACGCTCCAGATCAAACTCGTGGCTGGCGCCCTGCACCAGCTCCAGAGTGTCGCGCAGCTCTTCGGCGTAGTCGGCACCCACGGCCTCATCCAGCTCAGGATTATTGAGCCCTTTGACCTCGCGCACATCCTGCACGGTGTGGCCCTGGCCCGTCTTGTACAGCACGGTGGTGTCAGTGAGCAGGTTGTAGACACCCTTGAAGCTCTTGCCCATACCAATGGGCCAGGTGATCGGCGCACACTCGATATTGAGCACGTCCTCGATTTCATCCAGCACATCGATGCCGTCGCGCACATCCCGGTCCAGCTTGTTGATGAAGGTGAGAATCGGGGTATCACGCAGCCGACACACTTCCATCAGCTTGACTGTCCGCTGCTCTACACCCTTGGCGGCATCGATCACCATCAACGCCGAGTCCACCGCGGTCAGGGTGCGGTAGGTATCTTCAGAGAAGTCCGCGTGGCCCGGGGTGTCCAGCAGGTTGACGGTGGCATCCTTGTAGGGGAATTGCATCACCGAGGTGGTCACGGAAATGCCCCGCTCCTTCTCCATCTCCATCCAGTCGGAGGTGGCGTGCTTNCCGGACTTCTTGCCTTTCACGGTNCCTGCGCTCTGNATCAGGTTTCCGTACAGCAACAGCTTCTCGGTAATGGTGGTTTTACCGGCGTCCGGGTGCGAAATAATCGCGAAGGTGCGGCGCTTGGCCACCTGGTCTTGCAGGCTCATGGGGCTCTATCTCTGACTGGGTATTTCGAGGGCGCGAGTATAACAGCCTTCGCGGCCTCATTTCCCGTCAGACCAGACCCGATCCTTTCAGTTGCCGCTGGCGCATCAGCAAGTACAGGGCGAAGCCTACTGCCACCCCGGGCACCACACCCAGAACCAGAGCCAGCCAGCCGCCGCGCACCTGGTAACGCTGGCGCTCAAACAGCACCCAGATAGCCAGAATCACCCAGCACAGAATGACATCGGTGGAATAGCCTGCGGCATAGGGATTGACGAAACCGCCAGCAGCAGCGGCCAGCACGTCCGGGTTAGCCATCAGCGGCGGAATCACCAGCACCGCAAAGGCTCCACAGAAGATCAGCGCCACCATGATCAGCAAACGGCGAAACAGGCTTTCAGACATGAACAATCCCTCCTTGGTGAGTTTTCCTGTTACTCCTATCGTTGGCATTCATGGGCCTTCTGTCCAGCTTTTACATGGGCAACCCAGTGGCCATTGGGTCAACGGCTAAAGCGATGCTAGAGTGAGCCTTCCTCTTTTCAATCAGGACACAGCCATGTCTGCCACTGTTCGTTGCCTTCACATTGTGACAGCCCTGCTCGCCCTTACCCTGTTGAGCGCCTGCAGCCGCAGCCCCGATGCCGGCGATGCCCAGAAAGCCCTGGAAGCGGAAATGCGTAATGCCCATCTGGACGAACTGCTGGAAGTCACCGATGTGGAAAAGCACAACGGCTATGAAGACGGTGATGGTCGCTACACCGTGGAAGTCAGCTACAGCCTGAAAGCACGGGAAGATCTGCAGGGGTACACCAATAAAGTGAAAGGCAACGACGAACTCTCAGGACTGGACCGGTTCGCCATGATCATGGCACTGAGCGCGTTGCGAGTGGAACACGGCAATTTCAAGAAAGGTGATACCTTCCAGCGCCAGCAGGTAATCCATTTCCGGGATACGGAAAAGGGCTGGATGCCGTTGGAATAGGAAGCCGCTGCAGGCTGCACGCTACATGCGGCAACGCGGTTTGCGGATGGTGCCACCTGGCAACCGCCCTACCCGCGAAATCAAAGATGGGTTTTACTGTAGGAGTTCCCTTCTAGGGGACGAACAGAGCGAAGCGACAGGAGTTCGAGTCTACCCGCAATATCTTTTGCAACCCATCCCTCCTGACCGCCCCAGGCCGCTGGCCTCGCTGCGCTCGGTTCGCACCCTAAACGGTGCTCCTACAGCGGCTTCGTAGAAAGACCGATGCTTGGGGGATTTTCCGCGTCTCTCTATCTGTCCTATCTGTTTTCTCGCAACTCGTAGCTATTTATGCCCCGAGGCCAGCAGGCACTGCATCAGTACCGCATCTTCGTGGCCATCACCCCGGCGGTAATAGTTTTTACGGATGCCGGATACCGTGAAACCCAGTGACTCATACAGCACCCGGGCGCTGTGGTTGCTTTCCCGCACTTCCAGGTAGATCACACTCATGGCATCGCGCCGGGCCGCGTCTATGGCCTGTTCCAGTAATCCACGGGCCAGCCCCTGACGCTGCCTGGCAGGGGCCACGGCGATATTGAGCACATGGGTTTCATCAAGAATCCGCGACATAATCAGAAACGCCGCCGGCTGCCCCTCAACCTCCACGACCTGACACAGATAGTGGGCGTTGCCGAGGCAATCGAGAAAATGATTACGGCTCCAGGGAGTCAATTGCGCGGCCGTTTCAATGGCCAGCACCGCCTCCAGGTCTGCCTCCTGCATGGCCCGAACCGGGCCGGCGACATCAAACGCCATCGTAACCATGAGCCTGCATGGCTTGCCAGCTGGCTTTCTTGTGCTGCACCGGGTCTGCCAGCATTTCTGCCAGGCTGCTGATCACCAGTGCCGGCAAGCGGCCCAACTCGAAAGGCTGATAACGGGGTTGTTCAAACAGGGCCTGCGCCACGGTTTCCGGCAGGCATAACAGTACCCGCTCGCCGCCGCTCTGCTCGCTGAGCCCGGCCACAAAGGCCGACAACGCCTGGGCGGCTTCGTCCGCCGGCATGGGCTGCTCGGTGAGAGGACAGAAGAAACGACGCGGGCGTTGCGGACGCCCCTGAAACAGGGCGAGCAAGTTGGCCATCAACGGGGCTTCGAAACGCCCCAGCCCGGGTGCCTGGCTGTCTTCCTGGGCGCACAGCAGCCAGGTGGTGCCGCCCAAGTGGGCTTCCAGCGTAAATGTGAGCCCTTTCACTTTCGCCTTGGCTGGTGCAGGGGCCTCGCCCTTAGCCTGCTCTTGAGCAGGTGTCACGGAACGGGCCGATGGCGCTTTCGCCAATGCGTCAGCTGCCGATGCCTCAGGCGCATGCTCGGTACCCGCATGAGCCGGGCTGGATTCAGCGGCGGCCAAGGGAGCATCGACAGGAGCACTTTCAGGCTCCCGGGACGGCATCGCCACATCAACAACAGGCCCTGCCGATGCAGGAGCATTAGCCTGCTCTTCCTCCGGCCAGTCCAATGCCGGTGACGGCGCCGCCCCGGGCAAAGCCACACGGGCCACCCAGGGCGTCAGCCCCATGGCTTTCAGGTAACTCTGGCGCTGCGCTTCGTTCATGAGGCGCTCCGCGCCGGCTGGCACGCAAACACGCCCGCACACTCACACGCCATGTCTGCGTGTTGCGTGCCAGCGTGATGCATATGTGCGTTCTTCATACGCCCTCTACCGCCTGGGGGTGGGCTTTTTCCACCCCGGCTGCAAAGTGGTTAAGGGCGTTCAGGTAGGCCTTGGCCGAGGCGGTAATGATATCCACATCCGCACCGTGGCCGTTCACAATACGGCCGCCCTTCTCCAGGCGCACGGTCACTTCTCCCTGGCTGTCGGTGCCTGCGGTAATCGCGTTAACCGAATACAGTTGCAGGGTGCTATGGCTATCGGCCAGTTGCTCAATGGCCTTGAAGGCGGCATCGACTGGACCAGCCCCCGTGGCGGTAGCGTCTTGTTCCGTACCATCAATGGACATCACAATTCGGGCCTGCGGGGTTTCGCCCGTGCGCGCGCTGGCTTCCAGCAGCACCAGCTTGAAGCGCTCCTGTTCCACCGCTCGCTTGGTGTCGCTCACCAGCGCCTGCAGATCCTCGTCGAACACTTCATGCTTCTTGTCCGCCAGGTCCTTGAAGCGCAAAAAGGCCTCGTTCATAGCTGCTTCCGACGCAAACACGATGCCCAGCTCATCCAGACGAGCCCGGAAAGCGGCACGGCCGGAGTGCTTGCCCAGCACCATGCGGTTGGTGTGCCAACCCACATCTTCGGCGGACATGATCTCGTATGTTTCGCGATGCTTGAGCACGCCGTCCTGATGAATGCCGGATTCATGGGCGAAAGCGTTGGCACCGACAATGGCCTTGTTCGGCTGCACCGGAAAGCCGGTAATCTGCGACACCATTTTCGAGGTGGGCACGATTTCCCGGGCGTTAATGCCGGTGTCCACCTGAAACAGGTCCTGGCGGGTTTTGACCGCCATGACGATTTCTTCCAGCGAGGCATTACCGGCCCGCTCGCCCAGCCCGTTGATGGTACATTCCACCTGCCGCGCGCCGGCCTGCACCGCCGCCAGGGAGTTGGCCACAGCCAAGCCGAGATCGTTGTGGCAATGCACCGAAAAGACCGCCTTGTCCGCATTGGGAATACGCGTGAGCAGCTGGCCGATGGTGTCGCCGAATTGCTCGGGAATGGCATAGCCCACGGTATCGGGAATATTGATGGTACGCGCACCGGCGTCAATCACCGCTTCGATAATGCGGCACAGAAAATCGGTTTCGGAACGGCCCGCGTCTTCACAGGAAAACTCCACGTCGCCCATATGATTGCGCGCATGCTTGACCGCTGCCACCGCGTGTTCGATGACCTGATCCGGTTCAAGGCGCAGCTTGTGCTGCATGTGAATCGGGCTGGTGGCGATAAAAGTATGAATACGCCCGGACTCAGCACCGGCCAACGCTTCCGCCGCCCGGTCGATATCCGCCGCCTTGGCACGGGCCAGTGAGCAAATGGTGGATTCGCGCACGGTATCCGCGATGGCTTTCACGGACCGGAAATCGCCCTGGCTGGCAATCGCAAACCCGGCTTCAATCACGTCCACCTGCATGCGTTCCAACGCCCGGGCGATACGCAGTTTCTCATCCTGGTCCATGGTGGCACCGGGGCTCTGCTCACCGTCGCGCAGGGTGGTATCAAAAATAATCAGGCGGTCTTTGCTCATCGGATATCTCGCAAATTGTCGGGGCCACTGGCTCGCCTCTTTCGCTACCAAAATCGCTACAGGAGTCGATACAGGACACGCTTGCGCGTTCCTGCGTCACCAGTTCAGCTTTGCGAACAGTTTACACCAGTCGCAAGGTGCGCAGCACGGCCTCACGCAGCGCTTCGCCCGCTTCCCGCCCTTCAATGCCCTCCGCCAGGCGCAGTTTCTTGTCGTCCACCTTGGCATACAGGGTCATGTACTCGGTTTTACGGCCATTACTGGTGCTGCTCATACCACTTTCCAGCACCAACTGGTCGGCGTTCAACAGCCGCCCCTCACGGCGAAACAGCGGAATTCCCAGCCAGCGACGCAGGTTACGCACTTCGCCACCGCGTACCCAGGCATCCAGCCGCCGCGCCAGGGTATACAGGGTCGAGAAAACAATCAGGTAACCGATCAAACCGAAAATGCTACCCATGACATAGAGCATAAAGCCCTCTTCGGCCGCGAGCACAAACAGGAAGGTGCCCACTCCAGCAAAAATGCTGCCGAACACCAGCAACCCCAGCTTCATGCCCAGGTTGCGCCCGGCCCGACTGATCAGATGCAAGCCTTCCCCGGTCTGCACCACTTCGATTTGTTGATTGGCCGATTCCAGAGCATCCAGCGCACGCTCGCGACGATCTGCAGTGCGATGGGATTCTGGCAGGGTAAAGCAGCTGGTACCGGTTCCAGGCTGCACGGGAATGTCCCAGCTGCGTTTCAGCTCACGCCCCTCCACCTGGCCTTCCAGCTCCACCCGCCAGCAAATATAGTTGCGGCCGCTACCGCTGCTGGGCAATTGCTCTGCCGGCACATCGAAGCAAAAGAGGATATCCGTGCCCGTTTGCGCCGGCTGACAATACGCACGCTGCTCCGATTGCCAGAGCACACTCTCCACGGTTTTGCGGTCTTTACCGCTGCCACTTTCACGGCCACGAATACAGGTCAACCACACCTCCAGATCCGCCTCGCGGGGCAGCGACCGGCCCAGGTGAATCTGACCGCCAACCTGGCCACCGGCGTGACCAGGCTCCGGGTGCAGCACCAGCGGCGTGGGGCCAAAAAACTGGTACGCCCGGCGCATCTTCCAGCCGCCCAGAGCAACACCCAGCCCCACGGCCGGGAACAGCAATACCAGCAGGATGGCATAATCCCCCCGGCCGACCCGCTCCCACACGTCCATATAGGCCGGCGACGGCAGCAGCACAAAAATGGCACCAAATCCGATCATGAACCAATGCCCGGATTTCTGCTGGCTGGTGTAGCTCCCCGTTTCCGACACCGCAGACTTTTCCTTGCTGCCACGGGAAAACAGCACCATCAACCCGCCACCCACCAACGCAAACACGCCACCAAACGCAAAGCCAAACACCAGGGAGCCCCAGCGCAATGTGCGATCCAGATACGCCTGACCGGGGTTATCCGGGTTTACCCAGGCGCTCACCGTGCGATTTTGCTGGCGCGCGGCGTTCAGGCGGCTGCCAAGTCGTTGCCAGTAATCATCAAAATTATCACTGCCGCCATACTGACTCACCACGTCGCTGGTGAAGGTTTTCCCGCGATAGGTATATCGATAGCGTGCATCCACGCTGTAGGTAGTCGATCCATCGGAACGATGGCTGTTCAGGGTGCTGCTCAGCACCGTGGCAGGTACCCGGTCCCAGCTACCCGACTGCCAGTAATGAAATAACGGCTTGATGGCCACAAACACCATAACCGCCAAGCCGGCGATCAGAAAAACACCGGCGAAACCGTACATCAGGCAACCGCTCTTGCCGTCCTTGTTATTGTTTTGCGCGCCATCGGCGCTGGCCGTATTCGACAATTCTGATTCCCCCGTACAACACCGCGCCCGACAGAGCGCCATAAAAATGGGCGTTGACATACACCCGCCCGTCAATCCAGCTGCGCAGATAATCCACGTCGTAACCGGCTTGCTGCTCCATGACGATCCGCCCGGCAATCACCAGCAGAACCAGTGAATGCAGCCAGGGATTCCCCCGCCAACCCAGCAGCAAGCACAGCACCAACAGCCCGTGAAGAATACCGGACAGCCCCACATAATGTTGCAGTTGCGGGTCCAGTATCAGTAGCGCCACACCGGTGGTGACACCACAAAACCCTAGCCATGCCCAAAACCGGGTGCGGTCCAGCAGGTCTTCAAAAAAATACCCGCACAGCAACAAGCCAGTCAGATTCAGCAGCATATGCCAGTGATTCAGATGCACCAGATGACAGGTAAAAATCCGCCACCACTGCCCCTGCTCGATCGCCCCCCGATCAAACCCCAACCAGGGGTTCACCCAGGCATGCGCCAGTCCCAGCACCACCATCATGGCCAGCACCAGGGCGAAGTGCGGGCGGAGTTTTCTGTCTCTGGGTTGCATGCGGCTGCCTGTCAGGGATGAAAGGAGATTATGGGAAGGGTGAGTTGAAAGTTCAAAGTGTAAAGTTCAAACGCGGTTAGAACTCGTGCCAATCGGCAAGCGCTTGAGCCGCGACGAGAGCGCCTTGGTATGGCGCTGCTTTGGCACAGGAATCGCGGCGGCCATCGGTTTGCGGGTGGCACTTCCCGACCCCGCGCTTCAACTTTACACTTTGAACTTTCAACTCGCTTCTGCCCAAAAAAAGAAAACCCCGCACAAGGCGGGGTTTTCTTTAAGGCTTTCAATGGTCGAATGACCGGCTGATTTACATCATGCCGCCCATGCCGCCCATACCACCCATGCCGCCCATATCCGGGGCACCACCAGCGGCATTTTCTTCCGGCTTGTCCGCCACCATGGCTTCGGTGGTGATCATCAGGCCGGCGATGGAGGCCGCTGCCTGCAGCGCGGAACGGGTCACTTTGGCCGGGTCCAGAATACCCATTTCCAGCATGTCGCCGTACTCGCCAGTGGCCGCGTTGTAGCCGTAGTTGCCTTTGCCATTGCGCACTTCCTGCACGATCACAGACGCTTCTGCACCGGCGTTGTAGGCGATCTGGCGCAGGGGCATTTCCAGCGCACGGAAGGTCAGCGCGATACCGGCGTTCTGCTCGTCGTTGTCACCCTTGATGGTGCCAACGTTAGCCAGAGCGCGCACCAGGGCAACACCGCCGCCCGGTACCACACCTTCTTCTACCGCAGCACGGGTGGCATGCAGGGCATCGTCCACACGGGCTTTCTTCTCTTTCATTTCAATTTCGGTGGCAGCACCGATCTTGATGACTGCAACACCGCCGGCCAGCTTGGCCACGCGCTCTTGCAGTTTTTCCTTGTCGTAATCAGAGGAAGAGTTTTCGATTTCCTTGCGGATCTGCTCCACACGGGCGTCGATATCTGCCTGCTGGCCAGCGCCATCAACAATGGTGGTGTTGTCCTTGTCGATGTTCACTTTTTTGGCGGTACCCAGATCTTCCAGGGACGCGTTTTCCAGGCTCAGGCCCACTTCTTCGCTGATCACGGTACCACCGGTGAGGATGGCGATGTCCTGCAGCATGGCCTTGCGACGGTCACCGAAGCCCGGCGCTTTCACGGCGGCGCACTTGATGATGCCGCGCATGTTGTTC